>JAKVAV010000035.1 GCA_022448105.1 Flavobacteriales bacterium | reverse complement strand
AACGACTCTACCCTTTATGAAGGCTGTGGTACTGCAAGTCTACAATTCATTCGGCCGCTCTCCAGTTCTGGCCTCCAAGAAGTCGCTTACCTAGAAATAACGGGATCCGCGCAGAATGGAGTCGATTTTGCACCGATGGTGCCCGACAGTATCGTGTTTCCTCCAGGAGTTGATACTGTTAATGTCATCCTCACCGCACCCTTCGATGGATTAGAAGAAGGAGAAGAAGTGGTGAATATTACCATTACCAACATCGCCTCAGAGTGTTCGGGAGCAGAACTCACTTCTGATTTTCAATTTTACATAAGTGAACCCGACCCGATGGAAGTTACTGGTTTTGATGGGGCCTTGGTAGATTGTTCGGACGAGATCGAACTCTATCCTACTATCACTGGTGGTTACGGAGAGTACGGGTATATTTGGAGTAATGGTCAAACCTCTGATACCATAACCGTCTCTCCTGGTTTTACGACAACTTATTTCTTGACGGTGACCGACACCTGTGGTGTCGATCCCCTCTCCACCCAATTTAATGTTGATGTACCCATTTATCCTCCCGTTTTTGTCGATTTAGGAGAAGATGTTCTCATAGAAACATGCGACGTGGTATTGCCATTAACTCCAGTATCGACTTCGGGAGGTTTTGGTGCCTACGAATATCAGTGGTTTGTGGATGGGGAGTTCGTGACCGATGCTAATCCGTTTAATTATTTGGTCGAAGCTACTTCTATGGTCTCTGTAATCGCCAGTGACATCTGTGGGGATACAGATATTGACACTATTGCGGTAGAATTGCCTCCGAATGAAGTGACGGCATTTGTACCAGACGGCTATGTGGCCGAAACATGCCTCGATGGGTTTTTGCTGCCTGTAATAGCCCAAGGCGGTATCGGGGGGCTTACCTATACATGGACTATTGATGGTGTAGAAGTGGAAGAAACACCCTTGACTTATTTGGAGTACCATCCCAACATGGGGCAACAAGTCGTTGTTCGAGCGCAAGATCAATGTCAAAACTTCGCGATAGACTCTACCTTCGTCGATTATGACTTTCCGGAAGTGAGCTTTGAGTTCCCCGGTGATACTTCCATCTGTCCTGATACGGAAGCCATACTCTCGGTCTCAGCCGTTGGGGGATCAGGTTTCTTTGACTACCAATGGCTCGGCTATCCCGACTCTACAAGCAATTCCATTTTAGTTGAGCCAGATCAGGATCAAAGCTATTTTGTCAATGTGAAGGACACTTGTGGTATGGAAGCTGATACACTCATTAATGTGGCTATACGCAGAGTTAGGGCCGACTTTGACTTTACGGAAATTGAGTACTACGGAATGATTTTTGACAACTATTCCGTTGGTGAAGGTTTGACTTATTTTTGGGACTTTGGTGACGGAGAGACAAGTGTCGACGAGAATCCAAGGCATTTCTTTACTGGACTAGATGAATATCAGGTTGTTCTCACGGCGATTGATGCCTCAGGATGCCTAGATACGGCGTATATTCTAACAGACCCTCCAACTGAGGTTTTTATTCCATCAGGTTTCTCACCAAACGGCGACGGAATAAATGATCTTTTCGGAGTTTATGGCGAGAATATCACTGAGTTTAAGATGTGGATATACGACCGGTGGGGCGATGAAGTCTTCTATTCAGAAGATCCTAAGAATAAGTGGAATGGATCAGATCTAAACGGAGAATTTTATCCAGGAACTACCTCATTTAATTACCTCATTGAATACAAAGGACCCTCTGAGGAGGATGCTAGGGTCATCACCGGGGTTGTCCATTTGGTTCGATAAGATTAGATTTACCGCTATAAACCATCATAATGAAGTTTTTCAAGCTTACCTTTTTCTTTGTCTTTTTTGCTCTTTTTGCTAATGCACAACTGGTAGTCGATAATACGATAACCGTTGAGGAACTGGTAAATAATGTATTGTTAGGTGATGGAGTTGAAGCGACAAACATCACCTTTAATGGCCAGGATGCCAGTACCGTGAATGTGCAAATTGGTTTCTTTGAATCACAGGGATCCAACATTCCTATCGATAGTGGTTTAGTCATGGCTACTGGAAATGTTATTGTCGCCGAAGGTCCGAATGATGAAGACAGTGCTTCTGAACCTACAGTTTTTCCTAGCCCAGAAGTAGACCCAGATATTGAATCAATTATTTCACCCTTTCTTGTCAATGACATAGCGATATTGGAATTTGATTTTACAGTAAATTCAGAATCTGTTGAGTTCAGATATGTTTTTGCTTCAGAAGAGTATGATGAATTTGTTTGTTCAGATTTTAATGATGCTTTTGGTTTCTTTTTGAGTGGAACGGACATCAATGGGCCCTTTGAGGATGGGGCAATTAATATTGCTTTGATCCCTGATACAGACATTCCAGTGGCAATCAATACTGTAAATTCTGGTATGGTAGGAAGTAGTGGAACGCGTGCTAGATGTGAGGCTTCAAGTCCAGATTGGGATCAAAACTCTCAGTATTACATCTCCTATGATATACAGACCGGAGAATTTGATTCAGAAGATGGCGATACCCAATTTGATGGTTTCACTACTGTTTTAACAGCTGGAGCAGATATTGTTTGTGGTGGGGAGTATCATATTAAAATGGTTATTGCCGATGCAGGAGATTCAAGTTATGATTCAGGAGTTTTTCTCGAAGCGGGCTCATTTCAAGCAACAGGAGAAATCTTTGGGAGTTTTAGTCCAGTTTTCGCCAGTGATTCTACTGATGTGACTCAGCCAGGATACGATTCTTTGGCTGTAGGCGGTTGCACTAATCCGATCATTCGCCTAGATAGGTCTCCATGTGCTTGCTATAATAGTATTGAATATTCATTTTCTGATGAAGGAGATGCCGTACTTGGAGAAGACTTTATCACTGTTGGAGAATTTCCGCCCCCTGGCCTTGATGAAGAAGGAGTGGAGTTCATTCAAGTTGAAATAGCTGCCATAGACACTTTTGCAACGGATACACTGAACGTTATTTTTGTGGTGGACTATGAAACTTGCGACGGCCTTACAGGGCAGACAGAAATTGAAATCCCAATTGTACCGGCTCCAGAAATAATCTTAGAGACAAACTCACCGGTTGAATTTTTCTGCCCTGATGATGAGCTTGATGTGCTAGTCGAAGCTTCAAACGGAATTTTGGAATACATCTATGAGTGGGAAGATTTTGGAGGTGATGGTGACCTTTTTCTGGATGAAAATTCATACGATGTCGACCCGCCAAGCGAAGAAGAAGGTTTTCAACGTTATTACCGAGTACGAGTTCGCGACAATTGTAACTTCAAAGAATCTATTGACTCTGTGCTCGTTATAAATTCAATTCCTCCTCAAGCCGAAATGGTATTAAATCCGTTTCAGCAACCGGACTGTCCCAACGAGCCGGTTACCATATCTGTAGACGTGACCAGTGATGAAAATAATGACAACACTATAGTTTGGACCAATAGCGCCGAGGGCCAATTTGGATTTGGAGAAGAAGCTACCTTGGCGGACATCAACCAAGCGGTGCAAGGATTTTTCCCATCGGTGACTGTTGACATTAATCTCATTGACCAATGCGGGCGCATGAGCGATCTTACCACGGTTGTAAACTACCCCGAGAGAGATTCATTGGTTGCTAATTTCACTCCCATTACTGATAATTGTCCTAAGGGTTCGGTGCTCTTGGAGTCTGTAGTGACTGGCGGAGCCGGTGATTATTCCTACAATTGGGGAATAGAAGGTGAATCAACTTTTACCGATGGTTTTGATTCGTCAATTCCAACCACTTTTATAGATGCTGGTCCTGGTGAAAATACCATCACCTTGTTTGTCCAAGACAAATGCAATCGTTTAGGATTTGATATTATTACAGACGTTCAAGGCAGTGAGCTCGGTTTCTTGGGTTCAGATGATGCTGAGCAAACATTGCCTTTTATCAACCTAGATGTTATACCAAATATAATTACACCCAACGGCGATGGAAGAAATGAAGTCTTCGTAGTTCCAGGCATTGATGCATTCGAAGATGCTAGCGTTCTCATCTACGACCGTTGGGGTAAATTAATCTACGAGAATAATAGCTACGATGCCGGAACTGGTGAAGCAACGAGTTCCCAAGGATTTAGCGCTGAAGGGCTAGAAGACGGCACTTATTTCTACATTATTAATATTGACAGTGGAGAATGTGTTGAACAGGGAGATTTGCAGGTCGTTGGCACCAATGATTGATGACTAAGCAGGAAGAGTAATTTTAAACTTTGCGCCACCAAGCTCTCGAGAATCTAGAACTTCTACAGCACCTCTGTGAAGTTCGACCAACTCCTTTACAATAAAAAGCCCTAAACCCGTTCCTTTTTTGGAGCGGGTTTCTTCATTTCCCATACGGTAGAATTTTTCGAAGACTTTCTTTCTTTCAGATTTTGGAATCCCTACTCCTTCATCTTCCACCGTCAATACAATTCTCTCATCTAGCTTTTTCAAACTTACCCTAACCTTGCCGCCGTCGCTGTACTTTAGGGCATTCTCCAACAAGTTAATCAGAATGGATTCATGCGCGCCCGAATCCAATGAGGTGACTATTCCGTCGTCAATAGCGGTGTGTATAGAATTATGCTTGGCCAAAGACAAAGACGTTTCCTTGCAAATTCGAAGCGTTTCTGACGAAATGTTTGTGGGAATTAGGTCTAAGGGATGTTGACCACTTTCAATTCTCGTTGCGAGAAGAACATTATCAATAAGACTGTGCAACCTCTCCGTATTGGTCAAAGCGGATTGCTCCATCATTTCGCGCTGGTTTGAATTAAGTTCCTTTCTTTTTTGAAGTGTTTGGATTCCCAGCTTAATTGCTGCAATCGGGGTTTTTAGTTCATGTGTAATAGAAAGTAAAAAGTTTCTCTGCTGCCGAACCAGATTAATCTCTTTTCGAATGGTTCGCTGCATGATGTAAACACCGGTCAACAAAAAAGTCAGAAACACCGCGCCTTCTCCAAGTACCATCCAGACTTTCAAACTGACTACGGACTCACCTTCGCTGGCATAGTAGAGCTGATTGAGATCAATCAATAGATAAGCCCACCACACAAATTGAAGCAATATGTAGGTAATTAAAACATAAAATAGGAGTGAGAGCCTGCGCTCATTGGCAGCCTTTGCCATCGAAATGCGATTATGGGGTGATCCTCTTTTGAATATAGTATTTGCGGGTCTCTTGACCTTTGAAGTTGGTCATTTCGATGGTGATCAGAGACCACCCGTTTTCGGCCAAATAGTTTAATAAATCGACTTCCGAATTGCTTGAGATTTTATTTCCAGCAAGCTTCCTTAGCTCAGGAAATTGGAGCATAGATGCTCTATTTGGGATCTCCGATGTTGGTTTTTGTAAACTTATTAAAAAAGCCTCTCCTCTTCCGGTAAACTCCGCAGTGAGAATTTGAACTACTTGTATTGACTCGGATTCATCCTCTTCAACTTCTGCTATTTCTTCTTTCATGTATTTTCCCTTCGCTTTATCGGACATCTTTACTTTTTGAGAGAATAAAGGAGAGGCCGCTAAGGCGAGAAGAAAAACAATTAAGGATCTTTTCATTTTTGGGTCTTTTTACAAATATACGAATAGCACTAGCCAAGGTTTGCTCAACTAATCCATTTTTAAATACATTTGGCTTTCCCAAAAATGTTTCGCTTCTTCCTCAATACGCTTCCGCGACCTCTCCTCATTAGGCTGAGTTATATCTTCAGGCTGGTGGCACCTTTTCTCTACAGGGGAAAAGAGGTGGAGTGTTCCGTCTGTAAAAATTCGTTTAGCAAGTTTTTGCCCTATGGTTCAAAGGTTGCTTTGAGAGAAAATGTCCTCTGCCCGCATTGTTTGTCTTTGGAGCGACATCGCCTCTTATGGCTCTATCTAAATCAGAAAACAAATTTTTTTACCGACAGTCTAGATGTTATGCATATCGCTCCCGAACAATGCTTTCACGGGCGGTTTAAAAGATTGAAGAATATTAATTACTACACTGGTGATCTAGTTTCCCCTCTGGCGGAATATCATTTTGATCTTCACGACATTCCCTTTGAAGAAAACAAGTTTGACGTGGTTATTTGCAACCACGTTATGGAGCATGTTGATGACGACCTTCAGTGCATGCGAGAGCTGTTTCGAATCTTAAAGCCCGGGGGTTGGGCGATTATGCAAGTGCCGATTGACTACTCTCGAAAAGAAACCTACGAGGATAGCTCCATTGTAAGCCCAGAAGATCGAGAAACACATTTTTGGCAAAAAGATCATGTTCGGCTTTATGGAAGAGATTATGGAAAACGGCTGGCAAAGGCGGGATTTACTGTTAAAGAAGATGGATTTGTCCAAGAAATTGATCCCACACTTAGGGAAAGGCTTAGACTTCAAGAAGAAGAAATCATTTTCTTTTTGACAAAAGAAAAAGGGACTCAATGATGAGTCCCTCGATTTGCTGTGGTGATGGACGGAATCGAACCGCCGACACAAGGATTTTCAGTCCTTTGCTCTACCGACTGAGCTACATCACCCTTAAGCAGGGCGCAAATATAAAGTATATTTTGAAAAAGTGAAGGGGCAATTAAATAATCCAACTTCTGATGTTGTAATCGATGTAGGAAACACCCGCATGAAGGTGGCCTTGTTTACTGATTCGAAGCTTGATGGCGTGCTGAGTATTTCCAATAAGTCAAAGAAAAAAGTGCTTGATGTCATCGATGAGTCCTCTGCGACGAGAGCCATTATGAGCAATGTTAGTAAGCTTCGAGAAGGATTGCTGAAAGGACTGGACGAACGTTTAGATTTTATTTTGATGACTCCCAAAATAAAAGTACCCATCCAGGTGGCATACAAAACTATGGGTACTTTGGGAACGGACAGATTGGCGAATGCAGTTTTTGCCTCCAAGTACCACCATCAAAAGAATGTTTTGGTCATTGATTTTGGGACTTGCATTAAATACGACCTCATTCGCGAGGATGGCACTTACATCGGAGGTGCCATAGCTCCTGGCTTGCAAATGCGCTTCAAGAGCATGAGCAAGATGACCAGGCAACTGCCTCTTATCGAAAGCTGGAGAGCCAAGGAGAAATTATGGCCTGGAAATACAACTCGCAGTAGCATGGTAGCTGGTGTGATACAAGGGGTCGAAGCAGAAATAATGCATTATATAGAAGAGGGAAATAATCGGTACGATAATCTCGTTGTGGTAGCCACAGGTGGTGACTATTCTTACTTTGAGAAAGCATTTAAAAATATCATCTTTGCAGACCCTTATTTAACCCTCCGGGGATTACATGAAATTCTTCAGTACAACATGGGATAAGAGGTATGTGGCTCTCGTAGGTGTCATTTGCCTATTGAGTGGTGCACGAGCCCAGAGTGATCTCACTTCTCCCTACTCCATTTTCGGTCCGGGCATAAGTAATCAGCGGCAATCTGTTGCTCAATTCACCATGGGAGGTAGTGGAGTGGCCATTACTGATCCATACAGAATGAATCTCATCAATCCAGCGGCTTCTGCGTACTACCTTGAGCCAATTTTTGAAACGGCGGGGAAAGGTAATGTCTCAAGTTTTGAAACCAATATTGATCAATTTGAGAATCGAAATTTTGAAATCAATAACCTGAGCTTGAGTTTTCCTATAAAAAGAGGAAAATGGTCGCTTAACCTCGGAATAGTGCCAGCCACCAGCGTAGGTTATGATGTTAATGTATCTCAAGAAACAGAGGAAATAGGGACATATCAAGCCAGTTATTTCGGCGATGGAGGTATTAGTCAAGGGTATTTTGGGTCGGGACTCAATATTTATCACAAAGAAGATACGGCCAAGAATTATACAAATCTCTCACTGGGTGGGCAGCTCAATTTCAATTTTGGTACCATTACAAACAACCGAAGAATATCATATCCGGATGATTTTGATGCTCTGGGATTCGAAGATTCTGAAAGCATCCTCATGCGTGACGTAAACTTTGAGGTAGGTCTTCATGCGGAGACCAATCTGAAAAAGAAAACAATAACAAACCCGTCTCATGTAAAGTTGCAAATTGGAGCGGTTTATGCCTTTGGTAATGAAATTAATGCCGAGCAGAACAGATTTGCTTATAATTTCAGACTGTCTTCAAATAGTACAGTCCTGCCACAAGACACCATTGAATCCAGTGTGCAGCAGAAAGGAACAGTTACACTACCCTCTTCATTCACGGTAGGAACCACCATTGACATCATTAATCGAAAAAAGATGAGATTTCGGTGGTCGATTGATTACTCTTTCACCAATTGGGCTGATTATGATGTGAACTTTGATGGAACCGTATTGAGAGCAGACTTCAATGACAGCCAGCGCTTAAATACAGGAATTGAATGGACCCCCCGATCAGGAGGAACAAGTTATTTGGAAACGGTTCAATACAGGGCTGGGTTTAGATATGAGAAGACAAATTTGACCCTAAAAAATCAGGAAATAGATGACATTGGCATGAGTTTTGGTCTGACCTTTCCACTACATTTTCGGAGAGGCATATCAAAGTCTGCCTTCCACATGGGAGCCGAGTATGGCGAATACGGAACGACAAATGAAGGATTAATTAAAGAAACCTACACCCGGATCCTAGTCGGATTCTCCTTTACTCCGCACTTCCGAAATAGGTGGTTTGTACAACCAAAGTATGATTAACAAGATTATGATGAAAACGAAACTACTAAGTCTTTTATTTATAGGGTTTTTCGCCCTCAATGGAGCTGGTCAAGATGATAGTAAGTATGGATCTACTCCAGAAGAAGTAGATGAGTGCAAGAAGAATTTATCCCTCTACCGAGAGTATCGAGATCAAAAGCTCAGCGACCAAGCCTTGCCTTTCTGGAGAAAAGCATTCAACGCTTGCCCAAAAAGCGCTAAGACTATTTATACCGATGGGGCCAAGTTTTACAAAGAAATACTCAACGGCATTTACAAGGATGAAGCCAAGGTGGAAGAAAGAAATGCCTACATCGATACCTTGATGCTGATCTATGATAAAAGAATCGAACACTTTGGTGAGGAAGGTAAAGTGCTGACTTACAAAGGAAATGATCTATACAAGTACGACCCTTCAAGAGCTGAAGAAGCCAACGCGATTTTCAAGAGGTCAATGGAGTTGATGCAGATGAACACAGATGCAATTGCCGCTTCCAAGTATTATCAAACACTTTATGGTCTTTATAAGGAAGGGAAGGTTGAAAAATCTGATCTTTTAGTTGAGTATATGCCGGTTCTCGATATTCTTGAATTTAATATCGCGAAACTAGAGGATGAAAAAAAGAAAGAGAGATATGTAAAAGCCAAGGGAAACTTGGACGCCTTTTTCATTAAAATAGCTGAATGCGAGGACATTTTTAGGATTCTTGGTGAAAGAATTGCTCAATCTCCTAATGATATTGAGCTGAATAAAAAAGCACTGGCTGTAATGAATAAAAGGGATTGTACTGATGATCCTTTATTTTTGGAAGTGGCCGAAAGGGTATATGCCGATAAACCAACCGCTTCTGCTGCATATTCAATAGGGATTCAAAAGTTAAAGGCAAAGGAATACGGCGATGCCCAAAAATACTTCGAAGAAGCAGCTGATCTTTGCGGAGACTGCATAGATATTAACCAATACTACCTGAGAGCGGGGCAATCCGCAGTGATACAAGGCAAGAGCTCGAAAGCAAGAGCCCTAGCAAAAAAGATTTTGGCTAATGATCCCAGCAATGGGGATGCGCTAATGCTTATCGGCGATGCTATGGCCGCGGCAGCAAAATCTTGTGATGACGGAAAGTTGGGGTCTGCCGGTGCGTATTGGTTGGCCGTAGATTACTATCAAAAAGCCAAAAATGCTGACCCAGACATCGCCGCTAAAGCGAATCAAAAGATCTCGGGATACAAAAAATATTTTCCGCCTAAAACGGATATCTTCTTCCACGGACTTGATAATGGTTCTTCCTACACTGTTGAGTGCTTTGGCGAAGTGACAACGGTAAGATCAAGCGATTAATGAGGTGAAGAATAACCTTGTCATATTTTTTTGGGGACCAGTCATACTTATGACTGGTCTCTTTATTTCTTGCAAAACCAATGAAATCGAAGAGGTATTGAGTTATTCAAATCTCGATGCTCCGCCCACAAGGACTACTTTTAACGTTACCTATACCTACACTGATTCTGGAAAAGTTTCGAATGTTCTTAAGGCGGGGAAAGTTCTTCGTTTTGAATCTAAAGATTCAACCTATAGTTTAATACAAGAGGGTTTTGAATTGACTTTCTTTGATAATAGAGGTGACTTTGATGGAAGACTAACCGCCATAAATGGGTATATTAGAGGGGATAACGCCCTGATGATAGCCAGTGATAGCGTTGTATTTGTAAATCGGCTTGATGAAGAATTACTCACAGAAGAGCTGATATGGGAGCAGGATAGCGCTATGGTCTATACAAATAAATTTGTCACCATCAATCGAGCTGAAACAGTCTTGTATGGCACTGGCCTGGAGTCAGATGAAAACTTTACCAATTATATAATCAAAAACCCAACAGGAGAGTTCTTTATCGATGAAGAAAAATAAATCAAGTGGAAAGTCAAGCTTTACGAAAGTGAGTGTCTTCATGGAAAAAGTCTGGCTCTTTATTGCCATAGCAACACTGATTGTTGTTTTCTACTTCTTTATTGTAGAAGGTGTGAACAGGCAAACTTTATCCTATTTGGTTTTTCCCGCTCTGGCTGGAGCGATGTACGCTTTTCGAACCACTTTCCGAAAGAGGTTCGAATCTAACGAGGATTCAGAGAAATAATTAAAGCATTTTATCTAATTTTCTCCTGCGCCATGGAATTTTCCGATCTTCTTATTATTCTCATATCGGTCGTCTTTTCGGCATTCTTTTCTGGGATGGAAATTGCCTTTATTACCGCCAATAAATTGAAGATTGAACTGGATAACAAACAAGGGCAATTTTCAGCTAGAATTCTCTCGCGTTTTCTTCAACGACCTTCGAAGTTTATCGGAACGATGCTTGTTGGAAATAATATCGCCCTAGTGATCTTCGGAATCTTCACGGCAAAATGGCTTGAACCTATTTTTCATATTTGGGGATTTGGTGAGGTTGGAGTCCTCTTATTGCAAACGATCGTATCTACGCTCATTATCTTATTTGCCGGCGAATTTATTCCCAAAACACTTTTCAGGATCAATTCGAATTTCCTTCTCAATTTATTGGCCATTCCTCTGGCGATACTCTACTTCTTTCTTTGGATACCAATGATGGTGACTGTAGGGTTGGCTGAGTTTATCTTAAAGTACTTGTTCAGAGTTGAAATTGCCACAGAGGAGATAAATTTTGGGAGAGTTGACTTGGATAATTATGTGAGAGAAATGGCTGAAGCAGCTGAGACAACTGATGACGCGGTAGATCATGAAATCCAAATTTTTCAAAATGCCCTCGATTTCTCGAAGATTAAGGCTCGAGATTGTATGGTTCCGAGAACTGAAATTTGCGCGGTTGATGTCGAAGACGAACTGATTAAGTTAAAGGATTTGTTCATTGAAAATGGCTTTTCCAAAATTCCTGTTTACCGAGATAGCATTGACAATATTATCGGATACGTTAATGCGGTTGAGCTATTTAATAAACCCGAAAGCTTAAAAAGTCTGATCGTCCCCGTGATCATCGTGCCAGAGACAATTTCGGCCAAAGAGGTGCTCGAGTTATTTATTTCGCAAAATAAAAACATTGCCGTTGTGGTCGATGAGTTCGGTGGAACAAGCGGCATGCTCACCATTGAAGATGTGATCGAAGAAATTTTTGGGGATATTGAAGATGAGCACGACCGCGATCAGTTTATAGAGGAGAAGATTGATGAAGACATCTATTTGTTCTCTGCTCGGTTGGAAATTGATTACCTAAATGACACCTACAAGCTCAATTTGCCTAAAAGTGAAGAGTATGAAACTCTCGCAGGGTTGATCATTCACAATCAAGAGGAAATTCCTAAGGTGAATTCTGTAACCGAAATAGAAGGATTTCGGTTTAAAGTAACTGCCGTATCAAACGTTCGAATAGAAACAGTTAAGATGCAGCTATTGAGTGTCGAATAGTTTATTTCGAGCTCAGATTTTGTATATTCGCACCCTTCAAAAAATGCAGTAAATGGCAGCAATTGGTAAAATTAGAGAACAATCTACGCTCCTGTTAATCGTAATCGGCGGGGCCATGGTGGCTTTTGTTCTTGGTGACTTGTTTTCTAACCGTGGTTTTTCTCCAGCCGAGCAATACGTCGGTGAAGTCTTTGGTGAAGAAATAGATATGTTAGAATATGAGCAAAGAGTAGAAGCTCAAGAACAAAGCATGGCTAGCGTAGGGCAGCCTGTTTCTTCGGCCCAAAGACAGCAGATTAGAAATCAAGTCTGGAATAGTATGATCCAAGAAAAGGTCATGTATCGAGAGCTGAATAAATTGGGAATGCGAATAGGTCAAGACGAGTACGACGATATTCGTTTCGGTGAAAACGTAAGCGATGAATTTGCCAATGGAGAGAACTTTAAGAATCAAGAGACTGGTGAATTTGATCCTCAATTGGTGCAGAATTACTTTGCATTTCTTCAACAACAGTATCCCGTGTTTTACGAAAACCAAACAAATCGCATCGTAAACGAGCGGCTCTATGAGAAGTACAATAACCTTGTGAAAGGAGGTGTTCACGTTAATACTCTCGATGCGAAAGATGAATATTACCGCCAATCACAAAAAGTGAGGTTTAGATATGCGGTTAAAGAGTTTACATCTTTGGCAGATACTTTGGTCGATGTATCGGATAATGATCTTAAAGCATATTACAACGAGCACAAAGATGAAGATCGTTTTCAGCGAGATGCCTCTGTTGATTTGAAGTACGTCGTATTTGATGTTGAGCCAACTTCAGAGGACGAAGACAATATTCAAGCCGATTTGGGTTCCCTAAAATCTGAATTTGAAAATACAGATAAGGACTCACTATTCGTACTAAAATACAGCGATTCCCGTCAGGCCATCGAGCAAAATATTAGCGCGACAGATAATCCAGATTTGCAAGCTATGATTGATGGCGCCTCTGAGGGAAAGGTGATCGGGCCGTATAAAACGGGGACGAGATACGCCATCGCCAAGATAACTGAAATTGGCGATGAAGATAGAGCTACTGCACGTCATATTCTCCTCTCAAATCAAAGTGGGAAGCCAATGGATGAGCTCAAGAATAGAGCCGACAGTATCAAGAGAGTCATTCAAAGAAAGAACAACTTTGAAGATATGGTAACAGAGTTTAGCGAGGACCCAGGATCTATACCCAATGGAGGAAAGTATGAAGACTTCAACCGAGAAAGAATGGTGCCCGAGTTCACTGAAGCTGCTTTTGATAAATCAATTGGTACGCTTAATATAGTGGAAACGACCTATGGAGTGCACATTGTGGAGCCACTCGAGCATACAAAGGCCAAAGTGGTAAAAGGAATGATTGTTGACGCCAATATTGAACCATCAAATGATACATTCAATGCGATCTACGANGAAGCAAATGAGTTTTCACTCGCGGCAAAAGACATCTCGACCATGGAAGAAATCGCTAATGAGCGAGAGTACGAAATTAAAGAGGCCAATGAAGTCGGTCCTTTGTCAAGGAATATCCCCGGAGTAGCCGGGTCTCAGGATGCAGTGAGATGGGCTCATAGTGAAGAGAAAACGGCTGTTGGCTCCCTAAGTGAGCCTTTTGAATTTAATAGAAAGATCGTCGTACTCGGTTTGGTAGATCGAAAAGATGCTGGCCTTGCATCCTTTGAAGATATGAGGGATGAAATTGAGCCTGACGTCATTCGAGAAAAAAAAGTTGATCTTTTTAAAAACGAAATGTCTGGGAAAACCCTTGATGAACTCGAAGCAACGGCTGATTTCGCTATAAAAACAGCTTCGAATGTATCCGAAAAGTCTCCCTCTCTTCCAGGTGGAGGAAATGAACCCTACGTGGTAGGGTACGCTCTTAGTATGGCCAGTGGAGGTGATGTAAGCGATCCCATTGAAGGCAATAAAGGAGTTTACATTATCGAGCTGGAAAATAAAGATTCCGTTGAGCCTCGAGAAGAATATCTTACTTACCAAGACGAACTGCAAGAGACTAAAGAGACTCAGCTTAAGACGTACACTACTGGAGTGTACAGGGCCTTAAAAGACTTAGCGGATGTAAAAGATGATCGCGCAAAGTCCCTCAGATAAAAATGAGATGAAACCAATTTTGAATCCCGATGTGCCTGCGCATCGGGATTTTTTTATCTCAATACTATTAGCCTCTCTGTATCTAATTTTAGCAAGATAAAGAGTAGTATAGTAAATCCCCAAAGGGATGAACCGCCATAGCTGAAGAAAGGCAGAGGAATTCCGATCACTGGAGCTAAGCCGATAGTCATTCCAATATTAATAAGCAGGTGCAGAAACAATATGCACGCAACAGAATATCCATAAATCCTAGTGAATTTAGAGCGCTGTCTTTCTGAAATGAATACAATCCGGAGCATTAGGGCCAAGAAAATCAAAATGACTACAGAACTACCTATGAACCCCCATTCTTCGCCGATGGTGCAGAAAATAAAGTCAGTGCTCTGCATGGGGACATACTTATATTTGGTTAAAGTACCGTCCAAGTAGCCCTTTCCGGAGAATCCGCCCGAGCCAATCGCAGTCTTTGATTGCTTCACATTATATCCGGCTCCTTGAGGATCTTCCTCCAAACCGAGTAATATGTTGATTCTGATTTTTTGATGAGGCTCCAAAACATTTTCAAAAACCTGATCAAGTGTACCGATAAAGAGAAGACTTCCCAGCGCCGTCCCAACAAGGAGTAGATGGTTTCTTTTCCTGTGACGTGGCAGAATGAACTTGCGGATGAAAAAGAAGATCAAAATCGAGATCACAGCAATAACAAACATCAGCACGAACTGTCCCCCGATCTCTGTCCCGAAAAAATCTATCGATGTGGCCTTTAGCAAAAGAGATAGGACACTCAAGACCATTGCTAGCAATCCTAAAAGCAGTACATTTCCCGACAGCCCTTCTCTGTAAAGTACAAGGATGAAGGCGGTGAAGACAAGCACAGTGCCTGTGTCGGGCTGGAGAAGAATCAACAGTGCCGGGATAGCGATGATTGCGGCGGCCTTTACTTTAGTACTGGTCTCTTCAATTTTTATATTGACTTGACTCAGGTAGAAGGAGAGCATGAGAGCTGTGCCCAGTTTTGCAAATTCACTGGGTTGTATTCCGAAACTCCCGAAGCCAAACCATGCTTTGGCCCCATTGACCTCTTTACCAAAAATTAAGACCAGCACTAAAAGTAAGGTGGTTACACCAAACACTATCGGTGCCGATCGCTTGATAAAATCTCCGTCAAAAAGCAGGATCACCAACCCAAGAACAGCCGATGTAGCTATCCAAATAAATTGCTTCCCGTATTCTTGAGAAGTGTCAAACATCGAAGGATGCTCCAAGTTATAGCTAGCAGAGTAAATATTAAACCAACCCATGATAGCTAAAGTGCTGAATAGCAAAATGCTTATCCAATCAATATTCTTGACTATGCTTTGACCTCTTGCCATTTCTTAGTTTTCGGTAAGTAGGTTTCCGTCCAGCATTCTTTGCTCTACGCGTGGTCTTGAAATCGTATCGGTGAGGTACTTTTCCATGATGAGACTATTGATTGGCGCCGCCCATGTAGATCCAAAACCCACATTTTCTACATACACCGCGACTGCGATTTTTGGATCATCTTTTGGCGCGAAGGCAATGAAAATCGAATGATCCTTCCCGTGTGGATTTTGTGCTGTTCCAGTCTTGCCACAAATTTCAATTTCTTCGCTAAAGCGCACACCTCTTCCGGTTCCAGACTCAACTACTCTGTACATTCCGTCTACCACTTCCTCATAGTGACGCTTCTCAATATTGGTATCGTGCTTTATTGAATAAGTGCTGTCGTAGAGAACTTCACCGTCAATTTCTTTGATAATATGAGGAGCATACCACCAACCTCGATTAGCCAGAATTGCACAAAAATTTGCCATCTGGATGGGAGTAACCCCAAGCTCGCCTTGACCGATAGCGAGAGAAATGATGGTATGGCCATTCCAGCGATTCTTACCATAAAACTTGTCGTAATACGTTGATTTTGGAACAAATCCATCAATTTCACTTGTCATGTCCACTTGAAGCTTGCTTCCTAAACCAAATTTCTCCAGGTAGCCTCTCCACTTATTGTAGCCCTCCTCACTGGTTGGATACTTATCTAAAACTCGTTTAAAAACATTGCAGTAATATGCGTTACAACTTGTCTGTATGGAATATTTTAAACCCACCGGAGAAGGATGTGGATGGCAACCAAGTCTTCTTCCCGCGAAGTAGTAACCGGAATTGCAAGAAAATTTGGTGTTGGGATCTATTACTTCTTCTTGTAGACCAATAAGTCCCTGAATCAATTTAAAGGTAGAGCCCGGAGGATACCTAGCCATTAGAGCCCGATTGAACAATGGTTTTAATGTATCGGCACTGAGATTTCCGTAATTCTTTCCTCTTACTCTTCCAACTAAAAGGTTGGGGTCATAATTGGGATTGGTGACCATACAAAGAATCTCGCCGGTGTTGGGCTCTATCGCTACAATACTACCCCTTTTATTTTTCATTAGAAGTTCGCCATATTCCTGAAGGTCAAGGTCTAAGCTAGAGGTGATGTTCCTCCCTGCTCTGGCAAGTGAGTCGAACTTCCCGCCCATGTAGGAGCTGCGTTCGTTGTTATGGACATCTACCAGAACCACTCGCTTTCCACGGTTTCCTCTGAGTACCTCTTCGTATATGCTTTCCACTCCATTTGCACCAATATAATCTCCAGGTTCATAGTAGGAATTTTTCTCTATAATCCGAGGAGTTACTTCGCTTACGTAACCCATGGCGTGTGCAGCAACTGCTTTTGGGTAATTTCTCAGTGTTCTCGGTTGACCATAGAACCCTTTGAATCGATGAAGGTTTTCGGCGAGTTCAGTGTATTCATTGGCAGGAATTTGTTTGATGAGCACCGAGGGTTTATATCTGCTATAAGCCTTAGCTCTGCCCAAAGCTTCTTCAAGGGATTCGGCACTAATTTGAGCTAGCTCACAAAAGGCCATTGTGTCAAAAGGCTCAATATCCTTAGGGAGAACCATTAAGTCGTAAACGGGGGTATTGCTTACAATTATCTTTCCGTTTCGGTCATAAATCAACCCTCTGGAAGGGTATTCCACAATTACTCTTTCAGAAGATTTTGTGGCGAGAATTTTCCACCGATCGTCTACGACCTGGAGAAAGAATAGCCGCACCATGAAAATGAGGGCTACCGATAAAAAAATGATGAGGATAACAAACTTTCGACCACCCAGATTCATGCCATCGATGTGCGCTTACTATTGTAAACTAAGTATTGAGAAAGCACCAAAAGTGCCAGTGTAAATGCAGAGCTTAATACTACTCGAAGCAAAGTAGAAAAGAACCCTTTGAACGAATAAACTTCAAGGTAAAAAAGCCAAAAATGGTGTGCAACAACCAATACTGAAATATACCTCAGATACCAAGACAAACCTTGATCGGTAATGGAAGGTTTTTGTCCGAACTCATATCCGTCTCTCGGCGCAATAGCAGAAAGGTAGACAGGTCTCAAAAACGCTAAAAAAACACAAGCTGATGCATGAATCCCAACTGTGTTGGTAAACATATCCATGGACAAGCCCAATACTAGACCTACTAACAATTCCAACCACCGCGGTGTTTCCATGGGAAGCATAAGCATCACCATAATGTACAGGGAGGGAATAGCGTACCCGTCCAAAAGATTAATATCGTTTAAAATCATTCCTTGTAAGAAGACCAGTAGAAAAAAGCGTCCAATATTTTTCAAGACCTCATTCAGCATTTTCCTCAGTCAATTTTTCCAGTGCTCGCTGCTCTTCTCTCCAGAGGTTGTCGATCACATCAACATAGCGCAATCGATTGAAATCCACACTTAATTTTACGGTGATCTCATGAAAGTTGCTTCCGGCGTTCTCAGCTACCCTGCTTACGGAGCCAATAGCTATGCCTTTTGGGTAAATTGCCGATGCACCTCTCGTCACTATGGTGTCTCCAATTAGGACTTCGACGTGGCTCGGCACGTCAATCAATCGGGCGTATTGATAATCGCTTCCGTCCCACTTGAGTAAACCAAAATTGCCAGTTCTTTCCAGCTCTGCACTTGCAATGAATTTTCGATTGACAATCGGGATTACCGTACTGAAATGAGATGACACCTCCTTCACCACTCCAACCAAGCCATCATTCCCAATGACCCCCATTTCGGGTTTCAATCCTTCTTTCGAGCCCTTATTGATCGTGATAAAGTTGAGCTGCTTGTTGATCGAGCTGTTTACGATTTGTGCGGATTTGTATCGAAACTTTCTTTCGCTAAGTGTGTCATTGATCAATACAAATTGATCATTTACCACCTCAAATGACTCAGAAACTTGGTTCCTCAACTCCTGGTTTTCAAGAGCGAGTTCATCATTTACTCTCTGAAGTTCGATGTATTCTGTCAAGGTGCTTTTCCACGAGAAAAGCGTTCCAATCAGGCGATTGGAGGAATTTACAAAGTTGGCCTGATGAAAACTATTGTTGGAATAGATGAGGAAAAAGCAGAAAAGTTGAATGGCCAAAAAGAAAAAGAAGATGTGGTATTTGACTATGAACCGAACAAAATTCCTCATCTACACTCTTCTCCCATTTTAATCGCGCATCAAGAATTGGAAGCGGTCGATATTCTTTAACGAAATTCCGGTGCCTCGGGCCACTGCTCTTAGCGGATCTTCGGCAATGTGCACCGGCAGTTTGGTTTTTAGTGAAATTCTCTTGTCCAACCCGCGAAGCATAGACCCTCCACCGGCGAGATAGATCCCTGTTCTGTATATGTCAGCCGAAAGTTCGGGTGGAGTATTTTCCAAAGCACTTAGAATCGCTTCCTCGATTTTAGAAATCGATTTGTCAAGAGCGTGAGAGATTTCAGTGTAGCTCACTTGAATTTCTTTCGGGATACCTGTCATTAAATCTCTTCCGCGAACCGCAAAATCATCTGGCGCTTCGTCGAGTTCGGGCATTGATGAACCAACTTCAATTTTGATTTGCTCTGCCGTTCTTTCACCAACTAAGATGTTGTGTTGGCGACGCATGTACTCTTCAATGTCTTTGGTAAACTCATCACCGGCAATTCTAATGTTCTTATCGCAAACAATTCCGCCTAAGGCAATGACAGCAATTTCGCTGGTTCCACCTCCGATGTCGATGATCATATTCCCCATCGGCTCTTCCACATCGATACCTATCCCAATGGCGGCGGCCATGGGTTCGTGGATGAGGTAAACTTCTTTTGCGCCGGCGTGTTCAGCAGAATCTCGAACAGCTCTTTTCTCAACTTCGGTAATTCCAGAGGGGATACAAATTACCATTCGCAATGAAGGGGTGAACCATGATTTCCCGGGTTTGATCATTTTGATCATTCCTCTAATCATAGCCTCTGCCGCTTGGAAATCTGCAATTACCCCGTCCTTGAGCGGTCTCACAGTTTTGATGTTTTCGTGTGTTTTGCCGTGCATTTGCTGGGCTTGCCGTCCTATAGCAATAACCTTTCCCGAAGCTCGGTCTTTTGCGACGATTGACGGTTCATCAACAACCACTTTATCGTTGTAGATAATCAGCGTATTCGCTGTACCTAAGTCTATGGCTATTTCTTGTGTGAAAAAATTGAACAGACCCATATAACGGTTTCTTTCAAAGTTAGTGCTTAAAGTGTCTTGTACCTGTGAATACCATTGAAACATTGTTTTCGTTACAAAAATCAATGGAAAGTTGATCTTTTATCGAGCCGCCTGGTTGAATTACCGAACCGATACCCGCTTTCTGGGCAATCTCTACACAATCGGGAAACGGGAAAAAGGCATCCGATGCCATAACAGCTTTTTCAAGACTCAATTCAAAATTGCCCGCTTTTTCAATGGCTTGGTTTAGAGCATCTACTCTTGAAGTTTGACCAGTTCCACTGGCTAGAAGCTGTTTGTTTTTGGCTAGAACGATGGTGTTTGACTTTGTATGCTTGCAAAGCTTCGAGGCGAATACTAAGTCATCCATATCTTCTTCGCTCGGCCGTGATTCTGTGACGAAATCAAATTCGGCCTTGCTATCGGTTTTCACATCTCTATCCTGCCAGAGAAATCCGTTCAGTGTGGTTCTCAAAATAGCATCGGGCCAATTTACTTTCTTTTGCTTGAGTAGGATCCTGTTCTTCTTTGACTTCAATACGTCGAGAGCAACCTTGTCAAAGCTTGGCGCAATGACTACCTCACAAAATATCTTATTCACTTCTTCTGCCGTCGCCAAATCAATTTCTTTATTGGAAATCAAAATTCCGCCAAAAGCTGAAACTGGATCAGCGGCTAGAGCATCGGTGAAAGCTTGCTTGAGGGTAGGTCTTACCGACATTCCGCAAGCGTTGTTGTGCTTGAGGATGGCAAAAGCTGGGTCACCATCTTCGAATTCGTTCATGAGCATCACGGCCGCGTCAATGTCCAGAAGATTATTGTAAGAGAGCTCTTTTCCGTGGAGTTGGTCAAAAACCTCATCAAGATTTCCATAGAATCGGCCTCTCTGATGAGGATTCTCTCCGTATCTGAGAGGTTTGCCTTGAGATTGACTCAACTTTAGAGCTGGCAGGTCCTCCCCTTGGGTAAAGTGGCCGTAGATGGCTGAATCGTAATGAGAAGAAATTTCGAAAGCTTTTGCCGCCATTCTTTTTCGGTCTGGCAGGCTAGAAACTCCTTCGTTCTTTTCAAGAATCTCAAGGAGATCTCCGTATGAATCTCTACTCGGAACGATGAGTACATCCTTGAAGTTTTTAGCAGCAGCGCGAATCAATGAAATCCCTCCAATATCAATCTTCTCAATGATATCTTGCTCCCCTGCCCCTGAAGCCACTGTATCTTCAAAAGGGTATAGGTCTACAATGACCAAATCAATTTCGGGAATGGCGTATTCTGCCAATTGAGCAATATCACCTTCCTCTTCTCTTCGTCCGAGAATACCTCCAAAAACTTTTGGGTGAAGGGTTTTAACTCTTCCTCCCAAAATGCTTGGATATGCCGTGAGATCCTCAACTGCTTTTACATCTACCCCCAATTCTCGGATGAACTTTTCTGTTCCGCCGGTAGAAAATATAGTGACATTTAACTCGCGGAGTTTATTGATCACTGGCTCTAGCCGGTCTTTGTGAAATACGGAGATAAGGGCAGTTTTTATTGGCTTCAAAGTGAAATTTCTTTAGAACTTACTACTTCTTGCAATGTTAAAAAGAAAAAGTCTAGGTAAATCAATAGTGACGGGGCTTTTGTGTCGGGTGTTGATAAAATGAGAGCCCTGTTAATAACCCTGGATTCATGTGGTTTTACATGAGCGGTTCGAACCCAGCAAATCGTCTCCTTATTTTTGATTTCTGAAAATTTTGTCAATGAGTAATGTCAAGGTATACGGACGATTAATCAAGGAAGGAAGTTCATTTGCCTTTTCATCTTTAGTGGTCAATAGGCTGAGAACACTACTTTCTCTCCTTGGTATTACGATTGGAATTTTGGCCATTATCTCAGTTTTCACACTCGTAGATAGTATGGAAAGAAGTGTGCGTAGTTCTTTTGAGAATCTCGGAGATGATGCCATGTTTATTCAAAAGATGCCTTGGGGGCCAGAGCCAGAAGACGGTGAGTATGCATGGTGGAAGTATATGAATAGGCCAAGGATAACCTACGAAGAAGCAAAAATGATGAAGCAGAGAATGAACTCTGCTCGCGTAGTTAGTTTTTTTGCTTCAGCGGTTAGGACGGTTGAGTACAAAAACAGTTCGGTCGATAATGTTCCTATAATCGCTGCGGCGAACGGATTTGAAAATTTTATTGCCGTAGATCTAGAAGAGGGTAGAAGGTTTAGTGAGTCGGAAATTAGATTGGGAAAACGGCTTTGTATTTTGGGAGCTGATATTGCAAAAAATTTATTCGGGCTTGAAGGTGCATTGGGAAAAAGCATCGATATAAATGGTTTTCGAACCACTGTGGTCGGAGTGCTTCAGAAGGAAGGAGAAAGCATACTGGGAAACGGCACTGATGAATGGGTTATTATCCCCGTGGGTTTTGGCCAAAATGTAATGAATTTTAACCGTGCTGAAACTCAAATTACAATGAGGCCAAAAGAATTTGTAAGCCTCGAAGCCATGGAGAATGAGGCCATGATGAATATGCGTGCAATTCGCAAATTGAGACCCTCAGAGGACAAGAATTTCTCCGTCAACAAATCTAGTATGCTCAATCAAGGCCTAGATGAGGTGTTTGGAATTCTTACCTTGGTGGGCTTAATAATAGGGGGCTTTTCAATCTTAGTTGGAGGATTCAGTATTGCCAATATTATGTTTGTATCGGTCAAAGAGCGGACCAATATTATCGGAATCCAGATGGCACTTGGTGCAAGAAGAAGTTTTATTCTATTTCAGTTTCTTTTGGAGTCGGTAATCCTTTGTATTCTGGGTGGAGCTGTAGGTCTTATTCTCATCTATATTGCAAGTTTGGCAGCCACCCATTTCACTGGGTTTGAACTGACACTCACACTGAAAAATATAGGAATAGGCCTAGGTTTTTCAGTCGCAATAGGCCTTATCTCAGGTATTATTCCTGCCTCAACGGCAGCCAAGATGGTTCCAGTGGATGCGATTCGAAGTAATTAGCCCAACTGGCAGTTTTTAGTGTGCAATGAGCAATAGTAATTGAAAACTGCTCATTGCAAATTGAACATTTGCATTAAAAACTAAACGCTACACCAATAGATAGTGCCCACTGACTGGTCTGTGAGTCCTTTGTCTCAAAAGAGAAGCTACCGTCATTTTCAATCACCACGGATGTAGGATCGATATATGTTGCGGTACTTCCAGCTTGATTGTCATACCGCATCTCTAAAAATAGGCCTGGGATCAATCGGTATTTTAGCCCTATCGCCCAGCCTGCCAGAACCGTGAAATCGCTTTCCATTACGTCTCCAGAGGCCTGTGCTATATTGTCCAATTGCAACTCAGAGGTAACGTTAAAAGTTCTCACGCCAGTGTATAGTTCTCCATAAGGTCTGAGCTTCCCGTCGAGAGGTCTTACTCTGCCATGAATTTGATACGTGTATGAATTTCCTCTCACAAATAGATCTCCTTCATTGCGATTTGGAACCAGAGAGTTAATGATATCTACAGGTTGACTTTGATTTGACAGCGAGTTCCAAACAAACCCTCCTCCGATCTCAAGAGGTAAATTGGCAATGGGTATGGAGAGCATAGCGTAAATTCCAAAGGGATTTCCTTCATAATTGTCCTGAAAATCCCCTTGCGGAAAAGCCATCTGAAAACCTCCAGAGAGAGTGAAGGATCTGCGATTAAAGGGTTTTAGTAAGACTTGATTGCCTTGTTGAGCTTCAGATGAAAACCAGACAATTACCATGACGAGAGTAATGCATTTTTTCATATCTGTGGTTTAATTCCGAGAGGGCAAACAATGTGCCAAGCCCAAATCTAAGAAACTGGTTCGTTTTCTAAATGGAGCGGAAATAAAGTCGCAATGGCATCATTGATGGTTTTAACACTTACCCGTGAAAGCCTCAATCCACTTCCCTTTTCGTACATTTTGTAGCCAGGTGGATTGTCTTTAATGAAGTCGAGCACCTTTGTAAATGCTGAGCTTTGGAAATAAGCCGATTCCTCATTTGAGACAAAATTCGCAATCAGCTTCTCGCCTTTGAGTGTCAGCTTTTCAAAGCCAATTTCCTTGGCCATACGCCTCAGACGTAAGGCATCAAAAAGGTCTTGTGTTTGTCTTGGGAGTTCTCCGAACCTGTCTTGAAGCTTTAATTTATAGTCTTCCAGTTCAACTTCCGTTGAAAGATTATCTAGCTCGCGATAGATGCTTAGCCTTTCGGCAATGTCGATGACGTAATCGTCTGGGATCAAAATCTCTAGATCTGTTTCTAGAACACAATCGGTCACAAATTCTCCAGTTTTTTCGGCCTCTTTGTGGTAAAGTTCCTTGAATTCATTCTCCTTGAGCTCTCGTACTGTTTCGTCTAGAATTTTCTGGTAAGTCTCAAAACCGAGCTCATTGATGAAACCGCTTTGTTCACCACCTAATAGATTACCTGCTCCGCGGATGTCTAAATCACGCATGGCAATGTTGAGACCGCTCCCTAAATCGCTAAACTGGGTAACCGCTTGAAGTCTTTTTCTAGCTTCGGAAGAGATGACCGATTGTGGTGGTGAAATAAGGTAGCAAAAAGCTTTCTTATTGCTTCTGCCCACTCTTCCCCTGAGCTGGTGAAGGTCGCTCAGTCCAAATTCATGAGCACTGTTGATGATGATTGTATTGGCGTTTGGGATGTCAATGCCTGATTCTATAATTGTCGTTGCCAAAAGCACGTCGTAGACTCCTTCGATGAAGTCGGTCATGACTTGCTCTAGTTTGTTTCCTTCCATCTGTCCGTGGCCAATCACGATGCGCGCTCCCGGAACGAGTCGCTGGATCATGCCCGCAACCTCTTGAATATTCTGAATCTTGTTGTGAACAAAGAATACCTGTCCCCCTCGGCTAATCTCATAGCTCACCGCATCTCTGATCACCTCCTCATTCAAGGTGAAAAGTTCTGTTTGAACTGGGTATCTATTTGGCGGAGGTGTGCTGATAATGCTCAAATCTCGGGCGCCCATCATCGAGAATTGCAATGTCCTTGGAATCGGCGTGGCAGTCATGGTAAGCGTATCAACATTTGCTTTGATACTTTTCAATTTGTCTTTCACACCAACACCAAACTTCTGCTCTTCGTCAACGATCAAGAGGCCAAGATCTTTAAATTTCACCCTTTGTCCCACGAGTTTGTGGGTTCCAATGATGATGTCAATTTCTCCCGCTTCGAGGGCTTTGAGCGTTTCAGTTTGCTTTTTTCCAGTGATGAATCGGTTGATCAAACCGACCTTCACGGGAAAATCTTCGAGTCGCTTTTTGAAGTTTTTGTAATGTTGAATCGAGAGGACGGTAGTTGGTACCAAGATGGCTACCTGCTTGCTATCGCAGGCCGCTTTGAATGCTGCACGGATGGCAATTTCCGTTTTTCCAAAACCGACATCGCCGCAGACCAGCCTGTCCATGGGAGAGGCAGACTCCATGTCTTCCTTTACAGCTTGCGTGGCCTTCATTTGGTCGGGAGTATCTTCGTAAATGAAAGAAGCTTCCAGCTCTGTTTGTAAATAATTGTCGGGTGAAAATCCAAAACCCTTTTTTGCTTTACGCTTGGCGTAGAGCGTAATCAAGTCGTAGGCAATCTCCTTAACCCGCTTCTTGGTTTTAGCCTTCGTTTTCTGCCATGCCGCACTTCCCAGCTTATTGATGGAAGGTTGATTTCCGTCTTTCCCAGAATACTTGCTAATGCGATGTAGAGAGTGAATGCTCACATATAGGATGTCATTGTCGCGGTAAACTAGCCGGATGGCTTCTTGCTCTTTGCCGTTGACATCAATTTTTTCAAGACCAGAGAACTTTCCTACTCCGTGATCGATGTGAGTGACGAAATCTCCAGGTTGGAGACTGCTTAGCTCTTTGAGTGTAAGTGCCTCTTTACTTTTCTTAAAACCTTCTTTTAGGTAGAATCTATGATACCGCTCGAAAATCTGATGATCTGAGTAGCAGCAAATTTTTAATTCTCGATCGATAAACCCTTCTGATATCTCAGAAAGTATGGGGGTAAACTCCACTTTGGCATCGAGATCCTCAAAGATTTTCTCGAGTCTTTCAACCTGTTTCTCGTTCGAACTAAAAAGAAAATTTGCATAACCCTTCTCAGTATTTTGTTGCAGATTTTCGATGAGAAGATCAAAGTTCTTGTTGAAGCTAGGCTGAGGGGCGTGATCAAAATCAATTTTTAGATTATCAGACTGAGTCTTTGGACCAAAACCAAGGTTCCTAAAACCTTCCAGTTTCTTTTCAAACTTATTCCCGTCCACGAAAAGTTCAGATGGAGGTAGGTGCTTGAGTTGGGAATTGAGCTTTTTAAATTGCTTTTCAGCAACTTCAAATATGTGGTCCAAACGGTCAGAAACAACTGACTCGTCTTTGAGCCAAACGGCTGTTTCGGAGTCGATAAAATCGAGAAACGATTCACGGCTTTCCAGCATTGAAGTATGCTGGACATTGGGGATTATGGTGAATCGTTTTGACTCTTTCGTCGATAGCTGAGTTACTGGGTCGAACTGACGCATGGATTCGATCTCATCACCGAAGAACTCCATTCGGTAAGGGTAGTCTTCGCCAAAAGAGTATACATCTACTATTCCTCCTCGGATAGAAAACTGTCCTGGTTCGTAGACAAAATCGACTCGCTCAAACTTATATTCGGTGAGGAGTTCATTGAGAAAATCGATGCTGTATATTTTCCCAACCTCCACTCTGAAAGTGTGAGAAGCGAGCTGCTTTCTTGTAACCACATTCTCCGCAAGGGCATCGGGATAGGTCACAATGGCTTTGCGCTTTTTGCTTTTGCCAGAGATGACTTTGAGTACTTCGGCTCTCAGGACGATATTCGAATTGTCCGTATTCTCNATTTCGTAAGGAACACGATAGCTCTCTGGATAGAAAACAGAGGTGAAATCATTCCCTTCGAATTTTTGGAGATCATTTAAGAAGTAGGCGGCTTCTTCCTTATCGTTGAAGACAAAAAGATGATCTCTTTCGCTGGTTTTGATGATTCCCTGAACGATGAACGCAAGGCCAGACCCGATCATTCCGCGCAGCGAAATTTTTGCCCTTTCGGTTTTTAGGGCATTTGAAATCGTCAGGTTTTTCGAACTCTTAGCGTAGCTGTTTCCTAAGTCTCTTATATTCATTCTGCAGTGCTCACCTCAGAAGGGCTGTATTCCTTCATAAAGGCTTCCGCATTTTCCACCATTTTTTTCGAACCGATGAACAATGGCGTCCTCTGATGGAGGTGTCTCGGTTCAATTGACATAATTCTTCTACCTCCGTCAGAGGCCTTACCGCCGGCTTGCTCAACAAGGAATGCCAGAGGAATGTTTTCGTACATCAATCTGAGCTTGCCGTTTGGATTGGCACCAGTTTGAGGGTAAATATAAATTCCTCCTTTGATCAAATTTCGATGAAAGTCGGCCACCAAAGATCCGATGTAACGGCTGGTGTAGGGCCGATCGGTCGCCTCATCTTCTTCCTGACAATACTTGATATATCGCTTTACTCCTTCGGGGAATTGCTTGTAATTTCCTTCGTTTATGGAGTATATATTTCCATCTTCCGGAATTTTCATGTTAGGATGAGAAAGACAGAATACACCGATGGAAGTATCCAGGGTGAAACCGTTCACACCGTGGCCTGTGCTGAATACGAGCATGGTAGAAGAACCGTAGATTACATAACCACCAGCCACCATATCTAATCCAGGTTGAAGAAAATCCTCAATAGTCGCAACGGTCCCAGGCTTTGACTTCCTTCTGTAAATCGAGAAGATTGTTCCTATGCTGACGTTTACATCAATGTTTGATGATCCATCGAGTGGATCCATCATCACTACGTATTTTCCCCATACCGCTTGCCCTTGCTCGAAGGCGATGATATCTTCATTTTCTTCTGAACCAATTCCACATACTTCTTGCTGAGCCCTTAGTGCCGAAATCATTTTCTCGTTGGCATAGACATCAAGCTTTTGCTGCTGCTCACCTTGGACATTCTCTTCGCCGGCTGATCCGAGAATATCGTCCACTAAACCGGCTTTATTTACCTCGCGGTTCACCACCTTTGCCGCAAGGCGAATAGCGCTTAAAAGTCTGGAGAGTTCGCCTTTGGCGAAAGGAAAGTCTGATTGGCGCTCAACGATGAATTCGCTTAGCGTAGTTAATTTGTTCATGTTGGTTTTCAGTGGTTGTACAAATATGCGGAAAATTGAGGGGAAAAGCGATTTGAGATGTCATCATACTGTGCTCAAAATTGAAAAAATCTTTCCTTTGTTTCGATGGGAAATGATCTACTTATTCGCGCAGCAAAACCTGAGGATATTTCGGAGGTTTTTGATTTGATTGTGGAACTGGCGGTTTTTGAAAAAGCCCCAGATGAGGTTGATTTGACCGCAGACCAGCTCGAGCTCGACACATTTGGCGAGAGGCCAATAGTGGAAATCATTGTCGCAGAAGAGAACGGTGCGGTTCTCGGTGCAGCTCTTTTTTACGAAAAATACAGCACATGGAAAGGTCGTGGAGTACACCTCGAAGATTTTGTTGTGAAAGCTTCCGAAAGGAGGAGGGGCATTGGTTCCAAACTCTTTGAAGAACTGATGCGCATCGCCAAAGAGCGCAACTATGCCAGAATGGATTGGCAAGTGCTTGACTGGAATGAGTCGGCCATCGCCTTTTACAAAAATTACGAAGCAGAAATCTCTGAAGAATGGCTCAACGGTCGTTTTACCAGAGAGCAATTGCAAAGGAGGTAAATAATGAAAGTATTCAAGTTTGGTGGAGCATCTGTGAAAGATGCAGAAGGAGTGAAGAATGTAGTGAAGATTATTCGTGCTTTTCCATCGAAAGATCTGGTAGTGATCATCTCAGCCATGGGCAAGATGACCAATGCTTTCGAAGCCTTGATGGAAGCCTATACTTTTAAACAAGATGAACTTAGGGATTCCATTTCCAAAATCAAGACTTTCCATTTCGGAATTATAGACAAACTTGATCTTTCGAAAGATTCACTAGAAAGGGTAGAGGACATTTTTTCCAAATTAGAAAGGAGACTGGAACGACCTCATTCGGATAATTTTGATTACGACTATGATCAAATAGTCAGTTATGGTGAAGTGCTTTCTACCACAATCATATCGTCTTACTTAAACGAAAACGGAGTTCAGTGCCACTGGGCTGACGCACGTCTGATTGTAAGAACTGACTCTAGCTACCGAGAGGCTATGGTGGATTGGGGAAAAACAGAGGCTTTAGTCGAGGAGGAGTGGGCTAAAGTACAGCCTTCCCATGGGACCCGAAGGTTAATGCTTACTCAAGGATTTATCGGACACACCCCAGAGCTAACCACAACGACACTCGGTCGAGAAGGCTCCGATTTTACTGCGGCTATTTTCTCCTATGTGCTTAAGGCAGAAGATGTGACCATTTGGAAAGATGTGCCTGGTGTTTTGAATGCCGATCCCAAATACTTTTCTGATGCGGTGATGCTGAAGCGAATTAGCTACAAAGAAGCGATTGAGCTAGCCTATTACGGAGCTTCGGTAATTCACCCAAAGACCATCAAGCCGCTTCAAAACAAGGGGATTGTGTTGAAGGTGAAGTCTTTTCTCAATCACGAAGAGGAAGGAACCCGTATTGATGTAAGCACTTTTAGCGATTCATTAGTGCCCTCCTATATTTTTAAGGTAAATCAGATTTTGATCTCCTTTACACCTCGCGATTTTTCTTTTGTGAATGAAGATAATCTAAGTGAGCTATTTGGGTATTTCGTGAGCAATGGGATTAAGATCAATCTCATGCAAAACTCAGCTCTGAACTTCTCTATTTGCGTGGATTACGATGAAACGAAACTTGAGAGATTAATGGAGAAGTTTAGCGACCGCTACGAGGTATTTTATAATAGACCTTGCGAGCTTGTTACCATCCGCCATTACGATCAGGAAACCATCAGTCGATTGCTTATTGGGAAAAAAGTTCTTGTCGAGCAAAAGAGCAGGAATACGGCAAGAATGGTTTTGATGGAAGGGTAGTCCGTCCGAATGACGAACAAGGAATGCTGATTAACGAATTTCAATTATTCATGGTCCACCTCCGTCATCCGCTGACTCTGTCAGCGACTGCCACCTCCTCCACAGGAGGAGGATAGGTACAATCATGTCCTCCTCCTGTGGAGGAGGTGGATTCATCGTAGCTATGCGGAGATGAAGACGGAGGTGGATAGGCCAACGAGTTTCTATTCCAAACAGAATTCATCCACCCCCACCTCGTTCCTCGGCACCCCCTCCAAAGGAGTGGGACAAGGACACAAATCGGAACAGGTCATTTTTGTCCTCCTCCTTGGAGGAGGATAGGTATAATCATGTCCTCCTCCCATGGAGGAGGTGGATTCATCGCAGCTATGCGGAGATGAAGACGGAGGTGGACAGAATGATTTAGTTAACCACCACCTTCTCCACCCCAAAAACGCCATCCTCACCCACAATCTGAAGCAGATAAGCACCTTTGGCTAAGGTGCTAATGTCATAAGTGCCACGGTCTCCTCTCCAGGGAAAACTGAGAACGGTTCTGCTTGAGAGATCAAGGATTTCGATGGTGGTATTTTCACTTTGATCCACCTCAGTGATTATTTGTATCGAGATGGTTTGAGATGCCGGATTCGGAAAGACCTTTAGGGCATTTTCGAGCCGTTGATGATCATCGGTGCTCAGAGTACCGGGGTTTAGCTTTACCAAATGATACCGCTCCACACCCATAAACTCGCTAAAGCCTCCACCGAGCATTAAGCTCCCATCGGGAAGTTGCTCGATGGCGAGAACTCCTGGGAGATTGTAAACATCGGGATTATCCAAATGATATTGATTTTCAGTGGCTCCATCTCCTTGAAAATAGTTTTCCTGAACATAGCCTTGATTATCTACCACGGTAATGCCATTGACTAGAGTATCGTCATACAAATTAAAAAGTCCTGCCACGAAATAATGGCCTGGGTAGGATTGGTTTTCTTGTACATTGATCACCCAAGGACGGGGATTGTTGTCCCAAGAAAGTGGATAAGTGGACTTTACCCGTCTTGGTTCGAAGGTGGTGTCCAACTCTCCATTTGGCAATAATCGCAACAGGCTTAGAGTGTCTGAAGGATTTTCTTCTAAATAGACCCTTACACCTGACACCCAAATTCGGTCTTGACTGTCTAGCAGTCGCATTTGTGGTAAGGTTTGATTAAAATTAGGCGCATACTTAAGTGGCGATACAAAATCGGTATCCACTTCAAAGTCAGGGGTAAGATGGGCAACGTGAGGGCTGTAATGACCATTGATTCCCTCAAACCACCCAGAGACATACCAGGATCCGTCGCTGGCTTGTTCTATCTTGCTGATGTAGGAAGTAAAGTGCTGTGGCATAGCCTCAATGATGGGGAAGCTATCATCGTGACTACCGTCTGGCAGTAGCCTCATCAAATGGCGAAATAAGTTTGGCTGCAAGGTATCGGTGGCAATGGCTCCGCCAATAAGCACACTTTGATCTTCTTGAATAAAGATGTCCCATACTGAAACCACTTCATAAGGATTGTCCCAACCAGAGCCAAACTCACCGAGGTAGAAATAGACACCCCATGTCTCACCTTGAGTTAAATACCAGCTTTCACCTGAATATTCATGCTTTGTCAATACTTGGCCGATAGGAATGAGGTAACCCCCTTGGTGGTCAAAGATTTCGAGTGCCCATGATGTCCCACCGCTTCCCCATGATGGATGAAGATTTCCATTTGAAGTAATCGAACCTAGACCTTGACTGAATGGGCTATTCTCATCACCTCCACCTTCAGGATTAAATGTACCACCTAAAAAGAAACCGCCGTCAGCTAATGGAAAAATATCTCCTACATCGCCGATGCCACTGAGCATCGTTCCTGTAGAAAAGTCTGGATCAACCATATAGGTAACAG
>JAKVAV010000034.1 GCA_022448105.1 Flavobacteriales bacterium | reverse complement strand
TCGTCCATATTGCCCTCCATAAAACTATTGCTCATTTCCAAAGCTTGCTCAGTCATTCGCTCGGCATAACCAGGCTCAATTGCGTTGGCGTATAGAATTTGAAAACCAGTTCCAATCAAGCCTCCTATCAGTAGAGCTACGAAACAAAATTTAAACGCATCGCCAAATGAGATAAAACCTCCATTGGCTTCCCTTTCCCTTTTTACGAAAATGACTGGGAAGACAATTGAAATAATGAGGCCTACGAAACCAATCACCGAAATGGCAATCATTCCCAATTCTAATACTGCCATGATTAAAAACATGACGATCCCTATGATACCTAGAGTTACACCTAATGATATTGCTTTTTTGTTCACTTTTATAGCGTGTTTTGTTCACGACAAATATAGAAAGGTGAATCAAACAGAAGATTTTATTTGCAAAGCAGTTTTGTTTTATACATTTGCGGCGGGCAAGTCTTATGCGACCAGCTCCTGCGGAACTCCCCCAGGCCCGGAAGGGAGCAAGGGTACGCGGTTGTAGCGGTGCGACATGAGTAGCTTGCCCACTTTTTTTTGCCATGAATCGACAAGTAGTACTCGTTACAGGAGGCTCATCGGGAATAGGCCTTTCCACCTGCCAACATCTCAAGGCAAAAGGTTTCAAAGTTTACGGTACAAGTAGGAAAATCTCCAACGGTGCAAAACCGTACGGGTTTCCAATGGTTCAGATGGAGATTACCGACCGAAAATCAATCCAAAATGGTATTTCATATGTTCTTCGTAATGAAGGACGGATAGACATTTTGGTCAATAACGCTGGCACTGGAGTAGCTGGAGCTGTCGAGGACGCCTCCATTGAAGAAATTGATACCATTTTTAGGCTCATCGTGTTTGCTGCAATTGAAGTTACAAACTCCGTTATTCCTTCAATGAGAGAGAACGGTGGAGGCAGGATCATCAATATCTCCAGTGTTGGTGCAGAATTTGGCCTTCCATTTAGAGGAATTTATTCAGCCTCTAAGGCTGCCTTAGATCGATTTTCAGAAACGCTAAGACTGGAACTCAGCCCTTGGGGCATTTCTGTCAGCACAATCCAACCGGGGGACATAAAAACAAATATCAATAATTCTCGAATTACCCTAGACAAGAGCAACCAAGTAGAATCTCCCTACTACGGCATATTTCAGAAAACCTACAGACAGATCAATAAGGAAGTGGCTAGCGCAAAAGACCCTATCATCGTGGCTAAAATTGTCGAGCGCATCATCAAATCAAAGTCGCCAAAAATGCGCTACCCTGCAGCCTCTTTCATACAGCGGTTTTCCCTCACTCTTAATCGAATATTGCCCACTGAAGTGTTCCAAAAGATCCTTAAGTTGAGGTATCCGGTAAAATAGCGATTGGGTCTAAAAAAAACGAGGGTGTTGATTTAAGAGATGGGATAAGGACTCAGGTTTACTGCGTCCGTTCTATTTTTTGTGAAATCCAGAAGAATATAGGACTGTATTTCATTGTAGGATCAGCAGTGCGAAAGCAGACAAAACCATCCAAAATAACCTAGCACTTCATACTCAATTCTCAATACCAAATAACTACCTTCGCGCCGAATTTTGAAAAAGACCTAAAACAAATTAAAAATGGCAACAAATAGAACCTTCACTATGATCAAGCCCGATGCTGTTGAATCAAATAGCACAGGAAAAATCATTGACATGATCATCGAGGCGGGCTTTACTATCAAAGCGATGAAATTAACTCACCTCAATCAAAGCGAGGCCGAAACTTTTTACGCGGTGCACAGCGAGCGTCCATTCTTCGGAGAGCTTGTAGAGTACATGACTAGCGGACCTATTGTTGCCGCAGTGCTTGAAAAAGATAACGCGGTGGCAGACTTCCGTAAACTCATTGGAGCGACTGATCCAGCTGAAGCAGAAGATGGCACCATCAGAAAATTATACGCAGAGTCAAAAGCAAAGAACGCGGTACACGGATCTGACAGCGACGAAAACGCAGAGATCGAAAGCAACTTTCACTTCTCAGGAAGAGAGATGGTGGGATAAATATTTTGAGCTTTTAGTAATATCAAAGCCAAGAGCCGCCGGAAACATCTGGTGGCTTTTTTTATTGATCAATACAAGTCAGCAAACAGTTCAGGTCAATGTCAATCAGCAATCATTTTTGTATACTTCTTTACGTTCTGTTCTGTAATATATCCTGAGTTAACTTTCGATAAATCAATATCTTCTCCAATAAAGTTTACACCGCCAACAGACATCTCAGGTCCTTTAAAAGTAGGATTTACCAATGAGTATGACGTTCCAAGGACTTTGGCTTCTCCTGATTTCATGAAATAATGAACATAAGTATACTTACCAGCCTGTGGAATAGGTGCAATGAGACAATACGCAGCACCCTCTTTTCTTGTTAAGACAACTTCACTCCACTCATCGAACGTAACGACCTTGATAGATGCTGGATAAATCTCTTGCACCCTTTCTGATGTGAGTCCAGATTCAACCCATCCTTCAAAAAGGTAAATTGTAAGATCCTTCAATTCCTGGTTAAACTTGTTATAAATTTTATTCCACTTCAGTGTGCTCTTGATTCCATCGTTTAGCATTGTCTCTGCGGTATATTGCATGTTCGCCACTGCAAAAAACAATGATTCCTTTGTGGCTCTACCATCGCTCGATGAAGGAAAATAGCAATATAAGATTGGGTTGGAGTTTTTCTTTCCACTCGAGATTTTGACCCTCTTACTTTTGGAGATATAACGATAACTGGCATTTGAACTGGAAGCTGATCGAGAAGGACCAATAGAAGAACCAGAAGTGATATAGATTAAATATGTAGACTTATCATTTTTTGCCTTCTCTTTCGCATCCTTGTAAGGCAAAAACTCCTCTATCTCAGTGATATCCCAAAAAGTTGATAATGCATCTTTAAAAGCATTATCAACCTCCTCATTCCCTGTCAGCGCTGCTATCAATTTACCTTCTCGTAACTTTTCAATACCAGAAACATTGACAGTTTGGGCCATTGAACTAAACGAAAATATTGTGAAAAAAACTAAGGCTAAATGTTTCATTTATTCTTTATTAGAGATGCAAAAGAAAAATTTTTCTGAAAATAGTAAAACAAGGATTAAAGACACCACCATTTTGCTGGACAGAAGCTGGTAAACAAGAATGTTTCATGCCTTCAACTATTCATTTGGCCTTATCCACAGGTAATTTAGGTAATAGCTTTTGCTTAAAATCAATATCCGCAACCGAGAATGATAATTCTTTCAGAAAACATGATCCAATTTACATGCAGAATAATCATTGAATCCGTCGACATTTTTTAAAGAGAAGGATCATAAGAAAAGCTACCTTCCGGAACAATAAATTGTCCTTCTGGAGTCTTAATCATAAAGTAGAATTCCTTGCACAAGAAGTTGATGTTGTGTTTAAATCTATTTTGGCTGAAGTGACATTCCCACGCGTGGTAAGCAAGTCTTTTAAGCGCGTTCCAAGAATTGGTGTTTAACCCATTTGGTCTTGGGAAAGAGTGGATGTAGCGGTGTGCGTCTGACAAATTTTTCATGATCTTCATTTATTAATCATGTCAAAACTCGATTCTTAGAACGTAATCTATTTACGTTTAATTAAATCACTATAAATCAAGTAACTGGAAATAATACAACCCATTGACATTGTCCCCTACCTCGGAGGAAAACATTTTAACCTTTGTTACCAGATCAAATCCAGAAATTTCTAGAGGTTTTCCTATTGCCTCATTTAATGAGATTTCTCCTGTTTGCTTTTTGGAAATTAAGAAATCACAACATCGCTCAGCAATAGGAATTCGATCTGTGTTTTCAACGAATCGCATTAAAATCTGGTTCAGTTGCCGCAGCTCCAGTCCTATAAGATATTCATAGACTTTCCCATTTCTGATTTCTCTGCAAACCAGGAAAAGATCTGGATAATTTCGAATTTTTGGATTGATTAAAATCTGACGAACACTGATCCTTTCAAAACGATGGGTTTCCTCATAGATGGATTTTCCTAAATCGATCATATCTGCTATTTTCCGAACAAAGTCCTCCTCTGCTTTGTAACCTATTTACGCTATTGCAAATCAGTACTCAAAAAGAAAAACCATGAGAATTCTATTCCTCATTGCTTGTTTGATCAGCACAACATTGATAGCACAATCTCCACTAGAAGTCGCACAAACCCAACTCGACGCTTACAACAAACAAGACATTGATGCATTCGCCAGTGTATTCTCGGAAAATGCTGAAGTCTACCGGAATATTGGAGATACATTGCCTTCAATGGTTGGAAGAGAAGAAATCAGGAAGAGATACGGAGCAATGTTTGAGTCAAATCCCGAGAACAAATCAACCCTAATGGGAAGAATGGTACAGGGCAACTTTGTCTTCGATCATGAATATATTACAGGTAGATCTGAGCCTTTTGAAATCATGGCCATTTACGAGATCGAAAAGGGGAAAATCATTCGTTGTTGGTTTGCCCGCTAGCGATTGAGTTCTCCTAGCCTATCAAAAACCTTGACCGCTGCTGGACAGATTTCAGTATTCTTAAGGGTAAGATTGAGAAGCTGATGAAATCGTTTTCTGTTCGTATGAGGGTATTCACGACAAGCATTGGGCCGAGCTTCGTATACCGAACAATAGTTATCACCTCCTAGAAAAGGACAAGGCGCTGATTTGAAAACATAGTCGCCATCGCTGTCTAGAACCATATATGCTTCAATCACAGCAGAAGGCCGCTCCCGTAAATGCTTAGCAAGCCGCTCCACATCTCTTTCTTTCATTCCCGGACTTGTGGTTTTACAGCAATTGGCACATTTGAGGCAATCTATTTCTTCAAAGGCCTCATCATGTGCCTTTTGCGCTTGGCGGTCTAGCCGATTGGATTTTAACTTTCTCAGTTTTCCTAATAGCTTTTTATTGGCCTTGTTCTTATGGCTACCTTGTAGCAATATTTGCCCGTATTCCATTCCACAAAAATAATTGTCTTAAATAGAATGGGTGCAACTCAAGAACAAGACTTACCACTTGAGGTGAGCGAAGAGATCTCTTGAAACTAACTTGGCTTTGTTGTAATTTTAACGGCCACACTGAAAGCGATGACTTTACATAAACTTTTACTTATCTGCTTTTCATCTCTCTTACTAGTCAGTTGCAACAATGATAATTTGGATCAATACGAAGGAGTTTGGCAAGGCTCCTTCGCTGGTGATAGAGCGGGAACTTGGAAGATCGGAATTGACGAAGATGGGTCAGCTAAAGGCGTTATGACGCCAGTAGATCAATCTCAAGGCTTTTCGCTTAGTGGTAGAGTGAATGAAAGTGGTGAATTGGTAATGACCGCAATTGTATTTGGCAGAGATGCCGTATACAATGCCTTTTTGACTGAATCAAATCTCGATGGAAATTGGAACGCTCAAGAAAATGATTTCCGAGGCACCTGGTCAGGAACGAAAAATAAGCGAGACAATCGATTTCCTTATGGCTTGATAATAAATCCATAAGAGAACACCTCGTCAAACCTTCACAGAAATTACGTCCGACTCATTCATCTCTTTTCTATCTTTCCACCATGAATTTTGGTTGCATAGCTTTACCTCTTGTTCCAGGCCGCAGAGAGCCTAGCGACAAGAGCGAAATGATCACCCAATTGCTGTTTGGTGAAAGATATGAAATCCTCCAGCTTCAGAAGAAATGGGTCTTGATCAAAATTCTCTCTGACCAGTACGAATGTTGGATTGACAGGAAACAGCACAACGAAGATCAAAACGATTTTGATCTTGATACCGTTGTGAGATCCACCCTACAATCAATACAGTGCAGTTCTGAAATTTGGCAGCTGCCGGCAGGCGCAAAAATAAGGCGAGGAAAGTTCTCGATCGGGAACAAGAATTTTCAGTTCGACCATGAAGTTTCTGATACGCCCTCAAAACCAGCTGAATTTGCCAGAAGGTTTTTGGGCGCGCCCTATTTATGGGGCGGAAAGTCTGTTCTGGGAATAGACTGCTCTGGACTGGTACAAGTCGTTTATTCCTGCTGCGGTATTCAATTGCCTCGTGATGCATATCAGCAGGCAGAAATTGGGGAAACTATAGATTTTGTAGAGACAGCACTACCCGGAGATTTGGCCTTTTTTGATAATGAAGAAGGGAATATCACACACGTAGGAATTCTCATCGATGGCGAACACATTGTGCACGCCAGTGGCCATGTTCGCATAGATCGCATTGACCATCAGGGTATCTTTAACTCAGACATTCAAGAATATAGTCATCGATTGAGGATTGTAAAAAGAATATCTAGTTAACTATCCAAATTTTTAAGATGAGTTAAGTTAACAATCCTTAACTGGTTAAATTCTCTCACTATTGGTTTCACAGCAGGTTAACGGCCTATATTCGCAAACCATGAACAACAAAACCATCCCGATCGCGATTGCTGCCGCATCAGTAGCCACCATAATTTATTTTATAACCACCTCTTCTGGAAATGTATCAGAAGGAGTCATATCCAAAGTCGAAAGAGGTCAATTCATCGTTGATGTGACTACCACAGGTGAGCTTGAAGCAAAAAATTCTGTACAGATATTAGGCCCTCAAAACACTAGAAGTTATAGAATTTGGAACATGACTATACAAGATATAGTGGAAGAGGGAACCTTCGTCAAAAAGGGCGAGTATGTGGCAAAAATAGATCCTACAGAACTTTCCGATAAGATCCAGGATAGCCAGTTAGAAATGGAAAAGATTGAATCCAAGCTCATTCAAACAAAGTTGGATACGACTCTAGAAATGAGAAAATCAAGGGATGAACTCATCAATCTGAACTACAGCGTAGACGAAATGCAGCTCAAGCTAGATCAAAGTCAATATGAGCCACCGGCCACGATTCGACAAGCAGAAATAGACCTCACTAAAGCAAAAAGGGCCTACGATCAGGCAAAAGAAAACTATGAAATAAAGGAGCAGCAAAACATTGCTAAAATGCAAGAGGTAAATTTCAGTAAACAAAAGGAGCAGAGAAAATTAGACGGCATGATGGATCTTTTGCAAAGCTTTACCATCATGGCCCCGGAGGATGGAATGGTGATCTACAAAAAGGACTGGAATGGAGAATCAATGGGCAAGGGTTCGCAAATTAGCGCTTGGGATCCTGTAGTTGCCACGCTACCAGACTTGAGTACAATGATCTCGGTGACCTACGTAAATGAAGTTGACATTCGAAAAATTGAGGAAGGGCAGATAGTGGAAATAGGACTGGATGCCTTTCCTGAAAAAAAGTTGACCGGTGGGGTCATCAAAGTGGCCAATGTGGGTGAACAGCGCCCAAACTCAGATGCGAAGATCTTTCAGGTAAATATTGAACTAAACGAGAAAGACGATCTTTTGAAACCATCCATGACTACGAGCAATCAAATCATTACAAATAACTTTGATCAAGTTCTGCATATTCCAATTGAAGGACTATTCAATCAAGACGACAGCATCACATATGTATTTAAGAAGTCAGGCCTTAGCGCAAAGAAACAAGAGGTCATGATTGGAGCCTCCAACACAAATCAAGTGGTAATCCTGGCTGGATTAAATGAAGGAGAAGAAATTTATCTCAATAAAGTTGAAGGTATGGATGGCGAAAATGTCAGTCTAATTCCGGAAATGGATGGCAAACGAAATCTTGAAGAAAAGCAAATTAACAATCAAGAAGAAGAAGAAGAAGAAGCTGATCAGGATGATGGTAAGCGCCAAAGAGGGAAAGGGAAAGGAAGAAAAAGACCCTCTGCTTAATGTTGGACGAAAGACTTAAAGCTAATTTTCGAATCGCCTTAGAGGCACTCATTAGCAATCAGACCAGAAGTCTACTCACAGCTCTGGGAATCATTTTCGGAGTAGCGGCTGTAATAGCAATGCTCGCAATAGGCAACGGAACACAAGCTGAGCTAAACGAACAGATGAAACTCGTAGGAGTTAATAACATAGTTGTCGAGCCCATTATAGAACAATCGGAAGAGAATCTCGACCAAGGCACTGGATTAAAAGAAAAAGAAAAGTATTCTCCGGGCCTGAAACTCAGCGATGCGGAGTCAATCAAAGAAATTATTCCCAACATAAAAAAAGTTAGTCCAGAAATTGTGCTGGACACTTACATCATTAGTAACGGTATAAGACGCTCGGCAAAATTGGTTGGAGTTGAGCCGGTCTACTTTGACATTTTCAACTTTGATGTTTCAGAAGGAGAAATGTTCAATCAGCAACAGGTAAAAGTTGGAGCTCCAGTTTGTGTGATCGGAAAGTCTATTAAAAATAGATTTTTCCCTACCGAAAATGCCATAGGAAAAAAACTAAAAGTTGGTCCAAGGTGGCTTGAGATCATAGGGGTCTTAGAACAACGACTCATCAGCGAGATGAGCGTGAGCAGCTTGGGCATTCGAGATTATAATATGGACGTATACACACCTCTAAATACAGTACTCATACGTTATGAAAATCGAGATTTGGTGACCCAAGCAATGATCCAAAAAGCCAATGCCAATTGGGATGAAGATGAGGATGAAGAAAACACCCTTCAATCACGTAATTATCATCAAATAGATCGAATGGTTGTTCAGGTAGATAAGACAGAGCTACTCTCCCCTATTGCAGAGATTGTAAGCAGGGTTTTGGAGAGAAAACATTTCAATGTGATTGATTTTCAAATTGAGATACCTGAGCTTTTGCTCAAACAGCAAAAGAGAAACAATGAATTATTCAACTATGTGCTGGGCGCCATTGCTGGCATTTCACTTCTGGTTGGAGGGATAGGCATTATGAATATTATGCTCGCCTCTGTGCTAGAGCGAATCAAGGAGATTGGCTTAAGGCTTGCGCTCGGAGCTAAAAAGCAGGATATCATCTATCAATTTATGTTTGAGTCAGTTCTCATTAGTGTTTCCGGAGGCCTGATCGGAGTTGTACTAGGAGTTTCTATGGCATTTCTCGTTTCTGAGCTGGCCGAGATAAAAACAGTAATCTCCATAGGGTCTATACTCATCTCATTTGGTGTTGCAGCCGCAGTTGGCTTAATCTTCGGTATCACTCCAGCCCGTCGTGCGGCTATGCAAAACCCGATCAACTCTTTACGCTATGAATAAAGTCATCATCTTTTTTACTACCCTGCTCATCTCAGTTTCGGGGTTTTGTCAGGATGAAGTAACATACAGCTTGACGGATGTAATCGCAATGGCCCGAGGACAATCTCCTTCTTCAAAACAAGCTGAAACGAGGTTAGAAAATCGGTATTGGCAGTACCGGCTATTTCGTTCAAACTATAACCCGCAGCTCGCTCTACAGGGAAACTTACCCGGTTATAATAGAGATTTCCTAAGCAACAGGCTCGACGATGGAACAATCGTATTCCAGGATAGGGAGCAACTTAACTCGAGTCTCAACCTAGGATTAAATCAACCACTCGCATGGACTGGAGGAAATCTGTCGGTAAACTCGAGCATGAACTATTTTAATGATTTAAATCAAGACTTGACTCGATTTAATACAACGGCGGTCAATATCAGACTTGATCAACCAATTTTTGGGTTCAATGATCTAAAATGGGATAAACGTACTGAGCCATTGCGCTACGAAGAGAGCCAAAGAAGCTATGTGGAAGAGATGGAGTTCATCTCCCGCGAGGCTTCCGGAAGGTTTTTTGACTATCTAAGTGCTCAAATTAACTTCGAAATTGCCCAATTCAACTTGCTCAATAACGATACCATCTATAAAATAGAGCAAGGTCGTTACAACATCGGTACCACCAGTAAGGATAAGCTTCTTCAAGTCGAGCTGCAGCTTCTTAGATCAAAACAGGATGTTTCTCAAGCTTTACTCGACCTGCAGACTTCCAGTCAGCAGCTAAGGGCTTATCTCGGATTGAATGATTCTGACACCATATTCTTGAATATTCCCGACGGCATACCAGAATTTAGTATCCCCATCCAGGATGCCTTGATATACGCAAAAATGAATAGATCTGATTATATCGCCTTCGAGAGACAAAGAATTGAGGCAAATAGAGAGGTTGCAGAAGCCAGAGCACAACGCTTTCGAGTAGACCTAACAGCCTCATTCGGCCTCAATAGTGCATCTGCAGATTTAGAAGACGCTTATCTAGATCCAAATGATCAGCAACGCTTAGACGTCGGATTGGTTATTCCAATCCTCGATTGGGGAAGAAATAAGGCCCGAATGCAAACCGCACTGGCCAATAGAGACCTCACCAATTACGTTATCGATCAAGACCTACAAAACTTTGAACAAGAAATTATCACATTGGTAAGAAGGTTTGACGTACTCAGGCAACAGTTGGAGATCTCCAAAAAATCTGACGAGGTAGCTGCTGAACGCTACAATGTGGCTCAGAACAGATATCTCACTGGCAAAGTAGACATCACCAACTTGAATATTGCCCTCTCAGAAAAAGACGAAGCCAAGCGCTCTTATGTAAGTGCGCTGAGGGAGTTTTGGATAGCTTATTTTGACCTCAGACGACTCACACTCTACGATTTTTCTGAAAAAAATCTCCTCTACAAACCGGAAGAACCTACTCAATAATCTCGCTCGAGAATTAGAAAAAATGCCAATCTAGCGGAGGTGAGTTCCCCTTGAAACGGCAACTTTTATATTTGAAAAAAATTCAAAAGAATGAAGTTCCTAAAATGGCTAATCATCATCCTGCTCCTATTGCTTGGTTTATCTTTCGTTGGATTTAAAATAGCCTTCAATCAAACCAAGAAGCACAGCCCAGAGACAACAGTTTCATATAAACAAAATGGACTAGACGTAGCCATCATTTACTCGCGACCGTTCAAAAAGGAGCGAGAAATTTTTGGAGGATTAGTTCCCTACGGAAAAGTGTGGAGAACAGGAGCCAACGAAGCGACAATCTTCAGAACGAAAACTGATTTAATGGTAGACGGTAATTTTCTCCCTGCTGGTGAGTACACTCTTTGGACCCTCCCAAACGAATCTAGTTGGGAAGTGATTTTTAACCGTGGTGAATACTTCTGGGGAGTGAATTCTAAATCCGAAGCTTCACGAGAAGCAGATTTAGATGTCCTCAACATCAAAGCGAAAGTCCAAAAGACCTTCAAAATCGTCGAACAATTCACGATTGAGATTGAGCGTACGCCTCCAGTATTGAGTTTCAAATGGGATGATATTGTGGTAGAGATACCTTTAAACGCAAAATCCGAATAGAATCAAAATTTCGTTAATCACCTTGCGCTTGGCGACCAACTTCTAATAGCCCATAAAGCTTTGCTCAGAGATTACGACATTGTTAGGCAACTATATCATTCATTTAACCCGACTTTTTTCACAATTAGTTGATCCATTACTCAGAAAGTTTACCGAATCTAGTCACCGTTTCTGCGGCGACCTTTCACGAAGGAAAACATAAGTCATGAAGGTAAAAACGGCTTAATCACGGAAATAATACCTCCAGATCGTTCGTTTACCATTCAGCTCACCTACAGCTCACATCGAATCAATGACCTAAAAGCAATGTTCTTCAGTATATACGGCGAAGCACCTCGACTTAAGAAAAAATACCAGGCTAACCAGTCTCGGCTATCTTCATCACATGTTGAAGTCGATGGGCCAAGACGGAATAGTCTGTATATCCCTCGGCAATTTTGTGGTATTTACTATCCGACTCGAAAAACACACTGGGATAAGCAGAAACATTGAGTTGCTGAGCAAATAAAAATTCTTCTTGGGTTCGAACATCGTAGTCACTTGTGTTCCAGAGAATTTTAAAATCACTCTGTGAAATGTCAAAAGGTTTTATAAGATCGACATATAAGCTAGGATCATTTGGATCGTACCCTTCAAAGTAGATCGCTTTCTGAATTTCAGTAGCGAATGCCAGACTACCGTGTGGCCTAAATTCCTTAAATATTCTCAATGCTTTCGCCGGTGGGAAAGAATCAAAAACCATGCTTCCTTCCTCGAGGGTTCCATCAATAAATCCTTTACCAAACCTCTCGCCAGTCATTCCCTCTACTCTTTTGTATGCATGGGAGATATATCCTGCGACTTCGTTTATTGGACCCGTCCTTGAACCCAAAACCATTCCACCAGATATCACTTCAAATTCTAATGAGGGTGAATACTCCTGATGTAATTCCTTAATAACTGATTGGAATCCATAGCACCATCCACATAGGGCATCATAAAAGTAGAGCAATCGCATTAGGTCGCAGTGTTTATACTGGTACTACTCAAATGTACGACGATTGATAACAGGATTCCACCTCATTTTGAAAATGAGAAATAATGGATCAAGTTTAAACGTTGGTAACTAAATATTTGCATTGATTTCGCCTCTTGTATTTTCGTTGTTTTTTAACATTTCCCTTTTTTATTCTGCTGTGAAGACTGACGAAATCTGTCACTCAGAAAGTGAAATAAATCTGTTTAATCTGATCAACACAGTGAGAAAAGGAAAAGGGATGAATACCTTAAGCCTCTCCTCTAGTCTGAGCAGAGTTGCTGAGCTTCACGCTAAGGATCTACAGGAAAATGCCCCAATCAGCGAGAGGTGTAATCTGCATTCGTGGTCTGGCGAAGGAATTTGGAAAAATTGCTGCTACAAGGAAGATCACTCAAACCCTGAGTGTATGTGGCTAAAACCTAGGGAGATTACTCCTTATCAAGGACATGGATATGAAATACTTGCATTTTGGAAATCGGGTTCAGACCCAAATCTCGAGATAAGTCCAGAGACCGCAATAAGGCTTTGGCTCGAAAGTCCTGGTCACAGCAATGTCATCTTCAACGAAAAAACCTACAAACAGGTGGAATGGAATGCTATTGGGGTGGGAATTTATGGAAACTATGCTGCAATATGGTTTGGAGTGGAGGAAGACAGGGCTCCCCCACTCCAGCATTGCTTTAATTAGCGTACAAATACCTTGACTACTTCGCTGTTCTCACCTTCTTGCACCTTGAGCAGGTAAACTCCTTCGGAAATCCCGGAAAATTCCATCACACCTACTCCTTCTGCTATGCCGTCTATGATTGTTGAGATGACTACGCGTCCTGTCATGTCGTAAAGCACTACAGAAGAACCAGCATTTACATTTTCAACTACTAACCGGAATGAGCCAGTATTTGGATTTGGAAGTATTCTTGCTTCTAGAACTTCTTCCCCAGAGTCGATTACACTCAAACCCGTCGTAAAAAATGCATCATCACTCCAAGGTGAAGTTTGGCTCAGTGTGCTATTGCAGTATGCTCTGACTTTCCAAGTATAGTTAGCACCCGTTTGAAGCGTTGGTGTATTAAAACTAGTTGAGCCAGCATTCACATTAACGGTTGCGCTTCCTCCACCAACAATTCCCCCACGAATTTGATATCCAAAAGCTCCCGGTACCGCATCCCATTGAAAAGTAGCAGAGTTTGAAGTGACATTTGTTGTTGTTGGATTTTGAGGTGCTCCACAATTGGTTGTGAATTGAACGAAGTCTGAATAAGCAGTGCTGCCGTCTGCGCAATTCGCCCTAATTCTCCATTGATAAGTTGTTCCCGCTTGGAGTATCCCATTTACTTGGCGAAAATCTGCTGGTGCACTTACCGTTATTGTGGTCAATCCACCTCCCACGACACCTCCCGAAATGGTATAGCTAATGGCAGATGAAACTGGCATCCAATTCAGTCTCGCACTATTGAAAGAAATATTGGATGTAAACAGTCCTTCAGGTATGCTGCAACTGTCTCCACCGTCAAAGTTCTCATTGAAAAAGAAGGTGTAAAATCCTTCTGGAGCAACAATGGGTTTTGTTGCATTTTTGCCGTTGTTTGCGGTGGCATCAAGATAGTAGATAACTGTGTCAGCTACCGTAAAACCAGGATTTGTGATGTTGCCAACATAATACCCAGCGCTATCTGTCAAACCTACTTCATTCCAAGCGGTTTCCCCTTTGATTTTCCAAAAGCAAGAGGCATTTGCAATACCACTTCTATTTGTAATTTGTGAAAGAATGTGATAATTCTCCCTAGCCGACTGCAAACCAGCCACCTTTGGGTGAAAAAATCTAACAGGATTATCGGCAGGGATCTGCATTGTAATGCAATGAATGGCACCTGCCAAGGGTGTCAGAGGTCTTGCATCAATTCCTACAACATTGTAGCCTGGCAAAGCTTCTCTGATTAAATCTAATGCAGCCTCGTCATATTCTTGATTGGCCAATGGACTGTTTTCATTTGAATAAATAGGAACAATCAAAGTTCTATTAACGAAAAGCCCATTCACAAAACCCCTAGCGTCGCTGTTAATTTGCCCGCAGGTAGTATAGTAATCCCCATTATCAGCCAGAGGCATAGGGATCCTAACAATATTGAATGGATCGCCATAAATCGTGGATTCCTGCTCGAACAGAGCAACATTATTATTAATGAGTGTTTTATCCGAAGCAGTAACCTCATCGGGATATTCAGTAACGATTATGGTTTCCTCATCTACCAGTTTGGCCCACATATCAATATGTCCCGTTCCGCCATCGCAATTCAGCCTAGTAGTCTCGGAAGCATTTGTAGTTCTGAAGAGACTGGCATGCTCTTGGCGTGTTGTTTCTGTTGACCATCCTAAAATGGCAGAATTATTCTGGAATAGTGAGGTTGTGTGAAATGCCTGTCCAAAACCGTCAACCATGAGATTTCCCCCTTCATGCCGAATTTCAGAGGTGTAGTGGTCAAGCCCCATATAATCGGCTATGAAACTAGGTATTGCATTGTCTAAAGGACGTGAAGAGTAATATTGCATATCGATCATTGCGAGATCATCTTGATCGGTGTAGTAAAACCCCCACGGACCATAATCTCTTGTCCAGATGGAATTGGTCGGCACAATTAAAAACTCATAATTGGTGAGGGTTACCCCATAAGTGGCCAAGCTGTTTATAACTCCTGAACTATCTGAGGCGCTATTGATCATTATCCAACAGGGAACCTCCTGCTGGATGGCATCAATCAATTCGGCATATAGCCTTTTGAAGGCATTGCTAGAATTGTTCCCAGTCCAGCGCAAGAGAACCGCTTGAGATTCTTCAAACTCGCCTGGAACAATCAAATCTTCTGGGGTAGGAGTGAAATTTTGATTGAGGCAAAACTCTTCGTAGTCATCGCAGCAATCACCAAATCCCTGGCATTGATCATCGCACCAACATCCAGACTGAGCCTGCGAGCCACAAATGTCTTCGCAACTATCTGGACCGGCCTTAGTTTCGTTTGTAGCGCCAGGTCTTTGAGGTTTGTCTTTAGAAAGCAATGCGGCAGCTTTGGCTTCCATGTATTCGCGTTCGGCTTGAGTTGGATACTTAGGTAAAAGCTCATCCTGAGCCACTACATTCATAGAAATAACAAAAGCGGCAAGAGCCACTATAGATTTGAATGGATTCATCTTACACAATTATGATTAAAGCCCGAATATACAGTAAAACCTACTCAGTTTCAATTACGGAAATAGCCATTGATATGTACAATAAGCTGACAAGGGCAAATACGTGTACTGCGTCTTTATTGGTAAACCAACCTGCAAGAGTTGTGAAAGGCGTCAGATAAAATATTCCCGAAAAAAGAGCAATCAAAAAAGCGACTTTTAGAAATCGAGAGCTTCGATCCCGATGAACTCTCCACGTAATGGCTAGGATAGAAAAGTAAGTAATGGCTAAATCAATTGCCGCAGGCAAAAAGTTGAAGCTGAGGTAGAGCAAAACGCAAGCAATTATGCCTTTTGTGAGTGCCAAGTACCTTAAAATATTTTTCGGAAACGCAGTTTTCTCAAAAACCGCCAGCGTGGCAAAGTAGTTGGCAACTAAAACGAGGCTGTTCTTTACCCACCACACTCCGAAGTACAATTCTGGACCCAGGTAAGTAGGAAACCCATGGCTGAGGATACCACCCATTGAAGCGCATCCTAAGAAAAAGATGAATCCTCGCCATTTGAGAGCTTCACGCCTCTGTATCTTTCGGTGTCTCAAGAAGAGAATACCACAGACTGTAAAAATGGCCAAATTGGAAACTACTGCACTTGGTTCATGCACGTAAAGTCCAGCAATTTCCTGCCCTGTAAATTCAGTTGGATACTTCAATGAGTAGTCAGAGTTTGACAGTTTTCAGCACGCGAATAACGACAAAAAAGCCGAAGTCTATAATTTCAAACTTTTCATAGCCGTCATGGCAGACCTCAAAGTCTTCCCGATATCTTCAATTGGATGGGACCTGATGGCGTTATTTACCTCTATCAACTTTGAGTTGTCCACTTGAGTTGAATCGTGCCACGATCTTCCGATTATGTGAGCATCAACTGATTTCATGAAGTCGGCCAGCAAAGGCTGACAAGCATGATCAAAGAGATAACAGCCATATTCTGCTGTGTCAGAGATTACCCGATTCATTTCGTAGAGTTTCTTTCTGGCTATGGTATTGGCGATCAGCGGTAGCTCATGAAGAGATTCGTAATATGCCGATTCTTCGATAATTCCTGTCTTCGTCATGGTTTCAAAGGCAAGTTCAACGCCCGCTTTTACGAATGCCACCATTAAAGTACCATGATCAAAGTACTCTTGCTCGGAAATCTCATCTTCGGTAAGTGGAGTCTTCTCGAATGACGTTTGAGCAGTCAATGCTCTCCAGCGCAAAAGATCTGCGTCATCGTTCGCCCAATCTTCCATCATTCCGCTTGAGAATGCACCTGAAATGATATCGTCCATATGCTTTTGAAAAAGCGGTGTCATAATGGCTTTGAGCTCTTCTGATAGCTGATGAGCTTTGATTTTGGCGGGATTAGAAAGCCTATCCATCATATTGGTGATTCCACCTTGCTTTAAAGCTTCGGTAATGGCTTCCCATCCGTATTGTATAAGCTTGGCAGCATACCTCTGATCTACGCCATGATCTACCATTTTGTCGAAGACCAAAATAGACCCTGTCTGAAGTACACCACATAATATGGTCTGCTCCCCCATCAAATCACTTTTCACTTCTGCTACGAAAGAAGATTCGAGCACACCAGCGCGATGCCCCCCTGTAGCGACGGCGTATGCTTTAGCTTGCTCTAATCCTTTTTGCTCAGGATCGTTCTCTGGATGGACCGCTATAAGAGTTGGCACTCCAAACCCTCTTTTGTACTCTTCGCGAACTTCGGTACCTGGGCATTTTGGTGCGACCATAATAACTGTAATGTCCTCCCGAATCTTCATCCCTTCTTCCACGATATTGAAACCATGGGAATAGGACAGCGTAGAGCCCTTTTTCATCATGGGCATCACCGCTTCCACCACAGCACTATGCTGCTTATCGGGAGTGAGATTTAAGACCAAATCAGCTAAGGGAATAAGCTCCTCGTAGTTGCCCACCACAAAACCGTTTGAACAAGCGTTTTGATAGGATGCTCGCTTTTCATCAATAGCCGATTGGCGCAATGCATAAGAAACATCAAGGCCAGAATCTCTCATATTAAGGCCTTGGTTCAAACCTTGTGCGCCGCAACCAACAATGGTGATTCTCTTTCCTTTCAGAGCGTCAACACCTTTTGAAAATTCTGTAGACTCCATGAGTCTGCACTTTCCGAGTTGATCCAGTTGCTTCCTTAAGGATAGCGTATTAAAATAGTTTGACATTGCAGGATTTCTTAATGCTTAAATGCGTTTAGTACTTTGGAAATTTTCATTTTGTCTTTACTGACAGCAATACGCCCTGAACGACTGAATTGCATGATGCCGAAAGGCTTAAGGTTTTCAAACAATTCGTCTATTTCGGAGCGTCGACCGGATTTTTCAATCACAAAAAATTCTTTGTTCACAGTGACAATGCGGGAGTGACTCTCTTTTACAATATTTTGTATTTGCCGCTCTTCGAAAAGTAATTCCGAAGCAATTTTAAAAATGGCTGATTCCTGATAAATAATTTCGTCATCGGTATGGTAAAAAGCCTTTATCACTTCTACCTGTTTCGCAATTTGACCGATGATTTTTTTGACCTGACTCTCCGTTATTCTTACGACCACTGTAAAGCGGGATACGTCTGGTATTTCAGAAATCGAAGTATTGAGACTTTCTATATTGATATGTCTTCTTTGAAATATGGCCGATATCCTATTCAAAAGACCGATGTTATTTTCCGTATAAACGGAAATGGTGTAAAGCTTCTTATCGTCTTTCATTTCTATTCGAGTCTTATATCAGATACAGAGGCTCCTGTCGGGATCATTGGGAATACATTATCTTCTTTTTCAATGCAAACTTCTAAGAAGTAGGCCTGGTCACTAGCGACCATTTCGGCAACGGCCGGAGCCAAGTCCTCTCTTCTTGAAACACGTTTTGATTGTATGGAATAGCCTTCAGCTATCTTGACAAAATCTGGATTGGTCATTTCCGTGCTGGCATATCTCTTGTCGAAAAAGAGCTGCTGCCATTGACGCACCATTCCGAGGTATTCATTGTTGAGCACAACAATCTTTACAGCACATCTTTGCTGGAAAATAGTTCCCAGTTCCTGAATAGTCATTTGATATCCACCATCACCAATGACAGCAATCACTTCTCTTTCAGGCTCAGCCATTTTAGCACCAATAGCCGCGGGCAAGGCGAAACCCATTGTTCCTAATCCACCAGAAGTAATGTTGCTCTTGGTTTGCGTGAACTTAGCATATCGGCAAGCGATCATTTGATGCTGTCCGACATCCGTCACCACGGCGGCATCACCATTGGTACAGGAATTGATTTCTTTAATGACCTCTCCCATGGTAAGGCCCTCTTTTGTAGGATTAATGTCTGCATCAATTACTGTTTCAAATTCCACTTTATAGAATTCGGTAAACTTACTGAGCCACTCTTTATGTTCTTTTTCTCGAAGCAAGGGAGTGAGTCGCCGTAAAGAATCTCGGGCGTCTCCTATAATAGCGACATCAGTTTTAACGTTCTTATCAACTTCAGCTGGATCGATTTCAAGATGAATAACTTTTGCTTGCTTAGCGTACGAATCCAAGTTTCCAGTTACCCGATCGTCGAATCTCATCCCAATAGCAATCAATACATCACATTCATTGGTTAAGACATTTGGCCCATAATTTCCATGCATTCCTACCATGCCTACATTGAGCGGATGCGATGTGGGGATAGCCGAAGCTCCTAGGATTGTCCAAGCCGCTGGGATTCCCGTTTTCTCGATCATCTCAATCAAGTTCTTTTCAGCTTTTCCGAGGATTACCCCTTGACCCCAAACAATCATGGGTTTTTTGGCAGAATTAATTATATCGGCAGCGCTTTTTAGAGAATTTTCTGTGGCTACTGGAACTGGATTATAACTTCTCACACCTTTACATTTTTCGTAAGAGAAATCAAATTCTTCAAATTGTGCGTCCTTAGTAATATCGATCAGCACGGGCCCTGGTCTTCCACTTCGGGCAATGTAAAATGCCTTGGCCATCACCTCTGGAATCTCCGAGGCTTTGGTGATCTGGTGATTCCACTTGGTAACGGGTGTGGAAATGCCGACAATGTCCGTTTCTTGAAAAGCATCGCTACCCAGCAGATGTGAAGCTACTTGACCCGTGATACAGACCAACGGAGTAGAGTCAATTTGAGCGTCAGCAATACCAGTGACCAGATTTGTAGCGCCAGGCCCTGAAGTGGCCATCGCCACTCCAACTCTTCCCGAAATACGAGCATATCCTTGAGCGGCATGAGTAGCTCCTTGTTCGTGTCTTGTAAGTACGTGATGAATATGGTCTTGGAACTTATACAGCTCGTCATAAACAGGCATTATAGCACCACCGGGATAGCCATACAGAACGTCTACGCCTTCTTCTATCAAACATCTCACCACAGCCTCGCTGCCTGAGATGTGAATGCTCTTCTTCATTTGACTTCTCTTCGACGTTCGAGGTTGGTCTGTCTGAGTATTTCGAACTTTGGTCACTTGGTTTTTTTTCATAGTGTCCGCGATTAGTGGTAATCTGCTAGAATTCGTCAGTCACGCATCCTTCAGATGCTGATGAAACTGTTTTAGCGTATTTGTAAAGTATTCCTCTTGCGAATTTGAGTTTGGGTGCTTTCCAATTGGCCCTCCTTGTATTTAGTTCTTCATCTGAAAGGTCAACGTTGATGGTGTTATTCTCAGCATCAATGGTGATAGCATCGCCGTCTTTAATCAGAGCAATGTTGCCTCCTTCTTGGGCTTCAGGCGTAATATGACCTACTACAAAGCCATGTGTTCCACCAGAGAAACGACCATCTGTGATAAGAGCAACATCTTTACCTAATCCAGCCCCCATTATGGCTGCAGTAGGTTTAAGCATTTCGGGCATACCTGGCCCACCTTTTGGTCCTTCATACCTTATCACCACCACGTCACCTTTTTTGACTAAACCTTTTCTAATGCCATCGTTGGCATCGTATTCTCCTTCAAAGACCTTAGCCGTTCCTCTAAAATGAAGTCCTTCCTTTCCGGTAATCTTAGCTACACTTCCATTTGTAGCGATATTTCCATAAAGCATTTGGAGATGGCCAGAAACCTTTATCGGTTTTTCGATTGGTTTGATCACCGCTTGATCTGCCTGAAGGTCGGGGACATCTTTTAAGTTTTCAGCTAACGTTTTACCAGTAACAGTAAGACAATCTCCATGAAGTATCCCTTTACTCAATAGGTACTTTAGCACGGCAGGAATGCCACCAATGGCATGAACATCTTCCATCAGATATTTTCCGCTGGGTTTGAGATCTGCCAAAAAAGGCGTCTCATCACTTATTCTTTGAAAATCTTTGAGCTTAAAATCAATATTCGCAGCTCTGGCTATGGCCAAAAAATGAAGAACAGCATTGGTAGAACCGCCCAAAATTGTGATCAGCCTCACTGCATTCTCAAGCGATTTTCTCGTAACAATGTCGCTAGGTTTTATGCCCTTTTCGAGTAAAACCCTTATGGCTTCACCAGCTCGCACTGATTCTGTTCTTTTTTCTTCGCTCAACGCAGGATTAGATGAATTATATGGCAAAGCCATACCAAGCGCTTCAATGGATGAAGCCATTGTGTTGGCCGTATACATTCCCCCACAAGCCCCAGCTCCTGGACATGCTTTTTCGACAATATTCTGGAACTCATCTTCACTCATGGTTCCAGCTACCTTGCTTCCCCATGCTTCGAAAGCCGAAACAACATCAAGTTTTTTCCCTTTGTAACTTCCAGAATCTATAGTTCCACCATAAACCAAAATACTGGGTCTATTAAGTCTTAACATAGCAATAAGCGCTCCTGGCATGTTCTTATCGCAACCTACGACTGTAATGAGTCCGTCATAGCTCATTGCTTGAACGACCGTCTCCATGGAATCTGCAATTACATCTCTAGAAGGCAAGGAATAACGCATACCGGGAGTCCCCATGGATATCCCATCACTTACCCCTATCGTATTGAAAATCAAACCAACAGTATCTTCACTGAGGGTGCCTTTCTTCACTAATTTGGCGAGGTCGTTCAAATGCATATTACAGGGGTTACCTTCAAATCCTGTACTTGCTATACCTATTAGTGGCTTCCCCAGATCTTCTCGTGATAACCCAATGGCATGAAGCATCGCCTGAGCGGCAGGCTGGGTCGGATCTTGTGTAACTCTTCGGCTAAATTGATTCAATTCTTTCATACCTCTATCTTTTACACTGCAATTATTTAACGAAAGAGTGTTGTTCTATGAAATAATTTGAAAAGACAATATTAGACCTATTCTATTAAAAAGCAAGTAAAAGCCAAAAAAACACCCTTAGAGTTTTGGGAATTTAATAGAGGCTTGGCGTGGCTCTACTATGGTCAACTCAATGATTCGCAAAACATATATAGGCGAAGAGATCCACCCAATCTCTGAGAAGCTTCGCCCCTTCTGACATACTCCACTATCAAGAGACGTCCGAAAAAAACAAACAATTTAGCTTGAAGGCTCCCTTCAGGTACTCCTTCAATTTCGAGTCAGTCTTTCTTGAAATAGGATTTTAAACCGGTAATGAATAAAGTTCCTGCAGAAAGGAGACCTCTACAAATTTTTCAAACCGCATTGGATACCTTAGCACCAGAGGTTATTCTTCCTGCCAAAGTCTGTTCATGTTCTGAGTGTCGTCCTTCATCCCGAAGATCCATTGCCACATAGGGAAAATCTTGATAAAAATTCCGATCCGAAAATGCTGTGTTTTAAGCCCTAATTTCCTGATGTGGAGAAATAATAGCATGATTTGAATACGCCAAGCTATCAAATTTGAAACTCTGTGGGCATTTTCTCTAAACTAATTTCGCGCAATCACGTAAGAGGAGTTGATTAAGTAAATCTTGTGAGGCAACGAGCCGTAGAAAGAAATAAGACCCTAAAGCTAAACTTCTATCCTGACCGGAACCCGAATCCAGTGATTTCAATGGATCCTTCAGGTCGCGTTTATTATAGAAATAAGGCAGCTTCTATTCTATTCAGAATTCAGAACAATGATTCTCATGGAGTATTCCCAACAGGATTTTTGCATTTTATGAGTTCTGTACTTGAGATCGGAAAACACAGTAAAAAGAATTTTCAACTTGGTGAGGAATACTACAGTTTCAATTTTTGCCCGCGCGAGGATGAGAATATTATAGACATATTTGGCACCGACATTTCAGAGGAGATCAAGCATCAAACGTATTTCTCAGTCATTAGTGCATTCTCCACCGCGCTCTTAGAGGCACAAACCGAGGAAGAAGTAGCTTGGACGATTGCAAAAGAGGCGATTGCGCGTTTAAATTTTGTCGATTGCGTGGTTTATTTGGTAGATCGCAAAGATGGTCGACTCAAGCAACGTGCCGCTCACGGCCCAAAGAGTCCTAAGGCTGTTACAAATAGTATCGTAGATCCGATAAGTTTAAACTTTGGCCAAGGACTAGTGGGGGCTTGCGCAGTTGAGAGAAAAACAATCTTGGTAGATGATGTTTCCAAAGACAAGCGTTATGTGATCGACGATGAACAGAGAAATTCGGAAGTTGCTGTTCCGATTCTGGCAGGTTTTGAGGTAATTGGAGTTATAGATTCAGAGCATCCTGAGAAAAATCACTTTACAAAAGAAGATGTCAAAATACTAGAATCTATCGCTTCTATTGCATCTACTCGCATACAGAGGTCAAGAGTTATCGAGGAAATAAAACATACCGAAGAAAAATATAGAAGTTTTGTAGAAAACGCTTTTGGAGGTTTGTACATTTTTCGGGATAACAATTTTGAGTATGCCAACGAGCAGTTTTGTCAAATGGTTGGATACGCTGCAGAAGAGCTAGGTCACCCAGACTTTAATATAAAAGATCTCATTTACAGCGCAGATGAGGCTGCAATGGTTGCAATGGAGTCGAGGGGAAAGGGAGACTATGCGCCAAAATCATACAACCTTGAAGTAAAGACAAAAGATGGAACCATACGTCAAATTGCCATCAACACTTGCGTTTTAAAAGACGAAAAAGGTGAATTCAGCTTGGGTGTTGCTCTGGATATTACTGATACCATTAAATCAAGAAAACAGCTTGAAGAAGTAATTCAATCACTTGAGAAGAAATCCAATGAACTCAATGAATTCGCGCATTTGGCGAGCCATAACTTAAGATCCCCCGTCACTAATCTCAAAGGGCTTATCGACCATTATGAGTTTGACGGCTCTGCTGAATCCACGAACGATATCATCGTAAGAAAGTTCGCAAATACCGTACAACAGCTTCACACCACCTTAGAAGATATGCATCAGGTACTTAAAGTAAGAGCTAATGAATCCTTCGAGTTTACTGAGATTCATCTTGATACTTTATTGGAAGGCGTAAAATATCAGCTTAGTGAAATAATAAGAAAAAACGATTTCTTTATTGTAACCGAATTTGAAGTGAATCGCGTATTCTACGAAAAGTCACACTTAGAAAATCTATTCTTAAATTTAGTTTCAAACGCCATCAAGTATAGAAGACCAGAAAAAAAGTCGACACTGAAAATTCGCACCTCTCTGGTAAATAATGGATTGCGCATTGAATTTCAAGATAATGGCTTAGGACTTGATTTATCCAAGCACGGTAAGAAAATATTTGGCATGTACACGCGATTTCACAACAATATCGAAGGTCGAGGTGTTGGGTTATACTTGGTGAAGAGACAATTAGACTCCCTCGGTGGTAAAATTTATGTTGAAAGTGAACCAGGCTTGGGAACTAAATTCACCGTCTTATTAAAGTTGGAGAAGTGATGACAAGAAAGGAAAACGAAACAGAACAGGCTGTGGATCCAAAAATCCCTAGCACGACGAAGATAATGGTGGTAGACGATGACTCGACTTTTCAATTTATATTCAATAAACAGATTGAGAAGTTTGGACACTTTGAAATTGTGAACGAGTCAAAAAATGGTGCGGAAGCCATTCAGTTTATCAAAACTGCCCTGAACGAGGGCACGAAACTTCCTGAATTAATTGTTCTAGATTTAAACATGCCCATTATGGATGGATGGGACTTTCTAGATGAATATGGGGAGATATTCGGACAAGCAGAGACTATTCCCGTTTGCATATTATCATCTACCATAAACCAGGCAGATTTTGATAGGGCCAACACCTACTCCACGGTAAAAGGCTTTTTTTCAAAGCCGGTCACCACCGAGCAACTTCAAACTATGAAAAAGTTGGCAAATAGTTATTGAGCAGTCCATTTCCCGGATTTTGTAGGGGCTTGGAGAGAAGCTTTGAGCATCATTAAATAATCGGATCTAGGGATATTAACCGACCCCAAACTTGACAAATGTGCGGTGGGAACTTGGCAGTCGATGAAATCAAAACCAAGAGAAGAGAGAAATCTCGCAAATCTTATGAAGGCGAGCTTAGACATATTCTTTTCAAAGCTAAACATGCTTTCTCCAAAAAAAACATTTCCAAGGCTTACTCCATAAAGGCCACCGACGAGTTTTGGGCCATTCCAAATTTCGGCACTATGCGCCACTCCAAGGCGATGCAGAGATTTATACACTTTTATCATTTCGTCGCTTATCCATGTCCTATCCATTCCTCTTCCTGGAGCATTGGCGCATGCTTTGATCACGGTTTCAAAATCCGTATCAATCCTGAACTCATACTTATCTGAGTTCAAATAAGGCTTCATACTTCGTTGAATTCTCAAATTGTCGAAAAATAGAACACTTCGAGGATCGACACTCCACCACAAAATCGGATCATTCTCATTGAACCAAGGAAAAATGCCCATTTCGTAGGCCTTGAGCACCCAATCCTCCCGCAGCTGTCCGCCGACCGCAAGCAATCCATCTTCGCTGGCGTCATTAGGATCGGGAAAGACGAGATAATCAGAATCTAATGCGTAGACAGGCATATACCAAAGATAGAGTGGATTTGATTTAGTTTGAGTAATTGAAAAAACTAGTTTTGATCCGTGGAGAAACTGCTATCTAAAATTCAACAATCTTTTTCTGAAGGCCTGCCAGGATGGGATGCTCATCAAAAGATGATCAATTATAAGCGACCAAAGGCAACGGACATGGAGAAGATAGATCCGACGGCCAGAAAAAGTGCAGTTTTAGCCCTGATCTATCCGAAACAAGACGAAGCTCATATAGCGCTAATGCTGAGAAATACCTACAACGGAACGCATAGCGGTCAGGTGAGTTTTCCAGGTGGCAAGCGCGAACCCTCTGACAAAAATCTTGTTGAGACGGCTTTGCGCGAAGCCCGCGAGGAACTCAATATTCATCCCAATGACGTCCAAGTAATAGGTGAACTTAGCAAAATCTACATTCCGCCGAGTAGATTTTTGGTTTCGCCGTTTCTTGGATTTGCCAAACTAAGGCCCGACTTCAGAAGAGATCCACATGAGGTTGCTCAACTAATTGAAGCTCCCCTGCGACTAATCTTAGGTGAGGCTGAAATTAAAGAGAAACCCATTTACCTTGAAGTCGCAAAAACTGAGATCATGGTAAAGTACTTTGATATTCTCGGACATACAGTTTGGGGAGCCACCGCCATGATGCTGAAGGAGATTTCAGAATTAATTCAAAAATGATGGGACGAAGTAAGCTATTATCACTTATTGTATTCGCATTCTGGTTAAGCCAGCCAATGTTTAGTCAGCGGAGCTCAAAAGACAGTTTGGTCGAATTCAAGATTGAAGAACCATTAAGAGTTGGAATTGAGTCTAGTGAGCCATTTATTATCACAAATGCAAATGAACCGTACAGCGGACTCAGTATTTTTCTTTGGGAAGGCATAGCTGAAGATCTCGATTTAGAATTCGAATATATTGAGTACGAAGGGTTAGGGCCTCTGCTAAAGGCAGTCGAAAATAGAGAAGTGGACATTTCCATAAATCCAGTTACGGTTACCCCAGAACGGCTCAAAGCAATGGAGTTTACTCAACCCTTCTTCATTACGAACTTAGCCATTGCGGTGAGAAAAGACGATGCCGGTCCGGTGATGCGACTTATCAGAAATCTCTTCTCATGGGAGTTTTGGACGGCTATATCGTTATTGGCGTTTATCATTTTGGTCTTCGGCTTTTTTGCGTGGATTTTTGAACGAAAACACAACGAGGCTGAATTTGGTAGAGATGCTAAGGGTCTTTGGGACTCCTTTTGGTGGAGCGCGGTGACTATGACTACTGTCGGTTATGGTGATAAATCCCCTAAGACAATTGGAGGACGTGTAGTGGGGTTGATTTGGATGTTTACCGCGATTGTGATCATCAGTGGTTTCACCGCCTCAATTGCATCATCGCTTACCGTAGGACAGCTTTCCCTAGATATCAGCAACCTAGAAGATCTCAAAAAGGCAAAAGTGCTTTCACTAAATGGCTCAACATCAGAAGGCTACCTGAAGAGTAAGAACATTCTGTCAAAGCCAGTTTCTACTGCCGATGAAGCTTTAGAATTGGTCGCCAATGGCGAGGCAGATGCCTTTGTATACGACGAACCTTTGATTAGATATAAGATTGCTGAGGAACGACTCCAAGATGAAATCGTTGTGGCTCCAGCTCGGTTCTTAACTCAGTATTATGCATATGCTTTGCCTCTAGGAACGCCGCTCAAAGCACTAAATCTAACGATTTTAAGCAGGATAGAAACACTCCAATGGAAGACGAAACTCGCGGAGTACGAGCTGGACTAATCCGAGCTAACCGCTAACAAAATTATTCGTCCTTTGCGAATTTGCTGATCACCTCTTCCGAAACTCCAGTGAAACTGAATCCTCCATCGTGGAAGAGGTTCTGCATCGTAACGTATCGGGTCAGGTCACTGAAAAGACTGATCACATAGTCCGCACACTCCTTAGCTCCTGCATTTCCCAGTGGGCTCATACTTTCTGCGTAAGCTACAAACTCATCAAAACCTTTCACACCGCTACCCGCCGTAGTTACTGTTGGTGACTGAGAAATGGTGTTGATTCTTACTTTTCGCTTAGCTCCGTAGTGATAGCCAAAGCTTCTTGTGATACTTTCGAGAAGTGATTTGGCGTCAGCCATATCGTTGTAATCAGGAAACACCCGCTGAGCGGCGATATACGAAAGCGCAACAACTGAACCCCATTCGTTGATCGCGTCCTTTTCGAAAGCAGTTTTCAAAACACGGTGGAGACTCATGGCTGAGATGTCCATGGTCTTGTGATAGAAGTCGTAGTTGGTTGCGGTGTAATGCTTTCCTTTTCTCACGTTAGGAGACATTCCTATCGAGTGAAGAACGAAGTCGATCTTTCCACCAAAATGCTCGGCAGTTTTATCAAATAGATTTGCCAAATCATCATCACTGGTAGCGTCTGCAGCAATTACAGGAGCATCCCCACATTTCTCAGCCAAATTATTGATCTCTCCCATGCGCATGGCGATGGGCGCGTTTGTCAATACAAATTCAGCTCCTTGATCATACGCTTGTTCAGCAACTTTCCAAGCAATGGACATGTCGTTTAATGCTCCGAAAATGATACCCTTTTTTCCTTCTAATAGATTATTGGCCATGGCAATGACTTCTTAAAGATTAAGGCGACAAATATAGAAAAAGAGACAAGGTTTAATTCGCCAGAAGCAACTCTTTGGCATTGTCGATAGCAGCAGCGGTCGTCTCCTTTCCGCTGAGCATGGAGGCGATCTCCTCTACCCTCTCGTTTTCGCTAAGTCGTTCAATTCTAGTCTCGGTTCTACTGGCAAACTCTTCTTTAAATACCTTAAAATGAGCTTGGCCTTTAGAAGCAATTTGAGGTAGATGAGTGATGCTCAACACTTGCTGATTTTGTCCCATCTCCTTCATAATTTTCCCCATAGAATGGGCAACTTCTCCGGAAACTCCGGTATCAATTTCATCGAGAATAATCGTCTTTCCTTCTCCAGCGGAGAGTTTCTTAATGGACAACATCAATCGGGACAGTTCTCCCCCAGACGCAACGTTTTTTAGCGGTTCGAGGCTTCTTCCAACATTTGCTGAAAAAAGTAGTTCGACCTGATCGAATCCTGAAGACTGCGGCTCGGCTGTTTTGGTAAACTCGATCTCCACTCGCGCTTTGCTCATATTCAGCATGCCCAACAGCTCCTGCAAGGAAGCTTTAAAACGCTTAGAAATGGATTGCCGCATTTTGCTCAGTGCTTCTCCAGCTTTGACGAGATGCCCATAAATCCGATCGAGATCAATCTTTAGTTCTTCAATCTCAGACTCTAGATTCTCTGTCCCCGAAAGTCGTTCAGACAATTCTTCTCGCCTCTTAACTAACTCCTCAACTCCGCTGACCATATGCTTTTGCTCCAGCTTGAAAATGCTTGACTTTAACTCTTCGAGTTGACTTAAACGATCTGGATTTATCTCAACCTTTTCTGCGGAAGAGTTGAGCTCACCTTCCACATCTTCTAGCTCTATGATAGTGCTTTTGATACGGTCATAAAGCTCCTTATAGCCAGCAGCGTATTCTGAAATGTCAGCCAACAAGTCAGAGGCTTGTTTGAGACCATTCAAGATTGGAGTGTCACCCTCTCCCAAGAGATGAAGCGCTCCATGGAGTTTGGTCGCGATCTCTTCACTATTTGAGAGTACTTTGAACTCCTCTTCTATTTCCAACTCATCAATAGCATCGAGGTCAACCTCCTTCAATTCGCCGAGCTGAAAATTGACAAAATCAATCTCTCTGCGTTCATTTACTAGCTTCTCCTCCAGAATGGTGAGTCGCTTCTTTAGCGAGGTATACTCGTGGAATAGCTCGGAATACTTACTTTTTTTAGACTGAGCACCAGCAAAAGCATCAACAACATCTAATTGGAATTGAGGATTATTGAGCTGAATGGTCTGATGCTGGGAGTGAATGTCTACCAGGTCTAGTGCGACTTCTCGCAGAACCTTTAGATTTACTGGAGTGTCGTTAATGAAGGCTCGGCTCTTTCCCGATTCTAAAACTTCCCGCCGCAGGATGGATTGCCCGTCAAAATCGAGGTCGTTCGACTGAAAAACTGGTTTCCATTTACCCTCGTCGAGGAGAAAGGTCCCTTCGACAATACATTTGGTCTCGCCTTCCATCACCACTCTTTTCTCGGCCCGTTCGCCAAGAATCAAACCCAAAGCCCCGAGGATGATGGACTTCCCGCTACCGGTTTCTCCGGTTAGGATGTTCAGGCCATCTTGGAAATCGATTTCGAGATGATCTATTAATGCATAATGCCTTATGGAAAGATGCGCAAGCACTCGCTAAAGATAGAATGTAAAACGACAGTAACAGATTATTTTCCTTTCTGCATTTTGTCGTACTTGGCGAGGTTTCCTGGATCCACTTTCGCCACAACTTCATAGACCACATTTCGTTCTGGTGGATCGGCTTCGGTGAAGAGATTTACAATTTCATCGCTCTTGGCCAAGAAGAACTGTTGGGTATTGTACGCAAGAGGCTTAACTCGATGAACTTGCTCAAAATTCTTCAATGAATTCATGATCTTTTGACGTCCCTCTCTCATTTTATTATCAGCTAGTACGTCTAGACCTTCTCGATGATAAGTGTACATCGTCTCACGCATTGGTTCAAAGGTTCGGTGAAGAATATCTTCCACCAACCAGTAACGATTTTTATCTCCTTCAAAAGCCTTCCAACCTTCGAAATTGGATACCTGAGCACTCTGTACAATTCTTTGCGCTTGCTGGAAATAAGGGGTTCCACCTTTTGGTGAGTAGGTATCGAAATCAAAGCCGATGACCATGTAAGCGTAGAATGCCAATGTGGAAACTAAGTTATTTCGAAACTGATCGGGGTTGAAGTTGTACTGAGTATTCTGAAAATAGTCGAAAGTGAGATTGATATCTCTAATATTCATTACTGGAGACTGGTAGCTCGAACCATAAACTGGTCTCGACGAAATTACCTGCAGCTCAGCTCTATATGTATTTGAGCTTGCTCTAGCTTCAGTGATGTTCAGCACCATACTGCACTCGATCCTTTCTTCGATGGTAAACTTCTCATTGGTCCACTTTCGGTTATTCATAAACTCGAAAATGTCGTTTTCCATTTGCTCAAAAATCGCTGGGTTGACACCCTGAATCTGAGGGTATATCACATCGATTTGACAATTGAGTTCCTGTGCTTTCGCCGAAAAGGAAAACAGAAAGACCGTTAGAGCAGAAAGGATAAGTGTTCTCATAAAAAATGTTCTCTGATATAATCTAAGAGATCATGCGCAATTTCACGCTTCGATTTTAACTCAGAATCAACGGAGTTATTGTGCGAAACGAAGGTAACCTTATTCGTGTCAAACCCAAAACCGGCTTTCTCATCCTGGAGCGTATTCATCACGATGAGATCACAGTTTTTGCGCTCCAACTTCCCTTGAGCATTCGCAAGACCGTCCTGCGTTTCAAGGGCAAATCCTACTAAGATTTGATTTTCTTTTGCTTTTCCTAGTGAATTGAGAATGTCAGGAGTCGGTTCTAATTGAATTTCGAGTGAACCTGATAATTTTTTAATTTTTTGATCAGCGGCCTTCTTTGGACGATAATCTGCTACCGCTGCTGAAAGAATCGCAATATCGGCAGAATCAAAACGTGGAAGGGTTGCTTCGTACATTTCTTGAGCGGTTTGCACATTAATCAAATCGATTCCATCCGAAACCGAAAGGCTCGTTGGACCCGAAATCAAAGTGACCCGAGCTCCAAGTTGACTCGCCGCTTCGGCGATGGCATAACCCATTTTTCCTGTACTACGATTGCCCACGTACCGCACGGGGTCTATCGGTTCCTGTGTTGGACCAGCTGTAATGAGAACCTTTTTTCCAGAAAGGGGCGCCTTGGACTGAAGATCTGCTTCGATAAACTCGCGGATTTCGTGTGGCTCGGCCATCCTTCCCTGTCCATCTAAACCACTTGCCAGCTCTCCACTTCCCGATGGTATATGAATATTCCCCCTCTTTTCAAGGATGGAAATATTGTCCTGATTAGCTCCGTGGGCGTGCATGTCGAGATCCATGGCTGGAGCAAAATAGACAGGACATTTTGCACTCAAGTAAGTCGTAAGCAAAAGATTGTCGGCTTCTCCGTGTGCCATCTTGGCCAATGTATTGGCAGAAGCCGGTGCCACAATCATCAAATCGGCCCAAAGTCCTAGTTCGACATGATTATTCCAAACTCCCGCGTGCAGTGGCTCTTTGACAAAGTTATCGAGAACTGGACGCTTGCTAAGCGTTCCTAAAGTTAGTGGGGTCACGAAAGTTCGCGCAGCGTCGGTGAGGACAACTTGCACATCGGCACCAGCCTTCACAAGTTCCCTCACCAGAAAAGCTGATTTGTAAGCGGCAATGCTCCCTGTAACTCCTAGAAGTATGCGCTTACCGCGAAGCATGAAAGTGTTTTCTGATTAGACGTTTCCTTCTTCCTCCTCGTGACGACGGAAGTATACTTTGTCTTCCAACAGCTCCTGAACGGCTATGGAATGAGGCTTAGGAAGTCTTTCGTAGAACTTTGAAATTTCGATTTGCTCTCTGTTTTCGAAAACTTCTTCCAAATTATCCTGGCTGGTAGCAAACTCTTGCAATTTAGCATTGAGCTCTTCTTTCATCTCACCGCTAATTTGGTTTGCTCTCTTAGACATTACTACGATAGCCTCGTAGATGTTATTGGTTTGTTGCTCCAATGTGTGAACGTCGCGAGTAATGGTAGTTCGAGCAGCGCTTGTATTCTTGAAATTCATATCCTTGGTTTAAAACTTCATTCTATCCAGTTCGCGAAGGGCGTCAGCATAATAGCTTTCTGCCTTTTTTATGAATTCGCTGTCCTGAAAATGGTCGACAAATTTATGATAATGTTCGATGGTATCGTTCAATCTTTCCTCTTTCTTAGATGAAACGCTGTTTACCGCCAGTAAATACGAGCTTTTCACCACCAAAAATTCTATTTCTTCACGGTGAGGACTGTCAGGAAAATCAATCAACATGTTTTGCAAAGCAACCGTGGCCGATTTATAGTCTTCTGTGAGATAATAGAGCTTTGAGTTACTAAACGCCTTCTCTTCCAGTTTCAATCGAAGCTCGTCGATCATGGCATTGGTGGAATCTTTTAACTCAGAATCAGGGTAACGGTTCAAAAAAAGCTGAAATTCATCTATAGCGATCTCCGTATCGGACTGATCAAGATTAGAAACGGGAGAATTCAAATAGCTGCAAAAAGCCGACTTAAATAGCGCCTCCTCTGCCCTAGCACTCCTTGGATAAGTCTTCGTGAAGTTCTTGTAGTAATACGCCGCGAAGTAATAGTCTTCTAAAGCAAAGTGAGCATTGGCAATGTAATAGTGGATTTCCTGGCTTCGGTCTGAACCTCTAAAGAGCGTCCCCAATTCATCAAACAGTGATAATGCCTTGCTGTATTGCTCTTCTTCGTAGTATTCTACGGCTTTGGTGTACTTGTACTCCACGTCTGTACTCTTGAGCACTTTGCTATACTCAGAGCATGAAGCCAGCAAAAACAACACACCACAGATCGTAATAAACCTCATCAGCCGTAAAAACATCGCGCAAAGATAATCTCAATTTAGAGATGGAAAAGCCATTTAAGATGACTTAACAACGAATGATTGTTCAGACTTATTTTTCGGGAATTTTGCTAAGAGTTATAGAAGAGGTAATTTCGCGGGCTGAAATAACTGTCATACATACTATTATGCAAGACATATTCGACAAAATCAAAAACAACAGAGGGCCTCTTGGGAGACATGCTAAGGAGAGCCACGGTTACTTCACCTTCCCAAAGCTGGAGGGAGAGATTGACCGCAAGATGCAATTCCGCGGAAAAGAGGTTTTGGTATGGAGTGTAAACAACTACCTCGGACTGGCTAATCACCCAGAAGTGCGCAAAGCGGATGCAGACGCAGCAGCAGAATATGGTATGGGCTACCCGATGGGTGCTCGTATGATGTCGGGACATACGTCGGTGCACGAAGAGCTAGAAGAAAAACTAGCAGACTTCATGCAGAAAGATGACGCGTTCCTTTTGAACTATGGATATCAGGGTTGCCAATCGGCCATTGAAGCATTGGTAGATAGAAATGATGTGATCGTTTACGACTCGGAGTCTCACGCTTGTATGGTAGACGGTGTTCGTCTTCACCAGGGAAAGCGTTTTGTGTATCGTCACAACGATATGGAAAGCTTTGTAAAGCAGCTTGAGCGGGCTGAGCAGTGGACAGCTAAATCTGGAGGAGGAATCTTAGTCGTTACCGAAGGAGTATTTGGAATGGCTGGAGACCAAGGAAAGCTTAAAGAAATCGTAGCTCACAAGGCGAGATACAAATTCCGTCTTTTCGTGGATGACGCACACGGATTCGGTACCATTGGTGAAAGAGGCCGCGGTGCGGGAGACTACCAGGGAGTTCAAGACGAGATAGATGTGTACTTCGGAACCTTCGCCAAGGCGATGGCCACAGTCGGTGCTTTCGTAGCTGGCGATGAAGACGTGATCGAGTACTTGAAGTACAATATGAGATCTCAGACTTTCGCCAAATCTTTGCCGATGCCGATCGTGGTGGGTGCTTTGAAGCGATTGGAAATGATGATCACAAATACTGAGCACAAAGACAATCTTTGGAAAATAGCTACCGCTCTTCAGACTGGTTTGAGAGATGCAGGATTCGATCTTGGTGTAACCAATAGTGTGGTGACACCGGTTTTCCTTAAAGGAGGACTCGGTGAGGCAACTAACCTTACCATGGATCTAAGAGAGAACTTCAACATCTTCTGTTCTATCGTGGTATATCCGGTAGTTCCTAAAGATGTGATCATGTTGAGATTGATCCCAACTGCGGTTCACCAATTAGAAGATGTAGAATATACTATTGAGACTTTTAAGAAAATCAAAGTAAAACTCGAAGCTGGCGAATACGAAGCTGCCGAGATCGTTGATTGGAGATAAGGTTCAATTTAATGAATAAATGAAACCGCCGCCCTCAATGAGGGCGGCGGTTTTTTGTTTTACTGAATGCGTCACTTTAACCACTATCATGGTCAGATAGTAAGTCTTGTTCTCTTTTATGTTGTGTTTGATGCCTTGTCTCACCGACTACAATATACATCATTTGTTCGTTTGCGCAGGGTTGCAAACCCAGCGGAGCGGGCATAACTTGTCCCAAGTTGAAAGTCTTTAAACTATAGGATAGGTGGTCGCCTCGTTTTGGAATAGTTGGCTCAACTAAAAAAACTCAAACAGGGCTTTACTCAACAGTACCCCCCAACCAATTGATCTGTACGATTCCTTCGTTTAATCTAAGATAGTACAGATCTGATGTCGTTCTAGAACTTATTTCTATAATAGCTTGATTTTGATAAATGTAAATTGGTTCATCGATTTCAAGAACTAGTTTGCTCAGCTCATTCTCACTAAAAATAGAACAGTAGATTCTCTCAGGATCCGCAATGAGTAACTCGATATTTTCTTTTTCAGTTGCGAAACCAACAGTACGATCATTCAATTCCATAGAATTAGAGTATTCCTGATAGTCGTCACTTAGCTCTGGGTCAAAAGATAGAAACATGTCTTCTTTTGAAATATCGAGTAACAATATCTTAAGTAAGTCAAATTGACCTGCTAATGATTGCAGATCGTTTTTCGACATTAAGGCTGAAAACTCCGTTACCCTGACGACTTTACTCTGACTCATCGTGTTTAAGCTTAATAAGAGTGAGAAGATTGAGATAATGTGGTATTTGTACTTTCGTTTCATGTTAATTAGTCTACCTCGCTCCGCTGGGTTTACTTGCTTTGCTGCGTGAGATCGCTACGCTAAGTTGCAACCCTGCGGTACTTCATAAGAACTGTCGGCTACACAGTAATTAATCTCTGAGGTATACATATGACTTCATTCAGAACTAAATTATCCTTTTCTGCATAATTACCGGCTGACGAATACTTCCATTGATCCGGATACTCCACAAAGCCAGCCTCAACTGGATTCTTGTGGATGTAGTTAATCTTGTCCCAG
>JAKVAV010000033.1 GCA_022448105.1 Flavobacteriales bacterium | reverse complement strand
CCTGAATAAATCTAACTGTTAATTATTGTTGAATTTTCACTCCTAAGCGCCCCGCTCATCACAAATGAGCGGGGCGCTTTTATTGTAGGTTTAATTTTGCATCTAGTAATCAGGAATCAGCATCAATCGTTTTAACACCGTTCCAGTCAACAAATGATCTCTCTTCAAAACATCAATAAAAGCTATATGGTGGGAAGTCGCCCACTTCAGGTGCTTAAGGGAATTGACATGGAGATCAAAGAGGGCGAACTCGTTTCCATTATGGGTTCATCAGGTTCGGGTAAATCGACACTCCTAAATATTCTAGGCATCCTCGATAGCTACGATTCCGGCGAGTACAAATTGAATGGTCGATTGATAAAAGGTCTTTCTGAAACTCAATCGGCCAAGTACCGAAGTGAATTGATTGGCTTCGTTTTCCAGTCTTTTAACCTGATTACATTTAAAAATGCTGCTGAAAATGTTGCTTTACCTCTTTATTACAAGGGAGTTGGCCGGAAGAAGCGAAACGATCTTGCTAGAAAGTACTTGGACAAGGTGGGTCTCTTGGATTGGGCTGATCACATGCCTTCCGAACTTAGCGGTGGGCAAAAACAAAGAGTCGCTATCGCCAGATCATTAATTACTGAGCCAAGTATTATTTTGGCCGATGAACCAACGGGGGCTCTCGATACGAATACCTCTTATGCCGTAATGGATCTACTCAAAGAGGTCAACACAGAGGGTATGACTGTGGTCATAGTAACTCACGAGTTAGACATCGCCGAGAAAACAAACCGACTCATCAAATTGAAGGATGGAGTGATCGAGAGTCATAACTCTCTTGAGCATGTTTGACCTCGACAAGTGGCAAGAAATTTTTGCCACAATTCGAAAGAATAAGCTGCGCACTTTTCTTACGGCCTTTTCGGTAATGTGGGGTGTATTCATGTTGGTCGTGCTATTGGGAGCAAGCAAGGGTTTACATAATGGCGTACTTCATATGTTTTCCGACGATGCGATCAATAGCATTTGGGTTTTTTCTGGGAAGACTTCTCTGGCTTACAAAGGCTTAAAACCCGGCCGTCAGATCCAATTCAAAACTGAAGATTTTGAGAATGTCCGAGATATGGTCGATGGTGTTGAATACGCAACGGCACGCTATATGGTTTGGAGTGCTCAGGTCTCTTATGGTGATGAATTTAGCACGTATCCTCTACGTGCCGTAAATCCCGATCATCAATACCTGGAGAACAGCATTATCAAAAAGGGAAGATTCTTGAATCTTGAAGATCTATTAGAGAAGCGAAAAGTAGCTGTAATCGGCAAGGAAATTGTTGATGACTTATTTCCTGATACCAATCCCATCGGGGAATATGTGAAAGTCTATGACATTCCTTTTAAAGTAGTAGGTGTTTTCGAGGATACGGGAAATTCTCGAGAACAACGATACATCTATATTCCCCTTACTTCAGGACAGAGTGTTTTTGGAGCTGGCGATGATATTAGAATGTTTATGGTTACCACGGGAAAGTTGCCTCTACCCGAAACTATGAGGATGAGTTCAGAGATTGATCAGATGCTGCGCAGAAAACACACCATTCACCCCGATGATTATAGTGCCATCGAAGTGAGTAATAACAATGAGGAATTTAAAGAGATAACTGATATTCTTTTGGGGATGGAAATCTTTGTTTGGATTATCGGAATATTTACGATTATCGCGGGGATCGTTGGTGTAAGCAATATTATGAGCATTGTTGTAAAAGAAAGGACAAAGGAAATTGGCATAAGAAAAGCATTGGGAGCCACTCCAGCATCAGTAGTTTTCTTGGTACTTCAGGAGTCAATCTTTATCACTGGTTTTGCGGGTTATCTTGGCTTACTTCTAGGCGTATTATTGCTTGAGGGAGTTTCAAGTTCTGTTGGAGATTTAGGGATGTTCAGAAATCCAGAAGTAGATTTCAATGTGGCTCTCGCGACCCTTGCTTTAATGGTCGTAGCGGGTGGACTTGCCGGTCTTTTTCCCTCTTTACGCGCCGCGAGAATCAAACCGGTCATTGCCTTAAAAGACGAATAGATGTTTGACCGAGATAAATGGGCTGAAGTATTTCAAGTGCTGGGAAAGAATCCTTTTCGAACTGCAGCTACCGCTTTTGGGGTCATGTGGGGAATTATGATGCTCATTATCATGATGGGTTCTGGGAAGGGGCTAGAAAACGGTGTTAAGGTAAACTTCAATAGAGTCACCAATTGCATGTTTGTTTGGACCCAAACGACAACAAAACCCTATGCTGGATTCAAGCAAGGTAGAAGATTTGACTTAAGGAATGCTGATGTGGAATTCCTCAAAGCAAATGTTCCCGAAATAGAGATTTTATCTCCACGCAATCAACTAGGAGGCTACAATGACGCAAACAACGTGGTAAGGGGAATTCGAACCGGTTCATTCTCGGTATACGGAGACACGCCTGACTATCAAAAAATTGAACATAAACCCATAACCCAAGGAAGATTTATCAATTGGGGTGACATTGAGGAGATAAGAAAAGTCTGCGTTATAGGCGAACGCGTTCAGAAAGAACTCTTCGCGAAGGGAGAAGAACCTCTGGGCGAGTACATTAAAATTAGTGGGGTCAATTTCCAAGTCGTCGGTGTGTACAAGTCTCCTTTCTCAGGAGAAAGGGCAGAGGAGGATACTAAGAGTATTTTTATACCATTTTCCACCTTTCAGAAAGCGTTTAACTACGGTGATATGATCGGGTGGATGAGTATTACTAGCCAAGAGGAGGTACCTGTTTCGATCATGGAAGAAAAAATTATCGAAAAATTAAAAGTTCGCCACAAAATTCATCCAGAAGATAGACGAGCATTCGGATCTAGCAATCTCCAGGAAGAATTTGAAGAGATGAATGGAGTATTCAATGGAATCGCCGGGCTTTCCTGGTTTGTCGGCGTCTTGACACTCTTCGCCGGAACCATCGGTGTTAGTAATATAATGCTGGTTATTGTGAAAGAGCGTACCAATGAAATTGGTGTTAGGAAGGCGCTAGGGGCGACTCCTTGGGACATTGTTTCACAGATTCTTCTCGAGTCAATCTTCCTTTCTTCAATTGCTGGATTCGTTGGTGTTATTTGCGGAGTTTGGCTACTAGAGCTCGTCGCTATGTTCGTAGAAGGACAAGATGGTGCATTTCGCAATCCAGGAGTAGATTTTAACGTCGTGTTTTGGGCCTTAATGATCCTAATTTTTTCAGGTTCGTTTGCAGGTTTTCTCCCTGCATCAAGGGCTGTAAACATAAAACCCATTGAAGCACTTCGAACCGAATAGACGTATCAAAAAATGAAAAAAGCTGTTTTTGTAATCCTAACCACTGCCGTTCTGGCCTTGCTAGCCTGGACAATGTTTTACCTCTATGAAAAATCGCAACAAAAACCTATTACCTACCGGGTCGCCTCAGCAGAGGTGACGAATATTATCAAGAAGACGGTGGCTACTGGTTCAGTGCTCCCCAGAAAGGAAATACAAATTAAACCAGTGGTATCAGGAATTATCGATAAGCTCTACATAGAACCTGGAATGGCCATAAAAGAAGGTGATATAATGGCTAGAATTAAAGTGATTCCCGATATGGTGACCCTCAATAATGCAGAGAATCGCGTGGAAATAGCAGATCTGAATTTGATTAACGCCCAAATAGATTTTGACAGAAATCAAAAGTTGTTCGATGATGGAGTGATCTCATATGCAGACTTTCAACCCTTTGACCTCGCAAAGAAAAATGCCCAAACAGAATTCAATGCTGCTAAGGACAACTTACAAATCGTAAAAGAAGGGGTGAGTAGTAAAAATAGTGCTGCTGCCAATACACTCGTTCGTAGCACAATTACTGGAATGATACTTGACGTACCGGTGGAGATTGGAAATAGTGTTATAGAGCTAAACAACTTCAACGAAGGAACTACAATTGCCTCAGTAGCAAACATGTCTGACCTCATTTTTAAGGGAAAGGTCGATGAGAGTGAGGTTGGTAAAATTTCTGAGGGAATGGATCTAATCTTGACCATCGGAGCGATTGAAAATGAAGAATTTACCGCCAAGCTGGAATATATTGCTCCCAAAGGAGTGGAAGAAAATGGTGCCATTCAGTTTGAGATAAAAGCCGCAGTCGACCTCAAAGAGAATCAATTCATCCGGGCCGGTTACTCGGCTAATGCCAATGTGGTTTTGGATAGGAGAGACAATGTGTTGGCTATAGATGAGGGCCTTGTTCAATATGAGAGTGACACCGTTACATTTGTCGAAATATCAGTTGGAGACCAAAAGTTTGAGCGACGAAATGTAAAGCTTGGTTTATCAGACGGAATCAAGGTAGAAGTGCTTAGCGGAATTTCGGAGGAAAGTGAAATAAAAGTTTGGAATCAACCAATTGTGGAATGAGAATCTTTCCCTTACTTATCTTTCTAGTCTCTTGTGCTTCAGTTGGGACTAATCAAAATTCTGTTCGAACGGTTGATCGTGAAAGAATCGAGATAAAGTTCTCCACTGGATTTATCATATCAAAGACGGAAGATGGTTTCGATATCCTGATAAGAAATCCTCAAGATACTACTCAAATTCTCGGTGAGTATTTGCTCAGCTCTTCTGATACTGCCAAACTTCAAATTCCAATAGAGAAGACGGTGCTGAATAGCACAACCTTCGGTGCATTTTTCGATAAGCTTGAGGCGTTGAATGAGGTGAAAGGAATGACATACACCGAAAGTGTGATGAATAGTCAACTCAAAGAAAAGATAGCAGGAGGTGAAATAAAAGAGATGATCACGGGAGATGGGATCGATTTTGAAAGGGTATTGGAAATAGATCCAGATGTGGTGTTTTCTTATAGCTACGGCGAAACTGACTTTTCTCGATATGAAGAGTTGGGTATTCCCATTGTCTTACTGATGGATTACAAAGAATCTCATCCATTAGGAAGAGCTGAATGGATCAAGGTGGTGGGCTGTTTCTTGAATAGGTATGAAGATGCAGAACAAATCTTTCAAGAAGTGGAACAAAATTACATGGATATAAGTCTCAATGCTGTGTTACACGCTAATAAACCTTCTGCCTTCACCGGCTCTCGCTATGGTGATTTTTGGTACGCCCCAGGCCGAGATAGCTACATAGCTCAGTTCATTCGTGATGCTGGGGCCACTTATGCTTTTGAGCACGTCCAAGGGCAGTCAAGTGCAGAATTGGATTTTGAGCAGGCGCTAGTGGATATTTCCAAAACAGATTTTTGGGGACTAGTCACTTCTTCTGAAGAACCGTTTACAAAAGCTGATATACTCAGTATGAGTCCACTCTACGAAGATTTGAATGCATATCAGGCCGACCAAATTTTTGTATGTAACACTCAAAAGAGCGATTATTTTGGTGATGCTGTCATGGAGCCCGATTTGATATTGGCCGATCTGCATAAAATATTTCACCCTCAGTCTGGCCAAGACAGTACATACAACTACTTCAAACCCATTCACTAAACTTATCTTTGGTGCATGTCCAATGCGTTCAAATGGATCATTTGTTTGGTGTTATTTCTTATTCTCACACCTTTGTCTCTCTATCTAGGCTCGGTTGAGATACCTCTTGGAGCCTTTTTGGGAGAAGCCGATCAGCTTCAGAGTGTAATCATTCGAGAGTCCCGAATTCCCAGAACATTGGCTGCCATATTTGCCGGTATGGGACTGTCCCTCGGAGGTTTGTTCATGCAAACCCTCTTTCGAAATCCACTGGCCGGTCCATCAGTCTTGGGATTGACCAGCGGCTCTTCACTAGCAGTTGGAATTCTGACGCTGGGAGGTGGAGTATTGGCCACCTCTCAAATTGCCGTTGTATCAGCCGCTGCCATCGGAGCCCTTGCAGTATTATTGCTCATTTTGGCAGTTACCAGTCGTTTTGCTCACATTTCTTCAGTTCTCATTGTTGGATTAATGCTTGGCTTTTTTGCCTCAGCCATCGTAAGCCTATTGCAGGCCTATGCAGATGAGTCCTCGCTAAAAACATTTGTATTTTGGGGCTTTGGGAGTTTTTCCAATCTTGCTTTTGACCAAATTTGGATGTACACTCTTCCATTGGCATTATCCATTATTATTGCGCCAGTTTTTATCAAACCACTGAATCATCTCTTACTAGGAGTTTTACATGCTCAATCTATGGGGGTGCATGTAAAGAGATTACAACTTATTTTAGTAGTGATAACTGGTTTGATGGTTGGTATCATAACGGCTTTTTGCGGACCTATAGCGTTTGTAGGATTGGCTGTTCCTCATTTAGCNAGATTACTTTTCTCCACACCAGATCATCGAACGATTGTTCCAGCATCACTACTTATTGGAGCCAGTGTAGCTTTGTTCTGCGATTTGGTGGCTAGAATGCCGTTTTCAGAACTCGCTCTTCCTCTTAATACAGTCCTTGCATTTATGGGAGCACCTGTGGTGATTTACTTGATTTTTAAAGGAAGAAAAAGCCAGATTTTCTCTTGATAAAGGCCAATGACATATCTATTTCCTATGGACAAAAGCAAGTGCTAAAAGCTTTTGATTTGACCGTAAAAGCTGGGAGTATAACCGCCTTGATCGGATCTAATGGAAGCGGGAAGTCCAGCTTAATGCGTGTCTTAAATGGTCTTCAAGTTCCAAATCGCGGGACTGTTTTCTGGGATCAAGTTCAGCTTGAATCAATTGACCGTGCAGCGAGGGTGGATTTAGCTGGCTCCATTTACAGTAGTTTTTCCCGTGTTGAAGGCTTCAAAGTTTATGATTTAGTGGCTCTGGGAAGAAGTGGACATACCGGCTTCTTTGGTAAATTGAGGTCGATTGATCATGTAGAAATCGAAAAGGCAATTGAAAAAGTTGGTCTTTCCTCTCTTTCTTCAAAAGAGATTTCGACACTTAGTGATGGAGAATTTAGAAAGGCATTATTGGCAAAACTGCTGGCTCAAAGTACAGAGCTACTTTTCCTAGATGAACCCACGGCTCACTTGGATTTACCAGCCGCACTTGAGTTTGTAGAAGTGTTGAAAGAACTCGCAAATCAAGATAAAACAATCATTTTCTCAACGCACCATTTACCTCTTGCCTTCAAAATGGCTGATCAGATCGTTTTACTTGATGGAAAAGGAGAGTCGGCTATTGGACCACCAGAATACATAACCACGCATCCTATGATTCAAGATTTTCTTAAAACCGAGAAAATTAAAATAGTAAGTGGAAATTTAATACTCGACATTTGAAAGAGAAGGTGAGCATCGTTGGATTAGGCTGGTTTGGGATGGAGCTTGCTCACTCTCTCCATCATGAATACGACGTAATCGGCAGTAAGCGAAGATTGCATGCTCAGTTGCCATTCCAATTTTACAGGTTAGATTTTCGTGACCGTTCAACTCTGGCTGTTTTGCCAAAGCTGATGGACGCAGATTATTTAATACTTAATATTCCACCAAGCTCAGCGGCAGAGAATGTGAGAGACAATTACCATCAAATGTTGGATTTGGTGATCGATCGAGCTAAAAATTCTCCACTGAAAAGATTGATCTTCATTTCTTCTACTGGGGTTTTTGGGGGGAATTCAGGAATTGTACATGAGTTTACCAAGCCAATTCCAGCCGCAATCAGTGGTAAGGTTTTACGAGAAGCTGAAGAAGAGGTGCTTAAGCTTTCAAACATTGAGCCCGTTGTGCTAAGGCCAGCTGGTCTGGTAGGAGGGCAGCGACATCCTGCAAATTATTTGGCAGGAAGAAAAAATGTAAAAGGTCAACATCAAGTGGTCAACTTAGTGCATCGTGATGACCTAGTTACCTCTGTAAAGGCATTGATCAAAAGGAGAAAATTGCCGGGCGATATTTTCCATGCATGCTCCTCTCAGCATCCTAATAAGAAGGAATTCTATCAGCGGGTGGCCATAAAACTCGGAATAGAACCACCTGTTTTTGATCAGAATGATATGAATACCGGGAAAGAGATTTCTAGCGATTGGTCAAAGCAATGCCTTGGTATCTCGTACAAGTTTGAAGATCCTTTTACGATGCATCAAGCTGTTTGAGCTCATCTTTAAATCGCCCCTCAAGGAGTTTATTTAATTCTTGCGTCTTCCTTCGGAGATCTTCTCTGAATTTTGCAGCTTCAGTGCCATTGGGATTTTGGACTCGATGATGAAAAGCCTTTTTCCATGATTCTACTTTTCTTATCATCGGGAAGCATGCGCTATCCATAAGGTTGGTCGAAAACCTGTCCTTTATTACCTCAAGACCTCCCAGATTTAGATGAACAAGATCATCTTGACGATAAAATCGGTAATCTCTAAGTTCGTCCATGACTAGTTCGTAGATGGGTAAATAGGAGCAGTTCTTGACGTTTGATTCGAGTATCTCGCATGTTCTGATNAATCGAGCTTTAGATCGTTGATTTTGAATTGCACCGTGACGGAGATGTCGAATAGGAGATACGGTGAGAAGGATCTCTATTTTGGGGTTTTGAGCAATCAGTTTAGCGAAAGCGGTTTTCAGCGATTTTACCATTTCATCCTCAGAGAGCATCAACTTCTCAAATTCTTGAGAGGGCATTCTGTGGCAATTGTTCGCTACTTCATTTGTAGTCTTCCATTTATAAACAATGGAAGTTCCTAGGGTAACAAAGAGAAAATTGCAAGAATGGAGAGATTCTTTCAGCGTTGCTCTCTGATGTTCTACTTCTTCCTTGAAGCCTTTCAACGAATCACGTGTCAGTGAACTATGAATATCTGGATGAAAAAACTGTCCGTCGCGCTCTTGTACGTTGTTATCTGCGATTTCTTTGTCTGTAATTGCCGTGGTAATTTGCTGAGAAATACTTATTGGATTGTAGGTTATACCAAACGGATTGATTAATGTCCAAAACTTTAACTCATCCATCCATCTGCCTATTTCTTCGGTAAAACAGCTTCCTAAAAGGGCTATTTGAGAGTCATAATTAATGAGCTTATTGGGTTTTGGAAATTCGATTTGGGAATATAGCTTCATCGCATTAAAGAAAGTAAAACTGAGTGAATGTCAATTGTTCTGAATTTATGAATCGGGATTTTTCAATTCGCTAAATTTGCAGAAAGAACAACTAAGACTTCAAATTGAACCATATCCTCAAGACTTTAGATTTAAAATTCAGCTATTCTGACAATGAAGTCCTTAATTTCCCCAATTTTAGTGTAGCCAAAGGGGAACATTCTCTGATTTCTGGTAACTCTGGAGTGGGAAAAACTACACTACTGCACTTGATAGGTGGTTTACTAACAGTATCTGATGGCGAAATCTGGGTTTCAGGCCTTTCATTATCGTCTCTTTCAAAAAGAGAGCTCGACGAGTTTAGAGGCAAAAATATTGGTTTCGTATTTCAACAGCCCTCATTTATACGATCGCTGAATGTTCAGCAAAACATTGAAGCCGCTCAATATTTTGGTAAAGGCACAATAAATAAGGAAAAGGCAATTCATCTTTTAAAAAAATTGGGGCTAGAGAAGTACCGAAAAAGGGGGACTTACGAACTAAGTGGTGGAGAGCGCCAGCGGTTAGCGATTGCCAGAGCACTGTCAATTTCTCCTGAAATACTCCTGGCTGATGAACCTACCTCAAGTCTTGACGATTCCAACGCTTTTAACGTTTATGAGCTCCTAGTGACTGAGGCTGATGCCAATGGAGCTACACTTATTGTCGTGACTCATGATAATAGATTGAAAGCTCAATTTAAAAACTGCTTGGAGTTATGAATTTGGTCAAAATCAGCATAAAGAATATAACGGACAAGCCCTACCAGGCAGTGTTGACATTAATCATGCTAATCATGGGAGTTGCGCTTGCGTCGCTGCTAGTGCTGGTGGGAGGAGCACTTGATGATAGCTTTAAGAAGAATATCAAAGGTATCGATATGGTCGTAGGGGCAAAAGGAAGTCCACTCCAATTAATTCTGTCTGCGGTTTATCAAATCGATTCTCCAACTGGCAATATTTCTCTCGCGGAAGCAGATCAATTGGCAAAGAATAGGCTTGTTGATAAAACTATCCAGCTTTCTTACGGCGACAGCTATAAAGGAAGAAGGATTATAGGTACCTCGAGTGATTACTTGGAATTGTATGAAGCTCAGTTTGAAGAAGGAACAATCTTTAAAGAATCATTTGAGGCCGTATTGGGAGCGCTTGTTGCTGAAGAGAATGATCTGAAAATTGGTGATGAGTTTTTTAGTGCTCATGGCGATGATGAAACGGCTGAAATTCATGGAGATCACCCATTTAGGGTAACGGGAGTGTTGAAGAGGTCGGGGTCGGTTTTGGATAAACTGATCATTACGAAGCCCGAAAGTGTATGGGAAGTGCATTCCTACGAAGGAGATACTTCCGAGAAAGATATAACAGCTATGCTTGTTACTTTTAAAAACAAAATGGGAATGATTAGCCTACCAAGAATGGTCAATAAGAATACCTCAATGCAGGCTGCTTTGCCAGCAATAGAGATAAACAGACTGCTTGGATTATTTTCAGTTGGAATATCAACCCTCAGAATCGTGTCGTTAGTCGTATTGATACTCGGTGCTGTCAGTATTTTTGTTTCGATGATCAACTCCCTTAAAGAAAGATCCTATGAGCTAGCACTTATCCGTTCTATGGGTGCCACAAAGACTCAGGTGTTTTCGATGACCGTAATTGAAGCGATGGTGCTTGGTGTTTTAGGTATAGTGGTTGGTCTTGCTGTTTCTCATGGAGGTATCTATGTCTTAAATCAAATTGTCACAGATCAGTTTGGAGTAAGTATTGGTTTATTTCAACTTCTAAAGGGGGAATGGATCATTATCGTTGTTACTTTGTGTTTGTGTTTTTTGGCAGCCTTATTGCCAGCATTGAGAACGTTGAGTATGGACGTATCAAAAGTTTTGTCTTCGCATGTTAAGTAAAATATTAATTACTGGATTTACAGTTCTTGTTTTATCCAACATTTCAAATGCTCAAACTAGTGTCTCTTGGGGAGATTTGATGGATATTACTTTCAAGGATGTCTACCTGGAGTCAGACGATATATATGTGTATTTTCCCCTCTTTAAGGAGAAGCAAAAGGTACTAGCGGATAAGGAGGTTTCAATTACTGGTTATATCATTCCGATCGATATCGAGACAAACCTGTATGTACTTTCCGCATTTCCATTTAGTGCTTGTTTTTTTTGCGGCGCTGCTGGACCGGAATCCGTTATGGCCGTCTACTTCAAATCAGATGATTTGAGTTTTAAAACTGATGATCGACTTACCTTAACTGGACGTTTTGAACTTAATGATTCTGACGTTAATGAGCTTATCTACATCCTACAAGACGCGGAAATAAAAGCTCCGTAGTTTATTTTAAGTTCATCTCGGTGAGTTTATAGTGGTTTTTTCCGTTTTCTACTGGCATACTAGATACTGTCTTGTTTGAAGCCTAGTGCGCAAGATAGTTTAGGTCATTTTGACATGGCCTCCGGAAAGAAGATATTTCGCTTGATGAGTCTTTCTCTAAATTATCTATTCATTTCTGAATGGGTTGCTATACTATGCTGGTCTTCCCAAATACTAGGTCTACAAACCTAATCTTTGCCCTTGAACATATAGAATACTATTGGGCTCAATTCGAGGTTTTAACTCCAAGATTTAGAAAGCTTCAGTTCGCAATGGGGACTGATCTTTTTTATATCTGGGCCAGAAGATGAGGTGATCTTTTGGTTTTTATTTGATTTGTTCCAGAACGATTCAGAAAGGACAATAGAGATTTTTCGTTCATTTAGCGAGTGCTCCTGAGAGGGACAGTAAATCTTTAAGTCTGTTATTATTTGGACTTAAACTCGGTGAGCCCCATTGGCTCAAGTTCTAATTTTAAGCCCTGCACCGCTCAAAACAAAAAAAGACACCGAGAGGTGTCTTTTTTTTAAACTTTCTGCTTCTTTATTAACGGACTACTAATTTTTTAGTTTGATTCACATTCTCATTCGAAAATTGAACGATATACATCCCGGGAATCAGATCATAATCAAGCTGATAAACATTTGCGCTTGCTTCATAACTAGCAGTTTTCATTGCTTTCCCAGACATGTCATAAATTCTTAAGTAAACCACCCCTTCAGTGACGTTTTCCGGATTTCTTATAAAGACAGATCCAGTACTGGATGGGTTGGGGAAAAGAAAGAACTCCTCGTCAGTTTCTATTTGTCGATTGAAGACAGATACCGGATCACTGTAGGTAAATTGACCATCGAAATCGACCTGCTTTAGTCGATAGTATGAAATACCTGTTAGCGGTTTTCTATCCACTTCAGAATACTTGATATTCGTATTGGAGTTTTCAGCTCCAGGTACGGTGAGCAGTGGTTCCCAAACTAAGTCCTCACCAGCTCTTTCCACTAAGAAATAGTCATTATTTATTTCACTTGCAGTAATCCATTCTAGATCCACAACGGACCCATTAAGGTTCGCATCGAATGACAATAGCTCAATGGGCAGAGGTGTTCCAGAATAGTCGCTCGTATTTCCCAGTGTTAAGTACATACCGTTAGTGATTGGGATATTGGTAAACCTTGCTACGTTTCCTCCTGGGAGCCCTATGGCTTGGGACGGAAGATCGTAAACCGTGGCTGTACTAAAATCTTGCGGATCTGTATTCGAATGAACAAGAAGTTTAAGTAGATTAAAATCTTCGGATAATTGAGCTGAGCTATCGGATGCACTAAAATTTATCTGTATGGTAGCCGATGTTACATCACCAGTTTCGAAGATCTTCCAAACTTGTCCTGATCTTTCAAGTATTCCTGGGGGTAAACTTTTAGCTGATTTCGAAGGAGAACTCTTTTGTGTGTAGGGCCAAGTATTTGTTAGGTCCTCACCATTATGTCCCCACATGGCAAAGCTATTCGAACTACCTAGGACTGGGCTATTCAACCTAAATATGGCATTTGGGCCGGAAGAGTCGGTGTGTGACGAGCCGTCAGATGCTTCTCCTATTCCCGCTACCTCATTTTTGAATTCATTTTGGACTGGATCTGAAATGTCCCATATTTGTGGCGTATCAGATCCTTGAAGAGCTATGTTATACTTCGCAGAAAGGTGATTTTCTATAATGATCCTTCTGGATTCGGTCAATTCAGGCTCGTGAAAGGAGATAAATTCAGATAACTTTCCAGCAAATGCGCACCTTCCATCGCTCGATTGGCCGTTTGAGAAATGGAAACGAGTATTGTCATTTACTGCGCCTAGACCAATCTTGCCTCCATGACCCCAAAGGCGTCCGATACCAAACGGGTTGGCCCCGTTGATTAGTGGGGTATTCGTTGTCCCTTTAGTTCCATTTACATAAATACGCAGAGGTTCAGTCGAGAAATTATCGTATATACACGACACTACATAATTTTGTCCAGTACTTAGATTTTGAGCAGATGCCGCCCAAACACTATTATTCCGATTCGCATTATTGCCCCAGGGAGCTTGGTTACCTTCAATAGTATCAGTGGTCAAGGCATCATCATTGCCGTCGTCATTTGCGTTATTCCACGCATGAAACCAAAGTTTACTCCTGTGTAAGTAGATCGAAACTCCCCTTGTACCTCCGCCTTGTTCATATATCAAGCGAGCATTAGAGGTACTAGGATTATTGGGTGTAGAAGAGTTTGTTGGAATTGCATCCGGCCTAAAAACGAAGAAATAAGCCAATCTATCTACTGTACCTGCAGTGTTTATACGCGAGTTGTTTTCAATCTCATAGAAATCAGCTGTACCTGGCGATGAACTTCCATTGAAAACCAAAGCATTTTGTCCGTTTATCTCCCCTTGAGTGTTGACGGCTTCACCATTTTGAGCGCCAATCGTTAAGCTCAAAGGTGACCGATTCGCTATAGAAGACCTAGAACCGATAGATTCTTGAGTTGCGTCGATCCATACGATATTATCGCTACTTCTTCCCACTCCGGCAACACCAGTCCATTCAAAAGGTGAGTATTCAAGAATTGTATAGGTCAAGTCTTCCGACTGAGCAAATGCTGAACCACCTTCGGGAGTTGTTTCAGTGATATTAAACAGAACCGTTTCCTCCGGTTCAACTATTCCATCCGGAAAGACAAAAAATGGTCCAGCGAAGGCTTCTGATGTAAACGCAGGAAATAAAACAGTTCCCACTTGCGTACCCGCATAATCTTGATCGAAGGTTGCCGTTCCTGGATTCATTGTAAAATCTACGGCAACATCCCTGCTAGAAATTGGATCTAGCGTTAATAATAGGGAAGGAGCTCCAATTGATTCAAAACCAGATTGAGAAGGTGAACCAAATGTCGCAATAGGTATATCGTCGTCAACTATTTCAATCGTCTGTCGCAGCGAAGCGACTGAGCTAGCTCCAGCTCCAGTAACTTGAGTAATCCTTAATTCTAGCGTTTCAAGAGCTTCATCAACATTATCGTTTATAATAGGAATAGTCACAAATTCGGTTGAAGGAGGACCAGCGAGGAATGATAATTGAGTTCCTTGGAAACTGGCATCATAATCTTGAGGGTCTAAACCTGAAGCAGTGCTCCGAGCGGTTGTACCAGCCGCTCTTACCGAAATATTACAGGTTACAACACCAGTGGCATTACCATCCCGAACTACTGCTACATCTATAGTTCCCGCGGATTCATTTACCTGTAAATTCGTTGCAAAAGAGGGGAAACTAATTTTTGGTGGTGGATCATCATCAAAAATGGTGTAGGCAAGCTCGAATTTAGGTCCTATAATTAGCGCTGGTTCACCCGGAGGTGAGTTAGTCCCAGTGATTTGTATTGTAAATTCTTCAGTTGATGGCGTTTCGGCATCCGTATCATTTATTATTCTTAGCTGTAAGAAAGTTGTGGCATTGCCACCAAAAAAGGAAGCCGTTCCTGAAGTAAGTCCTGGGGTAGATGAATTGTAATAGAAGTCATCGCCAGGCGTGGACCCGTCACCTAAAGTGGCAGTAACAGGAATGAAAGCAAAATCAACATCAAAGTCTCCCCAACCAGGAATAGGCGTGTAATTTAGTCTTAATTCTACGTTAGCTACTGAAAAATTGGGTGTCGGGTTTGATTCGAGACCTATATCTGTCTCTAGCACGAAATTAACTTCTGGTCGAAGCCATCCAAAAGTGTAAAAAGCTCCGTCGGGGATATTGTATTCAATTTCATAATCGAAAGGCGCTGTGCCAACCTGTCCAATCTCCCTTACCACAGTCGTGGAAAGGGTAAAATCAGGAATATTTTCACTGGTTTCATCTATTAGCAAAACAAATTTTGAATTGGCCTGAGTGTAGCCAGCGGGTAATGACGGAAGAGCATCGGTATCAATTTCATGTTTGATATTATACACGAAATTGGACCTGTCTACCCTCCAAATTCTTTCTAACCTTTCAATATTTGTTGAGTTATTCGGTACACCAACATCAGTCCAATTCAAATTTTCCTTGTTGTGACCAGTGAAATAATATTGATTAGAAGAACTACTGACTGGACTGCTCGCACTGATCCTAAATGGATTATTGCCCTGACTGAGATTATGCAAATCCGCATTATTGGTTCTTTGTCCTATTCCAATTACATCTTGACCGTAATTCACTTCATATTCGTACCAGTCTTCAGTATTAAGATTTGCCAAATACTTTGCAGCGAGGTAGTTTTGTACAATGAGTCTTTGAGCTTCAGTAATTTCGTCCTTGTAGTAACAAACTTCGGCCAATTTACCTTTGAAGGCCCAAGTACCAACGGTATTCGCATTTCCATTAATAACTTGGTCTCGGTCGACAGTATCGTCATTTACAGCGCCTAAGCCACATGGATTTGGGTGATCATACAATGATCCAAGCAAGCCTTGATTATTGAATCCACTGAAATTACCACCTCCGATAAGGGCACCAGGACCTCCAAATGANGTGGCATTTAACCATCCTCGAAGAAAGTAATCTGAATTGTTCCCGATAACACCTGGGGTTGTAGCTTTAAATTGAGCTGCGAGTATATAGGTGGTATTTGGTTGGATAGGGTTAGAGATGTAGGAGTATCCCCAAGCTGGAGTCCTTCCATTATTTGGGTTGGAAGACGCAGCATCGGAGAGGCCATCATCGTTGTCATTTGCCTTATCGTAGGCACCAATAATGAGCAGACCGTCGTCGATCATGATGTTAAACCCACGAACTGTACCTCCTTCTTCATAAATCATTTGCTTCTCTTGTACTTCTTCGGAGGTACGGAAGGCCAAGAAAACCATTTTATCGTAGGTTACCCGAGTAGTATTTAAGTCATCTGAAGAAGACAAAACAAAATATCTACCATCCTCAAATGTGATGGTTGGAAGCCCATTTATAGTGAAGGCAGGATCATTTCTGAAAAGTGGAGAAAGAGCATTCGGAGGGACTGTTGCATTATCGCAATCGGCTGAGATACTCACCTCTTCCCAGTTGGTAATTTCTGTACCATCTGCAAAATCCAAGGTGCTTGCATCCAGCCATACTCCGCAGGTGCTCTCGGCACTTACTTCGCCACAGTTGATCGCAGATCCAGTTTCTACACTAATCCCTCCAGGGCCTTTTTGAGCACTGATAGAAGTGCTAAACCCCAGAAATAGTCCGGCTACGCATATATATCGAAACAAACCTAAATTCATTTGAAAACACTTTTAGATAACTGCTCTCTAAAAAGAGGTTAAAGCAATTTACTTTTTACGTTCCATCCCTATACGTCAAAACTTCACATAAGGTTAATTTTGTACGAAAATACAAAATACATCGACCAATCCCTACTTATTGTCGATATATCAATCCGCTTAGGGTTTGCTCTTTGATTTACGCCATATTGTGGAACACCTGTTGAACATCGTCATCGTCTTCTAATTTCTCTAATAGCTTGTCCACATCAGTCTCTTCTTCTTTCGAGAGTTTTTTAGTGTCCATGGGTATTCTTTCGAAACCCGAGTTTATCACTTCCTGCCCTTGTTCTTCTAATGCCTTCTGAAGAGTTCCGAAATCTGTGAACGCAGCATAAATGACGATATTTTCATCCTCTTCGAAAATCTCATCAGCACCATGGTCAATCAGTTCAAGTTCAAGCTCTTCGATGTCATTTTGGTCTTTCGCAATCTTAAAAAAACACTTTCTTTCGAACATAAAATCTACTGATCCTGAAGTGCTCAAATTCCCATTGCATTTATTGAAATAACTGCGCACATTGGCTACCGTTCGCGTATTGTTATCGGTAGCTGTTTCCACCAAAATGGCGATTCCATGAGGGGCATATCCTTCGAATACAACCTCTTTGTAGTCCTCCTGATCTTTGCTCGTTGCCCTTTTAATTGCCCTCTCAATATTGTCTTTGGGCATGTTCTCGGCCTTGGCATTCTGAATAACAGCACGAAGTTTGGAATTTGAATCTGGGTCAGGGCCACCTTCTTTTACGGCGATGACGATATCTTTTCCTAGTCGAGTAAAGACTTTACTCATTTTGGCCCAGCGCTTCATTTTGCGCTCTTTTCTGAATTCAAAAGCTCTTCCCATATGAACAGTTTAGTGTGGTAAATTTACGGAGATTGATAATTCGAAACGATCTAATTCTCTTCAAGTGTCGAGAGGAGATTGTTAATTCTGTTTTTAGCTTCTTTTCTCAATTCTTCAATGCTCATTTTTCCTATTTGATCGACATTTATAGGCTCTCCTGTTACAATTGTGACTGTGGAGGACCTCAGTTTTCCATGTTTAGGTAGCACTTTATCTGTACCCGAAATAGCAACGGGGACAAGTGGTATACTTTGCGATTTAGCAAGATGAAAAGCTCCTTTTTTGAATGCTTGCATCTCTCTTTTGTCGGATCTGGTTCCTTCAGGAAAGGATACAATACTTTTACCCTTTTTAATTTGATTTCCAGCTAGATCCATCGACTTTATGGCCGATGCTCTGTCTTTTCTATCTATAAATATCATACCTATAGCTGCCATACCCCAGCCCAGAAAGGGGACACTCTTTAGTTCTTTTTTGGCCAAAAAATACAATGGTCTGGGCAGAGAATACATCATTACTGGAATGTCAAAATGGGAGCGGTGGTTAGCATAGAATATGCAGGGTGGCTGATGTTTCAGTTCTGCAGATATGTTCTTCTTAATCTTTAGATTTGCGATGCCAAGTAAAGAAGGGGACCAAAAGAACCTACTGATAAAATAGTATCCTGGTTTCCACCACCCTATGAGAACACTCAATGTTCCTGAAATAACGGTCATCACGCTGATCAGAACGGTGCGAATTAGTCTAATAGTAGTCTCCATTAATTTAGAGATTGAGCAGGCGAAGTAAATCAGTTTTAGTGAATTTCTTGATATCTCCAGGAAGCATACTTTCTATAGTGAGATTTTCGATGGAGTACCTCACTAGTCTGAGTGTGGGGAAACCAACGGCCGCGGTCATTTTTCTTACCTGCCTATTCTTTCCTTCATTCAGTCCCAATTCAATCCACGATGTCGGAATATGCTTTCGAAACCTCACTGGAGGAGTTCGTTCCGGTAATATTGGTTCCTCGATAACATGAGCATGAGCTAACCTGCTTTGATACTCTTTTCCTTTACTCCTGAATCTTATACCTGTTTTTAGCTTCCTCAAAGCTTCACCTGAAATACTGCCATCAACTTGTACCAAATACCTTCTGGTATGTCCATTTTCGGGTGTCAAAAGCCTCGAATTGAGGCTTTTGTCATTTGTTAGAATCAATAATCCTTCGCTATCAGCATCCAATCTGCCAACTGGATAGACATCGTTTTTGAAATCTCCGAGTTCGGCAAGCGTGGTTCGATCACCCTCTTTCGAGAATTGACTGAGCATGCCAAAAGGTTTATAGACAGCGAAATATTGGAACATTATTTTGCGTCGCCTCCTAATATAATGGGTAGCCCATCATCTCCCTGCCCAATTACTACCACCTTGCTGTTCGGAGATTTTGCCATTTCCAGGGTTGCTTCTATCCCTTTCCATCTGAGAAGTTTGTCTGAAATTCCCTCAGATACAATGTCTTGGAAGTCTTTAATTCCCTGTGCTTCAATTCGCTTTCGCTCAGCCTCTTTTTGCTCTTTCTCAATTCTGAATTCATACTCTTGGCTTTCTTGCTCCTGTTTGAGTTTTTTCTCAATGGCCGTTTTAATATTTGCGGGGAGTTCTATTCCTCTAATCAGAATAGCGTCAAGAAAGATGTTTTTCTCTTCAAGCCTATTTTTTACGTCAGTATAAATCTCTTCTTGAATAAAGTCGCGTTTTGACGAATAAAGCTCCTCGGGATCGTAACGTCCTATTACCTTTCTAGCCGAAGAACGCACTTCTGGCATGACTACCACATCTTTGTAGCTCAGCCCTATGCTTTTGTGAATTACTCCTATCTCTTCTTCGATTGGTCTAAATCTGATCGACATTTCCATCTCAATGGAAAGACCATTTTTTGAAAGGGCAGTCATGTTTTCCTTTTCTTCTTGATTTCGTACGTCGTAGATGTACATTTTATTCCAAGGAGCAAGCACGTGAAAACCCTCTGGGTAAGTCGCATCTGTTACTGTACCACCTCCAAATTGCCTATACAGAACTCCAGCCTGACCTGATTGTATGGTCACAGTAGACGTTTGCCACAGTACCAAAAGCAGAAAGACGGTTAACCCAGCTACGATGACTAATTTTCTTTGATTTGGTTCCATTTTATTTTGTGTTTAGTAATTATTAATCATTTGATTTTCATTTCTTAAATACTCTTAAAGATGACTATCTTTGCGGCAAAATTAACAGGATGGATATAGTAGTTAAGGAAAAAGATAAGATCAGTGTTCATTATACAGGCACATTGTCTGATGGCGAGGTATTTGACTCTTCAGTGAATAGGGAGCCACTTGCTTTCGAAGTTGGTGCTGGTCAAATGATCGCCGGATTCGATAATGCGGTAGTGGGGATGAAGCTAAGAGAAAAGAAATCAGTAACCATCCCCGCCAGTGAAGCTTATGGAGAAGTAAGACCTGAGATGATTCAAAAAATCTCGAAAGACCAACTGCCACCAGATATAAATCCTCAAGTTGGTCAACAATTAGCATCTCAACTTCCATCGGGTGAACAATTGATTGTTACGGTATCCGAAATTTCGGAGAGTGACATTACCATTGATGCTAACCATGCGTTGGCTGGCAAAGATCTAACCTTTGAGATTGAGGTAATTTCCATCAACTAGTTTCGTTTTCTGCATTAGAACCAGAACCCTCTTTGGGCTTTGGCTTTTCCTTGTAGACATATACTATTCTTCTTGGTCGAGGAACGTTTGGCGAAGAGTCAATTTTGCCTAAAGCTATTTTGGTCAAGTCGTCTTCGATTTCCTCTTCCTCTTCCCATTGGTACTCTTCTTTTTGAATTCCTTCCTTGCGAAATACCCAGGCAAGTACAAAACCTGCCAGGGCGCCCCATAGATGGCCTTCCCAGCTAATTGTGGGGTCAACGGGAAGTACTCCCCACCACATGCTACCGTAGAGGAACGCTATTAATAGGGAAAGGGACGCCACCCTTTTCTCTTGTCTAAGCCATCCGCTTAGGAAAAGAAATGCAGCAAGTCCGTAAACGATTCCACTTGCTCCGATATGATAAGAAGCCCTTCCAGAAATCCAAAGCCAAATTCCGCTCGAGAACCAAATCCAAAAAATAGTCTTCCAACTAAGGGTTGGGTAGAAGTAAAACAGCGCCCAACCAAGAACGACTAACGGAATAGAATTATTTATGAGGTGCGACCAGCTTCCGTGAATGAAAGGGATGGTAAGAATTCCAGAGAGTCCTCCCCAGCTCCTAGGATAAAGACCATAGGTAGTCAAATCAATACCTGTTTCCAATGCTGTGAAATGGATAACCCAAAGAAGGATTACAAAAAGCACTGGAATCAATGCAGATCCGAATATGCTTTTATCATTTTTCACTACCTAATATTCCTCTGTTTTTTGATGGTTTCGTAAGCTTCCTGAACTTTTTGGAACTTTTCTTTAGCGGCTTTTTGAAACTCTTCTCCCAGATGATTCACTTTGTCAGGATGATACTTCACTGCCATCTTTCGGTAGGCTTTCTTAATGTCAGCTTCAGTAGCTTTTTCTTCAATCTCGAGGATCTTGTAAGCACTTTCGGTGTCCTGACCAAACATAGCACGAATTGACTGAAAATCTTTCTGGCTAATTCCCAGATAAGATGCCATATTCTCTATTACGCGCATCTCAGAAGTATCAATTGAACCGTCTGCATTGGCTAAGCCCAATACATAATGGAGTAATTGCAAACGCAATGGATGCTGCATATTTTGCTTGATCTGAAGACACACTGCTCTAACATCGAGATGTTGGTTGAGTACATCTCTGAGCAGTAATATTTGGTCTTGAGCTTTACGCGTTCCAAATTGAGATTCGAGAAACTTACGGGTATACTCAAGTTCTGACTTCATTACTTTGCCGTCTGCTTTCATCACAGCAGCCGATAGGACCAATAGGGATAATACAAAGTCATTTGCGGTGGTGTATCCGTAGCTTGTTTGTCGTCTTGTCCTGGTTTGATTGGTATCTCCAGTCTCAACATTCGAAGCACCATCGACCATAGAGCCTATCGCAAAACCTAAGATTCCACCAAGAGGTCCGCCAAAAGCCCATCCCAGACCACCACCAATCCATTTGGCATATTTTTTCATTGTTTAATGTTTAAATAGTGATGAGAAGAAAGGTTTACCAACTTCCTCCTGCGCCTCCGCCACCAAAGCTTCCCCCTCCAAAACCACCGAAACCACCACCGCCACCGAAGCCGCTTCCTCCTCCAAAAATTCCAGAACCACTAGAAAAGCTATTGTACGATCCATGGTGTCTTCTGCTAGCAGCATTCATTAGCGCCAACGCCGCCCAAAAGCCTAAATTATTCCTTCGCGCGTAAATGCTTGTCTTCCGATAGGTAAGTAGCATCCATATGGCAATAATAAAAAGTACCGGGAGAATAGCCGCTAGGGGATTCTCTTGAGACTGTTTCTGATAGGCGTTGTAGTCGTATTCTCCTCTAGCTAAATCAGAGAGGGTAGCAATAGCGTTTGACACACCACCGTAATAATCTTGGTTTTTGAATGCCGGTATCATTTCCCGATCGACAATTAATTTTGCCGTTGCATCGGGTATAACCCCTTCTAGACCAGAGCCGGTCGCTATGAATGTTCTGCGATTACCCTGACCACCAGTTGGTTTTATAAGAATGACCACTCCATTATCAAACTCCCCTTGCCCAACGCCCCAATCTTGACCAATCTGCACTGCTGTCATTGCTGCATCTCCTTCACAAAGCTCAGTAATAGAAACAACAACCATCTGGTTGCTCGTTTCGTTGCTAAAAACTTGAAGCATTGAATTTAATGCCTGCTCTTCACGGTCAGTGAAAATATCGACTTGATCAGCCACAAAACCTCTGGGCTGCTTGGGGTAGCAATCATCATCTTGCCCAAAACTTAAAAGGGCAATGCTAAAGGACAGCAGAAATAATGTAATTCTCATTTCTCGTCCTCCCCGAATGATATATCGTCGCTTAACTCGTTCACATCATCCGTAGACACTGGGAAATGTTCTTTTAGTTGAGCTCCTGCTAAACGAATTCCTTCCGACAGTCCTCTGGAATATTCACCACTTTGGAAGGCATTTATTAAAAGGTCTTTAGTTTTGTCCCAAAAGCCATCGGGAACTACAGCATTTATGCCTGCATCTCCAAGAATGGCAAGCTTATGATCATCAAAGCTAATGTAAAACAGAACTCCATTGCGGAGCTCTGTCTTATACATTTCAAGCTTTTCGAATAAGAATGCAGCTCTATCTAGTACGTCTTCTGGGCATTTTCGCTCGAGATGCACCCTAATTTCACCACTAGTCATATTCTCCGCCGCAGCAATAGCTTCGGTTATTTGCGATTTTTCGCCTTGAGAAAGGAAGTCTTGAGTCATTTTAAAACTCGACTTGTGGCGCTTGTTCCGAACCTTCTTTACTTTCAAAGTAGCCTTTCTCTTCAAAATCGAACATCCCTGCCGTAATGTTCTTCGGGAATTTCTTAGTAGATGTATTATATATTCCGACCGCCTCATTGAATCGGTCTCTGGCCACAGAAATTCTATTCTCGGTCCCTTCAAGCTGCGTCTGAAGTTGGGTAAACTGCTGATTTGCCTTTAGGTCTGGATAGCGTTCAACGGTAACTAAAAGTCTGGATAGAGCTCCAGAAAGCTGACTTTGTGCTTGTTGGAACTGTGCAATTGCTTCTGGGTTAAGATTCTCAGTATCCACATTTATGCTTGTCGCTTTAGAACGGGCTTCCATAACCTGAGTTAAAGTTTCTTGTTCGAAGTCTGCGTAGCCTTTCACCGTGCTTACTAAGTTAGGGATGAGGTCACTTCTTCTTTGGTATTGGGTTTCAACCTTTGCCCAAGCTTTCGCCACATTTTCTTCTTGTTCTACAAGAGTGTTGTATCCACAGGAATTGAGGGTTACTGCGGCAATTAAAAAAAAGAGTATTCTTTTCATCTTTCTATGATTTCATTAGTTCAACGCTTCTCTTGATGAAGTTGCTCATAGCTTCACCCTTAAGCATATTTTGGGATAAAAGTGCAAGGTCGACCAACTGCCCAATGGTGTCCTTTTGCTTCTCATCATTTTGGTTTACGAGTTCGCTGACTAAGGCATGATTTGTATTCACAACCATATTGTACATTTCTGGTAAGGCGCCTCCAAACATATTTCCTCCACCTGACATTTGTTGTTCTTTCATTCTGCGCATGAATTCACTTTGAGTAATGATGATTGGTCGATCATTTTCACTCATGTTTTCGAATTGAACAGTGAACTTTTCCTTTTCAACGGCTTCTTCAATAATCGGCTTGAGCTTTTCCTTTTCTTCATCTGAAAGCTTCGAAGGAATTTCTTCGTCTTTCTGAATGAGTTTATCAATGGTATCTGCATCAACTCTAGCGAAGGAGAGTTTATCTTCTTTCTGTTCGAGTTTGCTAATCAGATGGCTCGAAATAGGAGTGTTGAGTATTACTACATCGTACTCGCGATCTGTTGCAGTCTGTATAAAACTGTATTGTTCTTTTTCGTCTTGGGCGTAGAGAACGACTGTCTTTTCGTTTTTATCGGTTTGGTTAGCTTCGATCTTGGCTTTGTATTCCTCTATAGTGTAGAATTTGCCGTCTACAGATTTAAAGAGGTAGAATTTTGAGGCTTTGTCGTAAAATTTTTCATCGGTTAGCATGCCAAATTCGATGAAAACTTTGATGTCTTCCCATTTTTTCTCGAAGTCTTCCCTGTCATTTTTGAACATTGAGTTCAATTTATCAGCCACCTTTTTGGTGATGTGGGAAGAGATTTTTTTGACTGCAGCATCCTCTTGAAGGTATGATCGGGATACATTCAGAGGAATGTCTGGTGAATCAATAACTCCGTGAAGTAAGGTCAAAAATTCGGGGACAATATTCTCTACATTATCAGTTATAAACACCTGATTACTGTATAGGCTAATCTTGTTTTTTTGGAGCTCAAGATTGTTTTTCAACTTAGGGAAGTAAAGTATTCCGGTAAGGTTGAATGGGAAGTCTACGTTTAGGTGAATGTGAAAGAGAGGTTCTTCAAAAGTCATGGGATAAAGCTCCCGGTAGAAACTTTTATAGTCTTCATCGCTAAGCCCTGAAGGAGTCTTAGTCCACGCAGGATCAGTATTATTAACGATGTTATCTTCGACAATTTTTTCCTCTTTTCCTCCTTCTACAACATTGCCCTCTGAATCTCGCTCTTTTTCGGTTCGCTCGTTTGTGCCAAATTTAATCGGCACAGGAAGGAACTTGCAGTATTTGTTTAGAATCGTACTTATTCGTGACTCCTCTAAAAACTCCGCCGAGTCTTCTGCAATGTGAAGAATGATATCTGTTCCTTTTATCTTTTTCTTTGTCTCCTCCATTGTGTAATTCGGACTGCCATCGCAGGTCCATTTCACTGGAGTGCTATTTGGCTTTTGAGATTTTGAAATGATCTCAACTTGCTCAGCGACCATAAAGGCACTGTAGAAACCTAATCCGAAATGACCAATGATGGAGTTTTTTGCGTCAGCATCTTTGTACTTCTGAACGAATTCCTCGGCACCCGAAAAGGCAATTTGATTAATGTACTTATCTACTTCATCAGAGGTCATTCCGATTCCGTTATCACGGATGATCAATTGTTTTTTTTCCTTATCGAGAATTACCTCTACTTTGAGATTTTCGATGTTTGCTTTAAGCTCTCCTAACCCAGAAAGCGTTTTTAGTTTTTGAGTTGCGTCGACGGCATTAGAGACAAGTTCTCTGAGAAATATTTCGTGATCTGAGTAGAGAAACTTTTTAATAATCGGGAAAATGTTCTCCGTCTGAACATTAATACTTCCTTGTTGCATAGTTATATCAGTTTTTGCTAGATGTTCAAGGTATGTGCCAATCCAATTATTATGACAAAATGGCGCATTAAAAAAGCCGATGTCAGAAACATCGGCTTTATTAATGAATTCTGACCTCTTTATTTCGTGATCATCATTTTCTCAGTTGTAATCTCTCCGTTAGATGCGTATCTAATCAGGTAAATACCTTCTGGAAGATCAGTTCTGTTGAATTCAAATCTCATTTCTTGATTTGCTGCAACATTACCCTGGTAAATTTGATCAACTATTCTTCCGCTCATATCAAAAACTTCAACTGTAGCTTGCTCAGTTGACTCACTCGTGATCATGGTGATGAACGAAATTCCATTGCTTGGATTAGGAACAGAACGAAGCGTGGTAGAAGCTTCGGTGGTCAGCTCGCTGAGTGGGATGAAGAAAAATGATCCAACCTCAGAATATGCACCGACAATAAGAGGGTTTGCAGAGCAGCCACATCTTACTTGGAAACTGTATGTCTGAAATGCTTCGATAAGCCCTCCAGGTACGAAGAAATTTGATACAGCATCTCCGAGTTTAGTTCGCGTTACAGTATTTCCATTTGGTAATTGGAATCTAATCTGACACCCAATGGAACCTTCGATTGGATTCCAAGTTAAATTTACTCCATTCGGCTGATTTGCCGCTTGAAGGCCGTCTACTATTGGGTATGGTAGCTCACATTCAGGCGCTTCTGGACAGTTTTCGCATGCGGAGAAACAAACTGGACCTGCGATGGTATCGGCTGAAGGCATTGTAAGCACCCTATTGAATCCGCCGAATCCATCATCTTGTCCACATTCTTCTGGGACGTTTTCAGCATTGTCGAAGTTGGGACTATTGAGGAATTTATAGAGCAAAGCCGATCCTTCGGCTACCATAGTCGTGAAAGAGTATATTCCATCACCATCGTCATTCATTGCAGTTGGCGAAAACCCATTAAATGTGCCAGCTACGTGGATACCTCCATCAGGATTGATTTCATCGAGGCCAGAAGCGTCAACAATCAATGTTAGCATATATTCTTCGGGTGCAACGTCACAGCCGACACAAGCACCAAAACATACAGGCCCCGAAGTTGTATCAGCAGATGGCATAGTCAAAACTCTGTTGAAGCCGTCGAAACCATCATCCTGACCACATTCACCAGGTACACTTTCTACTTCATCACCGAAAGATGCACCATTGATGTACTTCCATGCCACTGTAGAACCTTCTTCCACCTCTACGGTCAAGGCCCATGTGCCATCTTCTTGATCTACCATAGGCGCTGGAGAGAAACTGTTGAAAGTTCCGGCAGCGTGGATTCCACTTTCGTTGAGTGTTCCAACTTGAGAGGCATCAACGATAAGGGTGAGATTGTAAAGATTCGCTTGGATTCCGCATGCTTGACAAGAGCTGTAGCACACGGGTTCCAATACAGTATTTTCTGCAGGTGCAGTTATAATGCGATTGTTTCCTCCAAAGCCGTCATCTTGTCCGCAAACACTAGGAACTTGTTCAATCGAAGTATTGGTTCCGAAATCTTGGCCGTTGATGTATTTCCAGAGCACTGTAGAACCAGCTGTCACAGTAACATCAAGACTCCAAATCCCGTTGCCATCGTCATTCATTGCTTGAGGAGCGAATCCATTAAACGTACCTCCAACACTAACACCTGCAGCGTCGACTGAAGGCTCTTGAGACATGTCAACTTGTAGCGTAATGGTGACGTCATTGGAAATGCCAGGGCATTCATCACATTGTCCAAAACAAACAGGATCAAGAATTACTCCTCCTTCAACTACTTCTACAGCTCTATTGCCGTTTGAGGCACATTCTCCCGGAACACCTTCTGGCTGCTCGCTCCAGTCATTTCCGTTAATGTATTTGAATTCATAGTCACCTGCGGGCACATCTACCGTAAGTTCGTAGATTCCGTCTCCGTCAGAGTCGGCCATGGTGCTCTCACCAGGTTGCCAATCTGCAAATACGCCGGCTTCTTCCTGCCAGCTTCCTGCTACATGAACCCCGTTCGGGCTAACAGTCTGTTGACTCATATCAACTCTGAATGTGAGTGATTCGGTCTGGGCATTTAGAGCTGCGCCTAAGACCAAAGCGAAAAATAGAGAAAGTGTTTTTTTCATTGGTTTAATAATTGGTTTGAATCATGATAAATAAGTGTAAGTTGTACACTAACTTGACGAAAGTAGGAAAAAGAGAACTAATAGTCAATATTACACTAAGTTGAAATTGGTTTTTTTCTTAAAACGGAAAGAGCCCGACTTTTCAGCCGGGCTCTTCTTGCTATGCGTTCAAGGGATTATCTCGCAATCATAAACTTCTCAGTCTTAACTTCTGATTCAGTTGTTAATCTATAGATGTAGATTCCATTTGGAAGATCACTTCCATTAAACTCAAATCTGTAGTCAGCATTTGGCTGAGCGATTCCGCTGAAAATTGCTTCAATCATTTTACCAGAGATATCGAATACTTCGAGAGTAGTCATTTCTTCTTGGGTTACATTAAAAGTAACGAAAGATTGACCGGTTGTTGGATTTGGTAGAGATGTGATTCCAGCACCTGGAGTAGAGAATGGCTCCCAAGCGCTGTAAGGTCCCGCAACCAATGGTGTTTGGGAACATCCACATCTAACTCTCCATTCATAATCAGTGCCTAGTGAGAGAAGGCCACCTGGTATGACGAAGGAGTCAACTTCTGGACCAGCAAGGATTTTTGCACCTAAAATAGTCCCTCCAGCTAATCTCAATTGAACTTGACATCCGATTTGACCTGAAACGGCGTCCCATTCGGTTAAAACCGCATTTGAGAGCAGGGTAGTGCTCAAGCTTGCGTCATCAACTGCAGGAAATGGGTTTTCACACACGAACGAGCATGATGATGCTTCTATATCAGCTGAGCTACGCGGCAGTACTTGGTATCCACTTGTGAACGGGTTTGAGAAATCAAACTGTCCTCCAATACCAACAAGGTCGAATTCTCCTTCTGGGGCTGGCAAACTGTAAAGATCAACTTCGTTGTCAATTCTAATGGCAAACGTGTCAACTCCATTTGAAACATCTACATTAAACCCAGAACCTGAGTTTGTCCAATCGGATGGGTCGAGAATTGTGACACATTCAATTTTCACTAATTGAGATTCAGTGTCTTCTCCAAGGGCAGTAACGATCGTTGGAGCGGGGATCGGGTTTCCTGATGAGAGCAAAACAATTGAGGAAGGATTTACTTGGGTCAATCCATTGAATTGATCCACTGTTCCAGTTACGAGTATTTCATCTCCTTCCGCCACGGTATAACCAGAAACTACTGATGTACTAAATATCGCAACTCCGCCCGTAGCATCTGCAAGAGTAAATTGAAGCCCGAAGCCAGAAAGATTTACGCCAATAACGGTTCCTTGAAGATTGTATTCAGTGCCCTCATTTATTGCCACACCGTCAACGTCTGTTGCTGCTGCAGTTGCAATGTCAGTTAGCACAATTTCATCGTCCAAAATAGTTACTGTAAACGCATCTGGAAGAAGTAGAGCACCGTTGTTCGCATTTGTCAGGCCAAAAGTGATGGTTTTATCTTCATTGGTCATCATGTTGTCAATTATCGTTACTGAAAACGACTGAGATACCGCAGAAGAAGCGGGGAAGGATAGGCTTGCGGGATCGGTAAAGGAATAGTCAACACCATTCACGGCATCACCTCCTGTTACAATCACATCCACAGCGGTAGCAAAAATGGAGGGATTAATGATATTTACGTTGAAAGAAACTATTCCGGCATCCTCAGTTACATCGGCGGAAGCAGTTTCGAACCCTACAACCAACTGGCTGTTTCCCGTATCTTCGATGTCATCAGCATCTCTTGGAGCTAACTTGAAGTTTCCGAAACTAAAGAAGCCGATACCTACTGCATCGTACTCAGAAAACTGGGTTGGAGAGAAGGCAAAAAGAACATCGTCGGCATTGTAGTCGCCAGAACCATCATTCAAGGTGTATTCTCCAAATCCAGCATCGTCGTTGACACATATTGCTCCACTCAAAGAAAGAAGAACAGATTCAAATTCTTCTACACCAGCTGCTCCTGTTGAAACAGCTGTTGCGGCTGGAAGAGGATTTCCCGAAGAAGATATTGTGGTGGAAGTGGCGGCGATTTGTGTAAGATCACCTCCTGCTTCTTGAACTCCTCCTTGCACTGTTACGTTATCTCCTAAATTTACCGTAGCTGATCCGTCAGAAATGAATATTCCCGACCATGCACCAGTTCCATCTTGAATCCAGTATCCGCCATTTCCTACAGCTGTAACGATACCTGAAGTTTCTACTGTCTCACCAACTTTTGGGGAATCTCCAGATGGGTCTTCGGTCTCCTGAATTTCTGCGATGGTGTATGCAGTTATGGTTGAACCTCCATCAGGGTCATAAGTTCCTAGTGGAAAGGGTTGCCCAGCTGTGGCGTTACTTGACTCGCCGTCTAAGACGTTTGCGCCAGGAATAATCCAGTCTCCTAATGCGAAAGTAGTAGCGGCTGAAGTACCATTGTTTCTGTAAGCCCATGAATCCTGGTACTCCCATGGTTCTCCAGTTCCATCGACATCGATTTCACCGAAGACATCAACGGCTACATCATTTAGAAACAACTCAACTGCGTCATCTCCATTGATTCCTAAAGCGCCAATGTTGCGGTAGTCTGCGTCAAATCCAAACCATTCGTTAAACCGGGCGCTATCAGAAGCCAGATATATAAAGTCTCCTGCTGTAGCAGCAACTGCAGGAAATTCAAATTCCTCTCCATCAGTTCCACCACCATTATTGGCTGAACCGATACCGTAAATACTGAGGTCAGGGATATCATTTATTACGTAGAGCTCAACTCCTTTTGGAGTACCTCCACTCAAAGTTGCATCGAAGACACCCGAAATGACGAGGTCTGTTTGTGCGGAAGAGAGTGTTGAAAAAAGTAAAGCTGCTGAAAACAAAGCTGTCTTGAACAGTCGAATTTTGGTCATAATGATTAATTTTTTTATTTGGAATGCAAGATTACTGCAAATAGTTCACTAATGCACATTTGCACAATTATCTAATTGTTAAATATGTTAGTTGGTCGTAAGATACAAATCATTAGTCGATAAAGTGTTCAAAAAATGTATGTTACTTTTAATAAAAACGTCATCCTGAGTTAAAGATGGGATTAATAGGAGTATTAGAAGGCCATTCTTCAGCCGTTTATGCGCTCGCCTCGAACCTTATTGATAAAAGAGTTTTTTCAGGTGCAGCAGACAATATGGTCGGAAGTTGGAATTTAGAGGAAATGAAGCCTGACAGTTTTTCCGTCAAGCTCGAATATTCCATTTTCAGTCTTCTATTTTGTGATGAATACTTGTTAATAGGTCAATCGGCGGGAGGAGTTCATTTGATTGATTTGAATAAGAAGAGAGAGCTCAGACACTTAAAGTTTCACGATCTGCCGGTCTTCTCGATAATAAATGACGAAAATCGCGGATTCCACTATTTCCTTGGTGGCGATGGTAAGTTGTCTATTGTAGATCATATAGATTTCAGCCTCAAGTTATCTCTGCCGCTCTCAGACGATAAGTTACGATGTGGTATTGTGCGTGACGATAGTTTTGAGCTTTTTGTGGGTTCAAGTGATGGGTATATCAGAATTTTAGAAACGACTTATTTCAATGTGATTTTTGAAGTTGAAGGACATCCTGGTGGAGTATATGATATGAAATGGCTAGACGATGAAAATCTGCTTACTGTTGGAAGGGATGGACACATTAGGCGGTGGAGATTTGGCAATGGCACGATTACACATGAGGAAGCAATACCAGCCCATAATTATGCCATTTATGCACTTCAATTCTCTCCCTCTGGAAGGAAGATAGCCACTTGCAGCAGGGACAAAAAAGTGAAAATATGGAATGCGTCCGATTTGAGTTTTGATAAGAGAATAGAGCGCGAAGGACCAACGGGCCATACCCATTCTGTAAATACAGTCATGTGGTATGATGAGAATACTTTACTTAGTGCCGGAGATGACCGGAAAATCTTAGTTTGGAATCTTAAAGATTCATGATCGTGAGACCGCTTCTAAGCTTGGGCTCGATATATGTTGTCTTTGGAGGCATGGTACTCCCTTCGTCAGAAATGTCGTAAAGTTCTTGGGACGAGACAGGGCATAGCGTAAAGAGAGCAGAGCACTGACCCGATTCAATTTTTTTCTCGATTTGATCGAAATCTCCGCCCTCCGGGACAAATTGAATGCGTTTATCTCTCTTTTGGTCTTTGATATTCAAAATTGGCTTAAGTATGGTTTTGGTGAGAATGACAGCATCAAGGTGGCTCACTGCCGTGCCATCACCTTCAAAGTCCCTAAGCTTTAAACTATACCAACCTCCCTTTAACCTCAAGCCAAATTCTCTCTTACCGCTAGGATAATGAGGTCCGTCCAATTTCCTAATCTCAAATTTCAATGACAATTGATCGATAAATGAATCAGGATGAATCTCAATATCTTTGGTGATGACTCGATGAAATGGAGAAATTCGTAGAGACTCCCCCTGAATGATCATCGCCATGGTAAAATTGTAATCTTCTTTGCCATGGTGTTTTCGATTTTGATTTGCCCTTTTCTCAGCTAACAGTGATGAACTTGCCATCCTGTGATGTCCATCGGCGATGTAGAGACAATCAATTTTTTGAAAGACTGTTTTGATGCGTTCGATATCACTTTCGTTTTTCACGGTCCAGAGCCGATGCGTCAACTTGTCAGTAGTTGTGAACTCATATTCGGGTCGCTCCAGTTTGATGGTAGCAAAAAGAGCCTCTAGCGAGGAGAGTTCTTCTCTATACGATAAGAGAACTGGTTCGGCATTAAAGCCACAGATTTCGAGATAATCGCAAAACATTTCTTCCCTCTTCGTCAAGGTTTGTTCGTGTTTCTTGATCTTTCCAGAGCGATAATCAAGAGTTGACACTCCTCCGATTATACCCGTGAATGAACCTTTGGGAGTAGACTGACTATACAGGTAGAATCCGGATGTGCTATCTGATTCTATGAAGCCATGATGTATAAAATCCAAATATCTCTTTCTCACTTTCTTAAATCGCTCGGGGCTGTTTTTTTTGGTCCTTTCTCCTGTTGAAAATTCAGGATTGATGATGTGAATAAAGCTGTATGGATTTTCAGACAGCTTTCGAGAAAGTGCTCCTGGCGTGTAGCTGACGTATGACCTCGAAGCTACCAGGTGTACCTTTTCTCTTGGTGGTCTTACTGCTTTAAAAGGTATGAGATTAATCATGATTAGTTGATGGTGCTGGCGAAAATAGGAAGAATTGATAATGCAAAAAAAAACCGCCCAGCATTAGCTGGGCGGTTTTAAACTGATTTGTTCAGGATTGACTTATCTCGCAATCATAAATTTCTCATTTACTACTTCTTTGTCAGTAGTCAAACGGTATAGGTATACTCCGTTAGGTAGTGAAGTACCGTCGAACTCAAATCTGTAGTCTGCACCTGGTACAGCAGTACCTGTGAAGATAGCATCTACAAGACGTCCGCTCATGTCAAATACTTCAAGAGTAGTGTATCCTTCCTCGATAACTGTGAAAGTTACATTAGACTGGCCCTCAGTTGGGTTAGGCTGAGAAACGATAGTTGAACCACCTGGAGTCGTAAATGGCTGATAAGTAGTCCAAGGAGTAGCAACGATAGGAGTTTGAGAACATCCGCATCTTACTCTCCACTGGTAGTCAGTACCTGGCTGTAGTAGTCCGCCTGGAACGTTCAATGAACTGGCGCTCGCTCCACCAACAATTTGGCTACCCAAGTTTGGTCCACCTTGCAGTCCAACTTGTACTTGACAACCAATTTGGTTTGCAACTGGAGCCCACTCGAGTAGGTATCCTGAGCCAGTGAAAGTAGTGCTCAAGCTTGTTTCGTCAACATCATCTAGCGGAGTCTCACCACAAACGAATGGCTCATCGCCTTCGCAAGTTAGTGTGATAGTGAATAGCTCACCACCAAGGTTCCAGTTGTATACTCTTGCGTAGTAAGTACCTGCAGCAGGAGCAGCTAAAGTAAGAGACTCACCAGTAAAGACCCCGAAAGCAAAATTGTCATCAGCACAAGCTATTTCTACTAAATCATTACAAGAACCACTGTAAACAAAGATTACAGCATCCAGTAGAGATGAAGCAGTAGCAGCATTTGTATCTACAGTGATAGTGTAGTCAGAAGTACCGTCAGCTTCGAAAGAGTACCATACATCTTCGGCAGAAGTAGAAGTAAAGCCATTACAAAGGTCATTAAGACCTGTTGAAGTTGTAGCACCAACAGTGGTACCATCAACTGGCTGGTCGCAGTCTAATGAAACAGCATTAGCACAGTTGTCATTACCTGGAGCAAGAACTCCACCACCACAACTACAGTCTGCTTGTACAGTTTCTCCAGATGTACTTGGGTCACCATCGTCACAAGCATCACCGATGTTGCTTCCATCAGGACAGTCACCAGTACAAGAAGTACATTCAACTGTAGTTTCAACACAGTCAAAAGCTGTTTGACAAGCCCCGTCAGTGTTCCAGTGAACAAATAGGGTAGCGCCATCTGCAGAAGTGTAAGATACTGGAACAGTTCCTTGAGCTACAACAGCTCCATTAGAAGAATCTCTTCTTACAGTTGCGTAACCACCTCCTACGATGTTAAACTCGTAAGTACTTCCCATCATTACAGCATTGATTGTAGAATACTCACTTTGGAAAGAGCATGTTGAAATAGTAACAAGTACATTATCAGATGGAGCATCTACTGTTCCAAAAGAAGAAGTATTCAAGCAGTCTCCTGTTAGAGGAAAACCAGCGCAAACACAGTCCTCTCCATAAACGTCACCAACAGTATTAGCGTCTCCATCATCACATGAAGAACCTGGGACAGCTGGACCACCGATAACACCTTCACAATCAGGCTCAGTTGCCACTGTGAAATCGAGTGTCCAGTTAAATCCAGCTGAACTCCATCTGTTGTCCCACTGGATTAGGTAAGTTTCTCCGCCAATTACAGGTACATCAACTACCTGAGAGGCAAATGATGGACCCGTGCCGTCTACTTCAAATGGACAAACGTCATCAGAAGAAGCTTCGCATGATAGAGCGCCGCAAGCACCTGTTCCGACAGAAAGACGAGTGTCAGCTCCACCTTGACAAGAAGAAACAGTCATAACACCATTTTCAGCTGGAGTGAAACTATACCATGCAGCGTTGTGATCACCAGCAGGTGCAGTACCGAAACAGTTGAGTTCAGCACCCAACGCACCATCAAGAAGGTCTACAACAGTGTAAGAGCCTGGAGTTACCGCTGTAGCTGAGCTACAATCTGTTCCTTGGGCTAAAGCATCAGTCGTAACGAAAGCGCCAAATAGAATAGCGCAACAGACTGTAAGCATTTTTGTAAAATGCATTTTCATAAGAATTGTTTTTGGTTAATAATAATGGTTAAAAAACTCATGGAATCGCCTCCATGAAAGGCTTTGGATTCGACAAACTAATCAAAAAAGACGACAGATTTCACGAATCCGAGCAGCAATATAGGGCAGGTTTTTTACAGATACAAGTGTTGCTCTAAAATAGTTGGGGAAATGTTCGACAAAAAAAGCCGAGCACATGGGCTCGGCTTTTAGAACATTAAAAAAATCCTGAAGAGATTAATCTTCCTTCTCTTTCTTATCTGCTTTCTTCTTCGCGGTTGAAGCCGCTTTTTCGTCTTTCTCCATCTCGTCTTTCAATCCAACAAGCACGTCGAGATCACCAAGGGTGGTTTTCTCTTGTCCTTTTTGGATATTTTCGATGGCTCTTGAGGCAGCTTTTGCGGTAGCCTTTCTCTCAGCAGCTTCTTTTGCTTTGCTGAGTTTGGGGTCTTCTTCAAAAGTTCTGGTATGAGAAACCATGATTCTGCGAGCGTTCTTATTGAATTCTAAAACGATGAAGTCTGCCTTCTCATCCACGCGGATGCTGCTACCATCTTCTTTACGAAGGTGTTTTGCAGGAGCTACCGCTTCAACCCCATAAGGCATTGCGATAGTGGCAGTGTTGTTTTCAATACTTGTAACCGTTCCTTCGTGTTTAGAACCATCAAGGAATACAGACTCGAATACATCCCAAGGATTTTCTTCAAGTTGCTTATGACCAAGACTTAATCTTCTGTTTTCCTGGTCTACTTCAAGAACTACCACCTCCATTTCATCTCCGATACTGCAGAACTCAGAGGGGTGTTTAATTTTCTTAGACCAGCTTAAATCTGAGATGTGGACCAATCCATCGATTCCTTCTTCCAACTCTACGAAGATTCCAAAGTTGGTAAAGTTTCTTACTGATGCATTGTGCTTGCTACCCACAGGATATTTGTCTGCAATCGCAGCCCATGGATCTGGCATAAGTTGCTTAATTCCAAGAGACATCTTTCTCTCTTCGCGATCGATGGAAAGAACTACAGTTTCGATTTCATCCCCTACGGTTAGGAAGTCTTGTGCGCTTCTCAAGTGTTGCGACCATGACATTTCACTTACGTGAACAAGTCCTTCAACACCAGGAGCTATTTCTACAAAGGCACCGTAGTCTGCAATAACAACCACTTTACCTTTAACCTTACTTCCTACTTGAGTATCGTCACTCAAAGTATCCCATGGGTGATCAGTAAGTTGCTTTAGACCGAGAGCAATTCTTCTCTTGTCATCATCAAAGTCAAGAATTACTA
>JAKVAV010000032.1 GCA_022448105.1 Flavobacteriales bacterium | reverse complement strand
TGATTCGCTCTCGCAGTTCATCATCCAAATAAAAGAGGTTGACTTCTCTCGGGGTAACTTGAAGTGAGTAGTCTTTCGCTAACTGCTGGTTAATTTCCTGAACAGCCTTGAAAGACTTTCCTTCAAAGAGTTCTTCTTTAAACTTTTCAACCATCAACTTCTTTAAAGAAGGGTCGTCTCCGTCAATACAGATGACACCAAGATCTCCAAAAAAGTGATGGATCAAATACCGAGTTGCATCTGCAACATTATCGTGCTTGATGTAGGTTGATTCAAAAAGCTGCTCCAGTTCGCCAGATCGATAGCCAAGACCGAGCATTTCCTTCATCTTGGCCAGAGCGCCTTCCATTCCAACCAAGTTCATCCTGCCTACCGCGCCGCCTTGTCCACTCTCCCAGTCCACTTTTCCTTCATTGAGAAAAAAGTGGTTTGCCTCCTCAAAATCGTGATCTTCAGTAGCCATCCAAAACACCGGTACAAATTCATATTCAGGATATTCCTTCTTGAGTATTTTGCAGGTATTAATAACTGTCACAATCTTGTAAAAGCAGTATAGAGGTCCAGTAAAGAAACAGACTTGGTGCCCCGTAGTGATGGTGAAAGCATTCGGCTGCTTTAGGATCTCAATACTTGCCGATTTTAGTTTCGCTTTTGAATAGTGCCTCTCCACCACACTAATCAGGGCATCTCTATGTTGAAACGATGACGCTTTATCCCTGATCTGATCCTTGAAAGCATCTATATCTGGCTTTCTACCGAAAAAAGAATTGAGCTTTTCATCATTTGATAAGTAATCAAGAATGGCTTTTCCGAAATAACCTGTTGCTGAATAGGGAATAGTTCGTTTCTCTAATGACAAAGCGGATGAAGCGGAAGCTGACATTCGGCAAAAATAGCCAAACTTACACATGAAGATTAATCAGTTCGAGGCAGGAATATATTCAGCATGTCTTTTTAAAGAAATAAATACCGCCATTTCTAAAGAAATCACTGGGAATAAATGTCTATTTTCAGCGATCGAAAAAATTGGATAAGACATGATAAAAAAGCTTGCCATTGGCACTATGGCTGTAGGATTTGCTTGCACTTCCATCGCTCAAGATGGACAAACGATCAAGATCAAACCAGAGAGCGGCTATTCGTTTACGGTAGTAAAAGATATTGAAGCGACACCAGTACAAAATCAGAATAGGACAGGAACTTGTTGGAGTTTTTCAACTCTAGGCTTCTTGGAAAGCGAATTAATCAGAACCGGAAAAGGAGAACACAACCTCAGCGAAATGTACGTGGTTAATCACACATACAAAGAAAAAGCAGATCGCTATGTGCGGATGCACGGCCACACCAATTTTGGAGCGGGTGGAGCATTCGTTGATATTGCTCACGTTTGGGACAAATACGGAATGGTACCTGAAGAGGTCTATGACGGCTTAAACTACGGTTCAGAGACGCATAACCATTCTGAGTTGGACAATATTTTGAAAGCATACGTTGATGCTGTTATTGAAAACAAACAAAAGACACTAACTCCTACATGGAAAGAAGGATACGACGCTGTTGTGGCGGCCTATCTTGGTGAAGTCCCTTCAGAGTTTGAATACCGAGGAAAGCGTTACACTCCGAAATCGTATGCCGACGATTTAGGTTTGAATATGGACGACTATGTATCCATAACGAGCTATACACATCATCCATTCTACGAGAAGTTCATGTTAGAAATTCCTGACAACTGGCTGCACGTCCAGAGCTACAATCTTCCAATTGACGAGCTGATGCGGGTAATGGAAGAGTCCGTGATGAATGGCTATTCTTTTGCTTGGGGAGCTGATGTTTCTGAGAAAGGTTTCGCTTTTAGAGAGGGACTCGCCATTCTTCCAGAAGATCCATCTACCATTAAGGTGAAAGGAAAAGACAATGCCCAATTCAACAATGCTGGCGCTGATAAAATCAGCAATGCATTCGAAACTCCGGTAAAACAATTGGAGGTTGATCAAGACATGCGTCAAAAACAATTTGATAACTGGAAAACGACTGACGACCACGGAATGCAAGTAACGGGCATCGTGGAAGATCAAAACGGTGACAAGTACTTCCTGGTAAAGAATTCTTGGGGAACCAAATACAACAATTTAGACGGTTACTTCTTTGCAAGTCAGGCTTACGCCAAACTCAAAACGATGAATATCTATTTGCATAAAGATGCCATCCCAAGAGACATTGCTAAAAAACTAGATTTATAAAACGAAAGGCACCAAAAGGTGCCTTTTTTAATGGTGGTCATAGATTCAATGGCAACAGCGATCGAAAAAACCCGTTCTATCCCACCTCAGTCCTTAAGTTGTACCTATTTTTGCAGCCTCATGAAATTGTTGAATTGGTTCTTCATCAGTCTTGTGCGCTTCTACCAAATGGCCATTTCGCCTTGGTTTGGAAGTAACTGCAGACACACACCTACCTGTTCCAACTACACCATCCAAGCGATTAAAGAATGGGGAGCATTTAAAGGAACTTGGCTGGGAATGAAGAGGTTTTCAAGATGTCATCCATGGGGAACGCATGGCTACGATCCTGTTCCAAAAAAAGAGAATAAATAGAAGGATTATGAGATTGATTATTGCAGCATTTTTTGGAATCATCATTATGGTGAGCTGCGGAGAGTCTGGCCGAGAACAAAATCGGACCATCAAGCAGGCTGCTGCGATTCACGAAGAGATTCTGGAAAGGTATGATTCCCTATGCGGAGCACTCAAAGCGGAAGATGAGCGAATTGTGGCAGAACTTGAAGCGGGAATTGAAAATGCAAAAAGAAAGTCTGCCTACGAATCAATGAAAAGAAGCATCGACAAAAGCTTTCGTCTTTTGGCCACATGGGAAGAATCAGTCGTTGCAGTTCCTGGGGTTGAGCACGATCATGATGGTGAGCATCACCACAGTCATGACCATTTGAAAGAAGACATTGCTGAGAACATGAGTGACAAAGAAATTCTCGAATTGCAGCGAGCATTGCAGGTTAGGCTTGATGAAGTCGCCACTGGAATCGGCGGTTTGCTACACACTATTGAAATGTACGATCAAAATGATTAACCGACCTCGAAGAAATAGAAAGTCTGAGGTAATTAGAGGATTAGTCCGAGAAACGAGATTAACTCCGGGTCAGCTCCTTTATCCACTCTTTGTGACTGCTGATGAATCCGCGCATAATCCTATTACCTCCTTACCTGGTCAAGCGCAGCTAGGAGAAGAGGAGCTCCTTAAAGAAATCGAAGAATCAATAAAGCTCGGCATAAGGAGCTTTGTGCTGTTTCCAGTAGTTAATGAATCCCTTAAGGACGAAACTGCTTCATACTCGTGGTCAGATGATAACTTTTATCTCCATCGAATCAGAAAAGTAAAAGAGCTGTTCCCAGAGGTAGTATTGATGAGTGATGTGGCAATGGATCCATACAGTTCCGACGGTCACGACGGATTGGTTAAAAATGGTCAGATCATTAATGATAAGACATTACCAATTCTCGCTAAAATGTCCGTTGCACAAGCACAAGCTGGTATAGATATAATCGGACCTTCTGATATGATGGACGGAAGGGTTGGATCTATCCGATCAGCTTTAGACCATTCAGGGTACTCCGAAGTGTCCATTATGTCCTACACAGCGAAATACGCAAGCGCTTACTATGGCCCTTTCAGAGATGCACTGGATTCTAAGCCAAAGTTTGGAGATAAAAAGACGTATCAAATGGATCCTGCCAATGCTGACGAAGCCCTTCGCGAAGCAATGCTCGACGAAGATGAAGGAGCAGATATCCTAATGGTTAAGCCTGCCCTCTGTTACCTTGATGTTATCGCTAAACTGAAGGAGTTTAGCTCGCTGCCCATCTCAGCCTATAACGTAAGTGGTGAATATGCCATGATTAAAGCCGCTGCTCAAAACGGATGTTTAGATGAGGCTAGGGCAGCCGATGAAATGCTGCTTAGTATAGCTCGTGCTGGAGCAGATATGATTCTCACTTACTTCGCAAAAGACTTCGCTCGGCGCAACACATAACTCTCGGATCATCAAAATTAGGAGCTGAAATACACCTATTATTCCAAAACCCTTTTTGTCAAATCCTCAAGGTGCATTAAGCGATTTCGTACAATCTCCTTTCAATATACCCCCCATAAAAATCAGTGTTTTTTTAAATATTAGTCTTTCGAGGTAGGATACCGACAATTAAAACTTTCTTGACGACAGAAAATGGCTTTTTGTGGAGTTCATCATTAACATTGACGAAAGATTCTTTGTTAAAGGCCACAATTGTTGGTCCTGAAACTTAAAAAATGTTGACCTGACATGTAGGGTCACAAAGTTATTTAAATCAGGGGATTAACTAAAAACTGTAAATTTATAGAGAAGAATGAGTCATTTTGTAAGTTAAAAATCTTGATGATGTATCATTATTAATAATCTAGAGATCTTGACTTCATTTCACACAGAATTTCAAAATCAACCACAATGAACTGTTCAACAGTACAACGGTTTCATTGCTTCTAATATGCCAAAATCTTATAAATCCTAATGAAAACCTAATTATGAATCAATCAATTGCCCAATTTCTAAAAATAACGTTGGGTTGCTTATTAATGACCACTGGAATTTCGCGACTCCCGGCCAACATCTCCGCGAATGGCGATGCAATTCTGAGTGATTACATTAAGTCCAATCCTGAATTAGTCCTCAACAACTGTGGTGTATCAGGTGGTACACTCACCATAGACGGCCCAACTACAATTTGTAAAAGTGACGGAGTTGAGACTCCTTTCATTCTAAATGTCGATAGCGCCTCAGGTGAAAACCAAGTTTTCGTTGCTACATTTTTAAGTGGGGAAATTATTGTCATTACTGATAATCCGGAATTCAATCTGGAGGGCCTTCCTGGAAACGGTACCTGCTTGTTCTGGAGCTTAAGTTGGGATGGTGAACTAATTGGAGCAGAAGTGGGATTGAACGCCAATGACCTACAAGGTGAATGCTTCGAACTTTCCAATCCTGTTCCTGTGACAGAGTACTTCACTGATGGTGGCACCATTACTACGCAAGATCCTACTACGATCTGTGCTGGAGATGGAATTGCTGACCCTATCGACGTAACGGTTGAAGGTTCTGCTGGTGACAATACGGCTTGGGTGATTACTGATGATCAGTTGAACATCCTTGACCTTCCTGCCGGCCCTCCATTCGATCTTGAAGGAGCTGGAGAAGGTGTTTGTCTCATCTGGTACTTGAGCTGGAGCGGTGACCTCGCTGGTGCGGAAGTAGGGGCGAATGCTGGCGACCTCGCTGGTGACTGCTTTGACCTCTCTAACCCTATTGAAGTAGTTCGCGAAATTTGCGACACGTGCACCGCTGTGGGTGGCACACTTACGGTTGATGGCCCTGACGTGGTTTGTAAAAGCGACGGAATTGATGACCCGTTCACGCTCACTGTAGAAGGAAACGCTGGCGAAAACCAAGTTTTTGTGGTGACGTTTGACGACGGCGAAATCATTTTGATCACTGAAGATGCCACGTTCGATCTCGAAGGAATTCCTGGAAACGGTACCTGCTTGTTCTGGAGCTTAAGTTGGGATGGTGAACTCATTGGAGCAGAAGTGGGATTGAACGCCAATGACCTACAAGGTGAATGCTTCGAACTTTCCAATCCTGTTCCTGTGACAGAATACTTCACTGATGGTGGCACCATTACTACGCAAGATCCTACTACGATCTGTGCTCTTGACGGTATCGCAGACCCTATTGATGTTACTCTTGAAGGTGAGGTAGGACAAAATATGGCTTGGGTAATCACTGATGGTGATCTTAACATCCTTGACCTTCCTGCCGGCCCTCCATTCGATCTTGAAGGAGCTGGAGAAGGCCTTTGCATCATCTGGCACTTGAGCTGGAGCGGTGAAATCTCTGGTGCGGAAGTAGGGGCGAATGCCGGTGACCTCGCTGGTGATTGCTTTGACCTCTCCAACCCTATTGAAGTAACGCGTTACGTTGCCGATGGTGGCGAAATCTCAACCGACGATCCTACTACGATCTGTGCTGGAGATGGAATTGCTGACCCTATTGATGTTACTCTTGAAGGTGAGGTAGGACAAAATACGGCTTGGGTAATCACTGATGGTGATCTTAACATCCTTGACCTTCCTGCCGGCCCTCCATTCGATCTCGAAGGAGCTGGAGAAGGCCTTTGCATCATCTGGCACTTAAGCTGGAGTGGTGAAATCTTTGGTGCGGAAGTAGGGGCGAATGCTGGCGACCTCGCTGGTGACTGCTTTGACCTCTCTAACCCTATTGAAGTAGTTCGCGAAATTTGCGACACGTGCACCGCTGTGGGTGGTACACTTACGGTTGATGGCCCTGACGTGGTTTGTAAAAGCGACGGAATTGATGACCCGTTCACGCTCACTGTAGAAGGAAACGCTGGCGAAAACCAAGTTTTCGTGGTGACGTTTGACGACGGCGAAATCATTTTGATCACTGAAGACGCCACGTTCGATCTCGAAGGAATTCCTGGAAACGGTACCTGCTTGTTCTGGAGCTTAAGTTGGGATGGTGAACTAATTGGAGCAGAAGTGGGATTGAACGCCAATGACCTACAAGGTGAATGCTTCGAACTTTCCAATCCTGTTCCTGTGACAGAGTACTTTACTGATGGTGGTACCATTACTACGCAAGATCCTACTACGATCTGTGTGGGCGATGGCATTGCTGACCCAATAAATGTCAGTTTGCTTGGAAATGCTGGTCAAAATACAGCATGGGTTATTACAGATGGGGTCTTAAATATTCTTGATATCCCAAGTGGGCCTCCATTCAATCTGGAAGGAGTTGAAACTGGCTTATGCCTCATCTGGCACTTAAGCTGGAGTGGTGAAATCTTTGGTGCGGAAGTAGGGGCGAATGCTGGCGACCTCGCTGGTGACTGCTTTGACCTCTCTAACCCTATTGAAGTGAGCAGAATTGATTGCAGTGGTCCAAATGCCACTAATTATGAAGTTCAGTCAGGATGGCAGCCACTATCTACGGTCATTCCAAATCCGACACCAGGATTCTCACAAATCATTTTTGAAACGAACAAAAGTGCGAAAACCACAATTGAGGTTTATGATATGAGTGGTCGTTCAGTTGCATTGCTGTTTAATCAAGAAGCACACGCTGGCCAAAAGTATCGTATGGATTTTCACGGTGAAGGTTTACCAAATGGTGTATACCTGCTGAGAATGTTCGACGGCCTTGTGACCAAATACCATAAAATACTTATATCCAGATAATTACACCATATGTAATATCACTAAAAAGGCTTTCTCTTATGAGAAAGCCTTTTTCATTTGATCCGATACTCCTAGATTTTGCGGAGAAAACTAATAGCAGGAGTGATCAGATGGGTATTTGAAGACTTATCATGGTGCCCTTACTAGAAGAACTAATATTGAACTTACCTTTGAGCTCCTCACATCTTTTGCGCATAGTGTTCATACCGTTACCCTGCTGATCACTTAAAAGATTAAAGCCTTTGCCATTATCTTGAATATTCAAGGTATACGAGCTACCAACTACCTTGATAGACAAATCAAATAATGTAGCCTCTGCATACTTTGCAGTATTATTAATAGCTTCTTTCATTATTAAGAGGAGATTTTTGCGTTGGGCCTGGTTAAAGGGTAAATCGATGAATTTCTCATCGATATCTATCCTAAATACACAATCTTTTGCACCAAGAATTTCAAATCCAAAAGATTGCACTCGCTCTATGAGCTTGTTATTCGAATCATTTTGAGGGTTTGTTGCCCAAACAAGGTCACTCATAGAATTCATCGTTAACTCCGCACTTCGTTTGATATTTTCGAGGAGCTCAACAGCCTGCTCAGTCTTTCCGTTGATGAGGCTCTCCCTTGCGGCGTAACTGTATATACCAATGCTGCTCAACGAACTCCCTACATCATCATGGAGATCGCTGCTAATTTTGTCTCTCACTTGCGAATACTCGGTCTGAATGACTTGTCTGGCTTTCAATTCTTGTATGTAAAGGTTCTTAGCATGAACTTTATCTGATTCTGCTTCTTTTGCTTTAAACAAGAGACCACTGTTGAATATAATTACTTCCAAAATCACACCAACCATAGTAATCTCCAAAGGAGAAATAACCATATACTTAATAGGTATGAAAGAAGGTAGAAAATTGGCCGTTAAATGAGCCACAAAAGCCACTGTGCTCCCGGCCACTAAAAACCATGCAGTTCTTCTTCTTTGACGAGCGATTCTCACCAAAGCAATCAGATTAAAAGGAACTTGGGCAAAAAGAGAAACGGTGACAGGAAGTTGTTTATCGAAATCATTCGGTATAGAATTCAAAAGGACCTGAATACCAACACAGAAACACAAAAAAATCACAAAGGAAATAATGGCTTTATGCAACTTTGGGTCTCTCTTCTTGAGATCAACAAAAGTTGATGCGAATAAGAGATAGAAAATTGAAGGAACTATGATTAATATCAGATTGAAATTGTGAAGATCAACCGCATCAACTAACGACCAAGAAGGGTTTTCTGAGTAAAATGTACTAAACCTCAAATAGTAGTATGCAAAAACTGTTAGGATATATAAGACATAAAAGAAGTAAACCCCCTTCCTCACCAGATACCATTGTATTATTACATACAATGCTTGAAAGAGCATAACGCCTAAAAACAGAAGAAATACATAGCCCTCTCCTCCCTTGCTAGGTCTATTCTGGATTTTGTACTCATCAAAATTTTCCTGAGTTGCCAAGAAAACATAAAATTCTGGTCTTCTTACAGTGCTTGATGCATTTATTACTTGGACATAGATTTCTGATGTCAGTTTTGAGATGAGAACGGGAACTGAACTTTGATCGATATCCTGTATATAATATTGGCCTATATCCTCAGAGCCTACCGATTTTTCTATAGTGAGCTTGCCCTCCTCTATCACGTATACTTTTGTCCGAGAATATCTGGGAACAGAAATTGAAAGAGGACGTTTAACCTTATCTAACGACTCTATGGTGAATCTAAACCAAACATGACGAGTTGGATTTTGCCTAGACAAATAATCCATCGCTAACTCCAGGGAGTCATTAAACGGCACACCAAGAATCTCTTCAAAGCTCAGCTTACCTTTCAGGTCAATAAAGCAAGATATCTCCGATGTCTCTATTGAATCTTCGACACTCTCATGAATGAATATGCCCGCTGAAATAACGGTACTAAAGAACATGGAAAGGGATCCAAGTAGGATTTTAACATTGAACTTCACTTCAGAAATATACGAGCCTCAAAGCGAATGGTCTATTGATCAAACAATTTTCTCTTTCAATGCTTTTGAGACAGCTTCTCCTAAAGAGTGTACATGAAGCTTTTCGTAGACATGCCTTATATGCGTGTTCACGGTATTGTAGGAAATATTCATGCGATGTGCGATCATTTTATAACTATTACCTGCTACAAGTTCAGCGAGTATTTCAAGTTGCCTTTTTGTTAGGCCATAGTCTTCCGAAACGAGATTTGGTTCTCTATCCGCTTTTTGCGGAAGATTTCTAAAAAATCCCAAAACCTTGGTCGCAATCATTGGACTCATTGGAGCTCCCCCGTTGTAGGCTTCTCTTATTCCTTCAATAACCTTTTCAGGTGTCCCATTCTTCAATAAATATCCAGATGCACCAGCCTTAAGTGCCTCAAAAATGATACTCTCATCATCGAACACAGTCTGCATAAGAATTGCAATATTCGGATACGCCTTTCTAATCTTACTTACTGCTTCAATGCCAGTTATTCCTGGCATTTCAATATCCATTAATATCACGTCAGGTTGAGATTTCTCAACTTTCAGCACAGCTTCTGTTGCATCGGGATACTCTCCTACGAATCTCATATCAGGAAGCATATCTATTAGGACCCTCAGGCTTACTCTCCTGTCCTGATTGTCGTCAAAAACTGCGACTCGAATATTTGGTAGTTCTCCTTCGGTCATTTGGTAGCGTAAAGATAGTTTCTCCAGAAAGATTCTCTTATCATGAATTCTAGTGAAAACGGGTATACCACAAGATTCTCAAAAAATGCCCCAAGGCTAATATAACTAGAACTAGTGAGGCGAGGTCGCCTCGTTTAAGAGTAATTTTGCCTCGATTAATAAGAATATTCATGCGACCAATCACCAAAATTATCGCAAAGACCTTTTTAGATCGACGGTATTTTGGTGTGCACCTAATAACCAAAACTTAATCTGATGAAAAAGATTCTTCTTTCGGCCTTGAGCCTCATCTCATTGACCCCTATATTTTCTCAAAGTCTCGACGATCTTACGCTATCTACAAACGGAACTGTGGAAGTGATTAAGCAAGATGGTGACACAATCTACATTGGAGGTAACTTTAGTAGTGTTGGGTACCAAACGCAGAGAATTGTTCTCGTAGACCCCTTGACTGGTTTACTGAGTGAGGAACTCCCATCGCTCAATTCTACCGTAAATGTAGTGATCCCCGATGGAGCCGGTGGATGGTATATCGGAGGCGCCTTTTCAACTTTAGATGGCAATACAATAAACCGTATTGTACGCCTGAATTCTAATAACAATCCAGACCCGACTTTTAACTGCGATTTAAATAGTACCGTTAATGAGCTCTATTTGGATGGAGACGATCTGTACATTGGAGGTTCGATTTCAGTAGTGAATGGTAATGATGTTCGAAGACTTTTTAGAGTTAATGCAACCACAGGTGTTCTTGACAATAGTTGGTTACCCACAATAGGATTTGGAACCGTAAATGGAATTGTACGTTCTGGAGACTTTGTATACGCGGGAGGTTCTTTTAACGTAGTGGATGGAGTAGATGACAATAGATATATCATCAAGATTGACGCTGTCACGGCCGAAACTCAAGATTTTATTTCCGCGAATAACACGGTCAGCGATCTATTGCTAAATGGAAATGATTTGATACTGGCAGGATCTTTCACAAGACTTGATTATTTCAAATCTAATTTGGCCGTTTTCGATACTGGAGATGCCGTTCCTGATCTATCCTTTGGAGACTTAAGCACAAGTGTATCAGAAATAATCTCATCTGGAGATGGAGGTTTCTACATATGCGGAAACTTCACTGAATTTGGAGGGGAGCCTATTACCAAAGTATTCAAATTACTTCCCGATGGTACCACGGATCCCACATTCGATCCTGGGGACATAAATGGAACTGTATTCGCCATTCACTATGACGGCACCCATGTTTATGTAGGTGGATCGTTTTCAACAATTAGTGGTGAGGCAGTAACCAGTATCGCCAGACTAGAAGCTACCACGGGTGCCCTCGACCTTTCTTGGGCTCCAGGAAATACAAGTAGCGGAATTGAGACGATAGAATCAAACTCTACTAAGGTCTTTGTCGGTGGTACTTTTACAACAATAGACGGTAGTACTGCTAGTCCAAGATTTGCAGTTTTGAGCAAAACTGATGGTTCATTAATTACAGCTCCTTCTGTTAATTCGACTGTTTTGACCATGGAGAAGTCAGGCGAAGACATTTACGTGGGTGGTAGTTTCACAACAGCAGGAAAACCCGCAGATAATATCGCACTCACCGATAATTTAACAGGAGCCGTAAATCAGGCTTTCCCAGAAGCGAATAGTACTGTAAATACATTCATCGAAGACGGTAATGGGGGATGGTTTGTAGGCGGAGCTTTTAGCCAGTTTGATGGAATATCAGTTGATAGGGTAGTTCATATCTTGCCTGACTTTAGCGTAGATTTCACCTTTTCATGTGAGCCAAACAATACTATTGAAGCTTTATTTTTGGATGGTAACAATCTCTACTTAGGAGGACAGTTTACCACGATAAATGGAAATATTTTAACTCGTGTTGCTAGAGTTAACGCAACATCTGGTTTCCCTGATGTAGCTTGGAACCCAGAAGTAAGCAGCACGGTTTTAGCCATAGCAGATGCGGGAACTGAAATAGCCATTGGTGGATTTTTCACCTCGATTGATGGAGAAGAAGAAGACCGTTATTTTGCCAAGATATCAAAGACGACTGGAGATGTTGTTCCCGGTCTTGCCGCTAACAATTCGGTACTTAGTTTAGCCAATTCGTCAAGTTCAGTTTTTGCCGGAGGAAGCTTCACTAATGTAGGCTATTACAAAAGAGGTTTTGCAAGTTTTGAAAACAACTCTGAAATCCCAACAAGAGAATTCCCAGTTACAAATGGAAATGTGAACAAGGTAATTACCGATGGTGCCGGTGGATATTTTGCCATAGGAAGCTTCAGCACTGTAGATGGCCTATCACGAGATAATTTTGTCCATATTCTGGCAGATGGATCGGTGGATAGCGATTTCAATCTTGTTTTTAACAATACTGTTTCCGACATCTTTTTAGATGGAAATGACCTTTATATCAGTGGAAATTTCACTTTCGCTGGTGGTTTGCCTGTTTCTCGACTCGCGCGAATCGACGCAACGACAGGAGAAGTAGATGAAAACTTTGCTCCTCAGTTCAACCTTTCGGTAAATACAATACATGTCGATAACAACACAATATATCTCGGAGGATCATTTACCACTGTCGAAGGAAGTACAAGGAATAGGGTGGCTGCTGTAGACAACAATGGAAATCTCTTGCCTTGGGATCCGAATTCAAATGGAATTGTCGAGGATATTGAGGTTGGAAACGGTTTAGTTTACTTGGCAGGAAGTTTTAGCCTACTTGATGGTGTTTCTGCAACGAGATTGGCCGCGGTAGATCCTACAACTGCGGCAATCTCTTTCAATGCAAATGCCAATAGCACTGTCAATTCCATTGCCCTCTCCGGCAATTCTCTTTTTGCTGGTGGATCATTCACCACGATAAATGGAGAGTCAAGATCGAGACTGGCAGAGGTTGATGCACTAACTGGTGTCGTTCAAACATTAAATATTCCAATTAACAGTACTGTCAGCGAGGTACAGATTAGTGGAAATTTACTGGGAGTCGTTGGATTGTTTACAGAAGCTGGAGGCCAAGATCGAAACAGGTTTGCAGAAATAAACACTTCTACTAATTCATTATCCACGAGAATTTTGTCTTTTGACAATGTGCTGAATTCTTTGTTGTATGACGGTACTGATGTTGTTTTTGGTGGAAACTTTTCTTTTGTAAATCCAATCTCAAGAAGTAGGTTCGCTGAATTCGATAATGCAAGTAATGACTTGACCACCTTCGAAGCAGGTAGCCTTAATTCAAACGTTGAGGCCATCATTCTTGATCAAGGCCAACTTTACATTGCGGGTGCATTCAGCGCACCCAGGTCGCGATTAGCGATATACGACGCAGCCACTGGTGATCTCGACCCATTTTCTGTCTCCATAAACAGCACAGTTCTTGATCTTTCTATAAACGGAGACATCCTCTATTTAGGCGGATTTTTCAGCAACATTGAAGGTGAAGAAAGAAAATCAGCCGCAGCCATTGATTTGAATTCAGGAAATTTGACAAATTGGAATCCTGCACCAAATTCCACAGTACGAGCTATTCTGGCTACAGATAGTCAAGTACTATTAGGTGGTAGCTTTGCTACACTAAACGAGGTAGATTTAAGCAGGTTAGCGATTTATGATGATCAGACCAATAATCTGTTACCGCTTTACTCAGGCACAACAAGCAGCAATGTTCGTGAGTTATTCATCGATGGTGACCGACTATATGTAGGAGGAGATTTCACGAGTTTCAATGGAGTCAGCAGAAGCAGATTTGCTGAGTTTGACCTTACAAATGAGGAGGTAACTCCACTAAACATAGCTTTTAATAATTCTGTTAACAGCATTGACAAGGAAGGAGATAATCTATTCTTTAGCGGAACCTTTAGTTCGGTGGACGGAGAACCAAGGACTAGGCTATGTGAGTACAACTTAAGCACAGGATTGACCGCTTGGAATCCTACTCCAAATTCTACTGTTGAAGATCTAGAAGTTGATGCAGGTAGGATATATGTAGGTGGAATATTTGGCACTATTGAGGTAGCGGCAAGAGAACGGGTTGCCTCTATCGATTTGAATACAGGTTTGCTGAACGATTTGGACCTAGACTTCAATAGTGCTTCTGTATTCGATATTGAACTGGTTGGAGAGACCCTTTATTTGGGAGGTTCATTTACGACTCTAAATGGTGAATCCAGAGACAGACTGGCTTCAGTAAACGTGAATACGGGTGCTGTGAATCCACTTTCGTTGGATATTAATAACACTGTAAACTCAGTGAACATTTATAACGACACCCTCTATTTTGGAGGTAGCTTCACAGATATAGGCGGTGTAGAAAGATTCCGCGCAGCTTCTGCTGATCTAAGCACTGGCTTGCTAACTGATTTTAATCCCAAGCTAGATAATGTCGTAGAAGATATTGTCGCATTGGATGGAGAAGTGATCGCAGGTGGAAGTTTCACTCGAACAGGTTTTGAAGACCGATCCAGATTTGCTGCGTATCGACTCTCAGACAACCAAATTCTAACGTTGAACGAATCTGGATTTACAAGCGGAACCGTTGAAGACATTTTGATAAGTGAAGACCGCATTTATATAGCCGGAGGATTTAGTTTCATTAATGGCATTTCCAGAAATAAAGTTGCCGCTTTTTCAAAGTCTGACTTCTCATTACTTGATTTCAATCCAAATGCCAACTCGACCGTTTTTTCACTTTTGCTAGACAACGACGAACTGTATCTAGGGGGGGGCTTTAGCACAGTTGGAGGAGTTTCACGACTGAATGTAGCCTCAGTTGATGCTGTTTCTGGTGAATTATCAGATTTTGATGTCCCTGCAAATGGCGGTGTTCGAGCTTTAGCGAAAAATGGAAATACGCTTTATATCGGAGGTGAATTCTCACTTTTAAATGGTGTGGCAAGAACTCGCATAGGAGCTGTTGATGTGGTTTCTCAAAACCTCACCCCTTTCAATCCCGCTGCAAACTCTACTGTTGAAGAATTCTTAATCGATAATGGCCTCCTATACACTGGAGGGTCTTTCAGCCAAATTGGTGGCCAATTCATTTCAAGCCTTGCTGTCTTTTCTTTATCAGATGGTTCGTTGACAGATTTCGATTTGGATCTAAATGGCCGTGTTGCAGCTATAGATGTTGAAGACAACTACTTATTTATTGGGGGAACATTTAATGATGTAAGTGGTCAAGATGCTAGTCGACTAGCACTCGTTGATGCAATTACTGGCGATGTACTCTTGGACTTTTTACCTGATGTTAATTCTACCGTAGAAGATGTTTTATACAATGATGGAAAATTATACGCGGGTGGAAGTTTTACCGAAATCGATGGGAACACCAACCACCCTTATTCGGCCACATGGAGTGTTCCACCTCCCGGAAGTGTTACCTTCAGCACTACGCTTACTGCCACCACTGATTTCAACGGTTTCAATGTCCCATGTAATGGTGATGAGCTAGGTGAAGTCTCCATAGCTCTTGCAGGTGGCACAGGACCTTATAATTATACACTGACTCTCAGTAGTGGAGGATTTTCAAGATCTGGCACGATTAATACCTCTGGAGATACAGGACTAGAATCGGATTTGCCGTCTGGAACATTCAATATCCTTGTTGAAGATGCTCTGGGTGGTTTTGCAGTCGGTTCGATTGAATTAACTGAACCTCCTGTTTTTACAGTTGATATCGACCAGCTCGATGAAGTGCAGACTCCTGGTGGAAATGAGGCCTCACTAGAAATTGATGTATTGAGTGGCGGAGCAATACCGATAGACTACTCATATACGGTAAATTCAGGAATTTCGATAACCGGGCAGATCACAGATATTTCTCAACCCTTTGTTTTAGAGAACCTTGCTGGTGGAAACTACAATTTTGATTTTACTGATGCCAACGGTTGCGTTTCGTTCGAATCAATAGAGATTGAGGATTATCTACCTTTAGTGGTCAACTTTACAAAGTCTGATGAGATAAAGTGTAATGGAGATGAAAATGGAAGGATTTTCTTTCAGATTTTTGAAGGAAGCCCTCCTTATGACTACTTGCTTGATGCAAGTGACGATAATTTTGATCGCAGTGGAACGCTTAATTTTTCAGGAGCTTCAAGATTGGAAAATAATCTTGGAGAGGGCACCTACAATTTGACCGTCACCGACGCAACGGGTGCACAGATCACAGCAGGACCACTAGAATTTGTTGAACCAGAGCTTCTATCATTCGCAGCAACTCTTCAAGCAAATGTCTCCTTTTTAGGAGGAAGTGACGGAAGAATTGGGGTTCAAATTGAAGGTGGTACACCTAACTACACCATTTTCTACCCGTTATCTGGAGGGGCTAATTTCTCGGCTTTCTCTGACGGAACAGATGTACTTCTGGAGAATCTCTCAGCAGGAACGTACACGGTTGAAGTTACTGATAGCGAGGGTTGCGATACCGAACCACAAGTAATTGAAGTGTTAGAGGGGGTTAACCCTTGTGAGAGTCTAGGTGGTGATGCCGACTTCGACGGAATTTGTGATGATTTTGACCCGTGTATAGGGTTCGTAGATGCTTTAGGTGTTTGCAACGGCGGATGTCCCGCTGACAATAACAACAATGGTATTTGCGATACCGAGGAGGAAGCGGAGAACAATCCACTCACCTGTGCCGATGGTCTCGACAATGATGGAGATGGACTCGCTGATTGCGACGATCCTCAATGTCAGCTTATAAATCAAAACGAGGGCTGTGCAACTTGTTTCCAAGATGGACTTTCATTCGCTGATGTTGTGCTCACTTACGACAATAATTGCCCAAACAATACACAACTAGATGCCAATTCCTCTATAGGTTTACCTGATATTGACTCTGGACCGGAGAATGCTGTATCCCTTGGTGGGGGGTCAATAAGACTTGGTTTTACGAACAATACCCTAATCAACTCTGGAGATGACAATCCTGATCTATTCGTGTTCGAAGTTGGTCCTCAAGTAGAAGGTTCAAACATAGAACTAAGACCAACCAACCAAAGCACGATTGACATTCTTGATGCCAACGGAATATTAGATGAAGATGGTGATGGCTATTATGAGTTCGGAGCCATTGGAGGAGCAACAGCATCTGTTGACATTGATGAATTCTTTTCTCCAGCACTTGCCACAAACTCAGTGCAATTTGATGCGATCAAGATTAGCGATCCAGACCCTGACGATTGTGGCACATTAACACCTGGTCCCGACATTGATGCCGTATGTGCTCTTTCTAGCCTTGACTGCGTAATTGGTGCACCCTGCGACGATGGAAATCCAAGCACCATAGATGATGCCTTTGATAGTAACTGTGAATGTGTTGGTAATCAAATCTGTATTGCAGATGCAGGAACCCTCACGGCAGCGGAAACACCAGTTGAACTCGATGCACCTCAGGTAACCATCACCGCAATTCCTGATGGAAACACAGTCATTCCTAGTGGATATGCTTCTCGCTTTGTATTGACTTCAGGCATAGGTTTGATCATTGAAGAGATAAGCGTTAGTTCTTCGTTTACTGTTAACATGACCGGCCTTTACACAATACATACCCTCGTATACGATCCAAGCCCAGTAAGTACTAACTTCTTAGACTTATCGGGAATTATCGAAGGTGTGACTCCAGCATCTGATATCCTCGATCAAATTGCCTCTACGGGAATATGTGCAGATCTTGACGGGGCCGGAGCACCAATAGAAGTAATTGAATGTCTCGCAGGAGATACGGACAGTGATGGCCTATGTGATAATATTGACCCTTGCCCGCTCTTACCCAACGTGAGTAATGGAGATCCTTGTGGAATAAATGGAATAATTTCGAACTGCGAGTGTGTAGAAATTTGCCCGATTTCTTTGGGCACACCTAGCGTACTCTGTTTAGACAATACACTTGGTGACGACCTATTCGAAGTTCAAATTCCTTACTTCGGGGTAGAGCCTAATGGAGTCATTACCGTTGGAAATTCTGGTGGTTGCACCAATGGATCAATCACTGTTTCCGGTGATGATCCTACGACCACTCCGAACGGAACAATTATTCTCACCACATCTGAATCGAGCTCTTGCTGGAGCTGGAGCTTATCAAGTCCATCTTGCGATCTAGACATAGGTGGTGTTGCACCCTCATGTGACCCTGCACCTTGTGGCTTAACTTTAGGCTCACCAGTCGCTAGTTGCTCTAGCGAAACGAATGGAAATGACGAATACACAGTCAGTATCCCTTACACTGGATTAGCTGATGGAGGCACTTTAAGTGCTGGTAGCTCTACCAACTGTCAAAATGGTTCAATAGTGATTTCAGGCGACGATCCAACTTTAGTTAATAACGGAACGATTATTCTGACGGCAACTGAAGGCGACTGCTGGAGTATCTCGATCCAAAGCGCTGCATGTGACATTTTGCTCGAGGGTGAAGCACCTGTTTGTGAGCCAGATCCTTGCGAACTTGACATTATCGACTTCTCTGTTGATGATAATTGTGATCCGACAACGGGAATTTATGGAGCTTCAGCGACTCTAGTCTACGCCAACGAACCTTCTGCAGGATTGCTCACTGTCAATGGTATCAATTTCCCAATTACGGGTAGCCCTCAGACGGTCGACTTAGAATTCGTAGAAGGAGTTGTAACATTTAGCGCGTTATTCACTGACGATGCAGCTTGCGCGACATCATTAAGCACTGGAATTGTATTAACCGCATGTGAGCAAGATTGTGAAGGAGTCTTCGATGGTGATGCACTTCCAGGCACTGCTTGTGATGCAAATGGCGAAGCAGGAACTTACGACGACAATTGTAACTGTATTCCGGATGTGAATTGCTCGCTAGAGATCACTTCCGTGGACGTAGCAGATGCTTGTGACCCAGCAACAGGACTTTATTCAGCATCCGTTGAACTGACTTATGTCGATGCTCCGGCAGATGGATTCTTACTGGTAAACGGAGAAGAATTCATGATCATAGGAAGCCCTCAAACAGTGAATATAAGTTTTGTAGAAGGACCAGTGAGTGTTGAAGCTGCATTCAGTGAAGAAAGCAGTTGTAGCGACTTTGAACAAACTGGAATCGTACTCGTGGCATGTGAGCAAGATTGTGAAGGTGTTTTTGATGGTGATGCACTTCCTGGCACTGCCTGTCAATTGGGAGGAGCTGTTGGAACCTATGACCTCAATTGTACCTGTGTTCCAGATATTAGTTGTGCACTTGAAATAACGTCTGTTGATGTTCCTGATGCATGTGATCCTATGACCGGGCTTTACGGTGTAACCGTTAATCTAGAGTACATCGACGCACCTGCAGATGGCCTCTTGGTAGTGAATGGTGAAGAGTTCATGATAACCGGAAGTCCACAAGCAGTTATTCTAGACTTTGTAGAAGGTCCAGTTAATATTACTGCTGCCTTCAGTGCAAATACTGAATGCAATGCAACATTCGCCACAGGCGCAATATTAACTGCCTGTGAAGAAGATTGTGAAGGTGTATTTGATGGAGACGCATTGCCGGGAACTCCATGTAACATTACTGGTCTACCAGGTACTTATGATGACAATTGTAACTGTATCCCAGACATCAACTGTTCATTGATAGTGAACTCATTTGAGATCAGCGATCAATGTGATCCAATGACGGGACTCTACTCCGTAATGGTTGAGTTAAGTTATGTTGACGCTCCAATGACAGGTGTACTAGTTGTTAATGATCAAGAAGCTGAAATCACGGGAAGCCCTCAAATTGTTATGCTTGAAATAGCAGAAAGTGATGTGGTCATCGAAGCATTCTTCAGTGAAGATCCTACTTGTAATACAACCCTCCAAACAGGAGTCACCCTCGATGCTTGTGAGCAAGACTGTGAAGGTGTCTTTGATGGACATGCACTGCCAGGAACAGCATGTACAGTTGGCGGTGAAGCAGGAACTTACAACGACGAGTGTGATTGTATTCCAGATATTTCCTGCTCGCTGATTGTAAATTCAGCAGATGTGACCGATGCATGTGATCCTTTTACGGGACTATACACGGCCATTGTAGAATTGAGCTTCGTTGATGCTCCTGCTGATGGATTCTTGGTAGTAAATGGCAATGAGTTTGAAATTGAAGAGAGTCCTCAAACGGTTTCATTAGACTTTGTAGAAGGCGATGTTATCATTGAGGCCTTCTTTAGTGAAGAGCCGACTTGCGGAGCAACATTAAATACAGGCCTTACTCTTGTAGCTTGCGAACCAGATTGTGAAGGAGTATTCAATGGAGGAGCTCTACCTGGAACGCCTTGTACTATTGGAGGAGAACCAGGTATTTACGACATAGACTGCGAGTGTATCCCTGATGGAGTCTGCACGGTAAATGGTGGAACTATCTCTACAAATGACCAAACCACAATTTGCAAAGGAGATGGAATTCCAGATCCAATTACAGCAGACCTTGTAGGAGCTTCAGGTGAAAACAGCATTTGGATTGTGACTGCTGCAAATGGTCTAATCGTAGATCTTTCCGACAATAATGTTTTTGACTTTGAAGGAACTTCAGGTACTGGAATTTGCGTGATCTGGCACTTGAGCTGGGATGGTGAAATTTTCGGTCTAGAAGTTGGTGCTAACGCATTTGATCTTCAAGGAGAGTGCTTCGATCTTTCGAATCCACTCGAGATTATGGAATTCCACGTAGATGGAGGAACTATCTCGACTATGGATTCTACTTCATTCTGCACGGATGACGGAATCCCCGATGTAGTGACAGTTGACGTAACTGGCAATAAAGGACCTAAAGGTTGCTACGCCGTTACAGATTTGGACCTCAACATACTTCAAGTAAGTTTAACAGGCGAGTTCGATTTCGAAGGATCAGGAGAAGGAGTTTGCTTGATTTGGTACGCATCTTATGCTGGGCCACTCACCCTCCCTGATCAAGGAACAAATGTCGAAGACATTGAAGGATGTATTAGCCTTTCTAATCCAATTGAGATATTCAAAGAAGAATGTGATGATCCTGTAGTCGTTGATTGCGACAACTGGAGATACTTCTTAAGCGACAACAAGAACAACGGAACTAGCGACATCTACGAAGTTGTCTTGGATGATGACCTCAATAGAGGTAATATGACGCTTTACAAGTCTCTTGATTACACAGTCCATATCGCATACAGCGAGGCTACGGACGAACTCTATGTGGTTAGAAGTTCCAATGGATCGTTTTCCGTACTCGACGTAAGCGTCCCAGATGGTGCAATCAGCGCTGAGGTAGCTGTGGACGTGAATCTTTCGGGAGTGGTTACTGCTACATTCGATAGCGATGGTAATTTCTACATCGGCGCAGAGAATACGGAAACAGTTTACCAAGTGAACAAAACCGATGGAACCACTTCAGTATTCGCTGCTGCGAATATCCACGGTGGAGACATTGCATTTGGAACCGATGGTGAGCTCTATCACGTTACGCGAGATAATGATGGTCGAGTCTTGAGAATTAACCCTGGAGGTGTAAACGAAGATTTGGGAAGTGTTCCTGGATTGGTAACGGGTCTTGCCACTAGAGATGATGGAAATCTCATGATTTCAACCAAGAATAAGAGTAAACTTTACGTAGGCGATACTGATGCCATGTACCTCAACAAGTTCTACACTTTAGTCTTCGAAAACGAAGTCTTCACCATGAGCAATGGAGATATGGCTTCTGGTTGTGCAGACGATCAAAATGAACTCCAGACGTGCGAAAACCAAGTTTATTACTATGCTGATCACGGTCCTGGAATAAGCGGAACGAATATCTACCGCATCGAACTTAATGGTTCTGATGCCATCCTTGCCGAGGAAGTCAATCTTTCTTATCAAGCTCACATTGCGCATAGCGATGATGCTAGTAACATCCTTTACTTCGTGAATGCGAATGGTAACTTCATTGAGATTTACAATCCTATGACGGAGGAGACAGCGCAAGTTTCCATCCAAGGAGATATCGATCAGCTCTTTGCTGCGGTGTACAATCCAATGGATGGCCTCCTATATGCAGGTGACGATAATAGCAATGAAGTATACACGATCAATCCTACTGATGGTGAAACCATGTTCTTTGCTGATGCGCCGGTAAGCGGTGGAGACCTCACCCTTGTAGATGGAGAGTTATTCTTAGCAAAAAGAAATAGCGACGAGCTCTACAAGTTTGAAGTTGGGGAGTTTGTGCTGATTGGTTCTATTCCAGATGAAGTAAATGGTATGTGTGCGACCGGAATGCTCAATGAGCTACTAGTTGCTTCAGCAGAATCAACAACATTTAGCTTGATAAGCAACGAAGATGGGTCAACGATTAGTGAGTTTGAAGCGAAACTTGATGGAGTTCCATTCGGATTATCCAATGGCGACTTGGCCTCAGGCTGTACCGATGGAATTGCACCGATGGCATTGGCTGAGTCTAAGGGTTGGATTGAAGCCTATCCAAATCCTAACGAGGGTATTACGTCAATAAGCTTTGAAACTGCCACTAACGGGTATGCAGTGGTTGAAGTGTTCGACATGAATGGAAGAATTGTTGATGAGTTGTACAGTGGGTTTGTAATCAGTGAAATCACTTACAGACTTGACATGAACAGACAGGATTTACCAAACGGTGTTTATCTATTCCGATTGACAAAATCTGACGAGATAATGATGGGTAAGTTCATTATTTCTAAATAATTAAATAATCTAGAGGGAGAACCAAACATCCCTCTCTAGTTTGTAAGGTTTTTTTGATAGTTCATCGAAGTTTATTATCTTTCTGTCGCTTTTATGGATTTAATTATTCAAGCGAACGAATCCTTCGAGAAGCAAAACGTTTGAATAACCAATCATTTTAATCAATGGGAAGGCTCCGACATGATCGGAGCCTTTTTTTGTGGAGGCTCGTAGATGATTTCCGCACAAGTAATTCTCATTGTNCCCGTTCATTTACTTTTGGGAAACTTTAAAAACATCTTATGAAAAAAATATCTGCAATCCTGGGCATTATCGTCTCGACGATATATCTACTTAATTTCACTCTGGGCTTTGCAGAGCTACCAGATAATCTGCCTGTTATTGGGAATCTCGACGAGTTTGCCGCCGCCACATTGCTCATCGCGTCCCTGAGGTATTTCGGATATGATCTCACTAGTTGGCTGAAAAAAGACGACAATAAAAAGCAAACGAAAGACTAAAAAATCAATAAATCATACAATTTTTATTTAGAATCATTCAAAATACCACTTTCATGGTATAAGAAGAACAACACTCGTGTAGTACTTTTGCGCGCAAACCAAATAAAAAACAATGAGAGCAAAGTACATTTCAATGCTAGCCATCGCCGCCCTTGCCTTCACCGCCTGTGATGATGATGATGATGACGATGATGATCCAACGCCAACGCTAATTATTCCAGCAGAATATATTTCGAATAATTTTGACGCTAACGTAGTTGCCGAAAGCACGATTATAGAAGAGCTTTCTGCGATGACTGATGCGGCGAGCGAGGCAGAGGACAATGCGCAAATGTCAATGGTTGATCCAATAGACTACCCAACGACTTTGGATTCAGTTACTACAGATTCTTACAGCGACCTTGTTGAAGATTGGCTCGTCGAGTTGGTTAAATCTGCAAATTCACCTAACGGATTTCAAAACCCAGGAGCAGGAACTCCTGCCGCTGACCAAGAAGGAGGACTCCTCGGAACTCGTCTAATCGACGAAAATGGACTTGAGCTCAAACAAATGGTGCAGAAAGGTTCGTTCGGTGCGGCTCTCTACAACCATGCACTAGATGTAATTGAAGGTGGAAACCTAACTGCAGCAGATATTGACAAATTAGTTGAAATTCACGGAGCTGAAAAAAGCTTTGACGTCTCAGAAACTACTGCCGCAGCGACTTATTCAGTGCGTAGATCTAATCTTGTTGCCCAAACTGGTCTCTTTTATGACATACGAGATAATTTGATTACCGCTAAAGCAGCGATTGAAGCTGGAAGTACTTTCAATTCGTTACGAGATCAAGCCCTTGCAGATTACTTGTTAAATTGGGAAAAATCAAACTATGCAACAGTTATCTACTATTGCAAAGCAACAATTACAAAGATCCAAGAGGCCGATAATGAAGAGGATTTGGGAGACGCAATCCACGCTTACGCTGAAGGAGTTGGATTCACACACGGGTTTAGAGGCATCTCTAATAAAGTAATCACTGATGCCGAAATAGATGAGATATTATCATTACTTAAAGCCCCCGCTGGACAAACGCCCGAAAGTTACCGATTCTTGAACGAACCGGCCTTACTTAGTAATCTTCAATCAGTTATAGATAACATCCAATCGATTTACGGGTTCACTGATGAAGAAGTAACTAGCTACTTCGTGAACAACAAGCCTTGATTAGATACTCTTAACATTGAAAATGCCCCGCTAGAAGCGGGGCTTTTCTCGTAAATACAAAGCAATGAAAATGGCAAAGAATAATATCACCTACCTGACAAAGCACTACTACTTTGCTGCATTGTTTATTGTGCTTGTCACCTTTACTTCGTGTGATGACGACGATCCGGAAAATAATATTCCGAGTTCCGATTTTGACCGAGTTACCATGCTTCAGAGAGCAGCAGAAAGCCTCATTATTCCAAATTTTGAAGAGTTGCAAGCAAGTGTAAATACATTAAGCAGCGCAGCTACTGACTTTTCTGCCAATCCAAATGAAGTCGAGCTAGACAATTTGCGAGATGCTTGGACTGAAAGTGTGATTGATCATCAACACTGTTCAGCATTTGGTTTTGGTCCTGCCGACTTGCTTTTGGGAGAATACGCTACAGTGCTTGGTGCCTACCCTATTGATGAAGAGCAAGTAGAAGCAAATATCATAAATCCAGACTTTATTCTAGCCAATACATTTGATAAAGATGTTCGAGGATTTTATACTGTAGAGTATTTGATCTTTGGAAGTGGCTTAACAGATTCCGAAATCATAAGTGGATTTGATCAAGAAAGAGTTGATTATCTCTTATTGATAATTGCTGAACTCAAGGAGTCATTTGATGGCATTGTGAATGAATGGAAAACAGAATATATAGAGCAATTCACAACCAATAACAGTATCTCCAAAGGTTCGCCAATGCAAATTTTTTACAACGGGTTCGTAAAAGATTACGAGAATATTAAAAACTTCAAACTAGAACTTCCAGCTGGACTGAGCGCTGGAGAATCGCCTGATCCAAGTTTGGTGGAGGCCTTTTACAGCGGTATTTCGGCGCAACTAATTGCAGAAAATTGGGAGAGTAGCAAAAACATCTACTTCGGTAGAACAAGAAACGGTGAAGAAATAATCGGTTTTGATGAATACGTGGCTTCAGCTGAAGGAGGGCCTACCGTTGTAACTGAAACCCAAACCGCGATTGCTGTTATTGATGATGACGTTTCTTCCCTTCCTTCTGATCCTCTTTCTGCGAATATTACAGATCAAGCCGTCGCAGATCTAGCAAATAGCCTCCAAGACAATACCGCCAACTTTAAAGCGAATATATTATCCCTCCTTGGCTTGGAAGTTTCCTTTAATTCTGGCGACGGTGACTAAGAGCAATTAGTTTGCAGTGGCAGTAAAGTACATGAGTTTTAAAAATTTTCTGGAGCAATCGGTTTCGATTGCTCCTTTAGTTTCCCTCAGAATCATCTTTGGAGCAGTGATGCTCCTAAGCACATTGCGCTATATGTACATGGGTTGGGTAGATTCTCAATTGGTTGATCCCATGCTACACTTTAGCTACTATGGTTTCGATTGGGTGGAAGCCGTTTCAAGGGAGTGGATGTATTTCATCTTTTGGACAATGGCCTTAAGCTCCTTCATGATCATTATCGGGGCTTGGTATAGGCTGGCTAGCATCATTTTCTTCTTATGTTTTACATATGTGGAATTGGTCGACATTACATACTATTTGAACCACTACTATTTCGTTAGCATCATCTCCTTCCTAATGATACTTGTACCAGCTAATAGCTATTTATCATTAGATTCGGTAAGGAAGGTTGGAATTCAAAAAAACAGAGTAAGTCGTTGGTGCATCCTGATTTTCAAAATTATGCTGGGCATTGTGTACGTATACGCTGGCTTGGCAAAGATCAATTTTGACTGGCTTGTAAATGCTATGCCGTTAGCCATCTGGCTGCCATCAAAATCACATATCCCAATAATCGGGGAACTCTTCAACTATAAACTAACCGCCTATGTATTTAGCTGGGCTGGAATGCTCTTTGACACCTTCATAATTCTCGGACTACTCTTCAAAAAAACTCGATGGGCCTCCTACGCATTAGTGATCGCTTTTCACGTAATGACAGGAATCCTCTTTAGAATTGGAATATTCCCGGTGGTCATGATCTTTATGGTGTTAATTTTCTTTTCTGAGAATTTCCATGAAAATATCATCACAAGAATTTCCAATCTAGTGGGCTACGAAAAATGGACAACGGGAGAAGAAAATCTGAGGCATATTCCTTCTGTAAAAAATAAACTGATCATCCCTTTATTGACAGTTTTTTTACTCTTTCAATTAGTTTTTCCTTGGAGGTATCTCCTTTACCCAGGAAATTTATTCTGGACTGAGGAAGGCTATAGATTTTCTTGGCGAGTCATGTTGATGGAAAAAGCTGGTGCTGCGACTTTTTATGTAAAAGATGGTGAGGATGGACGAGAAGGATCGGTCATCAATCACCAATTTCTAAATGCGCATCAAGAGAAGCAAATGGCGATGCAACCAGACCTTATTCTCCAGTATGCACACTGGCTTAAGCATCACTATAAGGAAAAAGGAATGTCTGACCCAAAAGTCCGAGTTGAAGCCTGGGTAACTTTAAATAGCAGACCGGCAAGATTGCTTATTGATCCAGATGTGAATCTCACAGAAATAGAAGACTCATGGGATCCAAAGCCATGGATTTTACCTTATCCTTATAGCAACTAATGAAAAGACGAATACTGATAGTTTTCATCTTCCTTACTCCAAATCTTTTTGGACAAGATGTGAATCTTTCTGGAAAGGTTTTGGATTCAGCCACCAACAAACCGGTAGAAGGAGCAACGGTATTCGTGAAGGAGATGAATCAAACCATCTTCAGCGACCAGAAGGGCAGGTACTTCTTTGCTCTAGAGAAAGGAAAATACCAACTGCAGGTATATTCACTGGGAAGTGAAATGATCTCGCAAGATGTAATACTTCGAACAGATACAGTAATTGACTTTTATCTACAGAGGTTATCAAAAAACCTCGACGAGGTCGAGATCGCATCTGAAAAGGAGTTGACAAGCGGCATGACCAGGATGAGATCAATCGAGGGTTTCGGAATTTACGCGGCAAAAAAGAATGAGGTCATCGTTCTGGACGATTTCGCCGCTAACTTAGTTTCTAACAATGCAAGACAGGTTTTTGCCAAAATTCCAGGGCTCAACATTTGGGAAAGCGACTTTGCCGGATTGCAACTTGATATTGCTGCACGTGGTCTTGGACCTAGCCGCACCGCTAATTTTAATACTCGGCAGAACGGATACGATATGAGCGCCGATGCTTTGGGTTATCCTGAAAGCTACTACATGCCTGCACTCCAAGCAGTGGAACGCATAGAAATTGTAAGAGGTGCAGCATCCCTCCAATACGGAACTCAATTTGGCGGAATGCTGAACTTCAAGCTGAAAGATGCTCCCGAGAAACCTCTTGAACTCACCCTCGAACAATCAGTTGGCTCCTTCGGATTGGTCAATTCATTTGTAAGCGTGGGAGGAACGAAGTCAAAGATTGATTATTACGCTTATTATCAATACCGGCGCGGTGACGGATGGCGAGAAAATTCAGGGTTTGAAGCGCATACTGCCTTTGCACGACTAGGCTATCAGGCAAGTGAAAAGTTAAAGCTGGGCTTCGAATACTCATATCTCTACTACGAAGCTCAACAACCAGGAGGGCTAACCGATAGAGAATTTTTTGAAGAAGATATTTCACTATCAAACCGATCTCGAAATTGGTTCAACGTGAATTGGAACCTATTTGCGCAGACGATAGACTACTCGTTTTCCAGTATGACCCAGCTAAATGTGAGAACATTTGGTTTGGTTTCCAGTCGCAATGCTTTGGGAAATCTCGAGCAAATTGGGGTACCTGATAATCCCCTCGAAAACAGGACACTCATCAGGGATGAGTTTACAAATTTTGGAACGGAAGTGCGATTAATCCACCGGTTCAAAATTAAAGAAATGAACTCTGCATTGGTTGTGGGAGGTAGATATTATAATGGTCTTACCGATAAAAGACAAGGCGATGCTAACAATTCAGATCAACCAGATTTCGAATTTCTAAATCCAAATGATGTAGAAGAATTTGATTATGATTTCCCAAGCAGAAACCATGCCCTTTTCGTAGAAAACTTAATCGATTTAAACTCGAGAATCAGCGTTACCGCTGGGGTTCGATTGGAACATATCCGAACAGATGCAGACGGGTTTTGGAAATTAAATAGGACAAATTTTGCAGGAGAACCGAGGCCTGTGTTAACTTTTGAAGATGAGTCTTCAAATTCACGAACTTTTCCGCTATTTGGAGTCGGTGGAAGTTATGACTTAACAGAAAACCTAAGTCTTTACGGTAACATTTCTCAAAATTTCAGATCGATTACATTCAGTGATTTACGTGTTGTAAATCCAAATTTTCAGTTGGATAGTACCATTACAGATGAAAACGGATACAATGCAGACATAGGTGTGCGCGGCACAGTGGGGAATTGGCTAAACATGGATGTGAGCGTATTCCTCATGCGGTATAATGATCGCATCGGTCTTATCCTGAAAGAACGCAGCACAACGCTACTTAGGACAAACATTGGTAACTCTAGGCATTTTGGACTTGAATCTTTTATAGAAGTCAGCGTTTGGGATTTATTTAAAATGAAAAAACCCAACTCAAGATTAACTCTATTCTCAAATTTGGCTCTCACTGAAGCCACCTATATAGAATCGGTTAGGCTAGCCATTCTTAATCGGCGGGTAGAATATGTACCTGAAGTCATGTGGCGCGCCGGAATCAATTACCGGTGGAAAAATTTCAAAGCTACTTACCAATTTTCCCATCTCGGTCAGCAGTTTTCCGATGCGACAAATTCGACCTTTAATCCAAATGCACTTACCGGACTCATTCCATCGTACCAAGTGATGGACTTGTCATTAGAATATAGACCAGGTAAGTTCAAGTTTACCACCGGCGTAAACAATCTCACTAATGAAGAGTACTTTACCCGCAGGGCTGAAGGATATCCGGGTCCGGGGATCATTCCAGCGACGATTCGCAGCTTCTACTTCTCGGCTGGTTATACTTTTTAAACTCAAAACTCAACAAAATGAGTCTTTTAGAAGTTTAAGTGTACTAAAGATTGGCGCTGCAAAGAAAGCGCAGGATCCAATGCAATCTATAACTATGAGCGTCAAGCCACAAATTTCTGGGGAAGATTTCGAGAAGTTAGATATCCGAACAGGAACCATTGTGGACGCAATCCCATTTGAGAAGGCTCGCAAGCCAGCCTACAAAATATACCTAGATTTAGGAGAATTGGGGTTGCTCAAAACAAGCGCACAAATCACGGATATATATCATATAGACGAATTAGTAGGTACCCAAGTGGTCTGCATTGTTAACTTCCCGCCAAAGCAAATCGCGGATTTCACAAGTGAGTGCTTGATTCTGGGTGCATACTCAAAAGACGGTGTAGTGCTGCTCAGCACCGAACAAAAAACGAAAGACGGTTTATCGATTGGTTAATTAGGTATTCAGCATAACTGGCATAACCAACATCAAAATGTCTTCTCCTTCATTCTCAGATTCCATTGGGACTAGAATACCCGCCCTGTTCGGAGCACTTAATTGAAGTTGTACATCTGGGGTATTAAGGTTATTGAGCATATCAATGAGAAATCGACTGTTAAAGCCGATCTCCATATCCTCCCCCTCGTAGCTACAGGTAAGTCTCTCATTGGCTTCGTTCGCGAAATCAAGATCTTCAGCTGACACAGATAGCTCGCTTCCACTAATTCTTAATCTTACTTGATGGGTAGTTTTATTGGAGAAAATAGATACTCGTCGTATTGAGCCCAGCAGAGCCGTGCGCTCAACTAACATTTTGTTCGGGTTATCTTTTGGAATTACAGCTTCGTAATTTGGATACTTCCCGTCAATGAGTCTGGCTATAAGAACGGTATCATCGAATGAAATCTTCACATTTGACGTGTTAAACTCCAAAGAGACTTGCGCTGAAGTACTACTTAGCGCGCCTTTTAGTAGATTCAATGGTTTCTTTGGGATAATGAAAGTTGAATTCTTATCAGCCTTTGAATCGGATCTAGTATATCTCACCAATTTATGCGCATCTGTTGCTACAAATCTCAAGCCTTCGTTGGAAAACTCGCAGTAAATTCCTGACATTACCGGACGCAAATCATCATTTCCTGTAGCGAAGATTGTTTTATGAATAGCCTCTGAAAGGACTTCAGCAGGAACTGATACGGAAGAAGCTTCTTCCATCTCGGGATTTCGGGGGAACTCATCTGCTGAGTATCCAGCCACTTTGCTCTTGCCGTAGCTGCTAGAGATTTCAATTCCTAAGCTCGTCTCGTCAACCGTAAATGTTAGGGGCTGCTCGGGAAGAGTTTTCAAATAATCGAGAACAATGCGTGCTGGTACTGCAATAGCCCCTGTTTCTTCCGACTTCACTGGTAGACGCGTAATCATCGTTGTTTCCAGATCGCTAGCAGAAATGGTCAAGGCGTCCTTCTCTATTTCAAAAAGAAAATTATCTAAGATTGGAAGGGTATTGTTGGATGCAAGCACCCCGCTAACCGACTGTAAATGCTTGAGAAGTTCTGAACTCGTAACAATGAATTTCATAGTAAGATTCTTTACTGCCACTGGGACAGACGACAAATATAACTGATTAAGCCTAACGCTTAAGTTGCTTTTTTTAACAGAATGTGGATATTATTCTTCAATGGCAAATGCCCGTAGCGGAGCTCTGAAATTATCCCACATAAATCGCTGCGCAAGCGCCAGGTCTCCTCCATTAAAGCTGGCATAGACTTGCTGACGATCTATACCAAGGCTATCCATATGAATGTTTAGTGCGTCAGCATCCCCTCTTTTTGGCCACAGCTTGAACTCATATTCCCCGGAAGCATCCGTAATCCTTATCACCTGATAAGGCGTAAGCGATTTAATGCTATCCATCTTTAGCTTACTAAGTCCTGTTCTGAAGTTTGCGAAGGAAAGCTTTCTGTAATTCAGCATGTAATCTTTTACAAGAGCGGTATCAAAGACCGGTATTTTTTGGTCATTACCGTCAAATAATAATATTTCGTTCTCACCAAAGTATTCAATTGAGAATGAAGACCCGAAATCTGTTGGGTATTCAACTTCAATCTTGTTGATATCCATTTCGGGGTAAGAGAGGAGTAGAGTATTGCGCCATTCATTTTCGTCGAGAAAAAATCGGGTATTTAACATCCCAATAAAGCCTTTCATATCCATGATGAATGGTGCTGAAGATTTCCCGTATTTTGGTGTTTCTAATAGCATGTAAGTGCCCTTTTTATCCATAGTGGCGTGCCCTACATACCAAGTTTTAATTAAATCATTTTCCAGATCATAGATCTCTACTTTTTTTGCAGATGAAGCCATTACTTTACTGACCTGCTCAACCGTCTCCTTGGGCACTGGGCGCTGTATGTATATATTGATGAAGGTCTTCAAAAGAGTCTCTACGGCATCAAATCTTGCGGGATATTTCTCATTCAGTACCCACTCCCCTTCCTCTTTGGTGAGTTTAACAATTCTACCTGATCTATCCGCAATGACAATTTTACCGACGGAGGAGGTATCTTCGATTGCAAAGTCACTCTGTTCGATGCCATCAGTGATAAAAGGATTATCAGAACTCGATAGGTAAAGGGCCACGATCGCTAGGGCCAATACAATAAGCAAAAGAATTGCAATCTTTTTCATTTAATTACTACGTTTAGAGTAGGTTCTCTTTCTGAAAAACCATTGAAACAATCCAAAAATTAATGTGAATACAACCGGCAATACAATGTTGATCACTTGCCACTGTTCTCTTTCTTGTATAATTTGCTCATCATCGAGTTTCCGGAGGGCAATGGAGCGCGACCTCACGCTTATAAGCGCAGCGTCACCTAATAAATAGTTCAGAGCGTTAACTAAAAAATCGCCATTTCCATACATCTTCCTTCCAATTACAGGATCAAAACCCAACTCTCGAAATTTTTTACCATCAGTACTCACAGGATTTGCCGCAACGTTTCCATCCGCAATTACTAGCTGTCGAGTATATGGACTTCTATCTCTAAAATCGAGGATTCTTTCGTCGTAGAAATTGGGGGGTAATCTATTGGCAAAGTTTGATTCAAACTCTCCTTCCAGCAAAACTGCAACAGGCTGATTTGGACGATTGGCATTTCCAAAATTTGGATCAATAGAAACTATGTTAAAACTAACTCTAGCGGGAGATTTCAGAATTTTCGTGTATTCCGAAGTGGTTAGTATTACCTTTTTGGAAATGCCAGGTGCATCCACTGTATCTATACTTCCTATAAATTCTGATACGATCGGATCAACATTAGCTACGATTGGATGGCTTTCCTGCGGAATCAATATTGGTTTGTAGTACCATGGAAACAGTTCTGATCTCTCATTGCCTGGAGGACCTGTGAGTAAAGAGATTGGGGCGCAGGTTCTATCGAGGAGTACATCTCTATTCAAACGAACGCCGTATTTGAAAAGTAAATCGTCTAGGTTAGTCCTCAAGGGAAGGGCCATCGTGACGTCACTCGTTAAGAGGCTATCCATAGATACTTGCATCGCATCGAGCATCCAGACTACCTTACCGCCGAGCATCACAAACTGATCAATGATGTATTTATCCTGCTCAGAAAATTCTTCGGTAGGTCTGGCTACAATTATCGCATCATATCTGTTGAATCTACTCCCCTCTCCCGCAATGTTTCGGCTAAGGGAGTTAATCATACCAGAAATATCTACTCGATCTACATCGTAGTGCTTTTCTAGCTCAGTCTCAATACTTTTCGTTTCAATTGGTGATAGCTCGCCGTGGCCCTCAACGAAAGCTACTTTCTTCCGATCAGTCTCTTTTACCTGATAGATCGCATTCACCAAACTGTACTCAAGGTTGTTGATCGTTCGGTTGACCATTTGAGCATCGGTTGCTCTCTGTTGGTTTTGCAATATTTGGAGTGGAAACTCTTTATCCTTGAATGAAATAAGCGCTCCAGGGAAGACGATCTTTTCACTAATTCCATCCTTTTCTCTTATTTGAAGAGATGTATAGTTCAGTCCTTTCTTGACCAACTCACCGTACATCTCCTCTCTAGACTGCCTATCCTCAGCGGCACTGGGATTAATAAATTCGTACTGGATTTTGTCTCCGGCATAAGCCTTCATTTCATCCAGCTTTTCTTTGATCGATTGCCTCAATCGCTGATAATCAGCTGGAAAATCTCCGTCGAGGAAAACTTTGATATATACCACATCGTCAAGATCTTCCATAAATCGGATAGTAGATGCCGTGAGGCTATGTCTTTTTTCTTCCGTAAGGTCAAAACGATCAAACTTGATTGTAGCGATGAAACCGATCAATAAAAGGATGGCAAGACCAAGAAATGTTTCTAACCACACTTTCGATTTAGTAGTGACTTTACGCTTCATCCTAATCGTTTCGATTTTAAAACTCCGCGCGTGAGAACGATGAACATTCCAGAGAGAATCAGAAAGTAAATAATATCCCTTGTATCCAATACGCCGCGGCTCATGGAGTCGTAGTGCTCAGCAATAGATAGTGATTCGACGAACCTGTCAAAAGGTCCAAAGAGATCGAAGGAAGCAATTTGATTCAACCCATTATAGCAGAAAAAACAAAGGAACAGAGAGACAATAAAAGACACCACCTGATTATCACTAACCGCAGAAGCAAAAATACCGATAGCCGTGAATCCTGAGGCCAGGAAAAACAAACCCAAATAAGAGCCTAAGGCACCCCCCAAGTCGACGTTTCCCTCGGGATTGCCCAGCTCAATAACGCTGAACAGATAGATCACAGTTGGAAGCAGAGAAAGTAACACCAGAACTACGCCTGAACAGAACTTTGCCAAAATGATTGAAGAATCAGAAAGTGGTCGGGTGAAAAGTAGCTCAATAGTCCCTGTTCTTTTCTCTTCGGAAAACGAACGCATGGTTACCGCAGGAACTAAAAATAAAAAAACCCAAGGCGCAACATAAAACAGTGTATCAAGAGTGGCATAGCCTTGATCTAGTACATTTAGATTCCCTGGAAATCCCCACATAAAAAGACCAGTCATCAGCAAGAACACCGCTATCACCACATAACCGATTATCGAGCTTAGAAAGCTTCGTAACTCTTTCTTAAAAAGTGCCCACATGGACTTTCTAAAATTTTAGTCGTCAAAGATAGGTTTTATAATATCTATTAGACGCCGACATGGACTAAACCAACGATGATTATCAAAAACGATTTTCAATAATTAACCTGTCTAACTAAGGAATTCTCACGTGGGGATCAAGTGACCATGCTCTCGCAGGATCTGAAAAATGCTTTTTAATATCTCTCCAAAAGGTGATGAAGGTTTCTGAGTTTCTGTAAGCATTAAGCGCTTCGGTTCCAGTCCAATGGCTGTAAGTAAGTATGGTAGCTTTGTCCTTTAACCCGCTGCTTATTTCCAAAAAGTTACACCCTTCCATAGAACGCACCTTTGGCGCAATATTTTCGAGTTTTTCGAGGGCTAAATGAAGATGCTCTTCTTCGAACTTCAATTCAACAACTCTTACAATCATGAGGGTAGAAAATTTGACTGGATGTTTCTAGGATCGCGACAGATAACGCACGATCAAAACTACAATGCAAATGAGAAACATTAATATAGATATCTTGTTAATGCCGTGCATCATGCGGAGGTTAAAATTCCCATTGCTCTTCTTAAAAAATGAAGCGGGATTGAGATAACCTATAATTTTTCTAAACAACATGGTATTCTTCTCTCTCGTTTGGCAGGCAAAGGTAACCATTCAGTAAGTTTGTATTCCCATGAAATTTCAACTTACATCAGAATTCCAGCCCACAGGTGATCAACCCAAAGCAATAGAACAGCTCGTAAAGGGAATTGTTGAACAAGATCTCAACCAAACGCTGCTGGGAGTAACGGGTTCGGGGAAAACATTTACCGTAGCCAATGTAATCAATCAAATAGAGCGACCAACACTGATCTTATCGCACAATAAGACTCTGGCCGCTCAGTTGTACAGTGAATTCAAAGCTTTCTTTCCGGATAACATGGTGGAATATTTCGTTTCCTACTATGATTACTATCAGCCAGAGGCATATATACCTACGTCAAACACTTTTATCGAAAAAGATTTAAGTATAAATGAAGAGATTGAAAAACTGCGATTAAGTGCGACTTCAGCATTACTCTCTGGACGAAGGGATGTGATAGTCGTGGCATCTGTCTCATGTATCTACGGGATTGGAAATCCGAATGAATTTCACAAGAGTGTTATTCCCATTGAGAAAGGGCAGCTCGTTTCGCGCAACTCATTCTTGCATTTGCTTGTGGCAAGTCTCTACTCAAGAAATGACTATGAGCTAGATCGAGGAAAATTTAGGGTAAAGGGAGATACGGTAGACATTTTTCTTGCTTACGCTGATCACTGTATTAGGGTGGAGTTTTTTGGTGATGAAATTGACAATATTTCAAGTTTTGACCCTGAATCGGGGGAAACCATTGCGGAATTTGATAAGATGAATATTTACCCTGCCAACCTATTCGTTACCACGAAGCAGACCTTAGATGATGCCATTTGGCAAATTCAGCAGGATATGGTTGCTCAGGTGGAATTCTTTGAAGAACAAGGGCGACATCTCGAAGCGAAGAGACTCGAAGAAAGAACCACCTATGATCTCGAGATGATGCGCGAGCTGGGATATTGTTCAGGTATTGAAAACTACTCTAGATATTTTGACAGAAGGCAACCTGGCCAAAGGCCATTCTGCTTGTTGGATTATTTCCCCGAGGACTATCTCATGGTGATTGACGAAAGTCATGTAACAGTGCCACAAGTACGGGCCATGTATGGTGGCGACAGGTCTCGTAAGGTCAATCTAGTTGACTACGGTTTTAGGCTTCCCGCAGCTATGGACAATAGACCTTTAAAATTTGAAGAATTTGAAGATATGCGCGGTCAAACGCTCTTTGTGAGTGCTACACCTGCTGATTATGAGTTAGAAAAATCTGAGGGAATTATTGTAGAGCAGCTCATACGTCCAACCGGTTTACTTGACCCAAAGATATACGTAAGACCAAGTGAAAATCAAATTGACGATCTACTCGAAGAAATCAATCTCAGAGCTGAGCGAAATGAACGTGTTTTGGTTACAACATTGACAAAAAGAATGGCGGAAGAGCTACAGGCTTATTTTGACAAAACAGGTGTGAAGAGCAGATATATCCACAGTGATGTGGATACTTTGGATAGAATTGAAATTATTGCAGAACTCAGGGAGGGAGTGTTCGATGTGCTTATCGGTGTCAACCTCCTCCGTGAAGGACTTGACCTACCGGAAGTCTCGTTAGTGACTATTCTAGATGCGGATAAAGAGGGGTTCTTAAGAAGTGGAAGATCACTTGTGCAAACCGTAGGCAGAGCCGCTCGTAATGTAAACGGTATGGTTATTATGTATGCTGATAAAATCACCGAAAGTATGCGAGAAACAATTGATGAAACGGAACGCAGAAGGATGAAGCAAGAGGCCTACAATGCAGAACATGGGATAAAACCACGCCAAATTAAAAAAGCTGCCTCTGCACTTGTGGGAAAAAGCAAGAAAAAACAGCACAGAGCCTACATCGAACCAGAGGAGTTCAGTATCGCTGCTGACCCTGTGGTGAAGTATATGACTGCTGAGGATTTGGAGCAATCTATAGAAATTACGAGAAAGAAAATGCAAAAAGCAGCTAAAGATCAAGATTTCATGGAGGCAGCAAGGTTAAGAGATGAACTATTCGCCCTGATAAAAAGGAAGAAAGAATAGGCTCTCATTTTCTTTACCTAACGGGAGAAAACTAGGTCTCTGCAAAACTGTCCCGTTATTAATGCTTTCACTAACTCTTTTCTAGAATTAAAAGGTTTTCCGTTAATGAAGGTGCATTCATACCCCTTAAATGAGTTGAGAAGGGACTGATGCTTCTCGAAAAATCGCTTTCGTATGATTGAAGTTTTGAACTTGCTCCTTCCAATTTCTTCGGCAAGCTTATCCAATAAAAACTGAGGATGAAGACTAACGTGAAAAGTGGCAGACGGCAATGTCTGGATAAGACTTTTCAGGGAAGGAAGTATGTCATACTCAAACCCTTCCACATCCATTTTCACAAAAAGTTTTTCATCTTTTAGGTCTCTATCCTTTATAAATTCTGATAGACTCATTGCCTCCACCTCCTTGCTGTTGAGAGAATCAGAAAGAAGCACACTTGACATTGAGTCGCCACCCGAAGTTCTAAATCCAATCTTGACTTTTCCTGCTTCAGGCGCAACGGCCGCTTTTATGGTTTCGCAATGCGAGTGCCAATTGGAGTCGTGGTTTAACTTCAGATTAGCATTTAACTCAGCAAACGCAATTGGATCAGGCTCGAAGACCACTGCTTTTTTAACTTTCTGAGCAGCGTAAAATAAGGTACTGCCAATCCAACCTCCTACATCCAAAAAGATCGTCTCTTTGTCTAGATATTTATCGAACACGTCGAAAGTTAACGCCTCCCATTTACCAGATTGAAGGTCTTCCCAAAACCAGAATCTATTCGTTACCGCAACGTTAAATTTGGAACCTCGGAACTCTATAGATTTGATCGGTCGGTTTGCAAACCGATCGGCGTTATCTAAAACAAAAGATTTGAGCTCGTCTGACATTTGCAACAATTCAGTCGCAGAGTAAGAGCTTTCATCATCCTTATCCAACAATAAGTTGGCACCGTTTAATTGTTTTTCAATTTTCATCTCAAGGGAACTAAGTTCAAAAATAATTCTAGCTCTTGACTTAGCTCAGCCTAAGTAAAAATGTTTATCAACAAGAAATGAACCTTAAAATTCTAGAAGTGCGGCTCCCCAGGTAAAACCTGATCCAAACGCGGTAAGGCATAGAAGATCCCCCCTTTTAAGCTTTCCTTCTTCAAATGCTTGAGTCATGGCAATAGGAATTGAACCAGCAGTTGTGTTACCTAAGTGCTGAATATTGTTAAAAACCTTCTCGTCTGACATATTAAAATGCTTCTGAACCATTGCGCTTATTCTCAAATTCGCTTGATGTGGTATCAAGAGATCAATATCGGCAGATGATTTCCCGGCTGCATCGAGAACCTCTTGGATCGCCTCAGGCATTCTGGTCACGGCGTGCTTAAAAACAAAATTCCCATTCATGTAAGGTCTCCACTCTGGTTCGCCATAATTTTCCTTTTCTAGTAACTCATCTACCCAAACTCCTGTGGCTGGCCCCTTGATCATCAGCGCTTCAGCATGTTCTCCTTGCGAATGCATACATGTAGAAATAATTCCTTTTTCACCTTCTTCAGCGGCAGATAGCACAACAGCTCCTGCCCCATCACCAAAGATCACCGTAACGGATCGACCATTGGTACTTTTTTCTAGAGCTCCACTGTGGAATTCGCTCCCGATCAACAAAATATTCTTGTACATACCCGTTTTGATAAACTGATCTGCTACAGAGAGGCCGTAAATAAATCCTGAACATTGATTGCGCAAGTCTAGTGCTCCAACATTATCCAGACCAAGGTCTCTTTGAACAAGGACACCGCTTCCCGGGAAATAATAATCAGGAGATAAAGTGGCAAAAATGACAAAGTCGATATCCGAAGGCCCCAAACCTGCCATTTCCATGGCTTTTTTGGCGGCTTTACAACCCATTGAGCTAGTCGTCTCAGAGCGATTTGAGATCCATCGCCGTTCTTTTATGCCCGTTCTCTCTTGGATCCATTCGTCGCTGGTATCCATGATCTTTTCTAGATCTGAATTGGTTACGACATTATCGGGAAGAAAGCTGCCGAGCCCCTTAATTATTGTTCGAGTCATGATGGATTTTGGTTTGATGTGAAGATAAGATTCTTATTCATACCCTGACGAAGCTGAGCTTTTCAAATTTTGCTCAGAGTCTCACATTGACCAGAATTATTTTTATGTATGATTTGCGCCGCAATTTTAAAAAATAAAAAATGAAGCAGTTTCTTTTCTCCTGTATTTTTCTAGGTGGCATTTTATTACTTATGACCTCATGTAATGATGATGACGATGACGGAAATGATGGACCGCCTCCGGTTACTTACACTTTCTCAGGAGATATTGATTATCCATTTGAAAACGACACACCTATCGAAGAATGGAGCTCAGCAAA
>JAKVAV010000031.1 GCA_022448105.1 Flavobacteriales bacterium | reverse complement strand
CCAGAGATTGAAATGCCCGGTCATTCGCAAGCAGCTCTGGCAGCTTACCCCGAACTATCTTGCACCGGGGGTCCTATTAAGGTTGCCAATGACTGGGGAGTTTTCAAAGAGATCTATTGCGCTGGCAATGATTCGACTTTTGTATTTCTCGAAGATGTGCTGACCGAAGTCATGGAGTTATTTCCATCAAAAAAGATTCATATCGGTGGCGATGAAGCTCCTAAAACCCGCTGGGAAAAATGCCCGAAGTGCCAGCGAAGGATCAAAGAAGAAGGTCTAGCCAACGAGCACGAACTTCAAAGTTATTTCATCCGTAGAATTCAAGACTTCCTAAACGAAAATGGAAGGCAACTCATCGGTTGGGATGAGATATTAGAAGGCGGTATTGCTGAAGGAGCGACTGTTCAATCTTGGCGTGGAATGGAAGGAGGAATTCAAGCGGTAAAGAACGGCAATGAGTCCATCATGTCGCCTACTTCTCACGCCTACTTTGATTATGATCTCAATGCTATTGATCTTAGAAAAGTATATTCATTTAACCCTATTCCTGCCGGACTCGCAGATTCCGAATCGGAACTAATCATTGGTGGTGAGTGCAATATGTGGTCGGAGAGAGTTCCAAATGAATCTAATCTTGATGGTAAAGTATTTCCTCGCCTGCTGGCCATGTCCGAAGTACTGTGGTCAGACTCAACTGATCGAGACTTTTCAGAGTTTCAAAAGAGAGTTAACGAACACTACTCTATTCTGAAAGAGTTTGATGTGGCCTATGGACGTGAGTCAATTCCATTGACTCATAATGTGGAAATAGAGAATGGAGAGGCTTACTTGAAACTTAAACCTTATGCAAAGGACATCGAGTTACATTACACGTACGAATGCAAAGGTTGTGAGGAAATAGAGCAAGGTTACATTTCACCTATTCCGATAGATCAAACAGGAGAAATCCTTATTCAACCAAAAAAAAATGGCGTTAAATACGGCGAAATTATAACGGTCCCTGTGGTCTCTCATCAAGCGATTGGCTCGAAAAGTACTTATGAACATGGGTTCAGTGACTGGTACACTGCGGGAGGCAGAAATGGTTTGGTGGACGGAAAACTAGGTACTCTTAATTTTCGCGATGGAGCTTGGCAAGGCTTCTGGGGTGACGATTTAATTTGCACTTTGGAACTGGATTCTGCTAAAGAGATAAACTCAATTTCCGCGAACTTCTACCAGTACAACAACTCTTGGATTTTTGTGCCAAAATCAGTAGAGATTGAGATATCAAAAGATGGAAACGCCTGGACAAGTTTAGGGTCAAAGAAAAGCACCACACCGCCAAAACAGCGCGGCTCTTCGATAGAAAATATTACCGTAGGCACAGACGACCATTTTGTTGCAAAATACATCCGTCTCAAAGCCGAAAACCTTGGGAAGGTTCCAGGTTGGCATGAAGCTGCCGGTTCAGATGCATGGATTTTTATTGACGAAATTCAAGTGAGATGAAAATTGAGATATGCACAGACTCAATAACAGGTGCAAATCTGGCTGCGAATTCTGGTGCTCACAGAATTGAGCTCTGTTCAGGGTTAACACTCGGTGGCCTCACTCCTAGTTACAGCCTTTCGGCGAAATGTGCCCAGATTATCGAAACCCACGTCATGATCCGTCACCGGGAAGGTGACTTTTTTTACCATAAAGAAGAAATTAAGTTGATGGCTCAAGACATCCATCAACTAGCTGCCTCGGGAATACACGGAGTAGTATTTGGCTGCTTGACGAAGGATTTCAATCTGGACATTGAAGCCTGCAAATTTCTACTAGCAGCCGCCAAAGAACAGCTTGTTGAAGTCACTTTCCACCGTGCGTTCGATTTTTGCGAATCTCCGATCGAGATGTTGCATCAACTCATCGAACTGGGATTTAATCGCATTCTAACGTCGGGAATGCAACCAACAGCCATTGAGGGCGCAGACTTGATCAAGAAATTGGTCAGAGAAGCGCAAGGCAAAATTCAAATTATGGCAGGCAGCGGCGTGAATGCTTCAAACGCATTGGAGCTAGCCGAAACTGGGATTGATGCTTTACATTTCTCGTCGCATAAATCACGTAATGCTTTTATGGGCATGGGTCTTACGAACTCTCCTGACAAAACTAAAGTAGAATCTATCGTTTCTTTGTTTTCATGAGGTATGCCCAATTCATTATTCTATTGGCTTTACTGACCGCTTGCGGCGGGAAAAAGAAGAAGCTGATGCACATTGAGATTCCTCTCCACGACAACTGGGTTTTCAGCAGTGTTTCCGATTCTTCGTTCCATCCGGCTAAGATCCCAGGTCAGGTGCATCTTGACTTGCTTAAAAATCAGTTGATCGAAGAACCTTACGAAGCTGACCATGAACTTAAATTAAGATGGATCGAAGAGGAGAATTGGATTTATAAATGCACTTTCAATGTTGGCCGTAAAACGTATGGCAATGAAAATATTGAACTGCACTTTGAAGGTCTAGATACCTATGCTACGGTCTACCTGAACGAAAACAAAATCTTAAGCGCAGACAATATGTTTCGTAGCTGGGAAGTCGATGTAAAGAATCAGATCAAAAGAGGGGAAAATGAACTCAGAATCGTATTTCAGTCACCGATAGAACGAAACAGAACAAAAGTTGAGTCAAATCCTTACTTGCTTCCTTCCGGAAATGAGACCAGCGAAATCGAAACAAAAGTTTCTTCATTTACCCGAAAAGCGGCCTTCCACTTTGGCTGGGATTGGTGTCCGCGATTTGTTACTGCGGGAATTTGGCGACCAGTAAAACTGGTTACTTGGAACAAAGTGCGAATCAAAAATATCTGCACTACTACCCTTTCGGTAAACCGTGAGGTAGCCAAGATGCGAACACTCATTGACCTTGAAGTTTCCGAAACAGGAACTTATGAGATACTGCTCAAGCAGAAAACGAGCATAGTTGATTTGGTTGAAGGTTCCAATCAAATCGTACACAATTTCGATATACATAAACCGCAAATGTGGTGGCCCAATGGACACGGAGACGCATATCTATACGAGCAACGAGTGAGGGTGCGTTTGGACAAGAAAGTGCTTGACGATGTAACAGATACTTATGGAATTAGGACAGTAGAACTGATCAACGAACCAGACAGCATTGGAACTTCATTTTACTTCAAAGTAAATGGAAAGCCCATTTTCATGAAAGGCGCCAATTACATTCCTCAAGACCTTTTTCAGGGTCGTGTCACTGAGGGAAAATATGACACACTTATTGCGGCGGTGAAGGAAGCCAACATGAACATGCTACGCGTTTGGGGCGGCGGTATCTACGAAGAGGATTACTTCTATGATTTATGCGATAAAAATGGAATACTCGTCTGGCAAGATTTCATGTTTGCCAATAGCCTTTATCCAGACAATGAATCCTTCAAGGAAAACATTGCAGAAGAAGTAAAAGCCAACATTATAAGACTTTCAGGTCACCCCTGTATTGCCTTATGGTGTGGCAACAACGAAATAGAAGTCGCCTGGAAAAACTGGGGCTGGCAAGAGCAGTTTGATTATTCAAGTAAAGATTCCACTAAGATTTGGAATAATTATCAGGATATTTTTCATGACCTCATTCCTTCTGTAGTCGAGGAATTTTCGCCGCACATCGATTACACCACTACCTCACCTCTGAGCAACTGGGGAAATCCAGAAAACTTCAATCACAGTTCCATGCATTATTGGGGCGTTTGGCACGGGCGAGAACCCTTCGAAAACTTCGAAAAGAATATTGGACGATTTATGGTAGAATACGGTTTTCAATCCTACCCTGAACTGGAAACACTGAAAACGGTTCTGCCTGATTCATGTCTAAGCCTTGAATCACCTATGATACGAATACGCCAGAAAAGCTACATCGGAAATGGATTGATCAAGAAGCATATTGAACAATACTTCGATACTCCCGTAAACTTCGAAGAATTTGTCCAGCTAAGTCAAGAAACTCAAGCCAAAGGATTGAGAATGGCTTTAGAAACTCACCTAGCCAGTCAGCCTCACTGTATGGGAACACTCTTTTGGCAATTAAACGATTGCTGGCCTGGGCCGAGTTGGAGTGTCATAGACTACTATGGAAATAAGAAGACTGCCTACACTGAAGTAAAGGAAGCTTTTCGAGAATAGCGAACGTCAAAAATTTACTTTTGTAGCTTAAACAAGCAAAGTTGAAATACCGTAAACTCAATCTTTCAGAACTAGAAGGACTTCGAGATGATTTCGTTCAATTCCTCTCCTCCAATTCAATCACTGCCGATGATTGGGTAAGAATAAAGAAGGAAGATAAAGATGCCGCTGAAAAACTCATCGAAGTATTCTCTGACATAGTATGGACGAAGGTTTTGACAAAGATCAAATTCGTAAAGCTTGTAACAAGAACTGTCCTGAGGGTAATGCACTTCGGTGAAGAAACGGCAGAGCTGATTCAACTTAAGATTGAAAAAGATGACTTCAATTTTGCCAATCCAGAACTCACTGAACAACTCGCTCAAGGTAATTTGGATCTCGCCAGCTACGATCCCGAGATGATCACCGGTTCAAAAACTTATAGTAATTCTAGAGAGATAGAGGTTTTCTTAGCGCTAGAACAGGGCGGCCAACCAGCCGAAGAAGTTTTTTGGTTAGCGCTTAAATCAATGCTCCCAAAAGAAGAATCAAAAAGCTAGAGCGAATCACAGAATCGTTACAAAGACCAATCGCTCGAGCCGAAGCTGCAACAAAGGATCACAGATAATTTACTCTATCTTTCAGCCATGGGATTATTGATCGCATTTTTCCTGCTTTCTATAGTTATTTCGTTTCTCTGCTCCATATGGGAGGCGGTACTTCTGAGCATCACTCCCTCTTTTATCAAAAGATCAGAAACTGAAAACCCAAAACTGGGAGAACTGCTATCTGGACTTAAAGAAGATGTTGATCGTCCACTTTCAGCTATACTCACTTTGAACACCATTGCCCACACTGTCGGTGCCATTGGTGTGGGGGCTCAAGCTGGGAAGATCTTTGGCACCTCCAGCTTCGATGTTTTTAGCTTCAGCTTAAGCTATGAATCAATTATCGCTTCGGTGATGACGTTGGCTATTCTCCTTCTTTCGGAAATCATCCCCAAAACCATCGGTGCTAATAACTGGCGAGCGCTGGCTGGCTTTACGGCGAAATCAGTTTATGGACTAATCGTCGTTTTGAAACCATTTGTCTGGGTGAGTAAGCTCATTACGAGTAGCATGAATAGAGGCGAAAAGAAGAGTGTATTCAGCCGAGGCGATTTTGAAGCAATGGCTGATGCTGTGGAAGAGAGTGGCGAGATCGAACAGGTGGAACACGCGCTCATCAAAAACGTCCTCGCCTTTGATGAACTAACTGTCGAGGATGTGATGACTCCGAGGACGGTAATGCTCATGGCAAATGAAGATTCGTCACTCAAAGCGTTTTACCAGAACAATAATTTCTCCACGTTCTCACGCTTTCCTGTTTTCTCAGAAAATAAGGACAACGTCACCGGAATGGTGCTCAAAGATGACCTTCTAACCGAAATGGTCGAAGGAAATTCTGAAAAGAAAATATCGGAGATCAAGCGAGAGGTCGTGGTCATCACAGACGATAAATCACTCCGAACCTCATTCAATCAATTGAACGAGCGCAATAGCCACATGGCTGTTATCGTGGATGAATATGGAGCACTTAGAGGTATCGTAACGCTAGAAGATATCTTCGAAACCCTCTTCGGTATAGAGTTTACCGACGAGTCAGACTCTGTGGAGGACATGAGAAAGTTTGCTCGCAGTCGTTGGGAAAAGCGAGCGAAAGCCTTGGGACTAATCGAATAGACAATGAGAAATTTCGAAGGAAGACTTACTGGCGGACATCCCAATTCTCTTGGAAACACTATTGAAGTAGTCGAAGAAGTTCTCGCCAACATCGACAGCTTTGATGAACTGTTTAACTGTCAATTCAGTTCTGACGAAGCGGTGAAATTGCAGGTCTCCAACGCGTTGAAACGAATTTGCAAAGAGAAAGAAGACCTTCTTGTCCCGTTTTTGGGTCGCTTCCTTTCCGAAATTACAGCAACCGCTGAGACATCTATTCATTGGTCACTCTTTTTCAATCGCTCGAGCAGAAATTGAGCGAAGATCAAATCAGCCAAGAAAAGAGAGTATGAAAATCAAACTCATCAATCAGCTCAGCGGGAGAAATTAGTCGTTCTTAATTATTAGGCACTAGAAATCTGGAATTGGTCAAAAGTGAATGCGCAAATAGGCAACTGAATTTTACAGCATTTGATAAGACTGTCAAAAGACGAACTGGAAGCCATCTAGGAAATCATAACTCTCTCGAATAAACCTCCTCAATCACTTTCATCGCAGGTTTACCTTGCGGAGTAAAACTGGGGTCACCATGTCCACCGGCATCTTCAAAGAATCTCCATTTCCAGATAAAGCCTCCCGCCATCCAAGGTTCGTTCCACACGGTTGAAAACAAGGCTTTAAAGGCCTTTGATTGGGAAACAGCTTCGTAGTCTGCCCCTCCATGTTCCCATGGCCTCTCCGTGTTATTAGCAATGCTCCGATAACCAAATTCGGTAAAAATGATCGGCTTTTGAACCGAGCTACTCATAGAGGCAAGATCACTTGAAATGGAAGTCCATGAAGCTTTGAGTTCTTCCAAGATAGGTTGCTCATTTTCGGAAAGTGGAAAATAAGCATTAACTCCGATGTAATCGAGATCAGCCCAAAAAGTGACTTGATCATACTCGTCCCAATTGGCAGCATAAGTCAACTTACCCTTGTAAACCGCCCGAATTTCTCTGATCAACTCTTTGAAGTAGTCTGGATTTTCGATGGTGAGTTTTTTGTATTCTGTGGCCAAGCAAAACAATTCGACATCCAGACTGTCAGCCAATCGTGCAAAATGAAGAGTGAAGTTCGTCATAGATTCCTCCCACTTCTCCATGTTATCAGGATAAAAATCGCCTACCCACATTCTGGGTATCCACACTTGAGGTTTTAGCATCACTTTCAGTCCCGTTTCTTTTGCCATAACAATCATCTCGGCCGCTCCCTCATGGCGTTCTCCCCACCACTGTCTGCTCGAATTATACCTAATTTCTGATTCACCGGGCATCGTATAACCGTAAGGAATCATAGCGACCCATTCAGTTCCGGTCGCTGCAATTTCCTTCATTTTATCAATTGAGACTTTAATCGGCGGAGCTTCTAAACAGAAGCCTTTCATCTTTCCACTGTCTTGAGAAATAGCAGAACACCCAAAAAGAAGACCACACAGAATGCAGACAAAAAAGAAAAGATTCTGACCAACGATTGTTCTCCTCATAACATGTAAAGATCGAATGTTTTTCAATGCCAAAAATCCAATTGTTCAAAAATGATCGCTACACTTCGGCATGGCCTTTGCAATGAGTAGATAAATTTATCATCATGAAAAATCTACTCTTTCTACTGGTATTTTGTTCAACACTATTCACTGCTCAGGCGCAGAATTCAATTCTAAAAGTAAAAGGGGAAGCTACGGTGAGTGCAGTTCCAGAATTAATGAATGTGGTCATTCCGCTTCAAGCAAAGGCAGAGTCTTACCAAGCCACTTCTGACCAACTCACCAAAACCTACAACGAGCTCAACGCTGCTTTAGTGAAAGCTGGTATTGAAAACGAAGCTATTAAGTCTAACTCCATGAGCATCAATGCAGATTACCAGTATATCGAAAGGCAACGGCAACTAGTAGGTTATCTTGGCACGATCAGGCTGTCCATAGAATTGGAGCGATCTCAAAAAAATATGAATGCCATTATCAACACACTCAAAAATGAGGCCTTCAACTTTGGATATAATTTGAGCTTTAGCTTATCGGAGAAGCAAAAAGAATCCCTGCTGGAAGATGCACTGACCAAAGCTGTAGAAGATGGCAAAAGAAAGGCCGAAATACTCTCTGGTTCTCTCGATGTGAAAATCATTACACTTCAAGAAGTTAACTATGGTTATATGGACGGTGGAAGAGACGTCTTTGAACCTCGATATCTAGGAAATGATACGATGGAAATGAAGTTAGCCTCGGATGAGGCACCGTCTTTAAATCCAAACGAAATTGAGGTGAGAAAAGAAGTGGGTTTGATTTGGAAGGTAGCGAAGTAGCTGGCTACTTGAATAGACTGTTGTAGTATTCAACTACCGCTTTGCCTTTCGGCGAAATCCCTCCGTATATCGGGTGAAGATCCGCCGTTCTGCTTCCATTGCGGTAGTCATGATAAAGTACTTGATCCATTAAATAGTCCGCTTCATTCAGTTCCTTGAGCACTCCAGAAATATGCTCAATAGATTCGGCTGGATGATTTTCCAGAGGAACTTCGCTATCTAAGACACCGAGCTCTGTTACAGCAATCGAAGTTTCCGAAGGAAGCTTATACCTCAACCTACTGATCTGTGCAAAATCGTAGGGCTTTGTGCAGTCTTTTTGGTACAAGTGCAGGACTACTCCTAACTCGCGATTGCCTTCTTGTTGACTCACATAATCTATCATGTGATCATTCCATGAGGCATACCGCTCCTGCCCCATTTTGTTCTTCTTTGCCGGAGCAAAAATTAAGAAGTACGGAAGATCGAGAGAATCTAAATGGCTATAGAAAGCAGGTAAAATCTCATCAGTGTATATTTTCTCATCAACTCTTCGAGTGACTTCAGGCTTACTCAGATTTGGCTTGGAGAACTTCGGCAGATAATATTCTGTCATCATCTCTAAAAACTCAAACTCGGCTCCATTCTTCTGCCATCGTCGAATGATTTCTAGCTGATTTGCCGGTGTGTCATTTCCATTCACAACATAGACCATGGTATAGCCATACTTCTTTTGAAGCTCGGTCCATAGCTTCATCTTCTGATCAGGCCAGTCGACTGCAAAATCTTTTTGGGACCTAGTACCTCCAGGAATACGGAGCACCATATTTTCAAACACCTTATCACTCAATGTGGAGAATAGTTGATCCGCAAAGGCCGTTTGCTGAACGATATTGTAACTGGCCTTGCAGTTGAATCCAACCCTGGGCAGATTTTCTTTGGATTGCTCAGAATCTATTTGAACTGATTCTATTAGGAATTCTAGCGATTCTGGAGAAGTAGAACAATTCCAGCTCAGTAAGCAGACTATTAAGATAGTGAAGATGCGAATATTCATCAATGTTCTTTCGTTTCTGAGGCGATATTATTCTTGATCAAAATCCTCTTAATAAGCGGACCTATTGTCAAACCTTGACCGATGATGGAGAAGACCACAATAACATATGTCATCGTTAAAAATAGCTCGCGATTCATTTGAGGTTCAAGGGAAAGGGCCAGCGCAATGGATATTCCTCCCCGTATTCCTCCCCAAGTAAGAATGACATCGGTGCGTGGAATGAATTCCAACCGCTCTTTGAAAAAAGCGATCGGACCAGAAATGGCAAAATACCTCGCCACCAGAGTAATAGGAATTGCAAGTACACCGAATAAAATATATTGACCATCCAAGACAATAATCAATAGTTCAAATCCGATAAGTACAAAGAGCAGCGCATTGAGAAATACATCAACTAGTTCCCAAAACTTATCCACATATAGCCTGGTCTCATCAGACCAAGCCACGTCTGGGGACTTATTTCCAATGAAAAGACCGGCAACGACAACGGCCAAAGGTCCAGAAAAGTGCAACCATCCAGCCAATCCGTATACTCCCATTACCAATGCCAAAGTTATGAGCACCTCAGTTTCGTAGTGATTAATAGAACGCATTAAGCGAAAACCAAGAAATCCACCAAGTAACCCTAAAGCAACTCCCCCGCCGATTTCCTCTAGAAACATCAATCCGACTTCACCAAGTGTAATCGATTCCACACCCCGCTGAGCTATAGCGAAAATTACTAGAAACACGACTACTCCGACCCCATCGTTAAAAAGAGACTCTCCTACAATTTTAGTTTCTAGCTTCTTAGGTGCTTTTGCATCTTTTAGAATACCTAATACGGCGATAGGGTCTGTAGGACTGATCAGCACACCGAAGAGAAGGCAATAAATAAAATCGACAGGATAACTAAACAGCTGAAACAAAGCATAGGTCATTCCTGCAACAAAAACTGCTGATAAAATGACCCCTACAGTAGCAAAAAGAGCAATAGGAGCCCTATGTGTTTTAAGGCCTTCAAGTTTGGTGTGCAAGGCTCCCGCAAAAAGCAAAAAGCTCAGCATGATGTCGAGCAATACCGTTTCGAAATCGATAGACCTAATGAAATGTTTTGCCTCAACCAAAATCTCATGGTCAACAACCCCAATCAAGACAATAACTACAGTGAAAATAATCGCCATAATCATGAGCCCAATGGTAAAGGGAAGTTTTAAGAATCGAGTATTGAGGTAGGCAAAAGCCGCAGCCAAGATGGTTAAAACAACCGTAATATTGAAAATGTCCATTAGCGCAAAATTCTTGAGCCGAAGATAAAATTCTGTCCCAAAAAAATTACCCTGAATGTGGTAGCTCAATTTATGGATATATGTTTCTGTGCAACTCTTCCAGGAGGTACTTTTGCAAAAAATTTTTAACCGATGCGTCATCTCCCAGCAGCAACTCCAGTTATATCGCCAGAAGAAGCGGTTAAACATATTTATTCAAATCAAAGAGTATTTCTTCATAGTGTAGCCATGACTCCACATACATTGATCAATGCGCTTTGTAGGAGAGCAGACGAATTGAAAAATGTCGAGCTCATTCACATCCACACGGAAGGGGAAGCGCCTTATGTTGATCAAAAACTGTCTTCAGCTTTTAAACATAATGCCTGTTTTGTTGGTGCCAATGTACGTTCAGCGGTTCAAGAAGGAAACGCAGATTATATCCCTGTATTCCTCAGCGAAATGCCCTATCTATTCAGAAATGGAGTATTGTCCATTGATGTAGCGATGATAAGTGTATCACCGCCAGATCAGCATGGATACTGTTCACTTGGTTCATCGGTAGACATCACTTTAGGAGCGCTCGAATCTGCGCGCTTGGTAATTGCTGAAATCAACCCAAATGTACCAAGAACCCATGGTGATGGATTCATTCATTTTGGAGAGATTGACTATGCTGTAGAAGTGGATACGCAAATTCACGAAGTAAAAGCAAGACCATTTTCTGAGGTGGATGAAAAAATAGGTCGCTATATCGCTGAGATGGTTGAAGACGGAGCTACCCTCCAAATGGGAATCGGATCTATTCCTGATGCTGTTCTAAGTCAGCTTAGTCATCATAAACGATTGGGAGTGCACACAGAAATGTTTTCTGATGGTTTAATTGATTTGGTCAAGTCAGGTGTGGTAACCGGAGAAGAAAAAAAGGTATTACCTAATCTTGTTACGGCTTGTTTTTCAATGGGAAGCAAAAAACTCTATGATTTCATAAATGACAATCCCATGGTAGTATTAAAAGATGCTGCCTACACCAATGATACCGCGGTTATCCGACAAAACCCGAAAGTCGTAGCCATCAATTCTGCAATTGAGATTGACATAACTGGCCAAGTTTGCGCAGACTCAATCGGCTCTTTACAATATTCGGGCGTGGGCGGTCAAATGGACTTTATCCGAGGTGCTTCTCTTTCTCCAGGTGGTAAGCCCATTATTGCAATGCCCTCCTGCACCGGAAATGGGAAGAGTAAAATTGTTCCATTCTTACAACAAGGAGCAAGTGTCACTACGACTCGGGCACACGTACACTATATCGTTACCGAATACGGTATTGCCTTCCTTTTCGGGAAAAACTTGCGACAACGGGCCAAGGCCTTGATAGAAATTGCGCACCCTCGACATCAAGAAGATCTCGAAAGAAAGGCATTTGAACGATTCAAAAAGCTTTAAGCAAATATTATTGGGGTTGCGCTCCATCAGCTTGCATACTCGTCTCATCAAATCTAATTTTACTCTCTTTGCCTATTGGACTCCGCAATGAAATCGTCTGACTTGACCACCGTGTCCCAAACCCAAAATCTAGATTAAAGTATAAATAATTGCTCTAGCCGCTATTTTCGGAGTATGCTTTATAGCCAAATTTGACTACAGTACATATTTCAATCTTTGATCTGCTGAATGAGGCTTCGGCCGATTATCAAACACTTAACGATTTCAAGTGAGTTCCGGCGTATTCGGTAAAAACATGATGTGTTTTGATAGACTTTCACTTTGTAAAGACCCTTTTGCTCTATTGATTGCCCCTAGCTCTCTGGTAACCAAATGATTTGACCCACCTTTAAATTAAACCTGTCCAGAAATTCATCTTTAATTAGTTTTATCCAGTTATCGAGCAAATGGTTCACCGTCATTCCCCATTTCTCAGCTACCAACAGTAAGAGGATTACCTCCAGTTCATTCAAAAACCTTTATTCAAAAAATCGTATAACACGATTCTGTTGCCAGCTTTAGGTTGAGAAATTATATGCATCCATTCTTCTTTATTAAGTTTTTATAGCCCTTCTCAAAAGCAGACAATCTACTTTTCAAAATATACCTTGAACTTTTCAATTAGTTCAGGATTCCCAATCCCTGTATTCATTTAAACAAGTCGTACTTTGTCGTTTTGACATTTCTAGTGCCAAGTGACGGAATCTGGTTATTGAATTCTAGCCAACTCACCTCTCATCTGAACTCATTGACGCCACTGCTCCGGCATCCAAGAAAAGGACTATCTCGACATTGGTTTTTTAAGATACGTCGTGCATAATGGAGAAAGAGATTAAAAGCATTAGATCTTTTTTCAGAGAAATCCAATGAAGAAATCGCCATGAACCTACCATATCAATTCTGTCGCTAAAAACCTTTAGACACCAACCACCATGAACAAAGATTTTCAGAAAATAATCAAATCAAAAATAAATTGACCCGTTTACATTAACCATACTTTAACGGATTAATAATATCTCTCGCTAAATATCTCATTTTTTTTAATATATATATAGGATTATTTTGTTCAAATATAAATATCATGCAGTCAACCCTCATTATACGACTGCAGGTGAAAATCACAATAATTTATGTCAGGAATCATTCTCAAATAGACCATCACTCTGTACTAGTCTATACCTATATAGACTAAGCATTACGCGAGGACAATTTTATCCTATCAAAATTGCGCACGACATACTTATCCAAATATTTATATTTGTAAATGAATAATGTTTACATTGCTAAGGAGAGAACCTTAACCAAGATTCTTATGAATGCTCAGAAAGGCGTCTGCAAAATTCGAATTTTTAGAAAGCACCTTTTCGTTTACTGTCTAGTATGGACAATATTATTTTACATATTATGAAAAAATCAAATACTCTAATTGCACTTGGTTTGTACATTATTTTTGGCGCAAGTTGCGCACACAACGACAACCAAGAAGAAAAAAATAAAATTGAGTCAAAAAAACACAATAATGAAGAGCTTAATTCAGAAAATGTTTTGGGGGGATGGTCAGTGATAGATGTTGATGAAAAAGTATCGGAAATTGCAGAGTTTGTCTTGGCAAAAGAAGGAATCGATGAAGAGATTAAAAAAATCACTGATGCAAGCTCCCAAGTGGTAAGTGGTAGAAATTTTAGGTTAAACATTCACCTTGAAAATGGTGAGGTATGGAAAGCTCAGGTTTATGAGAATATCCAACATGAAAAAGAAGTGACCTTTTTTGAAAAAGAAGAATAATCAAATGTGCTTATTCATCAATTACATGTATTCTTTTATGTTGGTCTCAAATGACTCATTTTCGGTTAATTTAAAATGAATTAAAATTTGATCCTCGATCAGAGGCATATTTATGTGTACGAATTTCGATTTGGAGTAATTTTTTACTCACGAGATCAATAAAATTTGCTTCGTTTGAAGATCAAAAAGAACTACTCCTAAAAATAGGGAGGATAAATTTTTCGCGCAAATCAATGGGAAATTTTAACCAAATATAATACTATATATCGATTTCAACATATAAAACTGTTTACCTATAACGCTGTCATAATTGACATTTAATATACTCCTCAAATATTATACTTTTACTTAAGTGAGACCACATAGGTTTACTACTCAATACTGAAACAATTGAACCACATTAATAGCATGATTTCTATAAAGTCAAAAATACTGTTTATTGCAGCTCTCCTATTTTCAACAGCGACCTGGAGTCAAGATAATGGTCAAACGGTAGATGCATCCAAACCAACAAATTTATACACACAAATAAACGCAGCCTTTGAATATCAAAGCCACGAATTTTCTAATGACCTTTACGGGTCAAGAATTAATGTACAATATGCATTTGACCCTGATAATCTTCTATTGTTAGAAATACCTTTATTGTACAATGATGGTACCGACAAGTTTGGGATAGCAGATACTCGCGTTAGGTATTTTCACGTTCTCAAGAGAAATGTATCCGAACGATTAATTGCTATTGCTCCATATACAGATATTACAGTCCCTACGGGATCTTACAGGAACGGATTAGGCACAAATTTCTGGTCAATTTCTGCAGGAGTAGTTGCTGGATATGTACTAACTCCCAAAATTGCTATGTTCCCTGGGGCAGGCATTGTACACCTTACCAAGCCCAATGAATATGCCGGAAAATCACAAACGGGAATAAACTTTCAAACGAATATGAGTATCAGTTTCAATTCGAGAGCCTTTCTGTTTGTTAACCCAATTCTTACGATCTTATCAGATACCAATTGGTCTGGAGAGTTTAATTTCAATTATATGATCAGCCCAAATGAGCTAAAAGTCAATGTAGGTTATTTTCCCAATTTTACGGGTGAAATAAATACATTTCGATTAGGAGCTACTTTATTTATTTAGAGCATGAGAATGGAACAGAAAGACCCTATCGTACCTGGCAATTATTTTATCTGCTTAGACGCGGGAAACCTTTCTACAAACACCTGTCCTAGATTTAAGACTAAGTTCAATATTTCATTCAAAAGATTGATAATACCTGGCAGGTTTGTGCCGACTCAAAAGGTGCTCTGCAATATTCTGGAGTTGAAGGTCAAATGGACTTAATTCGCGGAGCTTCCCTCTCTCCTGGAGGCAAACCAATTATTGCCATGCCATCCACCACAGCCAAAGGAAAGAGCAAGATTGTTCCATTTTTGCAGCAAGGTGCCAGCGTTACCACTACAAGAGCACGCGTGCACTATGTAGTCACCGAACATGGTGTGGCATTTCTTTGCTGGAGGAACTTACGTCAGCGAGCCAAGGCGCTTATAGAAATCGCTGATCCAGATTATCGAGAGGATTTGGAAAGACAGGCGTTTGAGAGGTTCATGCGTCTTTGAATCAAAAAGCAAAAGCTGGTCAACCTAAACATTACGAGCATAAAAGGGGCCTTCATCCTCCAAAATAATCTACATTAACTCTACCCTCGATGGCTGTGTGCTCAAGAACCACTACCGACGGTATATTAAAGAAATTAGGTTGCCTAGGCTCAAAGAGATTTATCAATCGAGCAGTGCCTTGAACTTTTTGGTCTAGACTAGCTCGAATGAGGCACTCGATTCTGTAAAGACCAATTTCAAATAATCATTTTGTTAGACTACAGAAGAGCTTTGAGTCCGTACATTCTTTTTCATCATAAAATGCAGCCATCTACCCTACCGATGGTTGAGCGATTTCAACTTTAGAAAGCGCCGTATAATTTCCCTCTCCAGTTTTGGTAATCGATTTATTGCCCCAATTTCTAAATACAACATTAAATTCAGCATTGAACGTTTGAGTGGATTCGTCAAAATGAGAGATGACAAACTGCCTCGAAAGACATGGGAAGTCAACCGTTTAACCATTCACTACTGTCGAATAATCCAAATGGCTTACTTCGGTTTGATTTGACAAAGTATACGTCGCTTTCCCAATGAATGAGTCTAAAATGATTTTAAAAAATTTCCCATCAACATCAGTTCGAATCAACAAAGTCCATATGAGAAACTTGGGGAATAGGTGTTTTCAGTACTGAGGTTTTTGCTGCTAATAGTCGAGTGAAAGAACCAGGGCCGGAAAAATGGAACCGCCGGGGTTTTGATTGTTGCGGTCATCTTCATCGGCACATCCAGCGAAGATAATTCCAATAAATGCGAAGAGGAATAGTAGGTTTTTCATCGATTTCAATGCTAAACTTCTCCACAAGGAAAATTATCTAAAGAAAAGCGATGAAAGATCAGATTGTAGTCTAAAGCTTTTGAGCCGCTTGGGCTTTCGGCATGCCAGTCATTATTCAACTTGAATAAAGTCAATCCCGATTCCTGTTAAGACGCCATGTCCCTCCACGGCTAAGGTTACGTTTACCGCATTGGCAGATTCTCCAGGCTCGGCGATCAGTGTTGATTCTACATTTACCAATGAAATGCTATTGTAAGAACCTTGTATCACAGTCCCACTAATAGTTTGCGATAGTCCTGGATCAACTGGATTACTAGCGTTTGAGAAAAAGAAAAACGGAGGGTCAAACTGGCCGGCAGCTGGCTTGAGTTCATATATCGCTAGTCCGGTACTCTGATTTATAGTTTCGGTCAGCGCGATTTCTCCAACAACCAACTCTTCTCCTGAATTGGTTACAAAGACTGCTCCGGTAGAAGGAAAATTGATGGTGTCAACGGGTATATCTTTGAACCAAATATCTGTATCAACATCATTGAAGGACAATCTTTTGATGCGACAAGAAAAGGTAAGATTAGTTTCGTCAAAACTGTACTCGAGGATAGAATTTCCTGAGAAAAGGTTGTTTCCAATTTCTCCGGCAAGGGTCACCGATGCTTGTTGAGATGTATCTGTGAAAAGCTCGAAACGAGGCCCTCCATCATCAAGCGATTGGAGAACAATCTCCATGGGGCCATCCTGAAAAAGAGTAGCAGAAGTTTCGAAATTAAAGTACTCTTCTTCTTCATTAAATGCAGTGACCTGACCAGTTTCTGGCTCTTCCATTTGAATGATCTGAAGGTTAGAATAAATTCCTTCAAGGGTTGTTGTAAGACCGGGATTATCGACTCTTACCAAAGTGATATCAAATGAAGCATTGAAAGTCAGCCCGGACTCTTCGTAGTCGGTAATTGTTATATCTCCATCCAAATTTTGAAAAACGGTAGTATCCTGTCCAGTAATTACCACATATTCAACCTCATTCCCCACCGCGCCATCAAATGTGTAGACGGAGTTACCATCGAATTGCCCAAACCTAAATTTCAAGACACTGTTTTCTAATTTAGTGCGAATCATGAATCTTCCGTTCGATAGCTCTCGGGCTAGATTACTTTCGCTGCTGAGCATGGCGTTATTGAATGTGGCCGTGAAAGAGCTTTGATTTGGCGCCGGAGTGGGGTTATCCCGATTACTGCCATTATCGTCATCTTTGCAAGACCAAAGAATCGCTAACAAGAGAAGCGTGAGTAGATTTGTTTTCACCGCCCCAAATGTCACAAAAAAAACGAAGAGAGCGCTTGCTAATCCAAAATTGCCGTGACGCTATATCCCTTGTCTCGCAGTAACTTGATTACTCCTTTCTGTCCTCCAAGATGACCTGCCCCAACACCAATAAAATAGGTTTTCTCACCAAGCATATCCCCTAGCTTATCCACCCAATTAGCATTTCGCTTGTAAAGCAAAAACTCCATCTCACTTTCACTCCCTGAATACTCGCTGATACTCGTGAATAAGGCATTTACTTCTTCATCTTTATATTCTTGAACCATTCGCGAGAAAAGCGCTTTCATTTTATCCGCTTCGTAGACCATTTCCATTAAATCTTCCGCCTGCGATTCGTAGGGAATACTATCAAAAACAGCCATTTGGTATTCGATCGATTCCAAACCGGAAACCGACATTTCGTTTTCATTTGCCATGGTCATAAGTGCCATCTCAAAACTTGCAGGCTGGCTCCCGACATACTCACTCATCATTATCGTAGCGACCATGAAGGGCTTAAAGGCATTCATCATGGCAAATGGCGGTGTACCCTCAATAGAAGCCACCTTTTTGCTCAGGGCATCGTAATCTTCTTTGCTCAGCAATTTATCTAGGGTCATACCGTCTGCCATATTCATGCCTTGGAACATCTTAGTTTGGAGTGCAGGGTCTGTAAGATCCATTTCCATGGTCAGCTCTTCGCTTTCGCCAAAAGCTTTCTTCACTTTTTCGTCAAGTTTAAAATCTTCTTGTGGTAAGACATGAATAGTCCCAAAAAGGTAGGAGGGCTTGGTTCCGTCCTTTTCTATTTTCCACAAAAGTGATTTTTCAAGGTCCTGAGCAACTACGCTTAAGATGAAAAGATTGGCCCAAATTAGGAGTGATAGCTTTTTCATTCGTTCGATGATTGTTTGTTATTGCTGCTAAATATAATGCCAAAGCAAAAAATAGGTTCATTCATCCTGTTTGAATTGTTNCCGTTTAAGTGTAACTTTGACACTATTCAATTTTAAACCTAATGAACCAACATCAAAAAAGTCTAACATTTAGTTTCCTTTTGGTTTTTTTGAGCGTAGTTACTCTTGCTCAAGTCACGATCACCCCGAATTTTCCATCCTTAAATGAGACCATTACCATTGCTTATGATGCTTCACAGGGAAATGGTGAACTCGATGGAGTGTCTCCCATATACATGCACTCTGGGCTTATCATTGATGGTTCAAACACATGGCAAAACACCCAAGGAAATTGGGGTACGGCCGATCCCAATGTGGCGATGGTACAAACTGGGCCAAATACTTGGATTAAAACACTGAATATTTCGAATTTTTACGGCATAAACCCTNCTACTGATGTTGAGCAATTGGCGTTTGTTTTCAGAAATACAGATGGATCTTTGGTGGGTAGAACCGCCACTGAATCAGACATCTTTGTAAACTTACAAGAAGGACTTCCGGAAATTCAAGACCCACCGACTGGAGTAAGTGACGGTATAAATTACCTATCAAGCACCTCGGTAATCCTTCAATTAGTAGCCCCTTTTAAGGATTACGTTTATGTCATTGGTGATTTTAATAATTGGCAAAGAGAGGCTGAATATTTCTGCAAGAAAACAACAACTGGCGATCGATGGTGGGTACAAATTGATGGCCTAACACCAGGACAAGAATACCGCTTTCAGTACAGCATAGATGATGAAGATTTAAGAGTAGCTGACGTTTACGCAAAGAAGATTCTGGATCCATTTAACGATCAATTTATTGGCGATAATCGTTACCCGAATTTGATTGATTATCCTCAAGGGCAAACAACTAACATCGTCTCTGTTCTTCAGACAGACCAGGGAGAATACCAGTGGCAAGATGACAATTTTTCGCGCCCCCCACTCGATCGACTTGTCATCTATGAACTTCTGGTGCGTGACTTTACCGAAGAAGGAACTTTCCAAGCGGTGATTGACACACTAGATTACCTCGATCGACTGGGAATAAATGCCATTGAGCTTATGCCAGTCAATGAGTTTGAGGGGAATGAAAGTTGGGGGTACAATTCTTCTTTTTTCTTTGCTGTAGATAAATACTATGGCACCGAAGAAGATCTCAAGATGCTCATCGATGCTTGCCATGAAAGAGGGATTGCCGTTATCATTGACGTAGTACTGAATCACTCTTTCGGCCAAAATCCACAAGTTAGAATGTATTCTGAAAATGGAGCTTCAGGCCCTCCAACTGCCGAAAACCCTTGGTTTAATAGCATGGCACGTCACCCGTTTAGCGTAGGTTATGACTACGATCACAGTTCTCCTTACACTCAGGAATTTGTAAAGAGAGTGCTACAATACTGGATTGAAGAGTTCCACATTGACGGCTACAGGTTTGACTTAAGTAAAGGATTCACACAAAACAATACTCTTGGAAATGTTGGAGCATGGAATGCTTACGACCAGAGCCGAGTTGACAATTGGATTAGAATCAGAAACGAAGTACACGAGGTTGACGACCAGGTCTACCTCATCTTGGAACACCTCGGAGATAACCCAGAGGAGACGGCACTTGCCAACATCGGATTCATGCTTTGGGGGAGTATGCACAGCAATTTTAAGCAAGCCTCTCTCGGTTTTCCTTTTGGTCAAGACCTTTCATGGGCTAATTATCAAACCAGAGGCTGGAATTTTCCAAACCTGGTTAGTTACGCCGTGAGTCACGACGAAGAGCGTTTGATCTACGAGAACCTCCAAAACGGCAATTCATTCAACCCAAACTACGATACTAAAGATTTGGAAACAGCCCTTACCCGACAAGGGGCTATTCATGCTTTGAATATTCCTCTTCTTGGCCCAAAGATGTTCTGGCAATTTGATGAGCTCGGCTATGATTTCAGCATCAACTATTGTAACGACGAACTCACTGATCCAAGCTGCAGAACAGGAAACAAACCGGTGCGATGGGATTATTATTTTGAACCAGCTAGACAGAGACTCTACAAGGTTTTTGCGGCTATCAATAAGCTGAAAACAGACTATCCCGCATTTGGCTCTAGCAATTTTAATTACGACGTAGGCGGAACGGGTAAAAGGCTGATCATTCAGCATGAATCGATGGACGTGGTTATCATCGCAAACTTTGATGTGGTTCCAATAAACATGGTTCCAGGGTTCACTCAAACCGGAGTTTGGTACGATTACTTTGGAGGGAACGCTATCGTAGAGAATAACCTTAACAATGCTTTTGAGCTTCAACCAGGTGAGTACCGCATTTACACTACCGAGCAGCTCCCCACTCCCGACCTGAGTGTAAATACGGTTGATGTGACTTTTAGAGTTGACTTGAGTCAAGAAGATATTTCATTTGGAGATACTATTAGCATCTCGGGAACATTCAACGATTTTGAAAAACTGATCATGGATCCGGTTGGGAACAGCGTTTTTGAAACAACAGTGACTTTCGTCGAGGGAGAACCCATTGAATACAAGTTTAGAATTAATAGTGAGTTTGAAAGTCCTTCAGGCCTTTGCGCGACGGGACAGTTTAACAACAGAGTTCTTACAATCCCAAATACAGACACTACACTTGATCTGGTTTGTTATTCCTCATGCACAGCCTGTCCAGACCCATCTAACATCAATGACATTACATTCAGAGTAGATGCGTCTGAATTGGGTTCGATTAGCCCATCTGGAATCTACATTGCTGGTTCATTCAATGGATTTACACCCACGCAAATGAATAGCGACGGAGGCGGTGTATTCAGCTTTACCACTTCTCAAGTTGATGGTGAAACTCTACTTTGGAAATACCTCAACGGAAACAGTTTTGCCGGAGAAGAAGATGTACCATCAGCTTGCGGACTTCCTGATGGCTTCGGAGGGAACAATAGAGTTTTAGTAATGCCGGGTGAAGAAACCGTACTTGACGCAGTTTGCTTTGGTTCGTGTGAACCGTGCGAAAGTTCAATTTCTTGTGAAAACCCTTATCCCGCAGTTGACGAGTCAAGTTTATTCACGAGTGTTGGAGAGAATGCTGTTTCGTTGTCATGGACGCCAACTCCTCAGCAAATTGGTTGCCAAGTTCAAGCCAGAGTGCAAGGAGGCCCTGGCATTTTAGGGTCGCAAATAGTTGGTGGTCAAAATGCAAATGTTCTGAATGTTCCCCTCGGTCTTTTGGGAGCAGGAGATTTTGAGTGGCGAGTGCGCTGCGGATGCTCGCAAAGCCCGCTAATTGCGGGGCCATTTTCTTCGTGGCAACCGTTCTCCATTAGTTCTGGTATTGCGTTGACCTCCTCTCCCAACCCTAGCGCCGGCCATTCAGATGTTACATTCAAAATTGACCAAGGAGGAATGGTCACCCTTGAAATATATGACCTCAATGGTCGAGTGATCGAACAGCTATTTCATCAGGAAGCAGTTGAGAAGCTAGAATACCGAGCTCACTTCGACGGAAGCAGTTTGCCAAATGGCATTTATCTTTACCGATTGACTACGAAAAATCAGGTGGAGATTGAGAAGTTCGTCATCAGCCGATAAACCTGAGCTTTGCGAAAGATTGTCATCTGAGAACTTATCTTTAGGGCATCCTCGCTTTAAAGCATATATCAAAATCCTACGGTGGACGTCTAATCTTAAGGAGTATAGATTTTAAGGTTTCCAAGGGAAAGATGGTTTGTATCATCGGACCTTCAGGCAGCGGAAAGTCCACCATCCTTAAGCTCATCAATGGTTTGATTAAAGCCGATGTGGGTGAAGTGACGGTTTTGGGAAGCACATTAGATTACAATGATGGTGCAGTCATGCGTCGAAAAATAGGGTTCGTACTGCAAAAGCCTGCTCTATTTCCTCATTACACAGTAGCTCAAAACATCTCGGTGGTTCCAAATCTCTTAGGTTGGTCCCAAGAGAAAATTGATGTGAGAGTTAGAGAACTCTTAGAAATGATGAGACTAGACCCCAATGATTATTCCAGTAGATATCCTTCTCAACTGAGCGGTGGTCAAAGCCAAAGAGTAGGAATAGCTCGAGCACTAGCCGCTAACCCAGAGTTATGTCTGTACGATGAACCCTTTAGCGCATTAGATCCGATTACACGATCAGAACTTCAGGACGAAGTCATTCGACTAAAAACTGAGCTGGGCAAGACTTCCGTTTTTGTAACACACGACATAAGAGAAGCCTTTAAACTCGGTGATGAAATCATGATTATAAATGGGGGCAAAATTGAGCAACAAGGAAGCAAAGAAGAGATTCTCTCAAATCCTAAAACAGATTTCGTTAAACGATTTATTGAGCAACATGATTAGAGTCTTGATCTTAGGATTTATTGTCGTTTCAAGCCTTTGTTCTGCTCAGAGCGTTGTCGTTGGCTCTAAGAATTTCTCAGAATCGAGACTCCTCGCGGAAATAATTGCTCAAACCATTGAAGCAAGTACAAATCTCGAAGTAGAGAGGAGATTGGGATTGGGGGGCACTTTAATTGCCTTTGAAGCACTAAAATCTGGAGAGATCGACATCTATCCTGAATATACGGGGACTATCAATGAGGCCATTTTGGATGGAGATGCACCGAATTACCTTGAAGAACTATCAAAATTGGGAATTCGCTGTGGGCGTCCATTTGGTTTTAACAACACCTACGTTTTAGTGACTAGAGAAAACTCAGGACTCCATAAAATATCAGATCTACGAGGTCACAATGACTTGGTGCTTGGCTTCTCAAACGAATTCATCAAACGAGGTGATGGATTCAACAACCTCAACCGGTTTTATCAGCTCAATCTTTCTGAGCCAAAAGGGATTGAGCATGGTTTGGCCTACAAGGCGCTAGCCGAAGTAGAGATAGATGTAACCGATGCCTACAGCACAGATGGGAAACTCTCAGAATTTGGATTCAAATATTTGGAGGACGATCTTGGCTTTTTTCCAGAATACCTGGCTCTACCTTTGATCAATGCAGAATTGATGGAATCTCAGCCAGAAATTCCAGAGTCATTATCGAAAATTCAGATCAGCGAAGAAGAAATGATCGCGCTCAACTACGAAGTTGAAGTAGAGAAGAGATCATTGACCGAAGTAGCTTCTGAGTTTTTGTTAAGTAAAGGTTTAGCGGCTTCAGCAATGCAAAAGGAAAAAACACATCCTATTATTGAGCAAACTCTAGCACATCTCCGGCTTACTTTTTTGGGAACTCTCCTCGCCATTCTAATCGCTGTGCCACTAGGTGTTTACATCCAGCAGTTTCCAAGGGTATCCGGATTGGTCGTTTCAGGAACCGGTATTATCCAAACGGTACCTGGTCTTGCCCTGCTAGGTTTTATGATTCCGCTTTTCGGAATAGGTTTTCTTCCAGCGGTTATTGCTCTGTTTTTGTACGCTCTTTTGCCCATCATCCGAAACACCAATTCTGGGCTTTCGCAAACAGATCCTTTGCTTATCGAGGCGGCTCGGTGCCTTGGAATGACAGATTGGCAAATCTTAGTTAAGGTGAGATTGCCCCTTGCTGCTCCAATTATCATGGCAGGAATTCGCACAGCTCTGGTTATTAATATTGGCACCGCGACTCTCGCCGCTTTTATTGGAGCTGGTGGTTTGGGCGAATCGATCATCACAGGGATTTCCTTAAATGATAATTCTATCATTCTTCAGGGAGCAATTCCCGCAGCACTGTTAGCAATATTGGCAGATTTGGGAATGGGTCAAATCGAAAAGAAGCTTAGAGTCAATTCTTGATATTGAACCTTTTGGTGACTCCCAGCTGAACATAAAATGGGTTAAAATCTTCAATCATTCTCTCTTGGTTCTCAACGCTGAAACCGAAAGCCAAGTCGAATTGTAAATCATTATTCATTTTCCAGTAGGCTCCTGAGTTCAAAAAAGATTCAACCCTCATCATTTCTTGATTTGTCTCAAACGCTGCAGCAAAAATCGGCCAGTACTCTGCAAAAACACCCAGATCACTTGTGATAGAGCCGCATAAATTTGCAGTGAACTGCATAAAATCAGTGGTCAGATAAATGACATTTCCAGTAAATGAAATACGATCTGTGAGCTCGTTCTGAAAGGACAAAATAAATCTTCCAGCTGGGACATCTAGGTTTTCTCCTGGTACTCCAGCCATGAGGTATGTAGCTTCTAACCCAATAGCGGGTTTCAATCCTTTACCTTCCAGCAAGGTGCCGCGAACCGCTATATTTAACCGAGATAGACCTGTAGATCTGCTGTCATCTTCAAGAAAAGGAAATTGTTGTGTATTCTGAAAATCAGAACCGAAGGAAGCAACCTGAAAGAGAGCGGAAACCTCCAATCTATCTACAATTCCAACTTTTGCCTGAAGGTCAAAAAGATGGGCGTCTATGAGATATAAGCCACTCGCCTCTTCAGAGTAGCTGTAACCCGATTGCAGCTGGAATAATTTGTTTCCAACGGTATTGGCATTTATACTTTGTCCTGGTCGATCAGTTTGTAAAGGATAATCAGTTTCATTAACCTGGGCATGAAATTTGGTCCATGAAAAAAGTGCAATTACCACGAAGATTAAAATTCTCACAATTCAAAATTATCTTTACCTCAACACACGATGATTAGATTCTTCTCAATTTTCTTCTGTCTCAACACAGTGATGAGTTTTGGCCAATACACGTTAATTGGAACCGTATATGATGGGGAAACAAAACTTCCGATCAGCAAAGCAAATGTAAAAATTGGAAATAGAAACGTAGATACGGATGGCCGGGGAATGTTCCAATTGGAATTTGAACAGAGTAATGAGATTAAGGTATTTTCTTCTGGTTTTCATGAATACACCATTGGTTTTTCTGACATCTCCAATTTTAATCGAACTGAATTTTACCTAACTCCATTACCCGAGAAGACTGGATTAAAAATCTCGGCTGAAGCAGTGGGAGTGCATGAGCCTGGATTCGAGTTCATATTTGATTATGAATTTTTACGTGACCAGCTCGTTGTGGGGAGTTATCTTAATAGAAAGGTATATCGAGAAAAAGAAGACCAGGAGCTGAAAAATTGTGCCATCACCTTGTTTGACCGAGGTGAAATGACCAATAGAATTATTATCCCTGATAATCCATTTAGGTTTCGTTGTAGTCCATTTGGTGAGTTGTTTTTAGAAGGAGTAGATTATGCCATCCTAGTAGACAAAGTGAACAATAAAATCAAGACTCAACCAATGCGGTATAAGGACTTCTTGAACCAAGTTCTTCCTTGGACTGTAGCTTTTGATTCGACCGGTTTCTTCGTGAAAATAGTTCAAGAGATTCCGCAAGTTAATCACTATGTCAATTTTGCGTTTTCAGACACTACGCATCTTATTCGGGTGACCAAAAATAAACCCTACTTCCAAAAAACCCACGCTGACTATTCGATGCTCACCAATAAGCAGCGCACTTTGGCAGCTGAACTGAGTATGAAGCAGGGATTTCCAGAATACTACTATGGTAGCTTTATTCGATCGACTGATTTAGGAACAGGATCAGTCTCGAATACTTTTAAGAATTCAGGAGAGGTGAGAGACTTGCGTCCTCCTTATAGTCCAGCTTTTAAACAAGGGAAAACGCTGATCATCACAGATTGTATGAATCAATGGATCTACAAACACAGCATGACTGGAGAAAAAATAGACTCTACCTTTTTTCAAATTGTGCTTCCCAAGGAAAAATTTCAAAAGATAGAACAGGATAGGATAAATGAAAAGTTATACGCTATTCATGAAAGAGAGGGGGTTCATTACGTTAGAGAAATTGATACAGAAACAGGCGCACTAAAAAGGCCTATGAAAATTGCTCATCCATTTCCCAAAAAAGTCAAAATATACAATGGTGAAGTGTTTTATATTCGAGAAAATGCTCAACTGAAGATTAAACATCTTTACAAGGAAAGGATAGATTAGAATTAAATCGGTTTCAATGGCATTCTGCAACCAATTAGTTTTGCGTTGAGCGCTTAATATTCGCATCTTCGTGGTTTACTCGTACTCATGAAAAGAACCACAATAATAGGATCAGGAAGCTTCGTTCCAGAGCAAATTCTATCCAATTCGGACTTCCACTCGCGACTATTTTACACTGCAGATTCTGAGCTTATTGAAACGCCTCTAGAGGAGATTACTAGGAAATTCCAACAGATCACCGGTATAAGGAATAGACGTTGGGCAGATGACAATATGGTTACATCTGATCTTGCATTCTTCGCTGCCGAAAGAGCAATTAAAGATTCTGGCATAGACCCCGAAACTCTTGATCAAATTATCGTAGCTCACAATTTTGGCGATGTAAAGACTAGTACGATTCAGTCGGAAGCAGTTCCTTCACTTGCATCTCGAGTAAAAAATAAGCTGGGCATAAAAAACCCAAACAGTGTCGCTTATGATATCCTTTTCGGATGTCCAGGATGGGTTCAAGGAGTTATTCAAACTGAAGCTTTCTTCAAAGCTGGAATGGCCAAAAGAGCTTTAGTCGTCGGCTCAGAAACGCTCTCAAGAGTAATTGACACTTATGACCGTGACAGTATGCTTTTTTCTGACGGAGCTGGAGCTACGGTCCTTGAATACAAGGATTCTGAACACGATTCGGGAATTTTGAGTACAGCCGCTGCCACTTTCGCCGAAGAAGAAGTGGAATACCTTTTTATGGAAAAATCTTACAAACCAGATTCAGATGAAAGGGTGCGATTTATGAAAATGAAAGGAAGAAAAGTATATGAGTTTGCTTTGAAATATGTTCCTGCAGCCATGAAACTGTGTCTTGACAAGGCCAAGGTTGACATTTCCGATGTGAAGAAAATCTTTATTCATCAAGCCAACGAAAAGCTAGATGAAGCAGTTATCAGCCGACTGTACAGATTGTATGGACGGCGAGACTATGACAACGAGGTCTTACCCATGAGCGTTCATGAATGGGGTAATAGCTCAGTAGCGACAGTACCTACTCTATACGATGTGGTAAATCGAGGAAGAAAGAAAGGACACAAAATGGAATCAGGCGATATTCTCCTTTTTGCGTCGGTCGGTGCAGGCATGAATATAAATGCATTTTGCTATCGATATTAATCACCGCTGAAGAACCTAATGATGAGCTACTCGAGAGTTTTAATTAAAATATTTTTTCTGGGAATATTTTCCTTTCTGATTTCTGCGACCTTACTCGCTCAGATTCCCAGCTATTACAATGATGTAAATCTCGACTTGACAGGAGAAGATCTACTAGACGAACTTGCCATTAAAATTAGTTCAAACTTCACATTCATACCCTACACATCATCGAGCTACGACTGTTGGGACGCTCTGCAAGATGGTGACCAAAACCCTGAAAATCCCAATGAAGTTTTATTGGTATATGGGTGGGAAGACGGTGTTGACACAACTGACGAAAACGATCGTGAACGGGGAATAAACAATTATGGAGGAGCTTTAGGCACCTGGAATCGCGAGCATGTTTTTCCGAGATCTCTAGCCACTCCAGTTCTCACGGTCGATGATCCTGGCCCAGGCACCGATTTTCTTAATCTAAGATCATGTGATGTACAAACCAATTCAGACCGGAGCAACAGGCCATTTACCAGTGGTAGCGGAAATGCCGGGGTGGTGGGTAATGGATGGTATCCCGGCGATGAGTGGAAAGGCGATGTAGCCAGGATTATACTCTACATGTATTTGCGATACGATGGAAATGGTTCGGGCGTAAGTCAAACGCGCTGCTTACCAACATCTACTGGACTTGGCACCACTGTTTCATCAGATAGTAATGTCCCTTTGATTTTTCTTCAGTGGAACGCTGAAGACCCAGTCTCAGAAGTAGAAGTACAAAAGAATGAAACTGCTCAAACTCGTCAGGGAAATAGGAACCCTTTTGTGGATAATCCGGTCTTAGCAACATTAATTTGGGGAGGCCCCGAAGCTGAAGATACTTGGGGATTGACAGAAATAGATTTTGAACCTACATCTCAGATCTTTCCAAATGGCGTGCTCCTTACTTGGTCTCCACCAAATGGGGCAGCTGGTTGTGAAATAAGAGGCGGATTACTAGGTGGTAATGATCCTCGAAGAATCACCGTCGTAAACTCATCTCCTAGCAACTACTTTGTAAATGCCGGTTCGCTGGGAGGAGGCGGTAATTTTCAGTGGAAAGTGCGCTGTGCAACTGGAATAAATCCCATAAGTGGCCTTACTGATTTCTCCGAGTATAACACTTTCTTTTTTGGTCCTTCCACGCCTTTTCCGGAGCCAAATGAATCCATTCAAGAATTTCTTTGGATCAAAGAGTAGTGCTTCGGCCTAAAGCCTCAAAACGCTAGAGGTTTTGGTAGAGTTTTGTATTTAACTTCTTCACTGCACCTAAAGGCGTTGGCCTGTAAAAGCTAAAACCGTCCGAGTATCGCATATAATACGGAAAGGGTTTCTCCAATTGCTTAAATTGATCATTCATTATAACAATTGCGGGAAAACCGAAATTTGGTGGACCGTAGTAGGTTTTTTTCTTTACAACTCCAGTGCTGTCCTTTTCCAGTATATAGCCTGAATGTTCACGGTCCTTGTTTTGCTTGATATTCCCAAATTCTGCTGTAAAAACGTGCTTTTCTTTGACCTTTATGGTCTCATCTGGTTCGAGATTTGCATTAAGAAAAATGATTTCATCCAATTTACCATCCCTGATTAATTGAGAATCATCGCTTTTAAAGAAGTATAAGGCTGAGAAATCATATCCTTTCTTGAAAGCAGCTGCATATTCCAAATTCCTTTTCATTTGCTCCCTTTCGATAGCCGAGGCTTCATCTTCTTTTCCCAATTTCTTCAACCTATTGATGGTTTCGGTACGCATAAGTAATCTAACCAAGAGAGCGCCCTCCCTAAGATTCTCTATATCCTGACGAGCATCAAATTTGATTTGCTGTGTGCTAATCTGACCCATCATTTTATGGTTGCACGACAAAAGCGCAAAAGAAAGGCAAAGGGAAATTGCTCTTGCAAAAAAAGATTTAAAGAATATCATTCGACCTTGATTTGGACCTTATAAGTTCATAGAATCAATATAAGAGCTGTTTTGAGAATCGCTTACTGAGCGTTTCAAATCGCTAAGTTCTTTAGGTGTCAAATCTCTCCAGGTACCAATTGATAAATCGCCTAGTTTAAGATTCATTATTCTCACCCTTTTCAGGGAGTGCACTTCGTAACCGAGGCACTCACACATTCGCCTGATTTGTCGATTTAATCCTTGAACCAAGATGATCTTGAAGGTGAACTTACTCAATCGTTTGACTACGCATTTTTTTGTTTTAGTCTTGAGCTCTTTTAAGTATAAACCATTTCCCATACGGTCAATAAACTCGGATGTTATCGGCTTAGTGACTTTTACGATATACTCTTTTTCATGTCGATTACCAGCTCTCAAAATCTTATTGACAATATCACCATCATTGGTCATGAGTAGCAAACCTTCACTGGGTTTATCAAGTCGTCCTACGTGAAAAATCCTTTCTCTATGATTGATAAAATCTACCACGTTTCCCTTCACACGAACATCTGTTGTACAGGTTATCCCAACAGGTTTATTTAGGATGATATAGACCAAATTGTCATTACCAGTAATAAGATGTCCATCTACATGAATCACATCACTAGGCATGGCTCGATCTCCCAGTTTTACGGCTTTACCATTTAAGGTAACCCTTCCCTTTTCTATGAGTTTATCAGCTTCTCTTCTCGAGCAATAACCACTATCACTAATCGCTTTATTTAGCCTAATGGATTCCGGATGGTACATTTATTTGTCGCGTCTTTATAATGAGTGAAAGTACTGCAAAACTAAAATACCGTGATAAAGAAATCAGTTTAGCTCAACTCGCAATCTTCGACAGCTCTCCCATCTTCTGGCAGTGATCTTCGCGTAATTGAAACGTCGTAAACTTCTTTCAGCGTCCATTTTCAATTTATCTTCGGTCAAGTCCAGTGAGTGCAGATTATTTGTTCCCGGATCAGCGTTTTTCAATTAGCGTCACCCTGTAAATAGCGCAAAACACCATCGACATGCATGTCAACAGAAATGAGGAACAAAGTAAAATTAGAATCTCAGAGTTAACAAAGGTTTAAGTACCTCACGACACTTCACTTGAAATTTCATTGGACTATAATATTGGATTCCTAGCAAGCTAAATTCAATAAAAAGTGACCTAATTAAACAAGTCTAGAGAGTCTGCTCACAAATTCATAAAAGCTGAAACAGCCATCTATTCGGTTGAAAATGAAAATGGATCTATAAACAGATAAGAAATTAGAACTGATAAAAAGAGCTAGTCCATTTATTGTTTTAATGTAATTGTCAAGCTGAATCTACCCTTCTATTCTTCCATAAAAAAACGTCTACACTTTGTTTATGATTTAAAGCAATTATGTACATTCGCGCCATGCTTGGAAGATAGCGCTGTGAGAAATCATTCTTTCATCGTCTCACTCTAAATTATCTTACAGTGTTCCAAGATAGTTTTTCTGTTTCATAGCCCCGAAAGCTCTTCTGACGTGAAGAGCTTTCGGGTTTTATGGGGTAGCCGAACAAATAGACACGACAGTTAATTGGATAAAGCCATAGAAATGAGAAACACTTGGATCGAAGTTCTCGGCAGATCCTGATTATTATATGGCACAAAACAAATGATCTGTTTTGGATGGTGCTTTCAACCGCAAATAAGAAATAAATTCCCTATCAGTGCCAGTATTGCGATCCATCCAAATGACCCCTTCCGCCATATCGAAATACCCAAGATTACGATACAAACAAAAGGCAGTCCTATTCCGGTAGCCCATCTCAAAGAATAAGTTTCTGAAAGATTCCGAACTGTTGCTTGATTTATCTCACCAAAAATTAATGAGATTCTCAACTTTACCTTTTCCCCTGCAGAGATGGACCGAGCAAATTTTGAGGAGGAATAGAACTCAACTTCGTCTGTAGCAATTAGATATGTGAAGTGAATATTACCGGACGCATTATTGTGTGATTGGACAATTCGCTTTACCGATGTTACCGTACAATCCACTTCTTTGTCTACAAAAAAATCGAGCACCATCATAAATGCCAGTAGCCCAAACAAAAGATAGATAAGACGCAATTTCCTCCAACTAGGTGTTTTCACGAACCAATAATAATCAGTCTGCACCAGATAGAAACACAAACTTCACACAATTATTAATTGGAAATTTGGCAACGTTTTATTTTGATGTCATCACAAAGAAGACATCTTTGTAAAAAATGTGTTGATGAGTATGGATTTAAGACTAGCAGCAATCTCGGTTTCTCTAATCGCCTTTCTTTCGACCAGTGCTCAAACCGAGGATCTTATTAACTTAGAATTTGGCACTCTCGAAAATTTTGATGTTGCGACGTGGAATATTGAGTTTTTCCCTAAGGATGGCCAAAACACAATTGACTACATGGTAGAGCTCGTGGAGGAGCTAGAATTAGATGTGATCGCGATTCAAGAAATTGATAATGCCGAACGGTTTCAAGATTTGATCGACCTTCTGCAAGGCTATGATGGATTTTATCAAGACAGCGAATTTCTTGGCTTAGGTTATCTATATAACAATCAATCCGTGGAAGTCAATGCTGTATATAATATCTATGAAGCAGGTATTTATGGCAATCCCTTTCCGAGGAGGCCTATGGTAATGGAATTGACTTTTATGGGGGAACACGATTTCGTTATAATTAATAACCATTTCAAATGCTGCGGAAATGGATTCTTGAATTCTGGGGATTTTTGGGACGAGGAGACCCGCAGGGCTTACGCTTCAGAATTGTTGAAAGAGTATATGGACACCTCCCATCAGGATGATAATGTAATTATGCTTGGAGATTTAAACGATCTGTTAACAGATAATGTCCAAAACAATGTTTTCCAAGTTTTCTACGACAGTAGTAATGAGTATTTATTTGCTGACCAAGAAATTGCTGAAGGAAGTGCATCCCAATGGTCTTTTCCCAGTTGGCCATCGCATTTAGACCACATATTGATCAGTAACGAACTCTACTCTGTGCTAGAAGATGATGAGACTAGAATTGAGACCATACAGATTGACGATTTCTTTCCGGGTGGTTTTAATGGATATGAAGACATTGTTTCAGATCATCTTCCAGTTGCTATTGGATTCAACCCCGAAAACATTTTGCCCCTAGCATCAAGAGAAGATAGGCGCCTCACTGAAAATGTCAATCTTTTCCCTAACCCCGCAAACAGGAGTGTTTTCCTTAGTGGACTGTCTAAAGGTGGGGTAATGAAAATTCAAATAATAAATCAGCTCGGCCAAATAGTCTTAGAAAAAACATTGAGCAATTATGGAGACACAATAGAGCTAGACCTTGGGAATCAGCCAAAGGGCTTATATCTTATAAATGGCACCTTATCGTCAGGTAACACGTTTTTAAAAAAATTAGTGCTCCAATAATAGGTAAAGCTATTAAGAACTACGCTAGAACTCTGGCATCAAAACGCGAGCAATTGATCTAACAGAAAACTGAGTATTGTTTGATTCAAAGAGAGACTTTTATCCTCATCAGCTATATAAACTTCATGGTATACTTTTTGCTCCTCACACATCTTTCTTAGCGCCACCGCGTGATAAGGCGAATGAAGAAGGTTACCCACTTTATTCTCTTTTTCAGGATTAAATGCACGCTTGCTCAAAACATACAAAGGCGGATCGTCTGAGCTAATCATGAACAACATATCAACTTCGCGACGATATTCTTTGAATTCCTCACTTTCTAATTGAGTATAATCAGATGCTCCGTAAAATTTGAGGAGTCTTTTGCCCAGAGTAGTTTTTTTAGCTTTATCAATTGAAAACTTTCCCTCTGGAAAAACGTCATCTACCCATCGATAAATGTCATATGTGGATTGGGTCTCCTGAACAGCTACGGCAGTGACTCTTGTACTTACTTCCAAAATGGGGTCATGACTCGAATGAACAGCCATATCATCATGAAAGGCTAACCAAAGAGCAGTCCCAGCTCCGGCAGAGCTTCCAGAAAGCCCGATATATTGACCATTAAACCCAAAATCTTTAGAGTAAAACCTTAGATATTGCAGAGCCCTTCTGCTATCGTTCAAGCATTTAAGAACACCTCTATTTTCTTCCTCAGACAATAGAGAATAGTTAATGGATGCGAAGGCCACGTTTTTCATCAAGCACTCCTTAATTTGCGAAGGTCCAATTCCAAATTTGGATGGAGAATCCCAAGCAGCCGTCTTCTCTCCCCCCGTGAAGCCGCCTCCATGGATATAAATAACCAGAGCTTTTGCATCACCCGTAGCAGGAACCCAAAGGTCAAACACATTTCGTTGCTCACCGCCATAGGGTACGTTTGAGTAGAATTTGCATTGAATTCCCGTCTTGATAGGACTTTGACCCAAATATTTATCAAATCCTGTATCTGAAGAATCTTCAGTCTGGACCAGATGGCCTTCGCAGCAGAAACATGAAGGGCAAACAAGCAACCAATAGCACAAGAGAAAAATTCGAGTCAGCAACATGGAAATAAATTATCTGGGTGCAACCAATAAATCCTCAGGGTCTCTTTGGATGAATTGCAAGTAATGGCCATAACGTTCCATTATTTGATCGACATAAGTATAGGGCTCTATTCCTCTAACATACCCATATTTGACAACGGGGTGATTATATCCACTGGCAAAACTCAGTTCGAGTATTGCTTCTTCAACATTATTATCCCACAAAGAGGGGTTTATACCGTTAGCTTTCGCTAATCTTCGTGCATCCTCCACATGACCAAGACCAGCATTGAATGAAGCCATTGCAAATTTCATTCTTTCCAGAGTGTCTGGGATTGATTGAAAATGATCAAAAAGCTGTCTCAAATATTTGGTTCCTCCATAAAGACTCTGTTCCGGATCAGCGCGATCTTCCACACCTAAATCTCTTGCGGTACCTGGCATGAGTTGCATTAGTCCTTTAGCTTCAGCCCAAGATGTTGCCTCCGGTTGAAAGCGAGATTCCTGATATACAAGGGCTGACAAAAGCCTCCAGTCCCACCCAATCTTTTCCGCATACTTCTGAATGAGTTGGTCGTATTCACTTATACTCGAATTATTCAGGCTGTAAAACTCGCTTTTCACTCTTCGGCGGAAATCCTTCCTGTTCTTGAAGTACTTATTGTAAATGGCGTAGTATTCATTCTTTCCTTTCATCTCTTGAATCCAGCCATTCAATTCAGCAAGCAGTAAGTCCGACTCTTTACTTACCGCCCAAGCAACCCTTTGTGAAAAACTAATGGGGACACTTATATCTAAAACAGGGTAATACGATGCGTTGATTGCTGCAATATTGTTATCTGCGATGGTGTAATTCAATTCTTTGTCAACCACCAAGTGAATAATTTCATCAGTAGACAAATGACCTGGTAATGTATCGATAATTATCTCTCCTCCAATTTCTTCGGATAAGTGTTGCAGCCTAGAAAAATAAGACGTCTCTCTCCGTACTGCTATGGTGTCCCCTATCAGTTCGATCGGATCATTGATCAAATTCTTCTGGATGCCAGTCCAGCTCATATTGCGCCAGTTATCAGGCTTTCTCTGGACCAGTACCTGATTCACCAAATACAAATAATCACTAAAGCTCACCTCCGCTTTTCTTTCCTTGGTAATTGTGAGGCCGTGAGCAATAAGATCTACTCTACCAGTATTCAAATAATAAAACATGGAATCAATATCCTCAGTCACAACAATTTCAAGATTTACTTCAAGATGATCAGCAAATCTTTGTAAGAGCTCGTATTCATAGCCCATTGGTTCGCCACGATAAAGAAAATAACTCGTAGCGCTGTATGTCGTCATTGCCCGCAGCACTCCTAACTGTCTTATTTGATTGATATCCAGAGACATTGATTGGCTCAGAATTTCTTCTTTCGAAGAAGATTTCTCGGCTTGACAAGCCAAAAGGAAGAAACCAATGACTGACCACAAAATTTGTTGAATGGATCGTTTCAAACCGATTTTAATTTATTTCTTAAAAGAATAGCTTTCACCAGGATTCGGGTGAATCTAAGAAAATAAAAGTCCCATCAAAAGATGGGACTCTTGTCTTTAAGATTGTGAACAACAAAATTCACGTGGTTAACCATACCACTTAAAAGATATAATGATTTGAACTATTAACCAAAAACAATTCGAATCTACAGGCATAACGCTTACATATTTTTGAGGGTTGCCCTCTGATTTAAACAATCACAGAGTAAATAGTAAACTCAAATGCAGAATCGATGAAATAATAATCAGTAGCATGCTATTAAACTAAATATCAATCTAATTAAGGTTCTGTGTGTAATGATCTTCCTAATTCCCGAATATTTGGGCACTGCAATTGACAGTTAAGCATCACTTTTTCTACTTTTGAAACATGAGAAACCTGACACTTATATCTATACTCGCAGGCCTTATATTATTGGCTTGCCAAGAAGATGATGAGGCGAGGTGCGAAGATCTCACCTGCTTTAATGGTGGCGTGTGTGTTGATGGAATCTGTGATTGCCCTCTGGGCTTTACAGGCTTCAATTGTGAAATTGCAGAGCCTTGTGACTCGCTTCTCTGTCAAAATGGGGGAACTTGTCTATCTGGCGAATGTCAATGCCCGCCGGGATTTACGGGTCTACTTTGTGAAGATTTTGATCCGTGCTTTGACACAGAATGTCAAAATGGAGGAACGTGTATAGACGGCGATTGCGAATGTGCACCAAATTATTTTGGTGAATTCTGCCAAAACCAGCAGACTCCAGCGACCATTAACATCGTTAAAATAGGAATCTCAGGTTTTCCGAAATACAAAAATGACGGACAGCCGTGGGACGCCAATAGTGGCCCAGAGTTAATTCCAGAAATTGCGTTGGAAGGCGATATTTTGTTTTCCACGTTATTCCCCATCGTCAACGCAAATTTTGGTGAAACCTATTTTTGGGAAATCCAACCTTCCATTGTGATTAATGAGGTTCAGAGTATACACACATTTACCCTTTTCGATGGAGATCCAAATGATGAGCTAGAAGAAATGGGCGTAATATTCTTTACTCCCTACGTATCTCAAAATGATTTTCCAGAAAGGCTTGAGTTTAATGCCGATTCTATCCAATTGATACTTGACATAGAATATACTTGGTAATATGGAAATTAAATCTCTTGCCGTCCATTGGGTCGGAAACAAAGCCAAGGACGAAGAGTTTGTTACATCAAAAGACTTGCTCCAAGCCAACTCTCTGGTCCAGGATTCGCTGAATTTTTATTTCTCCAAGGCATTCGGAAAAAACCTAGATCTATTCCGACTCAGCCACATTGAAGATCTCAGCCAAAACAAAGTGTATAAATGTGCGAACAGAATCTTTGAAGATCCGGAGTGCTTGCTTGAAGAATCTGTTTTACTCACAAATATTCTTTACGATTGCAGCAACCATCCAAACATAAAATCAGGAGAATTTTTTGTTGTATTTTTCAATAACTGCCTGATTGAAGGGCAGACTACAGAAGCCGTAGGCCTTTTCAAGTCAGAGATAAAAGAAGACTACTTAAGATCCAAAAGGCACCAAGGAAATTTTGTTTTGGAAGGTGAAAAAGGGATAAACATTAATAAACTAGATAAGGCTTGCGTCATTTTTAACCTAGAAAAAAGCGAAGGCTACATCGTTGGGATCATGGATAATACGAATGGTTCCCAAGAGGCTCGCTACTGGATGGATGAATTCCTACAAGCTGAAGAGCGAAAAGATGAATTTCACCAAACCAAAAATGCACTGGACCTTGCTCAGCACTTTATCAAGGAGGGGCTAAACAGAGAATTTGAAGTATCCAAATCGGAAGAAGCTGAGCTTCTTTCCAACTCTATGAAGTTCTTCAAAACCAATGAAAACTTTAGCATGCAAGACTTCGGAAATGAAGTAATTGGCCAACCCGAAGTTATTGAGGAGTTCAATAATTATCGAGAAAAATTTGCCAATGAGCGTGGTATTGTTTTCGAAGATGAATTCGACATCTCACCAAGAGCAGTAAAGAAATCAACCAAGAACTTCCGCAGCGTAATTAAGCTCGATAAGAACTTCCACATCTACGTTCACGGAAATCCAAATCTTATCTCTCGCGACGAGGATGAGAACGGAAAGTTCTATAAGGTATATTTTAAGGAAGAGAGTTAGATCTTATTTACTTTTCCGCTTTCAATGATTCCATTTTTTCTCTTGAATGAGGAGCATCCTCTATTTCAAGAGCTTGTTGAAAACTTTTGATAGCCTCGTCCTTATTTCCAACTGCCACGTAATAATCCCCCATTGAATCGTACACATTTCCGCTGGAGGGATAGTTATTAATGTTCAGCTCAAGAGCCTTTCTAGCCAATTCGTAGTTCTCTTGCTCCATATACTGATAAGCCATACCATTGATCATGTACTCATCGGGTGTCACATGATATCCTAAATTTTTAGAAACCAATCTGATGTGAGCTAAATACTTATCTAATGAACTATCATCAAACTCAGATCGATCAAATCTATAGAAGTCAAAGATAAAACGGAAGGCATCGTACTCAGTGATCAATGGAACCGTGCCATGATCGTCATCAGAATAGTACTTACTTCCAAACTTCAGTCCATTCTCAGGGTGCGATTTCAAAAATTCATCAATTTCGATGATTGCCCTCATGTGCTCGCTTCGTAACGAAGTATCAGCAATTGCTGATTGAAACGTTGTTCCAGGTGAAATTGTATTTGCAATGCCCAGATACATGGATTTTCCTTTGTAAAGATCTTTCCTGTTTTCATCCCTTATTTGATTCAAAAGGGATTGATTGCTCCACCAAAGGGATGGATCAATTGAAACAAACGAATTAAAAAGATGGGAGTAATGATGCAGTGCGTCCATCGCAGTAAGACCTCCAAATGAATGGCCTATAAACATACGATATGGCGCGGTGGGATAGCTGTCTTCAATAAAAGGAAACAGCTCAGTCTCCAAAAACTTCATGAACTCAGCTCCACCACCCGAGGTCTCAAAACGACCGTCCTTTGAATAAGGATGATCAGGATCTGCCTCGGTTGGAGTGAGATCCCTAGTGCGGTTTGTATTCTCTATTCCTACCACAATCATTGAGGGGCTTAATCCATTTGAAGCCATATAATCTGCCAAAGCAGATACCGATGAAAAATGGAAGTCTCCGTCTAGCAGATAGATCACAGGGAGCTTGGCATTCTCACTTCCATTAGATGGGTCATGAATCCATAATCGACGGTCTTCGCCTAAAACATCGGAGCGGAGGGTGAGTCTTTCTCCGGTGATGACGAATTTATCTTCTTGAGAGAAGACTTCACTGCAAATGACCAAAAAGAAAACAAACAGAGCAGGCTTGAAGATGGTCGATAAAATTTTCATAAAAGAGTTGTACTGGTTATAGCCACGAAAGCTAGAGATTATTCATCATCTAGAAATCATAAAAAACTCTAAAGCGTGATAGTATTTGATAAACAGCATAAACTCCACTAATAAGTTAAAGAACTTGGAATCTTTATCTTTGCGCCTTCTTTCAAAGACAATGAAAAGAGTAGTTGTAGGGCTTTCGGGCGGTGTAGATTCAAGCGTAGCAGCTTATCTACTCAAAGAACAAGGATATGACGTGGTCGGCTTATTCATGAAGAATTGGCATGACGAGTCGGTAATTATCGCCAATGAATGTCCTTGGGTTGAAGACAGTAATGATGCCATGCTTGTAGCGCAGTCTCTGGGCATACCCTTTCAAGTAATTGACTTAAGCGAACAGTACAAAGAGCGCATCGTCGACTACATGTTTGCCGAGTATGAGGCAGGCAGAACACCAAATCCCGATGTACTTTGCAACAGAGAGATCAAGTTTGATGTTTTCTTGGAAACGGCCCTCAGCTTGGGCGCCGACTATGTGGCAACCGGGCACTACTGCCGCAAGTCCGAAATCGAAGTAGATGGCGAAAAGGTTTATCGTCTGCTAGCTGGTAAAGACATCAATAAAGACCAGAGCTACTTTCTCTGCCAAGTATCGCAGGAACAACTTTCCAAAGCTCTTTTTCCGATTGGTGAGTTAGAGAAATCAGAAGTACGCAAAATTGCTTCCGAAGAAGGTTTGATTACTGCGGAAAAGAAAGATTCGCAAGGTCTATGCTTTATTGGCAAGGTGAGACTTCCCGAGTTCTTGCAGCAAAAATTGGAGGCAAAAACTGGAGAAATTATCGAGATTCCTGCTGAGGCTATACCCCAAAATAAAGCAAACGCCGATATTGAAACGCTCGTTGCGCCTCACGAGTTTGAACGTGGTATGGGAAAGGTCGTAGGCCAACATCGTGGAGCCCATTACTTCACTGTGGGGCAGCGAAGAGGACTGAATGTTGGAGGAACTCCTCTCCCGCTTTTCGTCTTGGGAACTGATGTGAATGAAAACCTTATCTACACCGGACAGGGCGAAAACCATCCTGGTCTTTACCGTCAAGGACTTTCAGTTGAGAATACTGAGGTTCATTGGGTAAGAACTGATTTGAAGTTAGAGATTGGCAAAGCACGGGAATACCTGGCTCGCATCCGTTATCGTCAGCCTCTAGAAGAAGCGCAACTTATTCAAGAAGAGAAACAGCTAAAGATCATTTTCAAAAACCCGCAGAGAGGCGTTGCTGCCGGTCAATTTGTGGCTTGGTATGATGGAGATGAGCTCGTAGGTTCGGGTGTTATTTCTTAAACCCTACTTTATCTTCAACGACATAGCGATTTCTATCCGGAGAAATACTTCTCGTTAGCTCTGCTAAGAACCCCCCTATAAAAAGCTGAGTTCCGATAATCATTGTGGTCAACGCTACATAAAAGATCGATCGATCAGCAATGTTCTTCGCCACAATTCCTTGAGACATAGCCCAAAGCTTGTATGCCCCTAGATAAAAGAACACACTGAAACCAATGAGAAACATCAATGCGCCGTAGGTTCCAAATAGATGCATCGGGCGCTTGCCATAGCGTGAGACAAAACTAACTGTAAGTAGGTCTAGCGGACCTTTGATAAATCGCGAGATCCCAAACTTTGTATGGCCATACTTTCGAGCTCGGTGTTCGACCACCTTCTCTCCTATTTTGGTGTATCCAGCGCGCTTTGCCAAAACGGGAATATAGCGGTGCATATCCCCATAGAGCTCAACGTTCTTAACCACTTTTGCCTTGTATGACTTTAGTCCACAATTAAAATCGTGGAGGTAAATCCCTGACATTTTTCTGGTAGCCCAATTATAGAGTTTGGTAGGAACGGTCTTCGTTATTGGATCGTAGCGTTTCTTCTTCCAGCCAGAAACCAGATCGAAACCCTCTTCGCGGATCATTCGAGTTAACTCAGGAATCTCGTCTGGTGAATCCTGAAGATCAGCGTCCATAGTAATAATTAC
>JAKVAV010000030.1 GCA_022448105.1 Flavobacteriales bacterium | reverse complement strand
GAAAGTCAAACCCATGAACCGTTACAGAGGAGCTGCATGAGTAATCAACAAATCCCAAAAGTTATGAGTCTCCCCCGAAACCCCTCATATCAACAACAAAACAACTTAAATTTGAATCAAATCTGCCCTAGCAAGGTCAACCATTACATTTATCAGTGCTTCCTTTCTCAAAAACTGCTTCCGCATTGACAAGGAACTGTGTTTCCCATTGAGAGATTTGATTGGGATGCAGTTCATACTTTCGAGACAGTTCTTAAATCAAATAGCGCTCACTCAGGCATTCAAGAACAAATTTCGTCTTGAATGCACTGCTGAATTTTCTTCTTTTGTTTTTACTCATGAGATTGATTTTAAGTGATTATAATCTAACTTAACCCGCTGTCCTTATTTTGGGGTGAATTATGAAAATACCGGTCAGCCAACCTTCCAAAAAATAAAAATCGCCCTCCATTTTTTGGAAAATTTCAGCATCCAATAGATTATAACCCTCTTATTCCATGCAAAATAAGACTTAGGAACAAAAGTTGTTCATGGAGATCTTATTTGACAAACAGATGTATGAAAATTCTAAATTTAGGCTGTGGAAACAAGACCAGTAGCTCTCCGCACGTTAAAAATATTGATTGGTCAGTTTATCACAAGATCAGGCGAAACATTATCTTGAGAAAGATAGTACCAAAGATGTTCGATTCAGGAAGAAAAGCCTATTACAATTCTTTACCAGACAACATCATTGCACATGATTTGAGAAAGGGAATTCCTTGTGAGTCAAATTCAGTTGATGTTGTCTATCATTCACATATTTTTGAGCATATTTCTAAAAAATACGCTTTACCCTTTCTAAAAGAAGTTTTTCGAGTTTTAAAAAAAGGAGGAATTCAACGAATTGTCATTCCAGATATGGAAATTTTATGTCATGAATTGATTAATCACATTGAACTCTGCGATAGACAAAAGCATTTATCATATGCCGAATTAGAAAAGCACGATAATTTCATTGATAATATTATTGGCCAATGCTTACAAGAGGAATCTACTGGAACTGCGCGTCAAGCAACCTTTAGACGTTTAATTGAGAATCTGTTTTTTGGGAATGCAAAAAAAAGAGGTCATACTCATCTTTGGATGTATGATAGAATTAGCTTGGAATTATTACTTCGCAAAACAGGTTTTGTCAATGTGAAAAAATTTGATTTCGACAATTCTGAAATAAGACATTGGAATCAATATGGTTTGGATAGTAACGATGACGGAACTCAGTACAAAAAACGCTCGCTGTTCCTTGAGGCCACTAAACCTAAAGATTAAACTGAAGTTTGTAGATGTAGACAGTAGATAGAGTTACTGCGATGATTGATATCCAATACTATTTAGCAAAACCATCAGATATTTGTTTTCGACTTTGCGGTGTCGTAAAACCAAATACAATATATTAGCTCAGCGCAAAGTCAACATTTGATGGTCGCCCATTATCATTGTTTGTATAAACTGATTCTGCCCCAAAAGTAGCCATATAGCAGAATGAGAAGGAGAAATAAGATTTATTTTCCCTTCATTATAACCTTGTTTCTTCTAAGCACAAATGCTCTTTTAGCTCAAGAGAATTATTTATTTAAAATGATTGTCCGTTAAGATACCTGCGTAAATTGGTTACGGAGTATTAGGTGTTTTTTGTCATTCACTTGAAAACGAGAGATATGACAATGTACGAGTTCACTGACAAGTACAAGGATGAAGCTAGTTGCAAGGCGGTATGGAAAGCCTATAGAGATGACCAAGCAGTCGTTTGTAAGAAGTGTAAAGGCCATGAACACTATTGGAAATCTAATAAGGAACAATATAAATGTAAGAGCTCTGGATTCAGGACGACCTCGCGCAGCGGCACAGTGATGCAGGGCAGCAAGCTGAGCTATCTGGATTGGTTCAGAGCGATACACCTTATGACGAGCATGAAGAAGGACAGATCGGCCAAGGAGATGCAGCGACAGCTAGGCAAAAAGCGCTATGAACCAGTATGGGCCATGATGCACAAGATCAGAGCAGTGATGGAATTGAGAGAGGATGAGTACCAGCTTTCAGGTGCAGTGGAGATAAATGAAGACCTGTGTATCGGTGATGGCCGAGAGCAAAGAGATAGTAGATGAACCATCAAAGAAGAACAAAGGGCGGCCCAGAAGGAGATGCGGGTACTTGGAAATGAAGGTGCTGAAGAAGATAGATTCATCGTCGGTTGAGAGCCTAGTGAAGGACTCAATGGACCCTGGCTCTGAACTGATCAGTGATGGTGAAAGGATCTATACCAAAGTGAAGGAAATAGTGAAAGACCATAAGCAAGAGCTAGTGGATGCCAAACAAGCTGACATGCTACTTCCACGGGTTCACATCGCGATATCCAACGCGAAGCGCGTCCTACTGGAACCTATCACTGCATAGACGAAGACTTCTTAGAAAACTATCTCAACGAATTCTGATACAAATTGAACAGACTTTACTTTAACAACCTAATGGACAAAGCTTTGACAGCCGATGTCTCATTCAGATGGAACTATCTTGGGTAGACATGCGGACAATCATTTTAAATTATAGTCTATACCGATGAGAGTAATAGCTATATCGACATCGGAAAGCATATAGAAACGCACATCAACGAGGTATCTGACAAGAACACCACCAAAACCAATCTGCAATGGGTACATGTTGCCATCAGCAACGCTAAAAGAACCCTTTTGGGTATCTCTCACAAGATTAAAGGAAAATACTTGCAGAACAATCTCCATGAATTTTGCTACAAACTCAATCGGAGATACTTCGGTGAAACCCTTTTTGAACGACTCACACTTGCCATCGCCAAAACTTACAGGTAAGATGCGGGGGAATCAGAAATTGGAATTAGAATTTCTACCGATATGAGTTTCATAAACCCATATAGACTTAGCTGACGAGCTTAAGAAATATTCTGGCTCAAATTTGGGCTCTTAAGTATGGGTGACTACTGAAATAAACAAGAATTTAAGTTTCTCTTTACAAGGAAGAATAGTTTTATCATGGATAACTTCCAAAGTGAAAATACCGATTTAATATTTGGAGACAGATTGTTCCTAATTGAACCAGTTTTTTGAGTTAACTGATAATTTTGATCGAACGACATTAATCACTTCTTGTGATCATTTTGATGCTCTAGGACGCATCCTTTATGAGGAAGAACAAAGAGATGAATTCTAGCTTCGCTAGGGATTAAGCCCGCATTTTATAAGAACGAAAGGAAGGTTAGGCCCAATGAAAAATGGAGCAATGGTCGACACTTAGACATATCGATCAAATAACACCTCTTTCACCTTAAGCGCACCTACCTCTTTAGGAATTGAGTTAAGTCTAAGTGAATTGCTTTTGGCCCGAGTTGAGCCAGCTATCCGCTTCAAGGTCAACAACAGCCAAGTTCAATACAATTCTTCCAAGCGCTATGAGCGGAAGCCATAACAAAGAGAAGTTCAAAACCCTCTCAGCTTCGATTGGGCTAGGTCCGACACACAAGTTTCACAACAAAAAAGCCTGACTGAACTTAGTTTTACAAAACTACTTATGATGCAAACAAACCTCTAGATTAACTGATTCAAGGATTTTGAACACATTACTGCAAGTTTGATCCAGTATGGAGAGATGCACTTATGAACTTGCTAAAGTTTATCATTAATTAAATTAGCTTTTGATTTTGAGTTCAATATCTCGCTATATTTGAATTGCTCATTCCAAGCCTAGCTATGACTCGTCGTGCGGTAATATTCATCTTTTTGTTTCAGTGCTGTATTCTTTCAGCTCAGGAAAATAAGTTGGACCTGAAACAAGAACCATCTACCTCTTCCATTCTAGACGAGATTTATAAGGGCGAATTGTTGCATCCAAATCCTACTGAAGGGATCTTCTTTCTTTCAGAGCTTACCGAGATGGACAAAGTTCGAATCTTCGACGGGACTGGAAGAATGGTTTTCGAAACGAGTGGAGCGAATGGTAAAACGAAGGTTGATCTCTCTCATCTTGAAAAAGGAATTTACCTAGTAACGGTGAGAGACGAAAAAAAACGACTGAGAATCAACCAAAAAGTGGTTCTGAAATAGCTTAACTCTACAATCGAGTACATTTCAAGCAAATTATTCAAAAATTTTAAGCCCAAGATCTGGCTCCAGCAGAGTAATGGTCTTAGGCTTTTGCTCGTGGAGCTCTTATAATTGGGTTTGAAAATCAGGGGATTTCAAAGATCTGAGCTATTTTCCTACCGCCTTGATCCTCAGGAGCAATTATTTGAGCTAATAATTAGCGCCAGATAGATATTGTACTACCTTTGTCGCCTTAATTTAATAGTACAATGAATAAAGGAACAGTTAAGTTTTTCAACGAAACCAAAGGATTTGGATTTATCATTGAAGACGACAGTAAAAAAGAACACTTCGTTCACGTTTCAGGATTGATCGACGAAATCCGCGAAGGTGATGCCGTTGAGTTTGACCTTAAAGAGGGCAAAAAAGGTTTGAATGCAGTCAATGTAAAAGTTGTTTAAGTCATAAATTTCCTTTTCTAAAAAGCCTGCTATTTAATACCAGCAGGCTTTTTTTATTATTTATTTCATCCGATAGGAGATTTGTCTATTTCTCCGCTAAGAAATTTACAATTCCGTCAACTAAGCCATCACTAAGCGCCCTATTTGGATCACTATAAGCAGCCATGTTTAGCATTCGATCTTTCGGGGCATCTTTGAGAACGTGATTCATTCCTTCAATAATTAACAGATTACTGCCTCCAACGCTGGCATTTAAGGCTTCTGCCTCTATCACAGACACTTGAAAATCTGTAGTGCCGTTCACAATCAAAACTGGTTTGTTCAGTCCTGTCATTATTTCCTTGGGATCGTAGTTAAACCATGAACTCATAAAAGGTTGATTCTCCTTTTTGAAAAGCGAATGCAAGGGTGCATTCGCCTCCGCCACTTGGTAACCTGCTTTTATGGAATCTAGTTTAGGCTTGGCAAGGGAGGCTAAGAGTGGAGACTGGGCCTCAAGTTGGCTATAAATGACTTCATCAGCTGGTCTCGCTGGCCCTGCGACAGAAATAAATTTTGAGATAGAACTGTCTCTTGCCACCAAGGCTCCAACCGTAGAACCTTGGCTGTGTCCCAGCACAAAAAAGGTATCAAAGCGACCATCAGATTTCAATCTGGTGAGCCAAGTGATTCCGTCATCAACGAAGTAGTCAAAACTCATATCGGAACTTACCCTTCCCGCAGCAATTAACGGAATGCTTCTCTTGTCAAACCTAAAACTGGCTAGCCCCTCATCTACCAATGCTTCAGCCAACATTTTAAGAGAATTGTTCTGAAACTGAGCACCTGTATTCCCATTTCTATCAGTAACCCCCGACCCCGAGAAGAATAGCACCACAGGACCTCTAAAATCTTTCGATGGAGTCAAGAGAGTTCCCGAGACCGATATCGAATCTACTTCAAAAGTCCACTCTTCCTCGATTTGAGAAAAGACCAGTAGAGAAAGAGATATCGAAAAAATAGAAAGAAGAGTTTTCATAAAAATGAATTGTACTCAAATGTAATTCAATTTGATCTACACCAATTAGAGCGGAACGATTTAAAGAACAAATCTCCAAATGAGCTTTGCCAAAATGGTACCTCTTTCGGGATCTATTTTTCCCGATCCGGTTTCGTAGATTTGATTTATAATTAAAAAGAAATCTGTTCCAATTTTTGGAATTACCTGAAGTCTAAAGTTCATATTAAGTTCGTCATTAGCAGTATTCCACTGATTCAGGAGGGCGCCAAAAATATTTGGCGTAATAGCGTATTCAATTCTCGAGCCTATGAGATCCGTCTCAAAGCTGCCATTTGGCAAGTCAATTATATTCTTCTCATAACGTAGGTTGATGTTAAAATTTTTGCTCGCTCTCCATAAAACCTGAGACTCATTTTGAAACCTTTTTCCGGTAAAAAATTCACCAAATCGAAATCGGGTATCCACACTGATCTCTCTACTGGTAAAGGTGGAAAAACGCACAAACCACGAATCCCACCAATAGGTACCTCGTGGGATGACAACGTCCGAAAATATATTGAACTCGTCAATCAAGCCTTCGGCTCGTCGGGAATAATTCAGGGATATATTCTCCCCTTTTCTCGTGTCAAATGCCAAAAATCTCACTTGATACTCAAAAGACTGCAGCTCGCCGCTATCGTCATAGACCGTATAAGTAAGCTGACCTGGCGAAAAATCAAACTGACGAATCCAATTAAGCCCATTCTTAGGGCGGGGTTTTATCCCAATGGTCCCAAAGTATTCTCTAAAATTTGTTCTTCTCTCAAGACCTACTTCTGGTTCAAATGGCTTGGGACTCCGTTGAACGCTGGTAAAAATATTGAGCTTATCATTCCGATATTGCCCGAATACTCTGTATGCCCACGCCATACTATCATAACCATCGTCGGTATTGTATGTCTGAATAGCCGCTCCTCCCAAATTTAAGTTCTTATCTCCCAAAAACTTCGCAGTACTGTATCTTCCATTGATCCCCGTAGTTGTATGCCATCTCCCCTCTGCAATTTTGTTCACCGACATGGCTCCAATTACACTTTGTTCGCCGACATCTTGTCGCCAACTTCCCGTAGTGTAGTTTGTTGACGGGGTATCACCTTCTGAGGCGGTTTGGATACTCATTAAACCCAACGTACTGTTTTGCTCCTTACCTAAAAGTCTTGCGCCAGCAATAATGGGGACGGTTTCTAGATCCTCATTCAATCCAATTTTTCGGGTATAGAAGGGAATTATTCTATTACCCCCGAAACCAAAATCAAAAAAATCATTCCCTTCTAGGAAAAACTCCCTTAATTCAGGGAAAAACAGCGGAAATCGAGTGAGATTAATTTGTTGTCGGTCGGCCTCCACCTGAGCGAAATCCGTGTTGAATGTTAGGTTGAGTCTATAAGTGGGAGAAAGCAGTGCGTTGATATCACCTCCAGCATTCAGCACACCATCTTCTTCCCCATCAACCGACTCCGCGCCGCCAATAGCGTATGGTTTTACTTCAACGAATCTTTCATTCCTAAGTTCTTTTAGTCCCCTGAGTTGACCTGCCTGATTGACATCCGTTATTTGGAAATTCCTTCCCCAGCCTTTCCAACGCACTTGCTCCCTCTTTCGGCGAATATTTCTTTCAAAGTTAATACCCCAAACCTGCTCGTTTTGGTCCGGTCTATATTTCAAAGCGTAAAATGGAATCTTGAATTCTGCAAACCACCCCTCCATGGTTCGCGTAGTTTTCACATCCCAGACACCGTTCCAAAACTCATTTCGCGATCCTCCATTATTAAATACTTGCAAATCTGCTCTTGCTGCATTTGGATTTGTCACGAACATAAACCCATTTCTTTTATCGAGATATGTATCGATGATTACTATAAAGTTATCATCAAGGTCAAAGTCAAAATCACGACGTAACTCCTTGGCAACGATTTTACTTGGCTCTGAATCATAGGCCCAAACTCCTATGTAGAGATTTTCATCATCATAAAGCACGGCAACTTCTGTTCTCTCTGTGGCAGGTTCGCCCAACAAAAGTTCCCTCTGCGTGAATTGATCTACCCTCTGCGCTTTATGCCAAGCATCTTCTTCCAACTTACCATCTAAATCAATCTCTCCCGTAGACGGGTATGCACGAACCGATTCTTGACTTGAGGATTCTATGGAAATTACAGCTAAGAAAAGGGCAAGAAAACCCCGTAAAATGCGCCCTCTTTTTAACATGGGCGCGAAGATAGTCCTTACTCCAAAGTAAAGGGCGAATCAAAGTTAAATTTAGTTTGAATTCTGTTGTCACTTCTCCAAATCAATTAATTTCTGGTCAACAAAACCAAACTTCGTTAGATACGAACGGATACTTGTCGTTGAGGAATAACATTTCGTCTAATTACCAGCAAAATCAGATTCAAAGCATCTATATTGTTCTCTGAGAAACAGAAAAAAAGCGCATGTATAGGCATTTTAAACGAGTTATCGTTCTGCTATCGATAACGGTGTCCTTTCATTGTAGGGCACAAGAATTTTATGGCAAATGGACCATGGATTGGTCATCTCTAACACAATCTGATGAAGTATCTCAAAGTGGCATGACAACCGCGTTCACAGAATTGGACGCGAATAATAGCAAGATTCCCGTCTGGGAATTCAGTCAAGATTCCCTAAAGGTTTATCAAGCTGGAAGAACAATTAGCACCGCAGCCATCAAATGGATCAAGCCAAACAAGTTTGAATTACTTGGTAAGGATAATTCAAAGAAAAAGATTCACGTGATTGTCAAAGTAGCGGAAAATAGAATCTTGATGAAAACTACATATTCAAATGCGCAACTCAATCTGCGCAAGATTCTATAGACTCTTATAGTTTTTGAAGAGAATGGTCTCTGATGCATAATAGTTGAAGTTTTCATTGCTGAATAACTAGCATCCTCGCGCTCTTAGTGCTGAATCGCCAAAACTGTAATTCCTTGGAAACTCGATAAGTCAGCACCTCGATGAACATAGGATGCGCTTTCGGTTTGATGGGTAAAAAAGTGCGTTCGGGTAAATTCTATGAATCGCCATGGAAAAGAGATATAGCGGTAAGTAAATCCACAACCTCTATGTATACCTCTAAATCCAACATAACCTTTTTTAGTGACACCTATATTGTATAATCGTCTAGTCAGGTTTTATTAGAATATGATTTCGTAGGCCATGAGATCACATTCCACTAGGAATGTGTCTGGCAAAGTTCTGGTAATTTAAATGAAAAAAATTTCAGGGTAAGCAGCTTTTTCGCGATTTGACACGAACAGACACTTACACTTTTCCATAGAAGGCGATCTGATCCAGACTGGGATCGGGAAGACCTCCTAGTGGTTCAATGGTTATCGCAAAAGCATCGCCCTCTGCGGCAAGCTTATCGGAAAGATACACATCGGAAAATTCTTTTGGTAGAATCCCCATATCCTTGGGGACCCCCTCTTTCCAAACCCAGAGTTGGTATTGTCTGTCTTCTGGTAACTCCGGTAAGGGCGCCAAATTAATTTTCACCTTTCCCGTTTCTGGTTGCCAAATCATAGAAATACTCACTCCTTCTCTTCCTTCTGTTGGGTCGAGAACAATCTTAGCATAAGTCGGGTCGAAGGTTTGCTGAACGTCTTCGGTCAAAAATTCAACTTCGCCGCGGAGGTATTCGTTGTTTGCCAGCAATTGATCTCTTCCCTCTTCAAACTCTTCAAGAGCCACCTGCATTTTTTCCATCTGCAGATATTGCCAGAAAGCGATGATCAGGGACAAAGAAGCAGCCGCAGCCCAAATTACCGGCCAAGTGGATTTTTTGGGAATGTTGTTGCTTTTCTCAGCTAAAAGAGTGGCACTAGGTTCTTTTTGAGCTTCTGGAGAGTGCTTTTGTAGTTCAGCCATGATAGTGCTTTTAAGATCTCTCGGCGGAGCTACTGCATTCTTACGAGATAAAGACTCAAAGTCTTCTTCGCACTGCGAAAGAGCCGCTTTAATTTCAGGATAAATTTTCGATAAACAATCTACCTCTCTACGCTCCTGATCGCTCGCCTCACAAAGAACGTATTGCTCCAATATTCCCGACTCGATATACTCTCTAACGTCCATTTCCAAATAAAGACCTTAATTCTATCATACCCTTCCTTATCCTCGTTTTCACCGTACCTATTGGCAAATCAAACTTCTCAGCAATTTCTAGATGGCTGTATCCCAAAATGTACGAGTGCTCAATTAATTGTCGATGATTTTGATCAAGCTTCGAAAGTAAAATATTCAAATCGTGCTCCACCATAGGATTTACAGCTTGAGTAGTATTTTCCTTACTAACGACTCTCAACTCAGATTGGATTTCCATTTTCCTATTTGATGCCCGTAAGTGGTCAATCGCTCTATTTTTAACGATCCTTACCAGCCAAGTAAAAAGCCGTCCTTTTGATGAATCATACTGTTTGGATCTCTTCCAAATCTTGACAAATGATTCTTGAAGAATGTCTGAGGCAGCGGCCTCATCGCCTACCTTTCTCAATACCACACCGTATAAAGCATCAGAATAATGATCGTAAAGCAAGTCCATGGCTTTGACATCTCCAGCGTCAAAAAGGGACAATATTTGCTTTTCTACGGGTGACATAGATTCGTCTCCAAACTTATAACAATCTTTTGACCGAGTTGATTAGATGAATCAATTCTTCTTGCTCAAAACCATTTCACGGTCTGTACTCTTTGTTCTAAATCGATAAAGCTCCGTTGAGTTGTGAAGAATAAATTGATCAATGGAAATATAATAATCTCCAGCATTGACGGTATCGCGCACATTCAAAACTTCTCCTCGTTCTCTTTCTATCAAGAAGGAAGAACCCCTTGAAAGATGATTCCCTCCTACAATAAAAAGATTCCCATCCTTGGTTATTTCCACTACCTCGGCTGCGGCTTTGGTGTACTCCATTCCATCTGTGTTTCTAAAAGGAAGAATGAACCAATTGAACGCTAGCCTGACCGTCAGCAAGAAAATACCGAGGATAATCCATCGCCTTTGTCTCTGCTTGTAAAACAGTATAGTTAATAGGCCCATTGCCAATCCAAGACCAACGAGTTTCAAAACATCATTGTGTACACCCAACTCTAGGGCTGGAGACATCATGATAAATGGCCCAAAAGAGCCTATCGCCATAATGCCAAGTAGAAGCATCTGTATACCTTTGAGTAGCTTTTGATTCCCCTTTGCTGCTAGTTGAAAGAGCATAAAGAAAAGCAGCGGCAAAAACATAAAAAGGTATCTAGGATGAACTCCCGGCGATGTCCAGTAAACGACGATATTCAACCCAAAAACTAGAGCTAAAAAACGGGAGAATTCCTCATTCCATAATTCCTTAAATGCACCCTTTCGAAACAGAAAAACAATAAGAACGGTCCAAGGAGCGAAATGATAAAGGTTCTCTAAGGGAAACTGATAAAGGGCTTTTAATGAATCGACTATACCATGATCGGTAACCGTTCTCTTGCTCGATTCACTCCACAATGTTGAGAATAGCTCACCAAGCGGTTTGGGATTGACTTGTAAATATGCCAAATAATATCCTGCTACAGGAACGACAAAAAATAGCGCCCCAAGAAAATGAGAAGGGTGAAATAGAATTTTCCAATTCTTTTTGAAAAGTGCCATTGCAATAATGGTAAGTCCCTGAAATACAATTGGAGGAAGCCCCTTCATCAGATAAGCTAAAGCACTTAAAAAATATGTGGTCGCAAAGAGAGCAAAATACTTTTCTTTTTTACCCAAATGGTAGAAGAGCATAAAATTGGTGAAGATTAGGGTCGAAAATGCGATGTCTATCAACCCCAAAAAACTGTCATAAAAGAGAATGCGACCGCAGGTGATGGTGGCAATTGCTACAAACCAACCCATCCTATTTGAAGATGCCTTACCAATGAATTTGACAATTAGAACTCCATACAGCAAGATGGCCAAAAACACGGGAAATCGGAGCGCAAAAAGCGATGCTTCTCCAAAAAGCTTAAACGACGCCGCAATTATCCAGTTATAGAGAGGTGGNTTATTGAAATAATAGAGTCCGTTGACTGTNGGCGCAATAAACTCCTTATTGAGAAGCATCTCCAGCGCAATGAGCGCTCTCAAGCTTTCATCTGTATGAATAAAAATATGGTGGACTCCCAGATTAATCAGCAACGCTGGGATCAACATTACCACGAATAGGCCGTAGTAAAACTTGTCAGATTTAAATAGTCTAGAATTCATGAACGCTTTGAGAGCGTTCAAAAGTACATTTTTGAATTAGTCTTCGAGAGCCGACAGGATAGCCTCATCCATCGGTGAGGCACCTGAGCGAAATCTATGGATCAATTCTCCATTCTCATCGATGAGAAATTTCTCGAAGTTCCAGTTAATGTCGCCTTTGAAATCAGGATTTTCGGCAGAAGTCAACCAAGCGAATAACTCGTGCTGGTCTTCTCCCTTCACACTTACCTTTGCCGCCATCGGAAAGGTCACTCCATAATTCCTTTCACAAAAAGCTGCGATTTGCTCATTCGATCCAGGTTCTTGTCTTCCAAAATTGTTGGCAGGAAATCCAATCACCACCACCTTGTCGCCCATTTCCTTGTACAATTCTTCGAGCTGTTTGTACTGAGGAGTGTAACCGCATTCAGAGGCGGTATTTACGATAAGAATCTTCTTGTCTTTATAATCTTGAAAATTGATCGTACCGTCCTCGAGTGCTGGAACGCTAAAGTCGTAAATGTTCATATCGTTGTTGTTTTGGGCTGAAAGCTCAATCGTGAAAAAAAGAACTAGAATAATGATAAGCTTCTGCATGGTTTGAGTTTTGAATGGAAAGAAAACTGTTAATGTGGATAATTGTTTAATAGCTATCGAAGATTAAGGTGCGCATGCCCGTATCTTGAAAGCAAAAACGTGATGGAGAGAATATTTAAGAAGATGGGAAGCCACGCAAGAGTGGAGCTTGCTGAATACGCAAAGAAAATGGTAAATGATTATCCTCATGTAAAGATTTATGTGGGAAGCGATAGTCAGAATTACTCCAGCAAAACCCTTTACGCGACGACGGTAGTTTTTAGATTTGAAAACAATGGTGCTCATGTAATCTACCATAGAGAGTCAACCCCTCTCGTGAAGGACATGTGGACGAGGCTTTGGGGTGAACTTCAGCGAAGTATTGACGTGGCCGGTTACCTCAAATTTGAATGTGGACTACCGATTGAGCAAATCGATCTCGATCTCAATTCTGATCCAGAATTCCCTTCAAACAAAGTATTCCAGGCGGCAGTAGGATACGCTCAGAGCATGGGTTACAAAGCGAAAACAAAGCCTGACTTATTGATGGCCACCTGGGCGGCGAATGTGTTGGTGAACTGATTTGGTTGGCAACTGAGTTTTACTTGTGCATGACCTTTGCCTTAAGAGCCCTGCTCGTTCTTAATCAAAACTGGAACGAAATCTTGCTGAGCTCTTGCATTTCACAAAAGACTGTTCAGAGCTTAGCTCTTTCTATCGTTCATCCTTTCTGTAAAAGAAAACTCCATACAAAGCAATAGCCAGACCCACCGCAACGACTATAAACGGAAGCACTAAGCTAATACTCGTAAATAATTTGCTGCAGAGAATCACCACGACTCCGAGAAGAACGACACCGTTAATTTTTTTCATTTTTCCTCATTAACAAGCCAACAACAATACATAACAAACCGATAGAGACCTTGACCCATCCTGGTATAATCCGTGTCGAGGAATCGCCTGCAGCTCCAAGTAAGAGTATTACAAAACCTACCAGAATTAACAAATCTGATTTCTTCTTCAATAGCACAACTTAAAGATTAAGGCTGACTAAAAATATGAGGAAATCTCGAGTGAGCCTTTACCGCTTATCCCTCTCACCCTTCGCACTTTTCTCAAATGCCGCATTCATCACACTCAAAATCAAGCTGAAGAGCAGCGCCACCCAAAAACTAGAAACATAGAAATCATCGACTATCCAGGCAGCCATCTGGATAACCAAAGCATTGATGACTAGCAGAAAAAGTCCAAGCGAAAGTATGGTCACGGGAATGGTGATGATGATGAGTAGTGGCTTCACAAAAATATTGAGAAACCCAAGGATGACTGCGACAACAAGTGCAGTCCAAAAGCCTCCTACCTCAACCCCTGGGAGAGCCCACGAAAGGGCAAAAACCAGCAAGGCGTTTAAAAGCAATTTGACAATAACGTTCATAGTTCGAAAATAAAAAAAGCGACACAGAAATCTATGTCGCTTGAATATTTGCTTGACGAAAACTAGTTGAGCACAACTTCCACCATGGTGCGCTTGCTATTCTGAACTTCAAGCGCTTTAGAGAAAGCTAAGATATTGTTGATGGTCGATGCCTTTGGGCTCTTCAATTTTGCAGTCTTATTCGATGAAAAGCTACGATTAGCCTTAGATCTGTTTGCGTCAAATAATGAATCAGGAGTAAAATTATGCATAGGCGCTTTTTGATTTTGTGGAACTAAAACGGCCATGCCTCTCCGATTATTATATCAACCTGAAAAATTATTTCGTCAACTTAATATCGTGCTTCTCGATCATTTTTCGCATGTTGATCAACGCGTACCTCATTCTACCAAGAGAAGTATTGATACTCACATTGCTCCGCTCCGCGATTTCCTTGAAGCTCATGCCTCCGTAGTGGCGCATTAAAACAACTTCTTTCTGTTCTTCTGGCAATTCATCTACCAGCTTTCGAACGTCTTGATTGATCACCTCTTCTATCCACGTCTCTTCTACGTTTTTCTCATCGCGAGGAATCGCACCAAACGGATCGTACTCATCCGTTTCTCTTACGAAAGGCATCTTTTTAGACCTTCTGAAATGATCTATGGACAAGTTGTGGGCGATTCTTAATACCCACGGCAAGAACTTTCCTTCTTCGTTGTATCTGCCTTGTTTCAAGGTGCGGATTACTTTCACGAAAGTTTCTTGAAAAATATCATTGGCGAGCTCTTCGTCTCGTACCAACATGTAAACTTGGGTGTAAATTCTGTCCTTGTGTCTTGATAACAAGATTTCAAATGCGGACTCTTTACCTTCTAAATATAATCTGACCAAATCTTGGTCAGTAGCCGAGTTAGATTGCATACTTTCTCCTTTTATGCGTTAGTAGTAATGTTTAAATATTCAGGAGTAGATGTATGCTATAGGCGCTTTTAGTTTTTTAGGATTTAAACAAGAATGTTCGCAGTCTTCTACGAACATCTTTCGACTAAGATATGTTAAATCCTGCCTTGAGGCAAATATGTGATAAATTTGGGCTTCCAAAAAATGTTAATCCCCGTTATCCTAATATGAGTGAAAAAGCCAGTCTAGCCGTTGATTCCAAGACGCATATCATCATCAAAAAGGCTCGAACTCATAATCTGAAAGAAGTANCAATTGCGCTGCCTCGTGGCAAGTTTATAGTAGTTACGGGGCTTTCAGGGTCGGGTAAATCTTCTTTGGCCTTTGACACACTTTACGCCGAAGGGCAAAGGCGGTATGTTGAAAGCCTATCGTCGTACGCTAGGCAATTTATGGGAAAGATGGATAAACCAGAGGTAGAATCTATAGACGGAATTTCTCCTGCGATTGCCATCGAACAAAAAGTCACCACGCGAAATGCGCGCTCTACCGTAGGGACTTCCACCGAAATTTACGACTATATAAAATTACTCTTCGCCAGAATTGGCAGAACCATCAGCCCCATTTCCGGAAAAGAGGTGAAGCGAGAAACCGTCGGCGACGTGATGGATTTCATTCACGCTCTTGAAGAAGGAGCAAAATGCATGATTCTCGCTCCTATCCTACCTAAAAACAATAGATCGTGGAAAGAAGAATTTGAAGTTTTAAAAAAGCAAGGGTTTGCTAGGGCTAAAATTAATGGTGAGGTTGTCAGATTGGATCAGGCTGAAGCCAAAGCCAATGCAGAAGTTTCCATCGTGCTTGATCGTGTTGCCGTGAGGCTTGATGATGAAGAAAATGACGCGCGAATAGCGGATTCGGTTCAGACCGCATTCTTTGAAGGAAATGGTGAATGCCAAATGGATATTCTAAACGGGAAGCAGGCCGGCACTCACTCCTTTTCCAACCGTTTTGAACGAGATGGTATGACATTCGAAATTCCATCTGAGCATTTCTTCAGCTTCAACAATCCCATTGGAGCTTGCAAAACCTGCGAGGGGTTTGGTAGTGTAATTGGAATAGATCCCAATGCAGTAATTCCGAATCGAGGTCTGAGTATTTTTGAAGATGCCATTTTGCCCTGGCGTGGAGAAAAGCTCAGCAAATGGAAGAACGAGCTGATCATGAATGCAGACAAATTCGATTTTCCGATTCATCGACCATTCAATAAACTCACTAAAGACCAAAAAGAAGTTCTCTGGACAGGAAACCAGTATTTCGCCGGATTGAATGAGTTTTTCAAGTACCTCGAGTCCAAGTCTTACAAAATTCAGTATCGGGTAATGCTGAGCCGCTATCGAGGTAAAACCATTTGCCCTGAGTGCAAGGGCTCCCGACTAAGGAAAGACGCGACTTATGTAAAAGTAAGTGGTCACTCGATTGTGGATCTATTGTCAATGCCGGTGAGCAAATCGCTCGAGGCCATTCAAGAACTGAAGCTTTCAGAAAACGAAAGAGATATTGCCAAGAGGATTCTCGTAGAGATTGAAAACAGATTGAGTTACCTCTGTAATGTTGGTCTGGGCTACCTTACTCTAAATCGGCTGTCAAACAGCCTTTCGGGAGGAGAATCTCAGCGCATCAAGCTGGCCACCTCACTGGGAAGCAGCCTGGTGGGAAGCATGTATATCCTCGACGAACCCAGTATAGGATTGCATCCTCATGACACAAATAAGCTGATAGAAGTGCTGAGGTCTTTACAACAATTGGGAAACACCTTAATCGTAGTTGAACACGACGAAGAGATCATGAAAGCTGCAGATCAAATAGTCGACATGGGACCAGAGGCCGGAACTCATGGAGGTGAACTTATTTTTCAGGGAAATCACGAAGAACTCCTGACAGCTGAAAACTCCTTAACAGCCGACTATCTTACTGGCCGTGCGGAAATCGCTTTACCGATAAAAACCAGAAAGTGGAAGAGCTCGATAACGATAAAAGGTGCTAGAGAGAACAACCTCAAAGAAATAGATGTGCAGTTTCCGCTTGAATGTCTTGTGGCAGTTTCGGGGGTGAGTGGAAGTGGAAAGTCAACCTTAGTGAACACCATACTCTACCCCGCTCTCCAAAAACAACTTGGTGAATATGGAACTCGTCTGGGAGATTTTGATACTCTTGAAGGTGACTTCAAGATGATTAAGGCCATAGAGTTTGTGGATCAAAACCCCATCGGGAAAAGTTCTCGATCAAATCCGGTCACTTACGTAAAGGCTTTCGATGATATCAGGCAGCTTTTCGCCTCGCAGAAACTTGCCAAGCTGAGAAGCTACAAGCCTGGAACTTTCAGCTTCAATGTAAAGGGTGGCCGCTGCGAAACCTGCGAAGGCGAAGGAGTGGTGAGAATCGAGATGCAGTTTATGGCCGATATTTTTCTCACCTGTGAAACATGCGATGGAACTCGCTACAAGGCAGAAACACTTGAAATTAAATACCGTGATAAAAATATCTCTGAGCTGCTCTCACTTACCGTTTCTGAGGCGATAGAGTTCTTCCGAGAGGACGGAAATTCGACTGTTTGCCGAAAGATTGTAGACAAATTAGTCCCTCTTGAAAAAGTAGGTCTAGGTTACATCCAACTCGGACAGTCATCAAATACTCTTAGTGGCGGAGAAGCCCAGCGGATAAAGCTCGCTGCATTCCTAGCGAAAGGAGACGCTGAACCGCATACACTATTCATCTTCGACGAACCAACAACGGGTCTTCATTTTCATGACGTGGCAAAGCTTCTAGACAGTTTTACGGAATTGATCAATCTCGGAAACAGCGTTTTCGTGATCGAGCACAATACAGATGTGTTGAAATGTGCCGACTGGATCATCGATATGGGACCAGAAGGTGGAGAAGCTGGAGGTCAGGTGGTCTTTAACGGAACACCCGCCGAATTGGCAGGAGAAAACAGCACGCTCACGGCGAAATACCTGAGAAGCAAATTTTAGCTGAGTTCCGACTCTTTGAACTGTAAATCGAATAAGCGCTTGTAGTGCCCATTTTTTGCAAGAAGCTCTTGGTGATTTCCTTGCTCTACAATTCCTCCTTTTTCAATGACAATTATCTTATCGGCCTTCTGGATCGTGCTAAGCCGGTGAGCAATGATAATGCTGGTTCTGTTTTCGGTTAAAGTCTCAATAGCCCCCTGGATCAGCTGCTCTGATTCTGTATCAACTGAAGAGGTAGCTTCATCCAAAATCAAGACTTTGGGATTATATACATAGGCTCGAATAAAACTAATGAGCTGTCTTTGACCGACGCTCAGCATTCCTCCGCGCTCCTTCACATCATAATCGTAACCTCCGGGAAGCTTTTCAATAAACTTATCTGCACCGACCGCTTTGGCGGCCAAAGCAATCTCCTCTTGAGATATTCTGGAATTTTGCAAAGTTATATTTTCGGAAATTGAAGCAGAAAATAAAAAGACATCCTGTAAAACAACTGCGATTTCCTTTCTCAAATAGTCTAGCCGATAATCGCGAATTGGAGTTTGATCAATTCTAATTTCCCCTTTTTGAAACTCATAGAAGCGATTCACTAGATTGACAATCGAGGACTTTCCAGCTCCCGTAGCGCCCACAAAAGCAATTGTCTCCCCTTCTTTAGCTTCGAAAGAAACATCCTTTAATACCCATTCTTCCTCATTGTACGCAAACCAGACATTTTCAAACTTGATATTGCCCTTGATTCCCGATTCAAGGGTTCCTCCATCTTGAATCTGCTCTTGCGTGTCTAGAACCTTAAAAACTCTCTCTGACCCTACCATTCCCATTTGGAGAACGTTAAATCTATCCGCCAGTTGACGAATCGGCCTAAACAGCATGTAAATCAATAGAATAAACATCACCAGATCTCCTTGAGTCACCTCATTTTTGAGCACTCCACCTATTCCCCACCACACGAGAAATGCCAGAGAAATAGCCGATAGTATCTCCACTACAGGAAAGAATATGGAATAGGCCCATACACTCTTAATGTGAGCTTTCTTGTGCTCATCATTTATGGCGATAAACTTTGCTTTTTCTCTCCCTTCCCGGTTGAAGATCTGAACAATTGACATCCCCGTAATATGCTCTTGTACAAATGCATTCAGCTTAGACACCTGAGTTCTTACTTCTTGAAAAGCCTTTTTAATAGCATTCTTGAAAACAATCATAGCGATGATCAAGAATGGAATGGGAGCAAGACTATAGAGGGTGAGTTTCCAAGAAACCCAAAACATAAAAATGATCACAGCAGTTAACTTGAGTAATTCCCCCATGATTGACAGAAGACCTTGTGAGAATATTTGGGCGATCGTCTCAATATCACTAATACAACGTGTGACCAGGGTACCAATGGCGGTCTTGTCAAAGTATTTCAGCTTGAATGAGGTGATATGTGAAAAAATTTGAGACCGAATATCAATGGTGACGGACTGCCCTAGCCAATTGCTGTAATAGGTTTGATAGAATTGCATAAAGGCTTCTAGAAAAAGAACGCCGACGATGATAAGAGTAAGGGTCAATAATCCCTGAGAGTCTCCAGCTACAACGTATTCATCGACAGCTTTTCCAATAAGATAAGGCCTTAATACGCCTAAAACGGCTAAAAAAACAGTTAAGAGCAAAGCCTGATAGAGGACTCCCATGTAGGGTTTTGCGTAGACCATCACCCTACTGAAGATCTTGGTATCGAATGCCTTACCGGTGATTTGCGCCATTAGTCTGGGTAGATGATTCTATTTAAAAATAATCCTTGAGGGTGGGCAGATTTCCCAGCCGAAGAACGGTCTTTTTTCTCAATGACTTTCAAGATATATTCAGGACTCTCTAGGCCTTCGCCAATCGGTAATAGCGTACCCACAATAGCCCGAACCATATTCCTCAAAAATCTGTTCGCACCGATGGTAAAAACAATTCCCTCATCAATTGGTTCCCAAACTGCTTTTTGCACACGGCAAATATTCGTTTTTACTTGAGTATTGCTTTTGCTAAAACTGGTAAAGTCGTGCTTTCCTAATAGGTGTTTTGAACCTTCATTGAGTCTGTCAATGTCAAGCTGTTTCACATGATAAACAGAATACGCATTCTTAAAAGGAATTTTTTTAAAGTGCATAAAATACTGATACTCCCTATACCCTGCCGTGAAACGCGCGTGCCTTTGCTTATCAACCTCGTAACACTCATAAACGGATATGTCTAGAGGAAGGATTGCATTCAATTTGTACAAAAACTCCTCATTTAGTGGCAACTCTGTATCAAAATGTGCGAAGTATTCTTTTGCATGAACTCCAGTATCTGTTCTTCCACAGCCGATCAACGCCCTAAAATCCTTTACCAGAATTTTTAAAGCGGCTTCAAGGGTACCCTGAACGGTTGTAACTTTGGGCTGGATTTGCCACCCAGAATAATTGCTGCCGTCGTAAGCTAGTTTTAAAAAATAGCGCTTCAAGAAAAAATTTTTGCAAAGCTACATGAAACGGATTGGACTACTCTCAGATACTCACGGATATATTGATAACAGAATTCTGTATCATCTAAGCGACTGTGATGAAATCTGGCATGCAGGGGATATTGGGACAATAGAGGTAATAGATTCTCTAAATGAAATTGCTAGGGTGCGAGCAGTGTATGGAAATATTGATGGTAGCGCTGCTAGATCTACCTATCCGCTAGACTGCTCATGGGAAGTTGAGAGCGCGAGGTGCTTTATGACTCACATTGCAGGTAGGCCTGGAAAATATCCGTTCCGAGTAAAAGCCAAAATCAATGAAGAAAAGCCAGATATTTTCATTTGTGGACATTCGCATATACTCTTGATAAAGCGGGATGTGAAAACTGGATTGATTCACCTTAATCCAGGCGCTGCCGGGAAACACGGTTTTCACAAAATGAGAACCATGCTCAAGTTCGAGATCTCCAATGGAAAAATCGGAAATATGCAAATCATAGAACTCGGGAAAAGGGGTTTTTAAACCTATCTGATCCGATCCAGTGATTTCACCAAGGCGTCATCTTTTTTGATGCCGCGAATCGCTAGAAATAAAAATGGCAAAGCGATGACTGGCATATAAAAACCAGAATAGTAAAGCACACGAACAGAATCGCCATAGAGCTGACCCTTAATCGATTCTATACTAAATGCCAAATAAACGATGAATGCCAAGTTCAAAAGCATTGCCAACCGAGTCACCTTAAGTTGTGTTGACCTATTCTTATAGAGAAAAATTGCCGATGCCGATGGGACTACCGCTAGCACACTAAAAATCCACGAAGGAATCTTGAAAGGGTCTCTTAGCTCAAAAATGTTGCTTTGAACATTCAACAAACCAAAAACGCCAAACTCGCCTAGTTCTATATCGGCTTCCAGAAAATAAGCGAAGGGCAGAATTAGGGTCATAATTCCCGAAAGGGATGCTAAGACAAGGTAGATGGTCTGGACTCTTTGAATCATATGTTTGTGCGCGTAATGCTAATCGGGTGCAAAGATATGACATAAAATGTGCAGCCTTATCAACTATTTATTGTGAGATTTTTTCTAGCTTCGTCTTTGCAAAGCTGGTTTTTGTTGTATCATTGCATCACTAGTGAGCCGAAAGATTTCTTTTTTCGCACTTTCTCAAACATATTTGAACACCACCTTTAACAAACTTCTTTTCAATGTACGACATCATTGAACTTAACGGCAAAAAAGTCGCCGATCTTAGGACCATTGCAAAGGGCCTTAACATCAAAAAAACCGAGTCTCTTAAAAAGCAAGATCTCATTTACCGAATCCTAGATGAGCAGGCGGTCAATCCCATAAAGAAACAATCACCTCCTGCAAAAACTAGCGATAAATCGGCAGAAAAGACAAAAGCTTCTAAAGCAAATGTTGTTCCTGTAGCAAAAAGTGCGAATGGGAAAACAGAAACAAAAGATCTATTTTCTGATGGTGAAAAAGGAAAAAAAGACAGAAAGCCAAGAGTTGTCAGGAAGCCAAAAGCAGAAAATAATAGCGCTACGAATGACGAATCTAAAGGTGGAGAAATAAGCCCCGAAGAAACCCAAGAGCCTAGAGTCGAGAACGATAGAAATAGAGGTAAGGAGAGAATCGGTGCAGATGATCGAAGAAGACAAAATGATCGTCGAGAGAGACCACCCCGAAGTGAAGAAGAAAGAAGCGGACACAACCGCCACCAGAATAGAGAAAATCAGGGCCGCGAAAGACGGAACCAACAGCGCCAAGAACAACAACAGAAAAAAGAAGACTACTATAACTTTGACGGCCTTGTTTCTACGGAAGGCGTGCTCGAAGCTATGCCTGACGGTTACGGCTTCTTGCGCTCGTCAGACTACAACTACCTCAACTCCCCTGACGATGTTTATGTTTCGCAATCGCAGATAAAACTTTTCGGCCTTAAAACTGGAGATACCGTGGTAGGACATGTGCGTCCTCCTCGTGAGGGGGAGAAATACTTTCCTCTAATTAAAGTCGAAGAGATCAACGGAAGAGACCCCGACTATGTTCGCGACCGAGTTCCGTTTAAGTACCTCACACCTCTTTTCCCAGAAGAGAAGTTCAATCTCGCTGGTGACAACAAGAATGTCAGCACAAGAATTATGGATCTCTTTGCTCCCATAGGGAAAGGGCAAAGAGGACTAATCGTCTCACAACCTAAAACGGGTAAAACTACTTTGCTAAAAGACGTAGCAAATGGTATCGCAGCAAACCACCCTGAGGTTTACCTCATTATCCTTCTCATAGATGAGCGGCCTGAAGAAGTAACAGACATGAAGCGATCGGTAAACGCAGAAGTAGTGGCTTCTACTTTTGACGAACCTGCAGATCGCCACGTAAAAATTGCCAATATCGTTTTGGAAAAGGCCAAGCGAATGGTAGAATGCGGTCATGATGTCTGTATACTATTAGACTCCATTACTCGTCTAGCAAGAGCTTACAATACCGTTTCACCAGCCTCAGGTAAGGTGCTTTCTGGAGGAGTTGATGCGAACGCCTTACAAAAGCCTAAAAGATTCTTTGGGGCGGCGCGAAAAATCGAAAACGGAGGGTCGCTCTCCATTCTAGCGACTGCACTCACGGAAACTGGCTCAAAAATGGACGAGGTGATCTTTGAGGAATTCAAGGGAACCGGTAATATGGAGCTTCAGTTGGAAAGAAAGATTTCGAACAGAAGAATTTACCCAGCAATTGATATCCTCGCTTCAGGCACAAGAAAAGAAGACCTTCTTCTTCCTAAGGATCATCTGCAGCGTATCTGGATTTTGAGAAAACACATTGCGGATATGAATCCTGTAGAAGCTATGGAATTCCTAAAAGGTCGAGTAGAACAAACTCGCTCTAACGAAGAATTCTTGATCTCAATGAATGGATAATGTCACATCCTAGTGTGAACATTGCTGTACGAGTCGCATTGGGTCTTATGGCTATGCGGCTCGTACTTTTTTTTATCAATGCCGATTTTCCGTACCAAGAAGAAGGTTTTTTATTCTTACTCCTTTCGGCTTTCCCATCTCTAGCCATCTATGCTGTTTGGCCTAGGAAACCTAAGACAGATTTCAAAAAGGACTTGGTTAACGCTTTGCGTCTTACCGCAGTATTTTCAATAGCAATGGCTCTTTTCATTTTCGCGTTTTATGCTTTTGCTGATACGAACTACTTTCCCAATACAACTGATGTTATCATTAGTCGGGAGCTTTCGGCAAATCCTGACTTAAATCAAGAAGAATTGAGAAAAAATGTCACTGAGTTTTTTTCGATCAGAAACTTTTCAGTACTCGCCACTATCTTCTTCTTGGCAATGAGCTTCTTCTACTCGTTATTATTTTCCGCCTTGAAAAAGGTGGTGATCAAGTAAAAAGTTTTGCACCTAGTGCTCTGAAATCAATTCCGTCAAAGTTTCCTGAGCTCATCATGAGAAGATTTCTATTCGCCCACTCCATCTGACACAGCTCATTGCGGAGTTCGTGAGAGTCTGTAAACACCTCTACATTATCCCCGCCAAAAGCTGCCCTAACCTCTTCATCAGATAGACTTTCTAGATTTTTATGGCTTACCACTTCTGGACTAAAATAAACCAAAGCCCTATCGGCAGCAGCCATGCTTCCATCGTACTGCGGGAGAAACTTCTTATTCAGGCTGCTAAAGGTATGCAGTTCCATGCAAGCCACTAACTGCCTATCAGGATACTGTTGCTTTAAGGCAGAAGTGGTCGCCTTCAATTTACTTGGTGCATGAGCAAAATCCTTGTAGAAAACCGAAAAATCTGATTCAGCAACCTTCTCCAGCCGTTTTGAAGCGCCAGAAAAGTCAGTGATAGCTCCAAAAAAAGCTTCTGGCCCTATCCCCAATGCTCGACATACCTCCATTGCTCCATTTAGATTGGCCATATTATGCTCTCCAAAAAGTAGCGTCTCGTAGGAATGTCCCTTCCAGAATATTTGAGTTTTATTCCCTTGAGGTGATGTATCAAATCCCGAGTATCCAGTTGCGAAAATATCACTTCTTCGAGAGGATAGTCTTACCAATTCATCGTCAACTTCGTAAAAAATTAGTTTTCCTTCGGGCCTAATGAGATCGACGAAAATTTCAAACTGCTTCACATAATTTTCAAAAGTTGGAAAAACGTTGATATGATCCCAAGCTATACCGGTGATTAGAGCAATATCCGGTTTGTACAAATGAAATTTCGGACGGCGATCTATCGGTGAAGACAAATACTCATCTCCTTCCAGTATCACGACATCCGCATCATTCGATAGTTTTACCATGCAGTCCATCCCTTCTAGTTGGGCACCCACCATGTAGTCGACATTCTTCCCAAGTCTATTCATTACATGCAGCAGAATTCCGGTGATTGTTGTTTTCCCGTGACTTCCGCCAATGACCACCCTGGTTTTCTCTTTCGTTTGTTCGTAGATGTATTCCGGATAAGAGTAGATTTTCAGGCCAAGTTCCTTTGCCTTAAGCAATTCTGGATTATCGCTTCGCGCATGCATTCCAAGGACCACAGCATCTACTCCCAAAGTCAGTTTCTCCGGATTCCATCCAATAGAATGAGGTAGAATACCTTCTTTTTTTAGTCGGGATTTAGATGGTTCAAATATTTCATCGTCGCTCCCGGTTACCTCAAATCCTTTTCGGCTAAGGGCTATGGCCAAATTATGCATGGCACTTCCTCCAATTGCAATAAAGTGAATTTTCATAATCAAAACATACGTGAATTACTGACCATTGTGGTCAAACAATTTTGCTCTTTTAAACACCGTATTGTTACATTCGTTGAAAAGCTCAAACATGCAAATTCACGCCATAGAAACAGGAAATTTCAAACTCGACGGAGGAGCCATGTTTGGCGTTGTTCCAAAATCATTGTGGTCCAGATTCAAAAGTGCGGATGAAAACAATATGTGCAGTTGGTCTATGCGATGCCTTTTGATAGATTACGGCAATCGACTGGTACTCATCGATACTGGCATGGGCAACAAACAGAGTGAAAAATTCTTCGGATACTACTTCCTTTTTGGTGAAGACTCCCTCAAGAACTCTATTGAGTCAAAGGGCTATTCGCTGAGTGATGTAACCGATGTCGTCCTCACCCATCTTCATTTTGATCATTGTGGTGGAGCTGTCTCTTTGAATAGAAATACGAATAGATACTACACCACTTTTCCAAATGCCACTTATTGGTCTTGCGAAGAACACTGGAATTGGGCCATCCACCCGAACGAAAGAGAAAAAGCTTCATTCCTCAAGGAAAACATGTTACCGATTCAGGAAGCAGGTCAATTGCAATTTGTAAAAAGGGATGGTCGTTGGAGCAAAAATGAAATCTTTCCAGGCTTTAAAATTTTCTTCGCAGATGGTCATACCGAAAGTCAGATGATCCCATATATTTCCTATAAGAGCCAAACTATAATCTACGCAGCAGACCTCTTACCCTCTGCAGCACATATTCCCATGCCCTACGTAATGGGTTATGATATCAGGCCACTCGAAACACTAAAAGACAAGGAAATCTTCCTGAAAGATGCGGCAAAAGAAAATCACATCATCTTTCTTGAGCATGACATTGACAAGGAATGCATCACGGTACGAGAAACAGAAAAAGGCATTCGCCTATCTGAGACTTTTAACTCAAAAGAAATTTTTGGGAAATAAAAATCCCGCATGAAAATGCGGGATTAAAAGAGTTGTCCCAAAATTAAAGCCTATGAAAATTAAAGAACAACAAAGTTATTAGTCTCTCCTCGGTAGAAAAATGATTTGAGAATTAACATCGAAGCTATCAAAAGACTCATCAGAACGATTTATGTAGCACGTTTTACAATTTGATCTATTTAAATCAGAATTGATAATATTGAGCTCTTCCGCGTCTTGATCTTCATCATCGTTAATTTCCTCTCCATATTTTTCCATTAGTTTCTCCACTATCACCGCTCTGCTGTTAGAACGAGTAATTGGTGATGACTTTTGGGCGTTTTGAGCCATTGCTGAGGTGGTCAGCGCCACTAAAAATAATCCGAGTGATAATCGTTTTGTCGTAATCATAATTGCCTATTGTTTAGTTTGTTTAATTTTTAACCTTCAAAATTTTTCAGCTTCTCAAAGCTGATGTTGTTCTTGTTTGTGTTTCTTTCTGTTTTCTGTTTTTCTATTTGTTTGTTTGTTTGTTTGACGACCAAGCTAGCTGATTTGTTACTTCGTCTTCATAAAAATTACACTCTTTAACGTTGGTTAACACACAAGGTTATAGTATTAACAGATTTATTACCTCTAGCCTTGACTCTTTTTAACAAATGAATTTACCAGTAAATGAAATGGTAGCTTTGTATCATGACTTTTTCTAAGCACATAGAACAAGCTGTAAATGAAATTTCTTCATTGCAAGGGGTTGGCAAAAGAACGGCTCTTCGATACGTTCTGGATCTTGCCGGTAGATCGAGAGAAGATTTGGATAGCTTCGTCAACTCGATTGAAAATCTTAGGGACCATCTAAAAACCTGTGTGAAGTGCCACAATTTATCTGATCACGACATTTGTGGCATTTGCGCAAGCTCGTCACGAGATCAATCTATTTTATGCATCGTAGAGGATGTGCGGGATATCCTCGCGATTGAAAACACCCAACAATACCGTGGACTTTATCACGTGCTGGGAGGAAAAATTTCCCCTATGGATGGAGTTGGACCATCGGATTTAAATATTAGCACTTTATTGTCCAGGGTTAAAAATGAGGGTATTGAAGAAATAATTTTAGCACTTTCCGCCACCATGGAAGGAGACACTACTGCTTACTACATCAACAAAAAATTAGAAAAGTCAGCTCATTTACTTCTCACAACGTTGTCGCGAGGAGTTCCCGTTGGAGATGAACTTCAATATACGGATGAAGTAACTTTGGGAAGGTCAATAGCCCAAAGGACACCGTACAATAAAAGTTTACTCTAAATAATGATGGATCTTTCGGTAGTCATAGTCAGCTATAATGTTTCATACTTTCTAGAACAATGCCTCTACAGTGTGAAGAGAGCGTCTGAGAATTTACACTGCGAAATTTTTGTAGTTGATAATAATTCAGTGGATGGGTCCGTGGCTCTGGTGAGGCAAAAATTCCCCGAAGTAACCCTGATTATAAATAAACAGAATGTAGGTTTTAGCCGGGCAAATAATCAGGCCATCAAGCAAAGTACGGGAAAGTATGTATTACTGCTAAATCCTGACACCCTCGTTGAAGAAGACACCTTCACTAAGACAGTGAAGTTCATGGATGCCCACCCAAGAGCTGGCGGACTTGGCGTAAAAATGATCGATGGCAAAGGACGATTTTTACCAGAGAGTAAAAGAGGACTGCCCACACCATCTGTTGCATTTTTCAAAATTTTTGGACTCAGCGCCCTTTTTCCGAAGTCAAAGATTTTTGGAAATTATCATTTGGGCTACTTAGACAAAGAACAGACACATAGTGTGGAGATTTTATCTGGAGCGTTTATGCTCATGCGAAAAACTTGTCTTGATGAAGTGGGGCTCCTAGACGAAGACTTCTTTATGTATGGAGAAGACATAGATCTTTCATACCGAATCCTACTTGGTGGGTACAAAAATTACTATTATCACGATGCGAGGATTATTCATTATAAGGGAGAAAGCACCAAAAAAGGCAGTGTAAACTACGTGTTCGTCTTTTACAGAGCCATGGTCATCTTCGCCAAGAAGCATTTTTCAAATCGAAATGCAAATGTCTTCGGCATTTTCATCAATCTAGCCATCTTTTTAAGAGCTGGACTTGCTATTTTACAGAGATTTTTATTTCGAATCGCAATTTATATTTTTGACTTTCTTATACTCTTGGGGAGCTTATTTCTTCTGAAAGATTGGTACCAAGAGGTTGCCGGAATTGAGTATCAAACCAATTTGCTTTTTGGAGCATTCGCCGCCTACTCCATCATTTGGATTACGAGTGCAGTCTTGAATGGCGGTTATGATCAACCCTACTCAATCTATAAAAACTTGCGAGGAGTGGCTTTGGGGAGTATCCTCATACTCGCCATTTACGCTCTTCTTCCAGAAAGCCTCCGGTTTTCGAGAGCACTCATATTGCTAGGTACAATTGCGACCGCAATTTTCTACAGTATCAGTAGAGCAGCCATCAACCACTTTGCCAAAGCAGAAGATCAGTTGGATGATGGAAAAATTGGAATCGTCGCCAGCGACAAGGAATTTTTACGAATTGAAAAACTTCTGGTAGATGTTGGATTTCGAGCAGCCAAACCACTTAAAATTTCACCTAAGCGAGACGAAAAAGGAGAAATGGCAAATGCCGATATGCTGAAAGAAATAGTCGACATATATAAATTACAAACAGTCATCTTCAGTGGTTTAGACGTTTCATCTACCAGAATAATTGGGTTGATGTCTGCCATCAGCTCAAAGAACATTCAGTACAAAATTGCACCTCCCGAGAGCCTATTCATTATTGGGAGTAATTCGATAGAGAAGGGAGGCAATGTATTCCTAATGGATTTAAACGTGATCGACAAAAGTTCGAACTTGAGGAGAAAAAGAGCATTCGATTTCACGCTCGCGTTATTCTTTATTCCGCTATCGCCACTTCTTATTTGGGGTATGGAAGATAAGATTGGTTTCATCAAAAACTCGTTCCTAGTGCTTTTTGGAACAAAATCATGGGTTGGTTATATGCCAATAAAAACTGAGCAAACTGATTTACCTCAAATTAAACCAGGGGTATTGAACCCTCTCGATCGGGTCAAGTCATTAAAAGCGCCAGAAGAAACGGCAAAAAAGCTCAATGTTATATATGCCCGAGAATATGGTTTGAGAAAGGATCTTGCGATTATTTCATCTGGTTTTACACACTTGGGCAGGTAGAATGATAGACCAAAATCAAATTGCGGATTGCGAATTTTCAGCTACTTTTGCAGTACCACTTTAGAACTGAAATTTATATGCCAGAAATCGAGGTCTTACTTCCAAAAATGGGCGAGAGTGTTGCAGAAGCGACCATTATTAAATGGGTGCTTGAGGAGGGCGATTCTGTTGAAGCAGATGAGCCGCTAGTAGAGATTGCCACTGATAAAGTAGATAGTGAAGTTCCCGCTCCGGAAGATGGGGTCTTAATTAAAAAACTCTGTGAAGAAGGGGATGTAATAGAAGTAGGAAAACCCATTGCTCTGTTTTCAACTGGAGCTGGGAGTGAAATTGAAGTTACCGCTCCCGCCGCCGAACTTTCCGCGCCGGTTGAGGGAAACAATAATGGTGCTGCATACAGTCACTCGGAACCCGCTGTGGCTATGACAACTGCTAATGATCGAATTTCGAAAAATGGCCCTTCAGGAAGGTTCTATTCCCCGCTAGTAAGAACGATAGCCGAAAAAGAAGGAATCACCATTAACGAGCTAGAAGGTATTCCCGGAACTGGTGCCGAAGGTCGAGTTACCAAGAAAGACATTCTCGAATATATTCCAAAGAGAAGCAAATCAACGGTTCCAGAGCCAAAAGTAGAGACAGGCATTATAGAATCTAAAAATGTTCAGACGCCAAAATCAACAAGTGGAGGCAATGGTATCGCCATAAAATCCCCGACAATAAGCATTGGGGCAGATGACGATGTCGTAGAAATGGACAGGATGAGAAAACTCATCTCTGAGCACATGGTGATGTCAAAGCATGTTTCTCCGCATGTTACATCTTACGTGGAAGCAGATGTAACCAATATTGTAAACTGGAGAAATAAGTGGAAAAGTAAGTTCTCGGAGAGGGAAAATGAGAAACTCACCTTTACTCCGATTTTCATCGAAGCTATAGCCAAGGCGATCAAGGAGATGAAGGGGGTAAATGCCAGTACAGACGGGGAGAATATCATCTATCGTAAACATATCAACATAGGTATGGCTGCAGCGCTACCTTCAGGAAATTTGATCGTTCCTGTCATTCACGATGCGGATCAGCTTAACCTCTTAGGGTTGGCCAAGAAAGTAAACGACTTAGCCACTAGGGCAAGAGATAACAAGCTTCTGCCAGAGGAAATCCAAGGTGGCACCTACACGCTAACCAATGTGGGAACCTTTGGTAATGTCATGGGAACACCTATCATTAATCAACCGCAAGCAGCGATAATGGCCGTTGGGGCGATTCGAAAAAAGCCCGCAGTTATAGAAACGGCTGAGGGAGACTTTATCGGAATCAGACACATGATGTTCCTGTCTCATGCATATGACCATAGAATCATCGACGGAGCATTGGGAGGAAGCTTCGTAAGAAAAGTAGCTGATATTCTCGAAAACTTCGATGTGAATCGAGAAATTTGATTTGCTTTCGTTTAGTGTGAGTCGCGGTTTATATTAGTTTTGGGCTGATAATTTCCCCACTTAGATGAAATTCAATCTGTGCCTTTCTATTTTCCTTCTTGCTTGCTCATATCAGTTGAGCCATGCCCAAAGCCTTTCCATAAATGAAAGTTTTGAGGAGGCGGTTAGACTCGAAGCTGAAGGCGAAAAAAGACAAGCCTTCGATATATGGACTTCCCTTGCGGCTGAAAGCCCTCTAAATGGAAACTTCCAGTACCGAGCTGGCATCGCGCACTTAGAATCATTTAATGAAAAACGCGGAGCACTTCCATTCCTAAAAGTAGCGGAAGAGATCGGAGTCGATGCGAAATATGATCCGCTCAGTGTTCAGGAATCGAAATCCCCCATTACACTTTATTATTATCTGGGTAAAGCTTACCACTTAAATAATAGCCTAGACAAAGCCATAACTTATTATGAAAGATTTCAAGAAGTCGCACCAGCCAAACACTTCCTTTATCAGGATGCAGTTTTAGGAGCACAGCAAGCCAATAGTGCCAAGATCATCATGGCAGACCCTGTAAAATTTGAAGTCATCAATCTCGGCAGTACGATAAATTCCCCTTTCCCCGACTACAGCCCAGTTATCTCTATTGACGAGAACTCGATCTTTTACACTTCCAAAAGGCTGCGACTCGATAGTAGTAATCAATTCATCACCGATCGAAATACTGGTGGTTTTTATGAAGACATTTATGTTTCTTACAAAAATAGAAAAGGGGAATGGCAGGAACCTGAATTGTTAAACATCAACTCAGATGTGCACTCCGCTACCATGAATGTTTCACCCAATGGACAAACCCTTTACATTTATCGAGACGATGAAGGTGGGTCTATATACGAAAGCATGCTAGTCGGTGAAAGTTGGACCGAGCCCATCAAATTAGAATCACCTATTAATTCTCCATCTTGGGAAACCCATTTAGCGGCTAGCGTGGATGGTAACCTAGTCTACTTTATCAGCGACAGAAAAGGAGGGCAAGGAGGTAGAGACATCTGGAGTTCTAGAAAATTGCCCGACGGCAAATGGGGTGAACCTCAAAATCTAGGACCTACCTTAAACACTCCTTACGAAGAAGACGCAGTCTTCATTTCACCTGACGAAAACACCCTCTACTTTAGTTCTCAAGGACATAATAGCATAGGTGGTTTCGATGTATTTACTACTTCTAAAGACAACGACGGCAATTGGAAAGAACCAAGAAATATAGGATTCCCTATAAACACTACCGACGACGATGTCTTTTTTGTGACAAGCGGAGACGGGAAACGAGGCTATTTCTCGTCTGTAAGAGAACAGGGTTTTGGAGAAAAAGATCTCTACATCCTCGAGTTGCCTGAGCCGTCCGAAGTGCGTCTTGCCGTGCTTAAAGGTGTGATTATTCCGGCTGCCGGGGAAAATTTACCAAATGATATTTCGGTAGCTGTAACGAATAAGCAAACGCTAGAAACAACGGTCTATACCCCAAGAGCACGGGACGGTAACTTCGTAGCGATTTTACCACCCTGTTTCGATTACTCTGTTGAATATTTTATAGATGGAAATACCGCTGGAATAGATTCCTTTAACGTTGACTGCAAAAGTGCTTACCGCGAAATTGAGAAAACATTATTGCTGAATCCAGCGCTAGTAGATGATGACGGCAAAACCGTTTTTGTGTCTACGACTATGGAGGTCGGTAAACCAGCCTCATTTAAGAAATACTTTGGCTACAATGCGAATGAAGTGATTCTTGAAGAGGAGATCTTTAGAAACTTTATGAGCAATTTAAAGCTCAAAACCTTGAAGCAAGGGAAAGTGGAAATTTCAATATCTGGTAGCGCTTCTAAAGTACCCACGAAAACTTACGGGAAGAATCAAATTCTTGCTGACCTGAGAGCAAACAAGGCAAAACAACGTATCTCAAGATCTGCCGCAGAGATGAATATTGACCCTTCTTTACTAGAATTCACATTGGTCATAGGAATGGTACAGGGACCGTCCTACAAGGGAGATTACTTATCTAAAAAAGACGAATATCGCAACTATCAATACGTAGAAGTTATCGCCAAATAGTGCGTGCAGTAGAAATATCTGTCGACAGTACTTATATTGCAGTTAAATTAGCAGCAAAACTAGAGAAGTTGAGATTCCCCTTTCTACCTTTTACGGTTTTAAATACCATCTTTATCTTTAGCGTATTAGAGGTTAATTCGCAATTGTCAGCTTTGGCACACGAGGCATTTGAAACTGGCAATTACGTTGACGCGGTAGAGCTATATAGCCGAGTTATAGAGAAAGATCCAAACAATCAGTTTTATAATGAACGACTTGGAAAGAGCTACTTGAATACATTTATTGATCCGTTATATGCATTGGACTACCTTTTATTGGCAGAAAATGCCGGTAAAATCGATAAAGATCTATATCTCGATCTAGCGGAAGCAAGCACTTACCATTTGGATTATGACCAGACCTTATTCTACCTTGATAAGTTTGAAGAAGAAGGTGGTGTTAAGAAAAAGAATAGAGCTAGATATTCAAAAATGATTCAGGATTGCATCGCTGCACAAGATTTATTGAAGTATCCAGTCGACGTGACTTTTAGCCGCTTAGACGAATCAGTTAACTCTATGTATACAGATTATCACCCTTTTATAAGTAAGGATGGTCAGGCTTTGTACTTTACATCAAGAAGAAAAATCAAACCAGGACAAGAAAAAGAGTTCGATGGATACTTTCCCTCTGATATTTTTAAAACAGTCAAAACCAAAAATGGCTGGTCTGAGGCTGAAAGATTGCATGACGCTATAAATACCACGTATGATGAGCAAATTGTTGGTATCACAGATTCAGGTGATAGCATATTTTTCTACATCGATCATGTAGAGAGCGTTGGAGATATCTACGTTTGCGCAAAAGAGGTAGGAGAATTCAGAGAACCAAAATATTTAGGAGACCAAGTTAACTCCTTAAGAATTGAGTCAGCTTGCTCGATATCTAAAGATGGAAACACCCTAATTTTCAGCTCTGATCGGTCCGAAGGCTATGGTGAACTTGATATTTATATGGTTAAAAGACTTTCAACGGGTGAATGGGGGCGTGCTGAGAATCTTGGTCCAGAAATCAACACCCCTTTAAATGAGGATTTCCCCACTCTCTCAGGTGATGGCCTGACGATGTACTTTAGCAGTGATGGACACCCAGGAATGGGCGGCTATGATCTCTTCTTCTCAACTTGGGATGTACAAAATAAAGTTTGGTCCAAACCGCAAAATTTAGGCTACCCCGTCAACTCTCCTTATGACAATAAAACCATTTCATTCAATCAATCCGGAGATTTAGCATATGTCACAAGAATGGAACCTGGCTCCAACTCCCAGCTCGACATTTACGAAGTAAAGTTCAACAAAGAGATTGATGAAGACCCTGCTGTGTTCCTCATCAATATCCCCGCTATTGAAGATTTCGGAGAGGTAAAACCTCAAATTGAAATTAAAAATGACCTTGATGAAGTTGTAGGACGATATTCACCAAGCTCCATTACAGGCCGCTATGTTTTGGGATTGCAACCAGGAAAGTACTATCTCTACATTGACGCGGAGGGTTATCAACCATATACTGAAGTACTGGTTGTCAACAGCTTCCATAAGCGTCAAGAGCAAAATATTAAGCTCATCAACCTACAAGAATGAATTTAAATCTTAAAAAGCCTCTGGCCTTCTTCGATCTTGAAACTACAGGAACGAATGTGGCCTCTGATAGAATTGTTGAAATAGCAATACTTAAAGTACATCCTGATGGTAGAGTCGATAAGCGCCCCTCCGAAGCGAATGAGCGTTTCTTGATAAACCCTGAGATGTCCATACCGTTGGAGACATCTCTCATTCATGGTATTTACGACGAGGATGTAAAAGATTCCCCAACATTTGCTGATGTTGCCCCTAAAATTTTTAAGTTTCTCTACGATTGTGATTTAGCCGGATTCAATTCAAATAAGTTCGATGTACCGATTCTCGCAGAAGAGTTTTTGAGGTGCGGCATTGACTTTAGTATTGAGGACAGAAACCTCATCGATGTGCAGAATATTTTCCACTTAATGGAGCAACGCACCTTAAAAGCTGGATACAAGTTCTACACGGGAAAGGATCTAAATAATGCTCATGAAGCCATGGCCGATGTAGAAGCTACTTATGAAGTATTTCAAGCGCAACTCGAGAAATATAAAAATACGGAGATTGAACAAAAAGATGGCAATAAAGCCGTTCCTATTGTTAACGATATGGACAAATTGCATCTGGTTTCTCAGCGTCATCGCAACGTTGACTTCCTCGGTAGATTTGTCTACAACGAAAACAACGTAGAGTGCTTTAACTTTGGCAAGCACAAGGGAAAAGAAGTGACTGAAGTGCTCAAAGCTGAACCGGGATACTATGGCTGGATGCTAAATGGCGATTTCCCTCTCTACACCAAAAAAGTCCTGAAGTCGATCAAGGAAAAAATGGAGTCATGAAGATTATCTGTATCGGTCGCAACTACGCCGATCACGCAAAGGAATTGAACAACGAAGTTCCTTCCGAACCAGTCATTTTTTGCAAAGGAGACAATGCTCTCATCCCAAAAGGACATCCATTTCACTATCCAGCCCACACCCATGAACTTCATTTTGAATTGGAATTAGTGATTCGAATCACGCGAGTTGGAAAGCATATTGATACCCAGTTTGCCCATAAGTACTATGACGAAATAGGCCTAGGAATAGATTTTACTGCCAGGGATGTTCAGCAAAAGTGCAAGGAAAAAGGATTGCCTTGGGAAAAAGCCAAAGCATTTGATTTCTCTGCTCCCCTTGGCAAGAAATTCGTCAAGATTTCTGATTTACCCGATCCAAAGAGTATCAAGTTTGAAATGAAGAAAAATGGGGAAACCGTTCAGTTAGGAGATTCATCTTTGATGCTCTTCCCTTTTGACCAATTGATATCAGAAGTGTCAAAATATTTCACCCTGAAAATGGGCGATTTGATTTTCACAGGAACGCCAAAAGGAGTCGGACCTGTGGAGAAGGGAGATGTTCTTGAAGGTTTTCTTGAAGATGAGCGACTTATCAACCTCAAAGTGAAATAATGCACATTGTGTATTTCACATAAATTTATCATATTCATCAACCTAACGGCAAAATTTTGCCATAACCAATTCTAATTATCAATGGGTGATTTGGATGTGTATGTGGTGGAGAACAAAGATCAGCGAAAGAGATTCGTTTCCGCTATTTTAAAAGACATGAAGGCGCTTGAAATCATGCTAGAAAAGGGCATGTTTGAATCAGGTATTACCAGAATCGGAGCAGAACAGGAGTTTTGCTTCGTAGATAAAAATCTGAGACCTTCACTGATCGGTTTAGAAATTCTCGAAGAACTTAACGACGAACACTTTACTACGGAACTGGCCAAGTTCAACCTTGAGGCAAATCTCGACCCTTTGGTCTTTGAAGGTGATGCATTGAGCAAAATGGAGAGCGATCTACGCGCCTTGCTTGAGCGCGCGGATGAAAAAGCAAGAGCCAAGGGCTCCAGTGTATTACTCACGGGAATACTACCCACGCTTTTAAAAGATGATTTAGAATTTAAAAACATCACTCCTTTCGAGAGATACAGGGCTCTCAATGATGCAATGATCAAGCAGCGGGGTGGTGATTTCGAATTCCATATCAAAGCTACCGACGAGCTCATTACCAAGCATAACACAATGCTTTTTGAGGCGTGCAATACGAGCTTCCAAATTCACTTACAGATTAATCCTGAGGATTTTGTAGACAAATACAATTGGGCGCAAGCTATTGCAGGGCCAGTGCTTGCGGCATCCACGAACTCTCCTCTCCTTTTCGGAAAACGATTGTGGGATGAAACCAGAATTGCGGTTTTTGAACAGACAGTCGACCTCAAAAACCAGCAGAATCCCGATCGTGAACAAAAGAGCCGTGTAGACTTTGGAACGGACTGGTTGCAAGAGAGTGTTACTGAGATTTTTAAATACGACGTTGCTTATTACAAGCTTCTTCTCGGTAGCGAAATCCATGAAGACGCTATGGAGCAGTTAAGAGAGGGAAAGGCACCAAAGCTAAGAGCGCTTTCTCTCCACAACGGTACCATTTATAAATGGAACCGACCTTGCTATGGTGTGACCAATGGTAAACCTCATTTGAGAATAGAAAATAGGTACATCCCAGCAGGGCCAACTATTCTGGATGAGATGGCAAATACTGCTTTTTGGCTTGGACTGATGCAAGGAATGCCCGACGACATTTCTGAAATCTCTGAACAACTTGACTTCGACAGAGCAAAGCTAAACTTCCATAATGCTGCTCAAATGGGTCTTGCTGCTCAATTTAAATGGACTGACGGAAAGGTACATACCGCTGAGAGTCTCCTGCTCGATAAGCTTATCCCAATGAGCAGAAAAGGCCTTGAGTTGATGAAGATCAACCCAGAAGATATTAGCCGCTACCTCGACGTGATTGAAGAGAGAGTTAAAAAACATCAAACTGGTTCTATTTGGCTGGTTCAGTCTTTTAATAAGCTAAAAAAAGAGTCCAACAGAGATGAAACTGTACTTGCCATTACTGCTGGCATGCTCAAAAGGCAGTATAGCGGTTCACCTGTGCATACATGGGACTATCCTTCAAAGTCTGAAAGTGGTTCTTGGCAAGCCAAATACAAACATGTGCATCAAGTAATGAACAAAGAGCTTTACACTGTTCAAGAAGACGATTTGGTAGAGCTGGTCTCAAATCTAATGAACTGGAGAAAAATTCACCACGTTCCCGTAGAAAATGAAGAAGGTGAAGTAGTTGGCATTATTTCAGCCGGAGATATCATCAAATATTACTGTCAACAGTCAGAAGAGGATCATATCACTGTGAATGATATCATGTTGAAAAACCCGATCACAGTTACCGGTGATACGCTCGTCACAGAGGCACTCAAATTGATGCGCAAAAACAACCTCGGCTGCCTCCCCGTTATTAAAAACAAGAAGCTCGTCGGAATTCTCACCGAATTAGATTTCGTTTACATGGCTGAGCATTTATTTGAAGAACTGGAAAGTATTGAAGCCCAAAGAGATTAACCTCTTCGATTTCATCGAAGGAAGATCAGTAAAAGTAAAACGCGAGATTGCTGCGATAAAGGGCGATAGACCTGGATCAAACATTGTCTTCATTGGTGGAATGCACGGCAATGAACCTACTGGTGTTTTGGCACTTTATCATGTCATGCGGCAGCTTGAGCAACTCAAACCACTCATCTCAGGAGCTATTTATGCGGTTGTGGGGAATCTAACCGCCCTCGAGAAGGGAGAGCGGTTCATCGTTAACGATCTCAACCGGATTTGGCAGGCCGACATGGTAGAAAAAGCGCGAAACAGAGACTATCATCCCGACGAAATCATCAACGAAGTTGAAGAGCAAATAGAGCTGTGGGGCTACCTTGATAACCTTCTGCAAACAAGTGATGAAAAATTCTACTTTGTTGATCTTCATACTACTTCTGTAAAATCTGAGCCATTCATTTTTATGAGTGACACCTTAATGAATCGACGATTTATTAAGAAAACTCCTGTACCAGTTGTCATTGGGATCGAGGAACATCTCGATGAACCTCTGCTCAGTTATGTCAACGATTTGGGTTATCCTTCTCTGGCCTTTGAAGGAGGGCAACATACCGATTCCGAATCGGTAAGAAACCACGAAGCCATGATTTGGCTGTCGCTGGTAAATGGCGGCTTCATGAAAAAAATAGAAGTTCCTAAATTCAAAAAGCATTACCACCAGCTATACCACGCTACTGAAGGGAATAAGAAGGTTTACGAGATCAGAACTCGACAAGGTCTGTATCCCGACGATACTTTTAAAATGAATGCGGGCTTCGAAAATTTTCAAATGATTAGAAAGGGTCAGCCCCTTGCGATGCTCAATGGTGAAATAGTAAAAGCGAATGAAACTGCTCAAATATTTATGCCGTTGTACCAGCATAAAGGAGATGATGGATTTTTCATCATAAAAAAAATCGCAAAATTTTGGCTCGGCATTTCATATGTCTTTCGTAGACTGAACTTATATCGCATCCTGAGTTTTCTACCAGGCGTTAGAAAATTCATGGGCAGCAATCATGTGATGATCGTGAATAAAGACATCGCTAAGTGGTATAGTGTGGAACTGCTTCACCTAATGGGCTATCGTCGAAAGAAAAAGCAGGGCAATCTCACCCTCTTCATTCGCAGAAAATTCGACCTTTATGGGCCTTGGAAAAGAGCCAAAACAAGGTAACTCATACCGCCTGTAATAGGATTATCACATAACAAAAACTAAAAGCGACCGTTGTATTGATCGCTTAATGAAAAACTTCATGTCAACATCTTTCCAAACGGAGACTCTCGCACTTGACCTGCCAATATACTTTTGTTCACCATGAGAATTCCCCTCTCCATAGCGATCCTATTTTGTTTTATCGGCGAGTCCCGTGCTCAGAACAAGCTAGCAAATCAAGAAACTCGATTTAACATTTTTAGCGACGGAAAACTACCATATTCTGCCGAAAAACCTGTAGAATCTTGGAATATAAATGACTCGCTAGCCCTCATTCCGGCTTATGATCTTTACTGCGAATGGAATACCGAGCGAATCCATCCGTACAAGGAAGATTTGAGAAATATGAAAGATACCGTTCCGCTCGTCTTAGTTTACGATAGTTGTGATTTCGTTCCTCCTTACGTTGGAAGAAAATCAAGCGATTTCGGATATCGCAGATACCGTTATCACTATGGTGTGGATGTAAAGCTCTATCGAGGCGAACAGGTAAAAGCAGCTTTTGAAGGAGTAGTGAGAATAGCTCAATATGATGGTGACTACGGGAGGGTTGTTGTGCTGAGGCACGAGAATGGTTTGGAAACGCTGTACGCTCACCTTTCTAAACTAAAGGTGAAAGAAGGAGATAAAGTCGAAGCGGGAGATCTCGTCGGTTTGGGCGGCAACACTGGCCGAAGCACCGGTAGCCACCTCCATTTTGAGATACGCTACAAAGGAGAGCCGATAAATCCAAATACGATTATCGAATGGGAAACTGGCTATCTCTGCCAAGATACGCTTATGCTAAATAAAGAGCATTTTCAATACCTCATCGAGGTGAGAAAAAGAAAGTATCACAAAATTAGAAGTGGTGATACACTCTCTGGCATAGCGAGACGTTATGGTACTTCGGTAAGAAACCTCTGCCGCCTAAATGGCATTAGAAGTACCACCACATTGAGAATCGGTAGGACACTCCGCTACAACTAAACCAACTTGGCCAAACAGACTTCCAAAAAGCCGCGAAAAAATAAAAAGAAGAAGTCAAAGAAAAAGTCTGCTAGCTGGACAATGCGGCTATTGAAGATTTTCTTTGGTTTATTTGCTACTGTTCTATTTCTGCTCTTTCTTCTTTTTGGAGCGGTGTATATCGGACTCTTTGGGAAACTCAAATCTGAAGAAGACCTAAAAAGCATCAATCAGGCAAATGCTAGCGAAATCTTCTCGTCGGATGGTGTTCTGCTAGGGAAATACTTCGTGCAGAACAGATCCAGTATTGGTTTTGACGAGATTCCTCCCATGGTGGTCGACGCTCTAATCGCCACAGAAGATAGCCGCTTCTTTGAGCATGAGGGAATTGATTTTTACAGTATCCCCAGAGTGGTAATCAAAACGATTATCCTAGGCGATAATTCAGGAGGTGGTGGAAGTACCATTTCGCAACAGTTGATCAAAAACCTTTTTGGACGCCATGATTACGGTGCCTTATCAATTCCCGTCAACAAGCTAAAGGAAAATATCACTGCCTTGAAGCTAGAAGAGATTTACTCGAAAGAGGAGATTATCACATTGTATTTGAACACGGTGAGCTTTGGTGAAAATGTCTTTGGAATAAAAGCTGCTGCAAGAAGGTACTTCAACAAGACAACCGGAGAGCTCTCCATTAACGAAGCTGCCACTCTCATCGGGATGCTCAAGGCAAATACAGCTTACAATCCTAGGCTTCACCCAAAGAGATCGCTCGAAAGGCGAAATACCGTCTTAGCACTTATGGTTCAGGAAGGATCTCTCCCACCTGATGAGTTTATCACCCTAAAAGAACAACCCATTCAGCTGTATTACCAAAAACTCTCTGGCCAACACGGATTAGCTCCTTACCTCAGAGAACGACTGAAGGCGCAAATTGATAAACTCTTAGAAGGTACTGATCGAGGTGATGGAAATCCCTACAACCTCTACAGCGATGGTTTAAAGATAAAACTGTCGGTAAATTCAAAACTCCAATCCAAGGCAGAGAAAGCTGTTAAAAAGCAAATGACACATCTTCAGCAGAGCTTTGATGAGCATTGGAAAAACAAGAAACCTTGGGGAAAGGATGAGAACTTTTTGTGGGCGGAAGCAAAAAAGTCCAACCGGTATAAATCTCTTTTAAGTGCAGGAAAATCAGAATCAGAAATCCGGGAGGTTTTCAGAGAACCCGTTCGATTGAATGTCTACAGCTCGGATGGATACGTCGCCAAAAC
>JAKVAV010000003.1 GCA_022448105.1 Flavobacteriales bacterium | reverse complement strand
CATCCACCCCCACCTCGTTCCTCGGCACCCCCTCCAAAGGAGTGGGACATGTACTTGGAACGGAAAAGGTCATTTATGTCCTCCTCCTGTGGAGGAGGTGGATTCATCGTAGCTCTGCGGAGATGAAGACGGAAGTGGACAGAATGATTTAGTTAACCACCACCTTCTCCACCCCAAAAATACCATCCTCACCCACAAGCTGAAGCAGATAGGCACTTTTGGTACGCCAAATGCTGATCCTTTACACGGGCGCGTTAAAGGCATAGGTTCCCGGGAAGAGGTAGTCATCATCAAGCGTGAAGTCACATCTTTTAAAATCGATTTTATAGCTTTGGTTGTGGCCCCAAAGAGGTTGTAAGGTTTGATGGAGCAATCTTGTTTGTTGTTTAGGAAACTGGTTACATCGCAATACACTCTTCCTCCCAAAGTGAAATAGCCTCCTCTCTTGGAAAAAGATACCCGCTTTTTGTTCTGATCCGATGAAGGCAGCGGATAGGCCATTTTACATCCTAGATATTGAAACCACCTCTTTCCGTGTTTTCTAAAACATTAACTTTTCTGCGTGCACGTTCCGATTATTTTTGGAATTATTAAACGACCGATCATTTTTACTCAAACTAACCCCGATTNGTGAGACGACTTTTCTTTCTCTTCAGTTTTTTCACCTTTTCACTTTCGCCTCTNGCACAAGATCTCATTTCCTTAAAGGGAAAGGTAATTGATGCAACCACCGATGAACCTCTTGCCTTTTCTTATGTGACAGTTGAAGGTGTGGCGTTAGGAACGGTGACCGATGGTGACGGTGAGTTTCTGGTCAATATTCCCGCGCAGTATCGAGGCAATAACATCGTGTTTTCCTATGTGGGTTATGTCCGCACGATCTATTCTATCAAAGACCTGCAAAAACTCGATCCGCTGGTAATTCAGCTAAAGAGAGATGTGGAACTCATCAGCGAGGTAGTGATCAAGCCAGAGAAGAAGATCTCCGCCAAGCAGCTTATGAAAAGGATCATCAAAAACATTGAACAGAATTATGCTCAAGAACCGGTGATTCTGGACGGATACTACCGCGAGACCGTTGCTGAGAATGGTGCCTTTATCACCTACGCCGATGCGGCGGCAAAAATCCATTATGCTCCTTATCAAGAGAAATCATATCACTGGAAAGATTACCGGCTAGACGCGCAACGCTCCATTGCTACCCTGAACTTTGGGAATATGTACAACGGGAAAAGCCTTCACCGAGGGCATTTCCATTCAAGTACGATGAATAGAGATCAGGCAAAAGTGATCGATTGTCGATCTAGCGATAACCTCACCAAGACCAATATGGTAGCCAATGTCCAGGCTGGTCCGATGGGGATTTTTAGCAAGGACTACCTCAAGTACAAAGCGGCTTTTTTTGGCGACAAGAAGTTCAAGAGATTCAACTTTGAGCTTGGCGAGGTGCTGATGGAAGGAGAGGGCTATGTTTATGTGCTGTCATTTCGAACGGTTCTCACCAAAGAGCAGATGGAAGAGTTGGAAAAGAAAGGCGAGCGAAGACCCTTCTACAAGGCGACTCGCTACAAAGCACTCCAAGGAAAGATCTATGTGGACAAAAAGAACTTTGCCGTATTGAAGTTTGAAGCCTCTGTTCCTTCTGAGTTCAAAAAATACTTCTGTAGTTACACCACGATGAACTACAAGCATTTTGACTATAAGATCAGCGCGGAGTATCAAAAAGTGGGAGAGAAGTACCACCTTAAATATCTACGTCACGAAGACGAGTTTATCCTCAACGACACGATTACCAACAATACGACTCCTTATTATTCAGTGAGTCAGTTTTGGGTGGATGAGGTGATCACCGATAGCGTCGAGATGTTTGATATGACTGAGGTTTTTGCCAATCTTAGATCAAACGAACTTTTTGATTTGCCACTGGAATACAACAATGAGTTTTGGGAAACCTACACGGCAAATTATCCCATTGCCATTATTCCCGACAGCATCCTAAAAGATATGGAGGTAGAAAAACCTATCGAGAAGCAATTTGCTGATAAGCATACCCGCAACGATAGCCTGCAGCCTCCGGTAGCAAAGATGCTTCCCAAGTCAACTAAGATCCATCGAATCACAATGACCGATGATTATGCTTGGTTAAAACAGCCTAAAAACCCGCTCAGTAATCCAGAGATTAGAGACTACCTCGTTGCCGAAAATGAATACACCGATAATTACTTCATTCCCTTGAGGAAAAACCAACGTGAGCTTTTCAACGAGCTAGTAGCGCGAATTGACAAAGAAGACGAATCCATTCCCTTTGAAGAAGACGGTTACTGGTATCAGTCGAAGTGGACAGAAGAAGATGAGTACCCCATTTATCTTCGTCGCAAGGATGGGACAGATTTTTGGGACACCTTGATGAATGTCAACAGGATGGCCATGGATCAAGACTACTATGCCGCGGGTGGTCTTAATGTAAGTCCAAATACGAAGAAGATGCTCTACTTCGAGAACACGACGGGAAGTGACAAATACATCGTGAAGTTTCAGGATTTGGAGACCAAGGAGTTCATCGCCGATTCACTGGTCGATGTGGCTGAGATCATTTGGCTCAACGATGAGCAATTGCTTTACACGGTTCAAGAGCATAAAACCAACAGAACTTTCCAGCTGAAGCTGCATAATCTCCTTGCTCCGCAGAAAAGCGACTCGCTTCTTTATCAGGAAGATGATCCCAAGTTTCAAGTATCGGCAGCTAAGTCAAAATCGAAGGATTACATCTACATGACGGTATCGAGTACCAATACCAGTGAGGTACATTTCATGAATCTTGATTCTATTGAAAACGGATTTAAGCTTATTGCCCCCAGAGATGGAAATCATCAATACCGAGTGCAGGATTACGATCACGAGTTTTACATCGCCAGCAATAAGGAGAGTATTGATTTTGAAGTTTTCAAATGTGATGAAAATTCGTATGGGATTGATCAGTGGGAGAGTTTCCTCAAACCAAAGAAAGAGAGTAGGCTGACTTCTTTCGTCATCTTCGATAAGTTCTTCGTGATGGGAGAAACTGAGAAGATGGAGAACCGAATAAAGATCATCAACCGCGAAAACGGGAAGTTACATTATGTAAAAGTGAAAGCTGATCTCGCGGCCGTTGGTCCTTCCGGAAATCCAAAATTCGATACAGACACATTGCGCTATAGTCTCTCGACCATGAAGATCCCTAACGAGGTATGGCATTACAATATGCGCACCCAAGAACAACGCATGGTCAAGAAGCAAGAAGTGAAGTATCACTTTGCCGGTAAGTGGATCAAGAATGAACGTGTTTGGGCGGAAGCTCGGGATGGCACGATGATTCCCATCACCTTACTCTACCGCCGTTTTGATACGAGCAAAAGAAATGACTACAAGCGCTTGTATATGACTGCCTATGGTTCATACGGAAACGGCGGTGAACCTGGTTTTAGCAGTGCCATTTACAGTTTATTAAATCGGGGTTTCGTTTACGCTATTGCCCACGTACGTGGCGGCGGAGAAATGGGGCAAGCTTGGCATAACGGTGGTCGCATGATGAACAAGATGAACACTTTTACCGACTTCATTGACTGTGCGGAATATCTTCTTGAAGAAGGCTACACGAGAGAGGGAAATATCGTAGCTCAAGGCGGAAGTGCCGGTGGTCTTCTGATGGGTGCTTTGGTGAATATGCGTCCTGATCTATTCAAGTTGGTAATTCTTGATGTGCCCTTTGTGGATGTGATGAATACCATGCTCGACGAGAACCTGCCACTCACGACCATCGAGTACGAGGAGTGGGGAAATCCGAACGAGAAGAAAGCCTTCAACTACATGATGAGCTATAGTCCTTACGATAATGTGAAGGCTCAGGATTATCCGCATATGCTGTTCACCACGGGTGTGAACGACACGCGCGTAGGCTATTGGGAGCCTGCCAAGATGGTGGCCAAACTGCGCAAAATGAAAACCGATGACAACTTGCTTCTCCTCAAAACCGATCTCTATTCGGGGCACGGTGGTGGTTCAGGAAGGTTTGACGGCTTATCAGAGTTGGCTTATAAGTATGCCATCATCTTTGATATTTTTAAGAAGGACATTGAAGAGGAAGCAGCTGAGAAGGCTAGTTTGGGTCAGTAGGTTCTTTTTGTTTTGATCCCCCCTCTTGTCGTTTTATTTCCCTCAATATTCGATTGTTCCTCAAGGCGAAGATATGGTATTGAGCGCTGAGGTTTTCAGGATCACATTTCAAAGCTTTTGATAAATATTCCTCTTGACGGCAAATGTAGTCCTCGTTTATCACTTCTGTCTTCTCAGCAAGAGTTTGAAAGGCGCTAGACATGGCGAGCAAGTAATCAATTTCCTGCTGATAGAAAGCACTACTTTCACCATCGAGGTAGTTCATGTTGAGCTCGTACTCCCTGAAATACTCTTCTGCGAGCCTTAATGATTCAGGAGTATTGGATTGAATCAAGTCCGAAACTTCATTAAAAATGGACACGTTGAGGTATTCAATCACTTGGAGTGATTTCTCTTCTATCGTGTGATCAGTGTCTAGTTTGATGGAAGTTTTAAAATTGGCAATGGCTTTGCTTCGAACTATGCTTTCTTTGTCTAACTCGTATTTTTCTTTCAGGACAAATCCATAGAGATGCCAGAAAAGGAAGGAATCAGATCCAATGTTTTGGTCAACTACATTTTGGCATAAACTATCCGCTTTTTCGTAGTCGCCTTCTTGGAAGAGCCCATAGATTTCCTGGATGATTTTTTGGAGTTCTGACTGCTCATCTAGTTCATGACTGAATAAAGGATCTATCGAGGAGTGGAAATGTTTTGGATTAATTCCAAAACAGCAAAAAGCGGCCAAGGACAAAATGGTGAGCAGGCAGGATCGCATTAAAATGGTTGGTTAATGGCGCAATGTAGACCAAGGAAAAGAGCATGTCAAGTGGATTCTATTCTTAAAGAAATGAATGCAAATTTTGAAACTATTCCTTCGTAACCCCAACCTTTAATTCGTCTGGAGCCCACTTGAATCTGTGTGGTTTTTGAAATAATCTCATCCTATCATTTCTTCATAAATACTTGACCTTATCGACTTTAACTGCTGCTATTTATTCTCACAATTACTTGTAAAATCCCTAAAATCGAACTATTTTTGACTAAATAGTTCGATTATTTATCCCGGTTATGAGGAAGTTAAAATCACTGAAATACCTTGTAGTGCTCATACTTCCGGTTCTCACTTGGCATAGTTTTAATACTCACGGATGGCAAACCTTTTTGCCGTTCATTTATATTTTTGTGTGTATCCCAGGTCTCGAGCTACTCCTCAAACCAGATGATAAAAACATAGCGAAGACCGCTGAGAAAAGCCTCATTGATGATGTGTTTTATGACCTTCAGGTGTATGCGACAGTACCCGTTCAGCTGTTTACTTTAGGTTATTTTCTCTTTTCCGTGGGAGTTAGCGATCTCGCGATTATAGACAAAGCAGGTCGCATTCTTTCCATGGGGTTGTGCTGTGGGGTTTTTGGAATAAATGTGGGACACGAATTGGGTCACCGGCGCAAAGCTTATGAGCGATGGTTGGCCAAGATTCACTTGATGACTTCCTTGAACATGCACTTTATGCATGAACACAATAACCATCATCACAAGGCGGTAAGCACGCCTGAAGACCCTGCAACGGCCAGGTACAACGAGCCTCTCTATCTGTTTTGGATTCGCTCCATGACTGGTGTTTACGCCATGGCTTGGAAACTCGAAAGAGATCGTTTGAAAAGACAAAAAGTCTCTTTTTTCTCCTGGCAGAATCAGATGATTACCGATACGCTCATCCAACTTGTCCTCTTAATCTCTATTGGGATTTTTTTTGGAGTGTCTACTGTTGGATATTTTGTGGTGGCAGCACTGATCGGTCATCTTCTCTTGGAAACCATCAATTACATCGAGCATTATGGTTTGATGCGCCACATGATCGGTGAGCGCTACGAAAGAGTTACCCCAAAACATTCATGGAATTCCGATCACCGCATTGGGAGAATTCATCTTTTCGAGCTTTCCAGACATTCCGATCATCACTTTCGGCCTGGAAGGAAGTATCAGATATTGAGGCATATGGAAGAATCTCCGCAAATGCCGACAGGTTATCCGGGAATGATGATTCTGGCCACCCTTCCACCGCTATGGTTTGCCGTGATGAATAAGAGGGTCCATGCGATAACCGTTGGCAATGAGATGAGGCTATCTAAATAGACTTTATGGATTTCGACTTTATCATCATCGGGAGCGGTTTTGGAGGCTCCGTCAGCGCCCTACGTCTTTCTGAGAAGGGGTATAAAGTGCTGATCATAGAAAAAGGGAAATGGTATAGGGATAAAGATTTCGCTCGGACCAATTGGGACTTCGCCAGATGGCTCTGGATTCCTTTCTTCAAGTGTTTTGGTATCATGAAACTCACTATTACAAAACATATCATGATATTATCTGGAGTGGGAGTAGGTGGTGGGTCGTTGGTCTACGCCAATACTTTGCCCGTCCCCAAAAAGGCATTTTTTAAATCTGGAAGTTGGGCTGGTCTCGGAGATTGGGAGAATGAACTAAAGCCACATTACAAAACTGCCCAGAGGATGCTTGGGGCCCAAGAAAACCCTATTTTATTCGATGGGGATAAAGCCCTGCTTGAAGTTGCTAAAGATTTAGGAAGAGAAGACAAGTTTGCTCCTACCAATGTTGGTGTTTATTTTGGCAAACCAAATGTTACGGTGAGCGATCCCTATTTTGATGGGGAAGGACCAGATAGAACAGGTTGCAACTTTTGTGGATCATGTATGACAGGTTGTTCCAAGGGCGCGAAGAATACTCTTGATAAAAATTACCTCTATTTGGCTCAAAAGAATGGTGCCAAAATACTCGCGGAAAAGGAAGTTATCGATGTTAAGCCTATTGCAGATCCTTCTGGAAAAGATGGATATGAAGTTACATTTCGCGACAGTACAAAGCTATTCAAGAAGACCTCAACGCTGAAGAGCAAGGCCGTCGTTTATTCAGGTGGAGTGCTCGGAACCTTGAAGCTTCTATTGAAGCTTAAATCCAAATCTTTGCCTAATCTCTCAGATCGTGTAGGCCATGACATTCGCACAAACAACGAGACCTTGGTGAGCGTATCATCCTTAAATGAGGACATCAATACTTCTCGTGGTGTGGCCATTGGAAGTATTCTTGAAACTGATGAGAATAGTCATCTCGAAATTTGTCGATACGGAGAGGGCTCTGGAGCATGGAAAATTTCTCATCTACCTTATAGTACATCTCAAAATCATCTGGTGAGATATTTCAACATGTTTACGAGCTTTTTAAAATCGCCAATAGGCTATTTTAAGATTTATTTTAAAAATAGCTGGTCAAAGAAAACCGTGGTTTTGCTTTTTATGCAAACCTTAGACAGCACGCTTACTTTTGGTCGCAACTGGCGAGGAGGTTTTACTCCAAAAATGGACTCAGGCTCTAAGCCGACTCCCTATATACCTGAGTCTATTCAGTTGACCAAGAAATACGCGAGGAAGGTAAATGGAAAGCCCAGTTCCTTTATCGGTGAAGCCCTGCTCAGTATACCGGCAACCGCCCATATATTGGGTGGAGCGGTTATGGGAGGTAATCCACAGAGTGGTGTGATCGATTCGTGCAATAAAGTTTTTGGATACGAGAATATGTACGTTATTGACGGCGCAATGATATCTGCAAATCCTGGGGTGAATCCCTCCTTAACTATTACCGCAATAGCGGAGCGGGCGATGTCGCTAATTCCCAAAAATGAATCCCAAAACTAAGTGGGGCGCAAGGCGATAGATCGAGAACGTAAGCCACTGACGGATAGGGCTAAGAAATGGGTGCGAGAATTGACCCCTCGTTTACAGGATAAAGATCTTAGCAAGCTTACCCTAGATGAGCTCGCGGAACTTGCCGGAAAGAGTAAGAGCACCATTTACACCTACTTTTCGACGAAAGAAGAAATTTTTCTTACGATCACCCAACTCGTTTTGGATGATTTGCGAGGAGGCATCTTGTCAGGCGAAGTATCGGGAAACGACATGGGAGAAGCTTTGTCAGATATTCTGCTCTCCATAGGGAAAGGCATTGAAGGTATTTCTATTGGTTATTTGGAGCAGCTCCAGAAGTACTTCCCGGATATTTGGTCGGTTATTCAAGTGTATACCGAAGAGGTACTGACCGTTTTGGCAATGATTTACGAGAAGGGTATGACAGAGGGTACATTCAAGAAATTTAACGTGTCATTGCTTACGGCATTAGATCGACATTTCGTGATGAATATTATGACCGATGCATCAAGGTTCAGTCAGCAAGGTATGTCCTTAAAGGACTTGGTGCAGGAATATTTAGAGATGAGGCTTAGTGCTCTGAGATGAGCTCTTTTTGATGGAAGGTAGACGCTCCTCTATTTTTCAATCTTTTAGGTAAATGCCCTTGAGCTGTCGCAAAACTTTTTGGACTATCCTGCAATAGAGCTAACAGGTCAATCATTGGAGAAATACGCTCGGACTTTAAAGGAGGGGTTACCTCACAATAAAGTACCAGATTAATACGGAAATCATTACCGGAAAGCAACCAAAGAATAGCCCATTAATAAAATCGTCAAAGTGTTTTTTGAAATTATCGGCTTTCGGTAGTTCGTCAGGGCGCATGAATTTAGGTTTTCCTATCATGTAGATCAAGTAATCAAAAACCAGAAGATCCATCAAGTTGAATATTTGATAAATGCCATAGGCAATGGCAGCCGCCTTTAGGAAGTGGATGCTTTGTAGATCCCTTGAGTAGATGAGCATTGACTGAAGTAGAATATAGATTTGAACAGACAACAATATCATCATTGTAGTAATTGCTCCACGCCGATTATGGTGTTCTGCATCTGCTCCCACATGTGCAGCCCACACTTTTGAATCAATAATCCATGATCCAAATGAAATGATGAACGATGACAGAGCTAAAATTACACCCCAGATGATTATATGTTGTGCCATGTCCATTTAAAAATTTGAAATATAATTCCTTGTAAGAAGAATTTTGCAAGAAGTACTGAGGGTTTTCTGAGTTTGATTTCGGGTTCAAATATAATTTGGTATTTACTTATTTAGAACAGTTCTGGATAGTATTTTTGTGCCTAGATTCACGATTTGGTGTGGACCAGTGATTAAAATAAGAAGGAAATAATGATCGGACTACTCAAACGATTAATTGGAAGCCAATCTTCTAAAAGAAATGAAATTTCTTGGTCAAAGGACGAAGCGGAGATTATCGTTCTATATGGAACACAATACTGGGACACAGAGGCAAAGGCGAGATCGTTCTATGAAGGTCTGCTCGATGCTGGGAAGAAGGTTTTTTTTGACGAAATGAATAACTACTCCACCTATGAGAATGCCAATCTACTCGTGGTTTTTACCTCTACACATGGTGTTGGAGGCCCACCAATGAGTGCCGATAAGTTTCATTTTAAATTCAAAGAGTTGCCACCCATAAATCCACTAAAATTTGCGGTAGTGGCATTTGGCTCACCTTCTTACCCCAATTTTTGCCAATACGGCATTGATGTTGATAATTGGCTCGGCTTGTCCGAAGGCTTTGACCGTATTTTACCCCTTGTCAAGGTAAGCGATCAATCAGCATCGGATATACGAGGCTGGCTATCACTATGGAACAGAGCGACCAATATGGAAGTCCAGATGGAGCTAGATGAAGAGGAATCGGTGATTGATTCAGAATTTTCAGTCATGGAATCTCCCCAAATTAATCTAGATAATACTGCATTGATTAAATTGCGACCAAGAGTGGTAGCTGACTTTCGATCTGGTGATTTATTGAGTATTGTTCCGGAAGGTTCGGATAAGCCACGCCTGTATTCCATTGCCCGAATCGAAGACTATATTTTGCTCAGCGTGAAAAAGCACGAAAATGGCATTTGCTCAAACTTCCTATGCAGCCTAAAAGAAGGGGACACCATAAATGCATCTATCAAGAGCAATGAGTCCTTCCATTTTGACCACGCAGCTCCATCTGTCTTTTTAATAGGCAATGGAACAGGTATTGCACCGTATTTGGGAATGATGGAGGAAAATTCACACACCTCCTTACAACTCATTTGGGGTGGGCGATCCGAAGCTTCATTTGACTTGTATAAACCATATGTCGAGAGGGCTATTCATAAGGGAACAGTCGAAAATTATAATCTTGCCTTATCTCGGTCTGGTCATCGTGAATACGTGCAGGATGTACTTTCGAAGAAAAAGGAAGAAATAGCAAATGCATTTGAATCAGGTGGAGTTTTTATGCTCTGCGGGTCAATGGCTATGCAAGATTCGGTACTGGAGGTATTGGACAATATAACTAGGTCACGGTTAAATAGGCCTCTTAGCGAATTTCAGCATGACGGCCAATTATTGAAGGATTGCTATTGATAAACTACCAACTCCAAACTGGATTCAGGAATTTTTAATGCTCTTAACCCGTAATGCGAATAAAGGCAAGATAGAATTCCATACACTCCACGTGCCTGTGTGTGGTGATATAATACCTTGATTTATAGCCGTATTCTTTCGTGGGTCCGAACGTCTGCGAGGTACCGCCTTGTACTTTCATTCCGTCTAAAAAATTGAATTTTCTGAGACTGTTAACCTAAAAACTACCTCCTTAACAGTATCTTCTATTTCCTATTTGGAATGTTCTTTTTCCCACTCCTCTACAATTGCTGGTGGTTCTTCATCTTCGGCTACGAAAATCATTGAAGCTGAGTTCATGCAATAGCGCAAACCGGTTGGCTCGGGGCCATCATTAAAAACGTGACCGAGATGAGAACCGCTGCCACTATCTACCACCTCGGTACGTACCATTCCGTAGCTATTGTCAACTATTTCTATCACAGCTCCTTCTTCGATGGGTTTGTAAAAACTAGGCCATCCAGTGCCTGACTTAAACTTATGTTCCGAGCTAAAAAGTGGCTGCCCCGTAGCCGCTGAGTAATAGATACCACTCTTTTTATTGTCCCAATACTCACCGGTAAAGGCGCGCTCTGTTCCCTGCTGACGAAGGATTCGAAATTGCTCGCTGTTGAGGATTTCCTTCCATTCACTATCCGTCTTTTGTATTGGATAATTCCGGTTGTCCTCTTTTCCTTTAGATGTGCTTTGGCAAGCTGCTGCGAAATAGACTAGACTTAGCGCTAAAAAAAGTGGTAATCTCATGGCTTTATGATTTTCAACCGATAAACGGTGCGTTAACGTTTTTGTTTTGACAAGTTGTGTACCAAACACATGAGTGTCTAAGAGAGATGGATTTATTTGTCGGCTGGGCGATAGGTTGAGGCCTATCTTGCTTCATTCATTTTAAGAGTTTATAACGCTGAGAAGCGAAAATTTAAATTGTCTCAAGATTCTTTATGAGATCAGATAAAAGATCTACAAAAGTTGGTCAAAGCAGCATGGACAATTACTGTTCACAATATTTCTTTGTCCATCCAGTGATTCACATCGGTCATCCTCTATTGGGCTATCTCATTTTGATATTTTCTTGATGCCTCAAGGTTCATCTTTATTGAACCACCTGTCCTGAAGAATCTATTTATCCTGGTTTGTTTCTAACCCTTATGCTCTCAATCAATACGGTCGATGCAATGACCACGCCACCGGCAATGGTATTCCATTTTGGATACTCGCCCAAAATAATGAGTGCTAAAAGGATTCCGTAGACCGGTTGCATGGAGCTGATCAAACTCGCGGAGGTGATCGAAAACTTCTTCATGCTACTTACGAATAATGTATGGCCAATGGCGGTGGTCAATACAGCAAGCAAGGCCACCTCTGGGAGAAAGGTAGGGATATTGGAATTATCAAAACTAAACAGGGTAGGGACGAGAACGATGGCCATAATTCCGAGTTGGTTGAGCATGACGATAGACTGATTGTAACTCTGACCATTTGCCTTGAGTAAGATATTTCTAATCGAATAGAAAAAGGCGGAGAGAAGTCCTAGACTCACTCCGAAGAAGTAGTCGTTTTTGAGACTGAAATTTGGGACGATGAGATAAATGCCAATTAAGATGATCAGGCCAAGTAAAAGGTGAATACGCTGGAGTTTTTCCTTTAGGATGATCGGTTCGAGAATAGCTGTTATTACTGGGAAGGTATAAAGTGAAATCATAGCCACGGCGACATTCGAGTACTTGAGTGAGTAGAAATAAGTGATCCAGTGAGCGGCCAGGAAGATTCCTCCAACGAAGAGACTTAATCGATCTTTCCTAGGGATTCTGAAGTCAAACTTCTTGATTTTTGAGTAGATGTAAAGGACCAGGCTAGCCATTAAGGCTCGAAGGAAAATAATTGTCGGCACTGGCATGTCGATGTGCTTTCCTAAAACTCCTGAAGTGCTAATAAAAAGCACTGCCAGATTGAGCTCTATAAAATCAGCTAGGAAATGACCCTTCTTAGACTCTAATTTTTGATTAGTCTTTTTCATTTTTAGCAGCATCAAACAGTATAACAATAGTTGATTTGTATCTCACTGGATTCAAGTTTTACCAATTTTTTCAATTCCTTTTGAAGGAGATTACCCTCGAGTCAAGCTGCTATTTTTAGTAAATTAATATCGCCCTTGGATTTCAAATCAATTTTACCAGTGCACAGCAGACAGCCTACATCTCTGTAATTGGTATCTGACAAACCTCAAGTTCATTGCTTTAATTTATAATCACGTGGTTCTTTGGTTTCATTTAAAACGATCCCGATTCCTCTCAACTCTCCGTCTTTATTAGGTATTCCATTCATAAAAGTTTACCGAATCGTAGAGATCAAATCCAGTTTTAGGATAGAGATTATTTCCGATTTTATTCGTCTTTTCCGTTTCCAAATACATACCGCAAGCGTTGCTATCGTGCGCGAGTTGTTTGGCCCTTTCGATCAATTGTACAGACACGTGTTGCCCGCGAGCTTTAGGATCAACGTAGAGATCGTTTAAAAGCCACATCTTTTTCATACGCGTTGACGAGAAAAGTGGATAAAGCTGCACGAAACCAACCAATACTTTATCGTCCTTCTCGGCCACGAAAATTTCCGAATCACCATTTTCAAGTCTCTCAGAGAGAAATTTGGTGGCTGCATCGAGGTCTGAACTCTTGCGGTAGAACTGTCTGTAATGGTCGAATAGTTTCGCCAGTTTCTTGAGGTCAGCAATCTCGGCAGGTCTAATATTCATAAGTTTCTCATCGGGTTGATTGATCAAGGATGCAATCTACGAAGAGAAAATTTGTAATTCTAGAATCGACCAGCTACTAGAATAGGTAGATTACGTAAATTAGAAACACAGTGCTTATGATAAAACCAAGCCACGCCGCAGCGTACTTGATCGTCTCAGTGAGCTGGCGTTTTGTCGACATATTTTCAAGGATAGAATACTTATCCATTACTATGTACATGCATCCAAATACTCCCCAACTAGCGGCTGAAGAAATATCATTTTGGATCAAGTAAATAATTCCAACCAGAATCAATTCAAAACCTACCAAGAGATTTAAAACCTCCATAGCGTTCTTCATTTTAACAGATACATTCATCATCGCAACAGGATAGATCTTGTAAGTAGAAATTGTTGTTTTTGTAATCGTGTAAAGCCTCGGCAATTTCCAGCGTGGATACCTCGAGACGACGTGCGATTTCTTCGGCGACAATAGCGAATCGCTGACGATACTTGTAAATAAAGCAAAAAAGAGCGGTGCCGTGCTTCACTTGAGGGCCCACTAGGAAAAGGTTTTCGGTTTTTCGTGATTCGTCAAACTCATTGATGAGGGGATAGTCTTCCTCAAAGTTGAATAGATCGTTCACACATTTCAAACTCGTGTCGAATCCGGTGCAATCGATGGGCTTGTCATCACAAGAAATTACTTGATCATCATTCGTAAATACCAAATATTTTCCGTTTAGGAAATCGACCTTTTTCACTCTTGTTTCAGGGAGGTAATCAATTTTGTCGATGATATTTTTAGAACGATCTCTGGTGAAAGGAGAAAGTGAATAGCTTGAATCACTATTGATCAATTCTAGGTAATTCTCGTTGTCTACTAGGGTTACCTCCTTACCAAGTTTGGTGAGATTAACAGTGGCATCGAATCCAGATTCATAGGCCCCTATGACTACACTGTCCCTTCCCTTAATTTCAGAAAATGAAGAAACTTCCGAATAGTGGGTACAAAGTTCTGCACCATCAAACGAGTCTTTTTTGGGATACTGGTATTCCCCAGCCGCCCAAATGATGTATTGACTACCGAAAGTCTTTTTAGTGGTGTTAATTATGAAAAAACCACCTTGATCTTCGATCTTTTCTACTGCAATTTCCGTCTCGATGGACAGTTTGAAATAGTCGGCAACCCCATTCAAGTATTGCACATAGTCTTCACCAGTTGGATGTTCAGTGAGCAATTCAAAAGCAGGAGAGGAATCGGGAGAAACCGCATTGAGGTCTGGCATTTTAAAGAAATTTCCCGTGAAAGAAGGAGAGATAAAACGAGTCTCTTTTGGCCACTTCTTAAAAGATGCTCCGATAGAATCTCTTTCGAGAATTAAATAGTTAAGCCCAAGCCTTTCCAATAAGATACTTACTCCTAAACCAGCAGGTCCCGCTCCCACGACAACAATGTCGTAGTATTCATCAATTGGACTGTTCATGTCATACATTTTCGCAAAATTTCAAAGGAGCTCACTGACCGATAAAAGAATATACCATAACATTGAAATGGACAACAAAAGTAAAAACTAGATTCAAAATGCAACCATGTTGCAATAAGAAAAGTGCTTGAATTTGGCCTCATCTTTGGCTAGGCTAGGAGTGAAACTAATTCATAACTCCGCTGACATATAGTATATGACTGATACGGCAGATGTTCCCGCCTTCGAGGACAAGAGTCATCTTCATGTCACTAGGCCTAGGAACTGAGAAATTAAGAGTTCTGTATTGAGTCTGATATATTTAATGGCCTCATAATCAGTCTAATTTGTAAGGTAAATCATATGGTTCTATACCGGTATTCTTAGCATAGAAATATGCTCTCATGTCATTAAGAGAATTTCAAAGTTAACTGTGATTAAACTTGTTTGCGTGCACGCAAGCATTTTGGATTAGTAATTTCATGGAAAATTTATCGAGTTGATGGAACGTCTCGGCTGCCCCAGGTTTTAGGCTTTTTGCCGCCAGATACATTGAGCTCTAAGTAAAGTGACTCGTGACAACATTCTGGGATGTGTTATGCGCATTTTCGTGGGACAAACCTGTCTTGATTATTGCAAAGACTGTATTAAGAAGCCGATGTTGGATTGGCTCTTTTTAGCAGTATTCTTGACCGAGACGAGATTTGTACAATTGGTGAGGTGCTCCTCCTTTTTTAAAGTGCATATCGTTAATATCATTTTCCATTATTCATCTTTATCCACATTCTATTCGATCTCAGAGCCATTCGTTATTAAGGATATGCGGCCTAATCAAGGCACGGCAAAAATTTGTAGACCAATTCTCCTTCCGTTTGACACGTTTATTTTGAGTGCACCTATCGCTCTTAATGCAATCATGTTGCATTTACAGTTGTTCCCTATATATTTGCAGGGCCAAGCTCGATTTGAGATTTCGCGAATTGAATTTGCCTCACCTAAGGTTGAAAAATAGATTCATACTGAGGTCCCTGGGAGCAGCTGGTCCAATACTGATTATAGATGAAAAACAACCCTTTTTACTTTTTGAAGAATTTCCCATACTTGTTATTGTTAGGCCTTGGAGCTCTGGTTTTTGCATGCTCTGATCAGGCGCCTGACGAGAACCTCCAAAAAGCATTTGAGATACATGTTCAATCCCTAGAGATCAGAAAATCTTCAGGAGAGGAACTTTCTTTGCTCAAAGAAAATCTTGACCCAATAGTTGTCAGTAAATACGGAAGAATATTGGATTCTCTCGCGACTCTTCTCGAGGGATGGGACAATGAATTGATAGAAGTTCCAGGATTTGAAGAAGATCACGACCATGGGCACCACGATCATTCTCACGAAGAACACGTGGAGGATTTGAATTTAACTTCGGCTGAACATCTGGAAATCCAAAAGCATTTGATGGATGAAATTAAAGGTCTTCAAAAAGCAATTGATCAAATACAAAACTAGATTTTAAAAGTAATTGATAATTAGGTGGCTTAAGGATCAAACATAACGTTTACCCTGGCTCAGCACAAAACTCATGACGAATGAAAGCACTTGACGAACAACTGAAAGAGCGTTCCAGTTTTGAAGAAACTGGTGACACTCACTCGATGTTTACTATTGAGACACCACTGCGATCCGATGCCTTTTTGAAATCAGACGCGGAGAAAATCAATAATATTGAAAAGCTCTTCGGTGAGATCATGGAAGAACTAGGTCTTGATTTGCAAGACGATAGTCTAAAAGGGACGCCATACCGAGTTGCAAAAATGTATGTCCGTGAGATGTTTCAAGGTTTAAATCCTGAGAATAAACCCTCCCTTTCAGTATTTGATAACAAGTACCGATACAATAAGATGCTGGTTGAGAAAGATATTACGTTCTCGTCAGCTTGTGAGCACCATTTTCTGCCAATAATTGGAAGAGCTCACGTGGCCTACATCAGCTCAGGGAAGGTAATTGGCTTATCGAAGATCAATCGTGTTGTCGAGTATTACGGAAAACGACCTCAGGTGCAAGAGCGTATGACCATGCAGATTTTCCAAGAGCTAAAAGAGGCTCTGGATACTGAAGATGTGATTGTAGCTGTTGAAGCTGAGCACCTTTGCGTTTCCACGAGGGGAGTAAACGATAAGACGAGCAGAACCATAACTCTGGAATACGGCGGTAAATTCAAAGACGAAGCACTACGCAATGAGTTCTATCAATTGATCGGATTTTGAAGTATATGAAGCGCGCAAAATTCATACAAAAGGCAGGGGTGATTGGCCTAGTTCCAGCAGTTGGATTGACGGCATGCGCCACGTCTGAGCCGGATAATACTGAAAATGTGCTAGACGTCGCTGAATTGAAAAAGGAGTTAACCGCCGCTTGGGAAAGGTCGGAATTGATGACCCTTACCAATATGGAACAGATGCCGCCTGAGTATTTCACTTTTAAATATACCGAAGAGGCCATGACCTTCTCGGAGCAATGGCGGCATTGCGTGGTATACACCTGTGGCCAGTTAGCATCAAGAGCGGGATTGGTAAATCCTTATGAAGATATTAAGCTCCCTGTGCAAATGCCAAAAGAAGAGGTGATCGGCGAAGTCAAAAAGATGTACTCCTTCGTAAGGCAAAGCATTGAAAGGTTGTCAGCAGAGACACTTATGTCAAAAAGTGATTTTGCCGGAGATGAAATTCCTGTTTGGAGATTGATTTATGCTTTGGAAAACCATATTATTCATCACCGCGGTCAGTGCATCGTATATCTCCGGCTTAAAGGAGTAGTTCCGAAAGGATATTACGGATGGTGAAATAGGTATGGTGTTTTGAATTACTGAAATTGCTTAATTCGATTTTCTGACTAACCATTTTGGGAGATCTTCACCGCTTTGCGTTGAACGTTTATTCCTTCTTTGCGGAGCCTGAAACTTCTATGATAGATCCGTTTCACGAATGATTTTGATAAAACTTTTTTTTAAAAAAGGAAGCTCGCCGCTCTATCCTTGCCTAATCGCATTTATAAACCTGAAAAATACCCCATTTATATTTGACTACTGTACAACTCGCTTCTCGCTGGAGTAGAGATGATTAGTCCGCAGATGACACACGGTACTAAGTGATTTTCAATCAGTCCTCTTGAGTGATATTTCCCTGAAAAATCAGCAGTAACTCGTTGAAGTATTTTATCCTTTTAGAGCATTAAAAATTCGGAAGTTTTTATCTCTCAAATTCATTATTGGTTTTTCGAAATACTTATAGAGGAGCGTCGACACAACCACCACAACCGTCCAGTAAATCAAGTACTTAATAATCCCGTCAACACCACCGGTGGGGGCGTAATTATCCCTAATGACTTCTGCAACAAGGGCTAAATTAATCAAGTACATAGAGTACGAGATCTTGGAAATGTGCTGAACGGCAAATGAAAGGATCCCTTTTCCTTTCTTGATACTTTCCATTAATGGCAAACATAGCAGCACGGACAACGGAACGATTGAAAAGAAGATCGTCTGTTGGTAAAGTGAGGTTACGGGGGCGTCATAGTTGAGGATCAACAAAATTAATCCCACACCTGCTAAGAATGAATAATATTTTAACCTACTCCAAAAATGGGGTAAATAATGCAAAGCATATCCTCCTAGAAGCCCGTAACCTATGCTGTCTAATCGACAAATTACCGTTTTTCTGAAAGTCACATCCCACCAAAAGTGGTCAATGTTAGGATCGTAAATGAAGTACCTGTACACCAAGGGTAGCAAGATCATAATGAGGGTCACGGTCAGAAAAGAAATCTTTGCCGTCGTAAAGCGAATGAATATAAAAATGAGAATAGGAGAAAATAGGTAAAACCATTCTTCTATTGATAAACTCCAAGATTCCCAAAAGAAACCATAAGAAGGTGATTTGAAATTCTGTGTGAATGTGATAAAGTGAAAACTAAATCGATCGATCTTTTCATGAATGATTCCATTTTTTACGACCACATAGTTTGCCAGTAAAATCAAATAATAATTTGGTAGGGTTCTAAACCATCTTCTCTTCCAAAAGCGAAGTAACTTTAATGCACTAAAATTCTCTTTTTCATTGATTGTTTTCAATAAAATGTTCCCGATCAGGAAACCACTGAGAACAAAGAAAATATCTACTCCGTCAATCATTCGGAAGTATGGGAAGCCATCAAATATGGTATCATTCAGCATAAAACTTCCGTGGCCCATTACCACTAAAATTATTGCCAGTGCTCGGAGGATGTCTAATCCAAATATTCTCCGTTTGTCGGTGGAAAATGCCAATGATTTAAGCGTTCAGTTATTTTGATTGGCTAAAGTACCGAGACTTTTTTCACAACCGGAGAGAAAAAATGTGAAAGCTAACTCGATAGTAATTGTACCATTCAAGGTTTTTTTGGTTTTGAGAGGATGTAAGTTGGTTTCCCCCTTTTTTCTAATTAAACCATAGCATACTAAAGAATCAATATCTGTAGTACTTGAGGCCTTTTTACCTGATTACAGCAATGGATCGAGTTCTTTATCTGTTGAGGTAAATACCACTAGAAATATATCCTGGACAGGTTTGACCACCAGCCAAGTTTTAGGTGATAGCTCATCCAAGATCTATGAGGTAGTGATTTCAGTTTCGGTATAGAAGAAGTTCCCTGATTTTAATATTTAGAGTTTCGATTGGGGATACCTACAACTCATATTTACTCAGAATCCATCACGAATACTACTTTTGGTATCCTCATGTACTACCACGATTTGTGGCTGGATAGAGGGAATTGCCAATGGCAGCTGATTTTAATCAAAAAGAATCTAGAGTGTGAAATCAAAGTCTCGAGGCGCAGAGATAGTCGCCATTTCATCAAAACTCTTCAAGCAAAAGGGATATACAGCAGTAACAGTAAGAGACATCGCTGAGGCAATGGGCATTAAGGCGGCCAGCTTGTATAATCACATATCGGGGAAGCAGGAAATACTTGCTGAAACTATTCTTCCTGTAGCAGAGTTATTCTACGAAGGTATCTTACAAATAGAGCGCTCACCAATGACAATTCACGAAAAGTTGGGTGAAATTATCAAGCAGCATATTGAACTGACGGCCAATTATTACTACAAAATGGCAGCGCTCAATAATGACTGGATGCATTTGGAAGGAGACCTAGAGAAATTTCTTTGCTTGCGAAATGGATATGAGGAGATTTTTAGAAAAATCATCCGCGCGGGCAAAGAGGAGGAGATTTTGAATTATCAAGATGAAGAGGTTGTAGTTTTTTCCATTCTGAGTACCCTCCGCAATTTGTATTTGTGGATTCCCAAGAAAGCAAAACTAGATCAAGAGCGACTTACCCAGAACCTCTCGAAAGTATTGCTTGATGGGGTGTTTTGAACGCAGGAATCTACCATGAGAGCAAGGATTAATTTATTTAGATCGGTTCTATTTTAAAAGGGGTGGAGTGCATTTATTGGTATCAATAACTAACAATTGTTAGTTTTGTAGCGTTATAGATGTGCAATGCCCAATTTCCATTCCTTAAAAATAAAAGAGATAAGAAAGAATACTCCGGATTGTTCTGTGGTCACTTTTGAAGTTCCAGAGAGTCTTCAACTCGATTTTCAATTCAGGCAAGGGCAATACCTCACTCTCAAAAGGGACATCGAGAATCAAGACATTCGAAGATCGTACAGCCTCTGTAGTAGCCCATACGATCGCGAATGGCGCGTGGCGATCAAGAAAATTCCCGGAGGTATCTTTTCGACTTTTGCCAATGAGGAACTAAAGTCAGGAGACACACTTGAGGTCATGACTCCGAGTGGAAGTTTCGGCATTGATTGCGATCCAGAAGAGGCGAGAACCTACGCTTTTTTTGCAGCAGGTAGTGGGATTACTCCTGTGCTTTCCATGATAAAAGCACATCTCCACGCCGAACCGAATGCTGCTTGCAAACTGTTTTATGTCAATAGAACTGCGAAGAGTATCATCTTCAAAGAAGAGTTGGAGCAGCTTCGCAATACTTATTTCGGGAGGTTAGAGATCTTCTACTTCCTTACTCAAGAGCAGCGCGACATTCATCTTTTCAATGGTCGATTTGACGAAGAAAAGATGGAGGTGGTTACCCAAATGTTTTTGGACGTGGAAGATACCGATGCGGTATTTCTCTGTGGACCTGAAAAGATGGTACACTTTGTGAGTGATTACCTTGTGGAAAAGGGTTTACCAAAAGAGAATGTCCACTACGAGTTATTTGTCACTGGGCTTACCAAAGAAGACAAAGCTCGAATGGAACGGCTTGCGGCGCAAGACATTGAGGGTGTAGAAATAATTGTTGTGGACGGAGGAAAGGAGTTTGCTTTTACTATGACCAAAGACTTTGACAATATTTTAGATGCCGCTATTGATGCGGGTATGGATTTGCCTTTTGCCTGCAAGGGTGGAGTTTGCAGTACTTGCAAATGTCAGGTTGAAAAAGGTACGACCGAAATGATGCTGAATTACTGTTTGGAAGAGGATGAGTTGAAACAAAATATGGTTCTGAGTTGTCAGGCGGTGCCGACCTCCGACAATGTAAGAGTCAATTTTGATGTGTAGATTTATGAATTGATAAATGAATTTTTGATTTAAATGATGAAGTGATGAGCGAGAATGAAGTAAAAAACCTCGAAGATATTTTTGAAGCAAGGATAGCCCGTGACGAAAAAATTGAACCGAAAGATTGGATGCCGGAGAAGTACCGCAAAACACATATCCGCCAGATCAGTCAGCACGCACACTCCGAAATTGTGGGGATGCTTCCCGAAGGAAATTGGATCACCAGAGCGCCCTCATTGAGAAGAAAAGCAGCTCTGCTGGCCAAAGTTCAGGATGAAGCTGGACATGGCTTATACCTCTACTCGGCATGTGAAACTCTAGGAATTTCCCGCGAAGAACTTTACGATCAACTCCACACTGGGAAAGCCAAGTATTCGTCTATATTTAATTATCCAACGCTTACTTGGGCTGATATGGGAGCCATCGGTTGGCTGGTAGACGGTGCAGCTATCATTAATCAAGTGCCGCTTTGTAATACCTCTTATGGCCCTTATGCAAGGGCAATGGTGAGGGTTTGTAAAGAAGAGAGTTTTCATCAACGTCAAGGCTTCGAGAGCCTACTAAAGCTTTGTAAAGGAACACCAGCGCAAAAGGAGATGGCACAAGATGCGCTTAACCGTTGGTGGTGGCCAAGTCTCATGATGTTTGGCCCAACCGACGACGAAAGCACACATACCGAGCAAAGTATGAAGTGGAAGCTTAAGCGCAAGACAAACGACGAACTGCGCCAGCAGTTTGTAGACCAAACTGTTCCTCAGGCCGAGATTTTGGGTATTAATATTCCCGATCCTGACCTTAAGTGGAACGCAGAAAGAAAGCATTATGATTTTGGTGAAATAAATTGGGACGAGTTTTGGCAAGTCGTCAAAGGCCACGGTCCTTGCAACAAGAAGAGAATTAAAGATAGAGTAGGAGCTTGGGAGAGAGGTGCTTGGGTTAGGGATGCGGCACTTGCATACAGCGATAAGAAAGAGCTGGGAGAGCAAACGGAATCAAAAATTGCAAGCTAATTTCACAAAAAGGATTATGAAAAAGACTTGGCCGCTCTGGGAAGTATTCGTTAGGAGTAAAAATGGACTCGAGCATAGACATTTTGGTAGCCTCAGGGCAGCTGATGCTGAAATGGCACTTGAGAATGCCCGCGATGTATATACCCGCCGCATGGAGGGAGTGAGCATTTGGGTCGTTGAAAGTAAAAATATCACCGCCAGCAATCCCGAGAACAATGGTGAACTTTTTGAACCGGCTCAAGATAAAGTCTATCGACATCCCACTTTTTATAAGTTGCCAGATGAGCTAAAACACATGTAATCATAGTGGTTTCAACGATGGATAATCTTTACAATTACATATTGACCATTGCCGATAATTGCCTAATCCTCGGGCAGCGTCTTGGTGAACTCTGCGGGCACGGCCCTAGTTTGGAGACCGACATTGCTGTCACCAATATCTCTCTCGACCTAATTGGCCAAACAAGAAGCTATTACCAGTACGCTGCGGAAATCGAAGGCAAAGGAAGAACAGAAGATGATATTGCTTTCCTCCGTTTAGAGAAAGAGTACAAAAACTGTCTTCTTGTTGAGCAGCCGAATGAACACTTTGGATACGTTATCGGACGCCAGTATCTCTGGGACACCTATCACTATTTGTTCTTAAGTGAACTACAAGGCTCTGCCGATGAAATACTTGCGGCTATTGCGAAAAAGGCTATCAAGGAAGTGAGTTATCACAAGAGATTTTCAGGTGACTGGGTGAAAAGACTTGGTGACGGAACCAATGAGAGTCGCGGAAAGATGCAAGAAGCCATCTGCGATTTGTGGCCTTATGTTGATGAGCTGTTCGACATGACTGGCGTGGGTACTGACTTGATTGAAAATCGCGTGGCCGTAGATTTGTCGGCTCTCAAAGAGGCCTACTATGAGCAGGTGTTTGAGCTGTTATCCGAAGCGACACTAGACGTGCCGGAAAGAAAATATTTCATTTATGGAGGGAAGAAAGGCGTTCACAGCGAACATCTAGGTTACTTACTTACCGATTTGCAATATATGCAGCGAGCATATCCAAATATGGAGTGGTGAGTACTGTGTTTAGCGCGAGCGAAAATATCAAAACTTGGGGATCTGCCGGAAGCCACCTGCGCAGGATCAACTCTTTTACTCAGCCGAAAATTGACGAGCATTTAAAACAAATCCTTCATCAAGTTTCTGATCCAGAAATTCCCGTACTCACTGTTTTGGACCTTGGTGTAATTCGTGAAGCCATTGAGGTAGACGGTGTCATTCACATCAAGCTTACGCCAACTTATTCTGGATGTCCAGCAATGGATGTTCTCGGTGATGACCTCAAAGCTGTTTTTGAAAAGCTTGGAAAACAAGTTGAAGTACAGCTGGTTTTAAGTCCGGCATGGAGCACCGATTGGATTAGCGAGGAAGGACTCCAGAAAATGGAGGAATACGGAATTGCTCGTCCACTCAGCGAATTGTCAGATAAAGAAGCTCTCCTCGGAAATGCTCGCATTGTAAAATGCACCAACTGCGGTAGCACTAACACACGAAAAGTAAGCCAGTTTGGTTCAACAGCTTGCAAGGCGCTTTTTCAATGCGATGATTGCCACGAGCCTTTCGATTATTTTAAGTGTCTGAAGTAATCACTTCACATCAGTCTATCTATTCAATGAAGAAGTGAAAGACTACATCCTTTGAACAATAAACTCTTTGATACCTCTTTAATGACAGTAAGAGGTTGAAATGCAGGTAATTAAAACAAGTACGATACAAAGAGAAGGGCTGAATATAAATTTAGGATGATAGTCTCTCCTCTCTTTGACCGCGATTATCATGCTTCCTTGCCCGAGCTCCTTTCGAAAAAGCTCAGTGAGCTATTCCAAGATCAAGAGGTACAGCTAAAGGCTTTTTCAGTTTTCAAGAATTAGCAAATTTTAAAAAAGACAATAGAGACGCCAGAGACCCTTATTCATCTTAACGCCATAACAATCGGAGTATAACTCTGTGAAGTCCTTAGCCCAATTTAAGGTAAGTTTAACAACATAGGATATCGGCCTCAAAATGGGAAATGATCTTCTTAACACTCAATTAGCATAGAATACAGACAAAAAGTAGCTAAAATGAAACGTTACATCGTACATAGAACAGCTAGAAATAAGTCAAAGTCTTAAGGAAACCAGAAGTGCAAGAAATAATAGAAAATACTGAGTTTTGATACAAACAAATGGGCACTTCAAGGTGGTTTCTTCCTTTGCCTAAATGGGGGGTTATTGGTTCGTCTTTATTCCTCAGTCGTTTGTCATTTCTTCTAATACCTCACTTGAAATTTCTTGTCCTTTTTTGTCAATATTAACCACCCAAACATTCATAGAACAAGGACCATCATGCACATTTTCGCCTTCACACTGTTGGATAGATCCTTTAATTAAGTAGCCATCCTCTGTTATTTCAGCGATATAGCCATATTCGTTCAGAAAGTTTCCAAATGTATTTTGCCATTGCTTTTTTCCATTTTTGTCAGTCTTGATTACCAACATATCGTAGTTTCCTTTTCCGAACGAACTGGTAGAACCCACGATGAGGTAGCCATCCTTAGTTTCCACTATTGAGTTTGCCTTATCGTAGTTCGACCCGCCAAATTGTTTGGACCAAATCTCATTGCCATTTTCGTAATTTTTTGTCAGCAGTATATCAGAGGCTGATCCGTCTATAGAACCAATTGTGGTCACACTAATACTTCCATCGGCAGTTGGTATGGTAGGCTGAAATTGCCGGTTGGTTTTTTTGGCGAATCGAATATTTTTGGCTCGGCCATGATCTACACGCATCGCTACAACTCGGTTGAATTGATCTCTTTCCACATTGGCAACGGTTCCTCCTTCATAGAGAATATCTCTATTCGCAACATCGACCACATTGGGATCTTTCCAGTCATCCATCATTACCATTAAGTCGTTTCCTTGAAGAGAAAAAACCATTCTGGTCTCTAGTTCATCGTTGAAATACTCGCCGACAAAGCTCTGATAATCAGCTAAACTTGGTTCATTGTTTTCAATTCTTGGATAAATTGTAGCTCCTCCAGCATTGTCTAAAACAACGGCTTCATTTTCAAAGAAACCGATTTTCAAACTCGCATCATATCCTGCATGGTAGAGGTTTTCTGATTCTTTGACCAGCGGAATTGAACCTCTGTTTTTTATCTTCCAGACTACATTTCCTTCTTCTTTCAATACCCGAATTAGAGTTCCTGACTCTGAGTTATACTCGCCTAAAACTTCATGAGAGAGTTTCTTTTTTGGAACCATATCAAGTTTTGGAGAATACCTAATGCTTTGCTCATTGTCTTCCTCTTCGTTTGCCGGTAGGCATGCTATTGCCAGTTCTTCTGCTAGTCCGTAACTCCATACTCTGCTGTTATTTGTCATAACGAACACGCTTAGTCTCTGCTCAGGAAATCTGATTGTTTGACAGCTGTAAGAACCCGTAGCACCTTCATGATGAATTGCCCAATATCCTGCTCTTTTTGAAAATTCTAACCCGAATCCGTAGGTTTCAATGTCGTTGTTGGGTATTGACTGCTGACTTTGGATGAGGAGCTCATTTCCATCGAGTTGGGCATTTTGCAGCAGTTGTTCATAGTGAAGTTGATCGTCAAGCGTGGTGTATAGAAATCCTTCTCCATAAGTACTTGTTACTGATGGATATTTTTGGAACACGCCATCACCCCAATCAGAATAGGGAGATGCTTGGTTTGGTATGACCTTCATGTAGTCTTCTGGAAAGGCGGTTTGGTTCATTCCAAGCTTCTGAAAAAACTTAGTGGAGTATTCTACGAAGTCTTGGTCGGTGACTTTGGCAACTATTTCCGCCAAAAGAATGTAGCCGGTATTGCTGTATTCGTAGCTGCTTCCCGGTGGGAATGCTATTGTATTTTGTTTGGAGATCAGTTTCAAAACATCATCGTTGTCCAGTCCCACCCTTCTCCACCATGCCTTTCCTTTAAGGCCCAATAAATCGCAATAATCCCTAATTCCGCTGGTGTGATTTAAGAGGTGTCGAATTTTGATCTCTTCCTTGATATCGGGGTAGAGATTGGGAAAATACTTCCTGATATCTTCCTCAAGATTTAGTTTTCCTTTTTGAGAAAGATCTAATACCATCAAAGCTGTAAATTGCTTTGCAGTAGAGGCAATATTAGAGCGCGTATTTTCATCTGCCTTGATTTGATGCTCTAAATTTGCCATTCCTCTGATGGTTCTGAAAATGATTTCACCATTCTGCACTACACCTGCTAAAACCGCAGGATCTTCCTCACTAGATTTAGAATTGACAATAGACTCTAGACTTACCTCTTGAGCGTGGCTAAAGATTGACCAAAGTAAAAATGATATGAGTAAAAGTCGTTGCATGATGCTTGTGGTATAATTGATTTACCGGTCAAAAATGCCCTTCATATTGGCACTCGTCGCTGCAAATCTCGATTTGAGACCTACTTTTGAGAAAGTGAATTCAGGTATTCTTTAGGTGAATTGGATGTAATCTTCTTAAAAGCTCTATTGAAAGTAGCCTTGCTGTTAAAGCCAGACTCTAATGCCACACCAAGCAAGGTTTTGTCTCTGTGTTCTCCTCTAATTAACTTTTCTACTACAACTTCTATCCTAAATTGATTAACGTAGTCGTTAAAGTTCATATCCCAACCTCGGTTGACCACGGTCGAGATCATTTTGGTGTTTGTGCATAGTTCACGGGCCACATCAGCTAAGTTTAGCCTTGGGTTTTTGTAGAGCAATCTGTTCCTCATTGCTGAGTCCAATTTTTTCTTCCAGGTCTCTAACTGCTCGTCCGAGATCTGAGCTTTAGGTGGTTCCTCGAGAGTAGCGACCGCATCAATAGATTTCTGGTTTTCGGCAAGCTGGCTTCTTATAACCTCCCTTTTTTCCCTGTAAGGTGTAAATACATTGTATGGCTTAAGGCCTGATTCATTGAGGGTTACTCTCTTTATAACATTGCTGTACCCCGCAATGGCCACATAAGTGAAGACAAATGAGAAGGATAGATAGTACCAGAATTGATTCCCAAAATTTCCCCAATCAGGATTTGTGATGAAGAACAGCACCCGAAGAAATATCAGGACTAGAAAGGCTATGGAAAAATTTCTAATCCACTGAAACAGCACAGTGTCGGCGTAACTCAATGTATTGAAGATTTGTTTTCTATACTGCGTGTAATATTTCAGACTCAATATCAGATAGAGAGACATGGAAATTAGACCAGCGGCTTGATACCAATCAGATAGATCTTTATCGCGACCATCTGCATAGAAATAAAACTCGTCCAACACTATTTTATCGGTAATGAATACCACCAAACTGTAGAAGGCATATAGAATTGCTGGAACAAAATGAAAAAGCGCTTTCCTTGAAATAGTAAACCCTTCATTCAGTAGGCTTTTTGTATAGAAGTACACTACGGGTCCGATTAAGAAGACCTGCATAAAGGGTACATAAAAAAGAATTTCACGGCTAATACCACCTGAATACCATCCGGCATATCCCATCACATATGGAGTAATGTACATGGAGCATAAAAAAAGAAGAAGGCTGAGCCATTTGCTTGCTCGTACCTCTTGTCGGAGTCCCAACCTTAGAGTAAGCGCCGAGAACAGTATCCCAATGAGGAAGAAGAAGAGCAAAAATGCACTCTTTTCATTGAAAGCAAAGGAGAATTCAGACACTAAGTCCATTAGTTAGGCGAGCAGTTTTTTTACCAATGTAAAAATCGAGTGAGAAATACAGTGTGGTCGGACTGAAAATTTATGATTTACTAACAGTGTTTTTTAAAAAATGAAAGTTTCATCTTACGATCTATTTCTCGCACGCAAATTGAGTATTTCGCTCGACACTCAAAAATCTAAGTGTACATTTTCCCCCGAAAATACCGTTTCGGAGAGCCATGTTCAAGCATTTAATTCTGAAAACATTCCTGAGTTGGTCGCTATGCTCTTGTTTTTGAAAAGCGTATCTTCATGGTATGTCAAACATAATTCTAAAAATGCATCGGCTATTGTTTATTGCATTTTGTCTTTTTAACGGTCAGTTGATTTTTGCTCAGGCATACACCGTTAATGGCGATGCCACTGATCTCGGTAATGATTGCTACATTTTAACTCCGGAGTTAAATAATCAAATAGGAACGATTTGGTATAATGAACAAGTCAATTTAACTGAGCCTTTTGATATACAATTCACTGCCAATTTTGACAACAATGATCCGGCTGGTGCGGATGGAATGGTATTTGTCTTTCAGCAAGTCTCAAACGAAGTTCTTGGATTAGATGGGGGAGGCTTAGGTTTTGATGGGTTCGAACCTTCGGTGGGGATAGAATTTGATATCTGGCAAAATGGGAATCGTTCTGATCCGACTTTTGATCATTTGGCTATTCTTCGGGATGGCTCCGTTGATCACGAAAGCCCACAAAATCTGGCAGGACCAGTTCAGGCATCCTCCACATCTCAGAATATTGAAGACTCGGAAGATCACGTAGTTCGAATCTCATGGAATCCGGAGAATCAACGCTTGGTTTGTTTCTTTGATTGTGAATTGAGAATTGAAACCAACATAGATCTTGTAAATGATGTTTTTGACGGCGATCCTATTGTTTTTTGGGGGTTTACGGGAGCTACCGGCGGAGCTGTTGCGGAAATGGTTCTTTGCCTTGATGCCAACATTCTTGGTCTGCCTCCAGTATATTCAACTTGTCCAAGTGATGGCGTGGAGCTCACATTTTCGAGCAATGGAAGTGGAGAATTTAGCTGGGAGCCAGCCGAGTTATTAGATGATCCTTTCATTGCAAACCCGATTGCAACTGTGCAGGATACAACTGTGTTTACAGTGACTTATACCGATCTATGTGGTGAAACTGTCACACAATCTACCCAAGTGAATATTGAGGTTCTCGACATCAACTTGGGGCAAGACTTTAATCTTTGTCCAGACGCTTCGCAGGAATTATTCTTGCCCGAACAATATGAGTATGAGTGGTCAAATCAAAATGAGGGTAATTCAATTGTCATTTCTTCTCCGGGTGTTTATTACGTGGATGCGGCAGATGGCAACTGCATAGGTACGGATACTGTGGAAGTTGGTCTGGCCGAAAATGTCATCGACCTCGATATAGATACTCAAAATGCCATCTGTGGAGAAAATGATGGACAATTGATAATCTCTAATATTCAAGGGACAGGAGGACCATACTTTTTTGATATTGGTGGGGAAGCCCAAACTGATAGTGCCTTTTCTGGGCTGACCGCGGGTGATTACATTCTTACGGCAACTAGTCCAGATGAATGCGTATTTACCGAAGAATTCTCTATAGGAGAAGAATTGCTAGTAGAGGCCGGTTTTACTGCAAATCCAATCACTGGAGTTGCGCCGGTTGAGGTTGCTATTACAGATCTGAGTTCAAATCGCACAGATGTAATTTATTTCTTGAATGATGAAGTCATACCCTTTCTAACCAATTTTACTTTAGCGGAGTACGGAACTTATGAGCTAACTCAACTTGTATGGAACAATGACCCATCGTGCAGAGACACCGCCATAGTGACTATCAAGCTAGACCCCTTTATTGATATTAAAATCCCAAACATCATCACCCCTAACTCTGATGGCTTCAATGATGATTTTGCGGTTTTACTTCAAAATATTGATTTTCTTGAGGTCGAAATTTACAATAGATGGGGCAAGCTCATCCACGAACAAAATCAAGACGTTAGCAATCTTGAGTTTGCTTCCATCTGGTCTCCTGAAGACCAGTTGAGTGAAGGAGTTTACTTTTACATCATAAGGGCTACTGCGGTTAATTCTCAAAGATTAGTAGAACAAGGTGAATTGGAAGTCATTTCGCAATAGCAAACGAATAGGGGGGTTCTCTGCTCGAATTTTCAATGCTTCATTCATTATTCTTAAGATTCTCTATTTCCAATATTTTACAAATGAAAAGAAACACGGACACCACTAAAGGACTCCTTGTGCATGAAGTGAATGTGACCATTTAATTCTTGTCGTCATCAGGAAATATGTAAATGATCAAATAGACCTCTTTCTTATGCTTATTCCCGCTAGTTGAACTCGTGCTATTTGGTTAAAAAGAGAATGATTGAAGTAGAACTTGTGCCCTCACGATCTCAGGGCAACTTCCCTGACTATTTGCTGTACGCACATTCATTTAATAAATGGGTTCTATTCCAGGTACTTTGCACAGTTCATTAGAATCTTCCAGACAAGTTTCCCCATTGTTTGAATACGAATCTCTGTGTAGTTTTATCTTGGTCGAATTTGAAATCAAAAGACAATTATTATGAATATGACACCTTGTGTGAAAATGGAGAATTCCTTTTTCGCTTAGACCGAAGTAAGGCGCAGTCTTTTGAGGAAAAAAGGGTAGGCCTAAGGATTTATCTAACTAACTTTTTTTATTGTCTTTTGGATATAAATATTGTTGGGTAAGGTGATTTCTTCGCCCATATCAGTTTCCAGTAGTATGAAGATGACGCCAATGTCTTTAATGGTTCCTTCGATCAAATAATCGTGCCCTTCCATAATAGCTATTTTGTCATTGAGTCTTACGTTGTGATTAAAAAATAGGATGACACCAGATGTTATGTTTGACAATAGTGACCATTGGGCAAAAAATGCGACTCCGATTATAGTGAACAGTGAAGTGATAAAAACCCCAAGCTTTTGTTGGTCAACTCCCCAAATCAAGAAGATCAGACTAAAACAAATCACGATTAGAAGAACGTTAATGATCTTTTTAATCATGCGCCCTCTATTGTCATTTATCTCCTTGGTTTTCAAAGTTCTGTTTATTACTTTGAAGAGTATCATGCGTACCAAGAAATACGCCGCCACAATGACAGCTGTTTCTATCGGTTTGAAGAGCATCGGATCCATATTCAATAGACTTTTAGTGAGCTTTTATGAATGAGTAAGGTATATCATTTCAAGAAGAATGCCACGGTAGAAATTTTTCGGTGATCTACAATTCTGTAGTAGAGAAAGAGCTCTTGAGGTAAAAAGTAAAAAAAGGTGCTCACATCACTGGACACCTCCTTCTATCAATTGTTAGGAAAATTACTTTGCTATCATAAACTTCTCAACAGCCGTTTCTTTTAGGGTGGTGACCCTGTATATATAGATACCATTTGGCAAGCTAGATCCGTCAAATTCGAAACGGTATTCTTGTTTCCTCTGTGCATTTCCTGCAAAGAGTGACTCTATCATTCTGCCGCTCATATCAAACACTTCAAGTGTGGTGTAACCAGATTGCTCAAGATTGAACGAAACATTTGAAGGACCTGAAGTTGGATTTGGATTCGAATTGATCACAATGCCCGCGGGTGTTGAAAATGGTTGCCACGAGGTGAATGGACCTGCAATTAGCGGCGTTTGAGAGCACCCGCATCTCACCCTCCATTCATAATCAGTACCTGATTGTAGGGCTGAAAAAGGGATGTTAAAACTGCTCGCATTAGCTCCACCAATGATCTGCGCACCTAGTATTGCTTCCCCAGCTTGTCTAACTTGCACTTGACATCCAATCTGTCCCACTACTGGACTCCATGATGCATTCGCGTTGTTGGTATTTATGGTAGTGAAGAGGCTCGGTTCTGCAACGGCAGGAAAAGGATCAGTGCAGGGTAGAGAGCATTCTACTGATAACTCGTAAGAGTCTTCAATTGCGGAAGTTGCAAAAACTCTTATGTATAACGTACTGGAACCGGGATCGTCTAGGTTAATTGTTTGTTCGCTCGGCCCACCACTTACACACTCTACTAGTTCCAAATTTTGGCAAGTACCACTATAAATTTCTAGACCTCCGTTCCAAAATGCACTAAATGGTCCAGGGCTTAATGTTATATCATAAACCCGAAAAGGGTTTGGTTCTATTTTATACCAAGCATCTCTAAGAGCCTCTGTATTGCATGACGCTAAAGGAACTGCTGAGAGGGTATTATTGGTTAAGTTTCCTCCCGTTGTTTCGTTACAAGAGATGTCATCAATGATGTCTTCACAGTTATCACTTTGTGTTATGAACTGTCCGGTACCACAAACACAATTTGGTTTAATTACACTGGTTGAGGTGTTGGGATTACCGTCATCGCACAACGATCCTATAAAACCTAAGGGACATTCAGGACAATTGATACAACTCACTGTGGTCGTTTTACAGTTGGTTGCCGTTCCGCAACTAGCATTAGTATTCCAGTGCACGAAAAGATCTTTCCCAGAGCAATCAACCAGTAAGGGAGCAAACCCTTGATTTACAACAGGCCCATTTGGTGTGCCTTCCCGCACAGTCAAATAGGTTCCTCCAAGACTAAAACTTACACCGAAAGATATGGTGCCGTCCCCTGGAACTCCAGTAATTTTAGTGTGTTCAGATTCAAATTGACAATCGTTCAGAGTGATTGGACCATCACTTAAGTTGGTAATGTCGAAATCTCCAAATTCAAGCGAGTTGAAACAACTGCCATCTTCTGGGTCGAGAAATGGACATGAAGTGCAGACAACCGATATTGGTCTGCATATTTGAGGCGTTGATACTGTGCAGTTCGCCCCGCTAAAGAAATGTACGTACAAATTGTCTCCTAAAGGAGATACTTCCACTGATCCAAACCCAGTCCCCAATACTGGCCCAGTTGGGGTTCCAGTTCTTACAACTAGATAGGTGTCTTCGCTAATGAACTCCACATCTTCAGTAGAAGGAACTCCAGTAAATTCCATGTATTCATTGGCGAAAACACACCCCGAGATGAAGCTTCCCTCAGCTACTAGATCCGTTGAGATATTGATGGATAGAAATTCAGCATCGGCTATACAGCCTATACAATTCACGCACTCAATGGTAGTTTGAATACAAGTTCCTCCTACCGCTCCGCAAGATGGGTCTGAATTCCAATGTACATAAAGGTCTGAACCTGTGAAAGAAGTGATGGTCGCCGTTCCAGCACCACTCGTTACCAGTAGTCCATCAGGCGATCCGGCTCTTACGGTTATAAAACCGACGCCCCCTGTAATCCCAAACCTAAGAGTACTTCCTTTCACCACATTGGTGATGACGGAATAGTCTCCATAGAAATTACAATCATCTATAACCTGTAGCTCATCTGCTAGAGTGCTAGCATCAAAGGACCCAAACTCAAAAGTGTTGGTGCAGCCCTGTGTAAATGCTGATTGAGAGGATAAAAAGATGAGTAACACTAAGACTAGCTTGGATAGTTGTTCGTAAATATTGTTCATAATCAGCTTATTTTACGATTAGAAGTTTTTCGTTAGCACTTTCTTGTTCCGTTGTCAATCGGAAGATATATACTCCATTCGGTAGTCCAAATCCATTAAATTCGAATTGGTATTCTTGACCTGCCTGAGCATTTCCTGCAAAAAGCGACTTTATCATTCTCCCGTTCATGTCAAAAACTTCAAGAGTTGTGTAGCTCGACTCCGAAAGGTTAAAAGTCACGTTGGATGATCCCTCGGTCGGGTTTGGATTGGAATTCATGGTAATTCCAGGGAAGGTTGTAAAGGGTTGCCAAGAACTAAAGGGGCCCGCTACCAGAGGGTTTTGTGAGCATCCACAACGCACTCTCCATTCGTAGTTTGTTCCAGGCTGAAGAACACTAAGTGGAATGTTGAAACCATCAGCATTTGCTCCACCTACAATTTGACTGCCTAAAATAGAGCCTCCAGCAAACCTTACTTGGACTTGACAGCCAATTTGTCCTGGAACTGGTGACCATTCGGTGATGATATTTCCAACCCCAAAGAATGTGACTAGGCTCGATTCATCTACTGCTGGAAATGGATTTTCACAAGGCTGGGCGCAGTTCAGCCCTAGACGGAAACTATTTTGGAACACTGATTCAGAAAAGACCTGAACATAGTAGGTTCCCGCATTGAGATTGCCTAGATCAGCGGTTATGATTCCCGAAGTCAGAGGGACAGTGCAGGCAATTTCGACAGGTGCCTCGCAGTTACCTTCGTACACATAGAGGTTCCCTACCCAAAATCCCGCTTCTGGTCCCAGTCTTAGGCTCAAATCATAGCTTGAAGTTCCGTCAGCTTCAAAAGTATACCAGACATCGTTCCCACCTTGGCCACCAAAGCCACAGCCGCTAGGTTCAAATTCTGGTGGATTCGCAGTATCTGTGTTCCCCACAACTTCTTCGCCACATGTAAGATTCGGGAGAATTCCAGCGCAAATATCATTGACCGGCCCTAAAAAACCTCCACCACAGCTACAATCAAATTGCAAAGTGGTTCCAAATGTATTCGGATCACCATCATCACAAGGATCTCCTTTAAAACCGTCTGGACAAGTGCCACAGGATAAACATTGAACAAACGCCTGAATACAGTTCGTCGCCGTATTGCAGAACTGATCCACTGTCCAATGGGCATAGAGTTTGTCAAATTCTACATCAAACTGTCCAATACTCCCATTCCCTTCCGTGATTCCTTGAAAGACCACAGGACCATTAGGCACTCCACCACGTACAGTCACGTAGGTCTTCTGAGTAGAGGTAAAGCGTAAGTCCTTGCCTAAAGTTCCAATAATTTCGGAGTGTTCGTTCTGAAAATTGCAATTGCTGATGAGAATATTTTCTGAACTCCCTGGATCAATAGAAACCGAACCAAATTCCCCAGGCAAAAAGCAATCACCGTCATTTGGATCAGGAAAAAGACAAGAAGTACATTGCGCAGTTGTAGATAAACAACCAGAGGGATTATTTCCGCAGTCGTTATTGCTGCTGTAATGCACGTATATGTTTTGACCAGATGTTGGTACTTCCAGAGGCGAAAACCCTGCGCCTAAAAGAGGACCTGAAGGAGTTCCCTCTCGAACAGTCATGTATCCCGCTGTTGTTGTAAGCTCGACACTCCCGGTTGGTATACCAGTAATTTCGTTGTATTCACCTACAAGATTACAATTGGACAAGGTGCCTTGAAATGGCCCAAAGGATGTAGCCAAATCAACACTTACTCCTAAGTTGGGAGCAACACAGCCATTGCAATTGAGGCATTGAATGGTGGATGTGCGACAGTTGATTTCATCAGTTAAGCATGAAGAATTAACATTCCAATGAACGTATAGGTCCTCTCCAGAAGCATTGTATGCAATGGCATAATTGTTACCAAAACCAACAAGAAAACCGTCTGGACTTCCGACGCGAATGGTTACGTATCCTCCTGCTGGAAGCTCAAATTTTAAGTGACTATCGGGAACAACATTCGTTATTACTGAATAATCTCCAAGAAAAGTGCAAGTTGATATCACTTCCGGTGTGACATTGAGAGTGCTTGCATCAAAGCTTCCAAATTCAACGCTATTTAGGCAGCCTTGACCGTTGGTTTGTAATGAAATAAAAAAAAAAAATTAGTGGGAGAATGTAAGATCCTGGACTTGGGATACAATTCATATCTGGTGCTAATTGCTTAAAAAATTTCAAAACATTTGCTCTTTACTGAGAGATCAGCATGATTTAGGATTCTGGCAATGTATTATATTTCTCCGCGCGAACAGATTATTCTTGAAGATATTTGAATCACTAAATCTAGTGATCCGATTACTTGCTCGCATGAACTTTGGGCCTTGGCTCAAGATTAACAAAAATGCAAAAGGCTCATCTTCCAATTAATTCATAGCATAGATTTACTTCTGCCGAAAGTTGCGGTTAATTGTCATTTATATCTTCCTTTGACGAGAGCAATGGTGAACTTGTCGGTAAGATTTCGATTAGGACATCTTGGATACTCTCGATTCTCGAGACCATAAAAAGCTTACGCGTTTTGGAGGCTTCATTATGAAGATTATCTAGTATCGCTGATTGAGAAGTATGAGAATGGCGAATCTCAACGTTAAATTGACTTTGAAGAGAACTCCTCGCCTTAAGAAGTTGGAATAAGTTTGGGTTTGGTTGCCATAGAGATAGTTCTGAATTCTAGCAAAGAGGCCTTTTCTAACAAAATTTTGGTTCTTATTGCAGGGCACAAATGTCGAAAGTCAGAAAATCGAGACTTTGCATTAACTATATCTGCCAATGGAGCTAAAATGTTGTAAGCAATGGATTTTTGAAATGTGAGCTCTAAAAGTCTTTAGATCGATTGAGCCTCATTCAGATAATGGGCCGAAGGATGACAAGAATTAAAAAGACAGAAAGAGTTTTTCTTAAATCCATCATATTGCTATCCGATAAACGACCTACTTTTGTGCTTCATCTTTTGAGAAGAAGAGACTCTACTCACGGCAGAGTTATTTGAGATTTGAGTATATTTAGTACTCATATACACACTCTCACATGAGACTCTTACTCTTTGTACTTTCTTTTTCGGTTATAGGCTTTTCTCATGCCCAGACCACGGCCAGTGCGGTTGATCGCAGAGATTATAGCAATGAAATCAAGTTTAATGCTGCAACCGCTGTAGCTGAGCTTTTTGAAATCAGCTATGAACGAATTATGAATGATGATATGGGATTAGGTGGTTCTTTAGCCTACTTTTCTGACGAGAATTTAAATTATAGAGGTTCTATATTGCCCTTTTTTAGATTTTATCCGGGTGAAAAAAGAAGAGCTGCTGGCTTATTTTTTGAAGTGAACTCTGGTGTAATTTTTTCCCAAAATGACGAATTTTATTACGTTGAAGACGGAATTATCCGACAAGAGGAAGGTGAGAACTTCGTTAGTTTTGGTTTCGGAGTCGCCGTCGGGGGGAAATTTATCTCTAGAACAGGTTTGTTCGGAGAGATTTACGTTGGGCTAGGACGTGAGTTTGTAGACGAGTCTTTTGTCGAAGCTTATCCTCGAGTAGGGTTAAATTTCGGTTATCGCTTCTAGATAAATGTTCCCTTATATCCATCGTTTGTTCAAGCCATAGATATATAGACATCTTTTCGGAGAGAGACTAAGTCAAGGGTGAGCTGATAAGTGTAATCCCACCAAAATCAGGATCGTGGTTTAAGTAAGATTTTACTCTCTGTTTTCAACGTCACGAGTAAAAACAAAAGAAGAAAATTCAGCAGTACATTCAAGACGAAAGTTGTTCTGAAATGCCTGAATAAGTGCTGTTCCATTCAAGATATGGCTGGTAGCACGAACCATCCTCATCAGATCCAGAGTGGGAGACACATTTTCTCGGCTATGGTTAGGCTTTTTGAGAAAAGAAATGCTGAGAAATCGAAAGGCTTGACTGAGCAGCAGAAGTGCACAAAGTGACCGGTGAGCTTGAAGTAGAAAACGATTCTTTTCAAGAAAGCCATGTCGTGAACCAATCCCTTCAATACCGAAGGTCTCACGTTGAAAAGGAACGATCTGACTTGAGTATAACCAAGCAGTGTGAGCTGCTTTCTTTCTAGAGCGAGGATAATTTAAGGCTGATTCGGATCATCGCTGGACAGCATCTCAAGCGCCCCTGTGGTGGAAAACAAACAGTTACAAAGAAATCAAACAAAAATCAAAAGTTGTCAGTCACCCAAGCCCCCTCAATCAACAACAAATACACCTTAACGTTTGCTGGTGTCAGTCCCAGAGATGGGGAGATTATTCAAGTTCATAATTTTGTTTGTCCAATACTGAATTGTGTTTGGTGTGATTTATTTATTTTTTGTAGCACTAAAATTTTATATTATGGTAACACGAAGCAAATAATGATTATATAGTTAAGTCTATTTTATTTGCAGAAAATTAATTTGCTTATTTCTTCTAAATTGTGGTTATAATAAAAGAGCTGAGTGCGCTTTATATTCATTCCTGAATATTCAAATACAGTAATTAATGAATTTAGATTTATGGCCTCAGGTTTCCATCTGAGGTTTTTTGGAAGTAGGTGTGGATTTGTTTTAAATAGTATCTATAGATTTCTGGATCCAGCAGATTGTGAAGTATCAATTTATTTTGTACGTTGCGCACATGAAGAATTTCTTACTGTTACTCATGATTATTCCGTCGTGTCTTGTGGCTCAAGAGAAGATCGGTAATAAAATTTATAAATATGGTGACGTCTACCATTCGATTCTGGGTTCTACGGTAATTTCATTTGAGGATGCCGATGCAAAATCGATGAACAAAACCCTAGAATATTTTTCTAAGGCCGGAGCAAAGGTCCAATCATGGAATTCCATTTTTCTACCGGGTTCTGATGTATCTGAAGAAGAGTTCAGCAGTGTGCTGGATGCGAATAGCATCGAAACTCTAGTATTAATTGATATCATTGAGTCTTCGGGTGCTTCAATGAGCAGAACAACTGCCTCTGCTTATTCTACGGTAAACAAAAAAAAAGAAAGATCTAGTTCTTCAGCAAATTCTGCATGGACCTCAACATCCAAAGGAAAATCTAGCTCTGCATCCAGCTCTGTGAGTACCACAAAAAATGTCAACTACATTACCGAAATGAGTTTGCGATTAACTATTTTTTCCAGAAAAGATGGCTTTAACGCACCTGTTGCTGTGATCGAGGGAAGAGCAACTAATGATAGCCCAGACACTTCTGCAGATCAACTTGCAAGGCGAATTGTTAGGAGAATGGCAAAAGCATTAGAAGATCAAAGAGCCTTTTAGACTGGAGAGTCGCTGATTCTTTAGGTTCTTTTGGTTGTATTTTTGGTTCATTCATTTATGATAGGTATTTCGTTTTCATGAACCTTGCTAAAACTAAAAGTATTTAATAATTCTGATTTTAGTTTGACTAATATCTTGAGATGGAGAATTTCTAGAAAACCATCTGACTACTTCGCCAATGGTGTACATATTGTTTGAAATTTTACTGCCGATATCTCAGGCGGACCACAAAGGTTTACAATTTGCAGTATAAGAATAGTACCGGTTTTTAAAGACTATTTTTCGGTCAAATTAAGACTTCAATTTCCTTCTTAATGCATGAGTGAAAAAATCGTTGTTTTTTTGATATATTTTTACCTGGAGGTTTTTTATTTTTAAAGCATATCGAGTAAACCAGGTGGAAATAAAGATCTTTATACTTCATTGATAAAAACCACTATCCCCTGAATTAAATTCGGAAAGCAATAAGTAGATAAACAGGATGCTTTATAGTTTCCCCCAAAATCAGGACAGCGAGGAAAGCCTAAGGCTGATGCGGATCATCGATGAGCACCACCTCAAGGGCCCTTGGTATGGAACACCTCGAATGACCACATGGCTCAGAGAAGATATGAAGCTCAAGTTGAACCACAAGCGCGTGGAGCGATTGTATCGACTGATGGGAATATCAGCCATCGGCCCGAAGCCCAACACCTCCAAG
>JAKVAV010000029.1 GCA_022448105.1 Flavobacteriales bacterium | reverse complement strand
TACAATGATCTTAGACCACACCTGAGCTTAAAAATGAAAACACCCAATCAAAAACACAAAAAACCTGCGGAAATCATCTCGCAGGTTCTCACAAAGTTTTCTCACTTAAACCCTTAATTTATTTTGGGATGGGTTAGTTGTTTGAAAAATATCAATCTATTGTGCATTAAAACAGGGGCTGCAAAATCACGTTTTCAAATAAAGGCTATTCCAAAATCTCCACTATTTCTTTGAATGATTTTCTGCCGGAGAGTCTTACGATTCCAAATAAGAACCCTATTAATAGATTTTAAGGCATATCGGTTCAGCGATTTCCTCTATCTCCATTTTATTCTAATTGTGACTTTGCGATAAAGCTCTGTAAATGCCCCTAGGCAGTAATTCTCCTTCTTTGAAATGTCAATTATCTCATTCAAAAAGTAAATGATTTCGTGTATGGTTTTGCCTCTCATTTTCAGCGTTAAGCAAATCTTCCTGAAGATGCTAGAACCTTCATCTTGTTTTTCCGTATGTAACTAAGAGATGATCAGATGATCATTGGATTGGTAACTCGGATCACAAGAACATGAAAATTTACACCACTTTACCTGAACGACTCAAACCGTATTTTAATGTTGAACTCAAGCAGTACAAACAGGCCTTAAATGCTGATCAATTGCACATCGCATGGGAGCATTTAGAAAGAGCTCATATTCTGGGGCAACGTTACCCATTTGCTCATATTAGTGTTCACTGGAAGATGCTTAAGTTCGGCTGGAAGCTGGGGTGCCGAAAAGAGATTTGGGTACAAACCAGAAGGCTAGTCAGCTCTGGCTTCGAATCGCTATTCGGCTCTATTCCCATGGGAAATCCTGGGGGATCAAATGTTTCTTCATTAATGTCTTTTCCTGTTGATCCGCATATCAGAGGAATCTTCGCTGAAGCAGGGGTAAATCACTAATTGTTATACTAACGTTTGATTCTTTGATCAATATGAAAAAAGTCTCTGCACGAATTAACATTTACATGGCATTATTGCTACTCCTTGTGGCAGTTACCGGCTGTCATCATCAGCGTCAAGAAGCCATCCATCATTACCACAACCTAGTCAATAAGGCAGAACTAGCCATTTGCGAAGAAGATTTTAGAGCAGCGCTGGACAACTACGGACTCGCTTTTCGTAAAATAGACAGGCCATTTGCTAGTGATCTTTACAACGCATCTCTCGCTGCACAAGCTTCGGCTTACTGGGCCGAAAGAGACCAATACCTCCAACAGTTGATTGACGGTTCTAAAGATATCGCCTTGATTAAAGCTACTTTCCTAGCGAGCTTTATGACTGCACAAGAATGGGAGATTTTAGAATCTCATCGGGTTCTCCATTTTGATGAGGAACTGAGAACCGAAATGGAAGAAATAGCCAATAGAGATCGGCTCTTTCGTCCAGATTATGACAATCACGATGATACCATCAATACCATTAGGATAAAGAATCTTGAAAGACTCCTTGAACTTGAATCTCAAATGGGTTTTCCTTCTCACAAGGAAATTGGGTTTTCCGAAAATCAACGTCGACAGCCACATCATATCGTGCTTCACCACACAGCTCAAAGAAGAAGTTACGATAAAGGAGTAATGGACTTAGAGCCCATGCTCCGAAAAGCGGTATCAGAAGGTCGGCTCGATCCTGAATTGGCCATTCTGTACATGAAGCTTCAAGATGATCAGGACAAAGGCCGCTACGAGAATTACTCCACGTGGCAGTATCGACACCCGCTTCTTCCCGACAGCATGAGTTCCACAATTTGGGCACCCAATTTAGAATCTACAGAACGCGATGAGATAAATTCGATAAGAAGGGAATGGTACGCCGATAGTATCGAAGACATCGAAACAAAAGTAAACTATAAAGAAAATAGTTCATGGCCGTTTCTCTTTACTTCCATCAGTAAATCAAAGGCGAATTTGCTCCAAGATCTCACAGCTGAAGAGGCCGTTGAACAATATCTGCTCTCTACGGCTGAAATGAAAATGCTGAACTAGTCAATCCAGTCTTCTGTAATTCGAAAAGAACTTAACTTCACAGTTCTAAAAATGGTTCCTTGAAGAAATTTCTGAAGATGACCCTGTATATTATCATTTCGGTAATTGTGATCATCGCGGTTACCGGTTTCCTTTTCGTAAAACTAAGTCCTGAGTTTGGCGGTAGCCACAGCGAATCAGATAAAGCCAGATATGCTGAATCAGGGCATTACGAAGAAAATACGTTTCAAAACTTGATTGAAACAAAAATGGATATGGATTTCAAGAACATGATGAAAACCATCTACGAGTTCATTTCAGGAGAACCAAACAGATCTCCGAAAAATCCTCTGCCGATGATCGAAAGATCAAGCAGGGAGATAGACGGATACAATGGCCCAGCGAGATTGATGTGGTATGGTCATTCTGCTTTTTTGTTTCAGATGGATGGAAAGAGTTTCCTCCTTGACCCCATGTTTGGACAAGTGGCTGCTCCTCATCCTTGGCTTGGGTCAAACCGTTACAATCGCATTTTACCCATCGAGATTGATAGCCTTCCAAAAATCGACGGTGTATTCATATCTCATGATCACTACGATCACCTAGACTACGGCTCCATTAAAAAACTGCTCAATAAGACTGATCACTTTTATTTACCTCTTGGTGTTGGGGTTCACTTTCGTGAATGGGGAGTTGAGAAGTCTAGAATTACCGAATTCAATTGGTGGGATGAGGGCATAATTAGCGATGATATTCTTATTGCCTTTGCACCTACTCGACATTTTTCGGGAAGAGGATTATCCGATCGAAATGCGACAATGTGGGGATCATGGATAATTAGAGGCAAGGATGCTAAACTCTATTTTAGTGGAGATAGCGGTTATGGACCACACTTCAAGGCAATTGGTAAAAAGTATGGACCATTTGACTTTGCGCTGATGGAATGCGGCCAATACAATGAAAAGTGGGCAGCTATCCACATGATGCCTGAAGAAACAGCTCAAGCATCAGCCGACGTGAAAGCAGAAAAAATGATGCCCATCCATTGGGGAGCCTTCACACTATCACTTCACGACTGGAACGATCCCGTGAAACGAGTCATTCCTGCGGCGGAAATACTCGGAATCCCTGTAATTGTTCCGAAAATGGGCGAATTTGTTTCAATCGAATCCCCAAGCACAGCTTTCGAAGATTGGTGGAAGTCAATCATTTGATTTTGCCAATGACCAAAGATCAAAAACCATCCTTTAAAGAGAGGTTAAGCGCGTTCAAAAACCTACCGCGCTTTTTCATAATGGTTTGGGAAACAAGTGCTTCAATGACCATAGTCAACGTCTTGCTCCGAGTAGTCAAAGCAGCAATTCCTGTGGTGATGCTTTGGGTGGGAAAACTGATCATTGACGAGGTGATTTTTCAAATCGACCAAGAAAACCCTTCTTACCAAAATACTTTCTTTTATCTCGGTTTAGAGTTTGGACTAGCCATCCTGAGTGATGTCATCAATCGGGGATTAACACTTCTCGATAGCCTTCTCGGTGATCTTTTCAGCAATCGAACTTCAGTAAAACTGATCCATCATGCCGCCACTCTCGACCTCTATCAATTCGAAGACAGTGATTTTTACGACAAGCTTGAACGCGCCCGTCGGCAAACAACCAGCAGGACAGTACTTATGAGTCAAGTGCTGACTCAAATTCAAAATATTATCACAATTGGTTTTTTTGCCGCCGGCTTGATTGCTTTCAAACCCATTTTGATTTTAATCTTAATTGTTGCAATCATACCTTCATTTCTTGGTGAAACTCAATTTAGCGCAAAAACCTACAGCCTTACCAGAAGTTGGACGCCTCAACGAAGAGAACTCGATTACCTAAGATATATTGGAGCTAGCGATCAGACCGCCAAAGAAATTAAGGTTTTTGGATTGGCAAAGTTTATTTCTGAACGTTTCGAAAACTTAGCAAACGACTATTTCAAAGCCAATAAAAAACTGGCCATGTCTAGAGCCTTTTGGGGAGCGGCTCTGGCAATTATAGGTACCGCTGCCTATTACGGAGCATATGTATTCATCGCCATAGATACAATCGAGGGAATGATCACGGTAGGTCAGCTCACTTTCTTGGCAGGATCATTTTTGCAGATGCGAAATATGCTGCAGACGATAATGAACCGCTTTAGCCAAATAGCTGAGAGTGCTCTCTACTTGCAAGACCTCTTCGATTTTTTTGCAATCAAACCAACCATCACAAATGCATCAGATGGACTAATTTTCCCTCAAATAATTAAGACCGGATTTGAATTTGAGAATGTAAGTTTTAAATATCCTGGATCTAAATCATACACATTAAAAAATCTTAGCTTCAAACTGAAAAAAGGTGAAAAGCTAGCTTTGGTTGGCGAAAACGGAGCAGGAAAAACGACGTTAGTAAAACTATTAGCTAGACTCTACGAACCCACAGAAGGTAGGATTTTATTGGATGGGAAAGACTTGAAAGATTATGACCTAAACGGTTTACGCAAAAATGTGAGCGTCATCTTTCAAGATTACATGCGCTTCCAACTTGCAGCGAAGGAAAACATTGCTGTCGGGAACATCGACGAGAAATCAGATCAAGAAGCCGTCGAAGAAAGTGCCAAAAAAAGTCTCGCCAATGCTGTTATCGAAAAATTGCCAGAGAAGTATGAGCAATTTCTAGGTAAGCGTTTTAAAGGTGGAGTAGAGTTGAGTGGAGGAGAATGGCAAAAAATCGCTTTGGCCAGAGCCTACATGGGAAATGCCCAACTGCTCATCCTCGATGAACCAACAAGTGCCCTAGATGCTCGGGCAGAAAATGAGGTATTTATTCGGTTTGCTGAATTGATAAAAGGCCGAAGCGCTATCATAATAAGTCATCGCTTTAGCACTGTTCGAATGGCAGATAGAATTCTTTTCCTAGAAAATGGAAAACTCCTTGAGCTGGGAACTCACTCTGAATTGATCGGGACAGGAGGAAAATATGCGGCGCTATTTAATCTGCAAGCCACAGGATACAAATGACCATCCTAAAAACTTTAGGAGAACTAAATGACTTTGTTGCGGGTTTAGTTTTTTCTAAAAAAGTTCTAGACTAAAACCATCTTGGTGTTGAATTGCTTTTTATGCTAATTGTGCCGAGCGTATTTGAACCACATGAAATCAGCAACAATAAGAGAAATAAGAAAGGAGCTTCAAGATCGCAGTCCAGAGGAAATTGCAGAGTTTTGTCTTAGGCTTGGACGCTTCAAAAAAGACAATAAGGAACTTTTATCTTACTTATTATTTGAGGCGCAAAACGAACCGGCTTACATCCAATCCAATAAACAATATATTGATGAAGCGATGGCTGAACTAAATACTAGCCATGTTTACTACATCAAAAAGGGGCTGCAAAAAATACTCCGACAGCTTAACAAGAACATTCGATATTCCGGCGACAAACAAACAACAGTAGAAATACTACTTTATTTCTGCAAATCCATCGATGAGTCAGGTTTTCCTATTGAAAGGAACACAGTTTTACTCAACCTTTACGAAAGACAGAAAGTAAAAATCAGCAAAATACTGTTGAAATTGCATGAAGACTTACAAGCTGATTATCAATATGAGCTAAATCAACTGACCTAAAAATCATTTGGTTATAATTTTCACGGATGGGGAAAACTCATTAATCAGGGATGCAACAGAAGCTAACTACGAAGCTGGTTCCTAGCGCAATATCCCAATCTCTAAATGAAGTATGGGCAAGGCGCTGCTTTAAGATCTGAAGTCAATTCCTGGATAGAATATTCATCCAATTATCTATTCCTAGTCAATCTACCGACTTAGGTGGCTTGAATTTGAAGTAAAAACTTCCAGCAAATTTTAAAATGAAATGGCAGCAGATCAAAATATTGGTGAGAAAGTGAACCATTGATTGACCCATCCACGTAGTATACTAATTAGCCATACATGAACTTCCCGATGTTGGAAGACTAATTAGTGTTTTTGAAAAGACTCTCTATTTTTACTCGAGAGTACTGAGACTTTTGATGAATACCACGTTCATGGTATTTCGCTGGTCAAGCTTGAATAAACCAAATCATAATCGGAACCTTTTCGCCTGATTTCTATACAGTTAGGGATTTATTAAAATTTTGTTGAGTACGAGATGAAAAGAATACTAAAATTCCAACCTTTCTGATTGAACCATTATTGGCATCTTAGCGTTCTGAATTGGTCACCTGCGATTGCAAATCATTATGAAGACTTATAGATTTTCAAGACAAATAAACAAGGATTTCTCAACTGCACTGAGGAAGAGAGTAAACGCCTACTTTAAAGAAAATGACATTGAAAAAAGTGGTAACTCATTGATGAGGCTCAAGACCCTCTCGGCACTTGGATTGTACTTTGGTCCTTTTGCAATCATTCTCTTGGCTGGACTCGACTCTGTACCCATTCTTTTTGGCTTATGGCTGATCATGGGATTCGGAAAGGCTTTTATGGGAACATCCGTAATGCATGATGCTTTGCATGGTTCTATGTTTGATAAAAAGCCTGCCAATAAATTATTCGGTTTTTCGGCTGTGATGCTCGGAGCAGACGCCCGCATGTGGAAGATTCAGCACAATGTCATTCACCATACTTATACAAATGTAGAAGAGGTAGATGAAGATATAGAAGTTAAGTATATATTGAGATTTTCGCCAAATCAGCCTAGATATTGGTTTCATCGCTTTCAGCACATTTACGCCCCTTTTTTCTATGCAATTAGTACCATTTTCTGGGCTACAGCCAGAGACTTTTTTAAATTGGCTAAATACCGAGAGAAAGGGTTCATCACACAGCCAAAAGAGTATTACGGAAGAATGGGTAAAATTCTCTTAGGTAAGATCCTTTATTTCGCTTTCTTTTTGGCGCTTCCGTTGTACCTAGTGCCAATTCCAGCCTGGATCACAGTAGTTATGTTTCTAAGTATGCATGCCTTCGCTGGGTTTATTCTCAGTGTCACTTTTCAGCTAGCACATGTCGTTCCCAACACAGAGTTTGTACTGCCTGAAGGTGAAGAAATCAAAGAGAATTGGTTTGTTCACCAATTATTGACGACTTGCAATTTCGCCACAAAGAGTAAGGTAGTGGGATGGTTTACTGGTGGTTTAAACTTCCAAATCGAGCATCACCTTTTCCCTAACATATGCCACATCCATTACCCCAAGCTTTCTAAAATAGTCCAAGAAACGGCAGCAGAATTTAATATACCTTATAATCTCGAGAGCAACGTTTTCACCGCGGTTGGAAATCATTTTAGAATGCTTCGAGATCTTGGGAGAGTTGAGAAGAAATTGGCGATGTAGTCTCGTTGTGAATGCATTTCAAAGCCCTAGAAATTTCTAGGGCTTTTTTTATACACACTTAGTAAGTTATTCTGGCCTAAGCCTTGGTTCTTTTTAAACCAATCGACTTTGCTCAAGTCAAACCTGTATCTATGAAGACACTCAATCAGCTCAAGCATTTTTATTTTCGATTTGGTTTTGGCCTCACCTTAGAAGATTATCTAAGCTTCAAAAAAGGAGAAGAATTCAGTGCGCATAAATGGTTAGAAAGACAACTAAAGTTCAATAAAACAAAGCCACTGCCCACTTCCAAAACGGTCAAGCCTTTTTTGCCAAAAGACTTGGCAATGAACAAAGCCGATCGTCAAGAAAAGATCAAAGAAGAACGAAAGATCATCTTGAAGATCAATCGGGAATGGATCAAACAAATGGCTACCAATGAAAATCCACTTCAGGAAAAAATGGCGCTCTTTTGGCACGATCACTTCGCCTGTAGTCCAAAGTCGTCTTTTATGGCGAGCAGCTATATCAAGTTGATCAGACGAGAAGCTCTAGGCAATTTTAGGAGTCTACTTCACGGCATTTCGAAAGAGCCCGCCATGTTGCTATACCTCAACAATCAGCAAAATAAAAAGGGACACCCCAACGAAAACTTCGCCAGAGAAGTCATGGAGCTTTTTACCCTTGGCCTAGGTAATTATACAGAACAAGACGTCAAAGAATCGGCAAGAGCCTTTACCGGTTGGTCGGTAGGTGAAGACAAGAAGTATCGACTCAATGAACGGCAGCACGATTTCGGTAAGAAGGTATTCTTCGGAGAAAAGAAGAACTGGATGGGTGAGGAAATCATTGATCGGATTCTCGAGGAAAAGCAAGCTGCTGAATATGTCTCTGGAAAGATAGGCAAGTACTTTTTAGGAATTCAGCCATCACAAGATTTACAAAATGAGCTCACTGAGAAATTCTACAATTCCGATTACGAAATATCATCGGTGATCAAAGCTTTGGCAGAATCTGGTGAGTTCTGGTCAGAAAAAAATATTGGACAGGATATACTTTCGCCAGTCGAACTATTGGTAAGAATGGAACGCGACTTTCAGCTCAATACGGATGAGTCAAATTTTGAAATCATCGTCCAAAAAAGTCTCGGACAAGTGATTTTTCAACCTCCCAATGTAGCTGGCTGGCCTTCGGGTAAAGATTGGATCGACACCTCTACCCTTCCAACCAGGCTTTCACTCTCTCGTGCTATTCTCCTCGAAAATGTAATCAAATCGAGAAAGAACAAATCTTTTGCTCAAGGTGAGGACTTGACAGAGAATCTGCCTAAGAGACTTAAGAAAGGACTCAGCGCTGTTCCAAATATTGCTGCTATCGATAATGCCTTTGGCGACTTGGACTACTCCACCAAGACCATGGAGTTTGCCCATTGGCTTCTGCCTGAGTCGGTCATTGCCAACAACGAGATGATAGACGTCATCTCGAGACTCAATTTCAAAGGTACCAGAGGCTCACTGGCCCTCATCGCGGCATTACCAGAATATCAACTCAAGTAATTATGCAGAACAGAAGAGACTTTTTAAAAACAACAGGATTAGTTGGAACCTCTTTGATGGTTCCGAAGATTTTTCACTTGACATCAAGTTCTTCCTTCATCGGAAAACGATTGGTAGTTCTGCAATTGTCTGGAGGAAATGATTGGCTCAACACTTTCATTCCTTACCAAAGCGACGTCTATTACAGAGAAAGACCGAGGTTGGGAATAAAGGCAAGTGAAATACACAAGCTTTCAGATGGTTTAGGGCTCAATCCTTCACTGATCGGGCTTGCCGACATATACGATAACGGTGAAATGACCCTTTTTCAAGGAGTGGGTTACCCCGAACCAAACCGCTCTCACTTCAGGAGTATGGACATTTGGCATACAGCCACCGATGGCACATCATACTCCGACCAAGGATGGCTGGGAAAATGGTCTGAGAAGAGCAAAATCAATTTCCCCTCGTTGGAAATCAATGATGGATTAAGCCTTGCCATGAAGGCACGCGGAGGGAAATCAATGGCAGTGGCTAATCTGAATGGTATCAAAAGGATCACAGACGATCGAGTACTGCAGGCCGTTGCTCACAGCCATGAGCATGAGCATGACATGGCTTCATATCTCTACAAAACGGCAACGAATGTCACAGAAGGTGCTAACTATTTGTCAAGCCTGATTAAGCTCGATTCATCCTCATTGAATTACCCAAAAAGTGGACTCGGGGCTGATCTAAAATTGGTGGCAAAATTGATCAAGCAAGACGCGGAGACCAGAGTATTTTACACCACGCTTTCTGGTTTTGATACACATGCCAATCAAAGAGGTACTCAAGATCGACTATTGAAAAATGTATCTGATAGCTTGGCCGCCTTTAGAAGTGATCTTAAAGCTGATGGTCAGTGGGACAACACTTTAGTGATGGTTTTCAGCGAATTTGGACGTCGCGTCGCCCAGAATGCGGGTGGTGGAACTGATCACGGTACAGCAGGAAACCTGATCCTACTCGGTGGCGATCTGAAAAAACCAGGGGTAAGAGGAGCAATGCCATCCCTCAAAGATCTGGATCATGGAGACTTAATTTACAACACCGACTTCAGATCAATCTACGCAGGCGTTCTAGAAGACTGGCTTCAATTAAAGGAGGCAAATCAAATTTTGGGTACAGAATTAGGAAAGGTGACTATTTAAACCGCCTCATCCTCTTTTACCTTTTTGAGTCGAAATTCTCCAGCAACGCCTTCTGAATCGACGAAAACCAATTGATTCTCAATCACTCGATACACTTGGTTGTTACCTTTAAAACTCTTCAAAGTCAATTCTGAACCTTCTTCATTCCATTCGTAAAGCCCTTGACTTAGAACCGGAGTGTTTGACTTCCCTCGATAAATCAATTTCCTTGAATAAATCTTGTTTTCAAGAGTCACTTCTGCTTCCAACTCGTCACAATCGCTGCAAGGCAAAACACCGGCATAGGTTCCCTTCCAGTCAAACTTGTTGACCGCATCTGGAATAGGATCTACATTTTCAAATGTAGTCTCTTTTGAGACTTCACTTGACATATCCTGAACGGCTTCATTTCCGCAAGAATTGAAAAAGAGAGCGAGTGATAAAATGAAAACGAGTCTTAATTTCATTTGGTTAAAATTTCTGGAGCAAAGAAATGCAATTGACCTCAATTTGTCTATTCATTTTGAAGATCCTCCTTTGCCTGAGTTAATACCTCTCGTTGAGCCTCCGAAACTTCGGGATATTCCAGATTGAGCTTCTGAATTTCCTCTGTGACAATTGCAGAAACTATGCCTCTCATCTTCCATTTGTCATCCGCCGGAATGACATACCAAGGTGCCCATTCCGTGTTGGTAGCGCTTATTGCATCTTCGAATGCAGACATGTATTGATCCCAATGCTGCCTTTCCTTTACGTCGCTTTCTGAAAACTTCCAATGTTTTTCAGGATTGTTTAATCTCTCCATAAATCTCCTTTTCTGTTCCTCTTTTGAAACATTGAGAAAGAACTTAAGAATGACCGTCCCGCTCCTACATAAATGACGCTCCATTGCGTTAATATCCTCATATCGAGCGTCCCAAAATTCATCTCCACGCAGTCCGTAAGGAATAGGCCTTGAATCTAGAATTTCTGGATGAACTTTGACGACAAGCACTTCTTCGTAATAAGATCTATTAAATATCCCAATCTTGCCTCGACTTGGCACTCGTGCCCAATACCTCCAGAGAAAGTTGTGCTCTAATTCTTCAGAAGATGGCTGCTTAAAACTATGAACTGACACTCCTTGAGGGTTTACACCCGACATAACATGCTTTATAGTACTGTCTTTTCCTGCCGCATCCATAGCTTGAAAAATGAGAAGCAAACTTTGACGATTACTTGCCCATAGCAGTTCTTGCGCTGCCTTGAGTTGCTTCAAGTTCTGCTTGAGAAACTTCTTAGATGCCTTTTTCAACTTCTTATTTGAAGAACTTTCCAACGCCTGGTAGCCATTCCACGAAGTGAGGAATTGAGAGAGTGCAAACTTTTTGTCTCGAGAAACCCTAAACTGTTCCGATATCTTTGAAGCCGAGTACATATTTATTCCCGACTAAACATCATGGATTCCTCTGTAAAATCTAGTTCTTTGGGTAAACTCTTCTTGCTGAATGTTTCTAGCTCCATTACGTCTTCACCAGTAAATCTGATAAGTCCGAGAACATCGGCGCTGAAAGAACTCTTCTTTTTTGTGTAGGAAAATTCCAAATGATGAAAATCACCCTTCGGAGTTAATGTGTATAGCACTGGCTCTTCAGTTTCAATCTTTGTACCTCCATAAAACATCTCCATCGTACCTTCTTTGGTAAATACGTATGCAAAATTTTCCTCACCTGAAAAGCTTGCATTTACCCATTTTCCAGTAAGATCTTGGGCGGATAAAAGGGTTGTCGTGAAAAGAGTGATTGTCAATAAGACTAGTTTCATTACGTTTCTATTTTAAAAAGAAGTCGAAAGCTACGAAATGCCAGCCTAATTAGTCAATAACTAATTTTACAAACCTATACAGCTTCCATCTTGTAGAGTGCACCAATTCGCTTAACTTCGCTTCACCAACTGCCGAATTATATGAACTCGATTCACCTCGAAACAAAAGAAGGAATTGCCTTCATTCATCTCAATCGCCCTAGCGTTTTTAATAGTTTCAATCAAGAGATGGCTTTTTCAATGCACGAAGCTTTGGATAGTTGTCAGGAAGATAAAAGCATACGGACGGTAGTAATCAAAGGTACTGGAAGGGCATTTTGCGCTGGTCAGGATCTTCAGGAAGTAACTGATCCCGCGGGACCATTGCTCACTACCATAGTAAGAGATCATTACAACCCCATCATCGAAAGAATACGCAACCTCAATAAACCAGTAATCGCCGCGGTGAATGGAGTCGCAGCTGGAGCTGGAGCCAATATTGCTCTTGCCTGTGATATCACGTTAGCTTGTGAGTCGTCTTCATTTATTCAAGCTTTTAGTAAAATTGGATTGATCCCCGATAGCGCAGGCACCTTCTTCCTTCCGAGATTGATAGGTTTTCAGAGAGCATCTGCGCTGATGATGCTTGGCGATAAAGTCTCGGCAAAAGAAGCCGAAACTATGGGCATGATTTACAAGACGGTGAAGGATGAAGAATTTGAAGAAGCTGTAGATCAATTGGCTAAAAAACTGGCCAATATGCCGACGAAGGGACTTGCTTTCACTAAACAAGCACTCAATCGCTCGATGCAGAATAATCTCTCTTCTCAGCTTGCATTGGAAGAGCAGTTGCAAACAAAAGCCAGCATGACTTATGATTACAAAGAGGGTGTAGCCGCATTTTTAGAAAAGAGAAAACCCGAATTCAAAGGAGAGTAAGTATGAGTAAATTGGACAAAGACTCAAAGATTGCCGTAATCGGAAGCGGTTCTATGGGCTCAGGGATAGCCCAAGTAGCGGCTACTGCTGGCCATGATGTTTGCCTTTTTGACAATAATGCTGAGGCACTCGATAAAGCTTCCCAAAAGCTGATAAAAATACTTGACAGGCAGGTAGAGAAAGGCCGAATGACTGAAAAGGAAGCCAATGGTATTTTCGCCCGAATTGAGTTTTGCAATCAATTAGAAGATCTAGCAGGAGCTGATCTCATGATTGAAGCGATTATCGAAGATCTCGAAGTCAAAAGAAACTTATTTAGTCACCTCGAGTTGATCGCTGATGAAACTACTATACTGGCTACTAACACATCGAGTTTGAGCATTGCAAATATTGCTGCATCGTGCAATAAGCCAGGGCGAGTTTTGGGAATACATTTTTTCAATCCTGCACCTTTGATGCCCCTCGTTGAGATTATTCCTGCGGTACAGACTTCTGGTGATGCGCTGGTAGAAGCTAGAAACTTAATTGACTCTTGGGGAAAAGTAACCGTGATCGCCAAAGATACTCCTGGCTTTATCGTCAATCGAGTGGCAAGACCCTTCTACGGTGAAGCTTTAAGAATTCTGGAAGAAGGAATAGCCGACGTTCCCACGATTGACTGGGCAATGAAAGAAATAGGGGGATTCAAAATGGGGCCTTTTGAACTCATGGACTACATTGGCAATGACATCAACTATGTGGTTACCGAGACAGTATTCAAAGAGTTTTTCTACGACCCTCGATATAAGCCATCATTTACTCAAAAACGTATGACAGAGGCAGGTTGGCTTGGGAGAAAGGCAGGAAGAGGATATTACGATTACGCGAAAGGGGCTGAAAACCCAGAGCCCACCAAAGATGAAAAGCTCGGAGTAGAAATTTTTAATCGCATTTTAGCCATGCTGATCAATGAAGCTACTGACGCTCTTTACCTCAACATTTCGTCGCGAGAAGGAATTGATTTGGCGATGACAAAAGGCGTAAACTATCCAAAAGGCCTTTTAAAATGGGCCGATGAAATTGGGATTGACAAAATTTTAGGTGAGCTGAATACTCTGCAAGACCTATACGGAGAGGACAGATACCGGCCAAGTGTTCTTCTTAAGAAAATATCCTTAAACCAGGGTTCGTTCTATCCTGAAAAAGTAATGGAGAATTAATGTCCGATAAAAATCCTTCATCATGGAAAATCGTAAATGCTATGATGGAAAAAGACGCCTTCAGCCAATGGCTGGGAATAGAAGTAGTCGTGGTGGAGAAAGGATACGCCAAGCTCAAAATGAGAGTCAATGCAAACATGTTGAATGGATTTGGCATAGCTCATGGCGGAATAACCTATAGTTTAGGGGATAGTGCCTTGGCCTTTGCAAGCAATGGTCACGGAAAAATGTCGGTTTCTACTGGCACTTCCATTGCTCACTATCAGCAAGTTCAGGAAGGAGATACCTTGACCGCAGAGGCCAAAGAAACCAATCTTGGTGAAAAGGTAGCTCATTACCAAATCTCAATTAAAAATCAAGATGAAGAAGTAGTTGCAACCTTTTTTGGTAGCGTTTACAGAACATCAAAAGACTGGGAATTATAATTATGAAAGAAGCGTATATCGTTGATGGTGTGCGGACACCAATAGGTCGATTTAGAGGGACATTGAGCTCAGTGCGAGCAGACGACCTGGCTGCCATTCCTATCAAATCATTAATGGAGAAAAACCCCAATTTGGATCGGAGTCAAATTGATGATGTTATCATGGGCTGCGCGAACCAAGCCGGTGAAGACAACAGGAATATATCTAGAATGGCTTTACTCCTCGCAGGACTGCCATTCAGCGTTCCTGGTGAAACAGTGAATCGACTCTGTGCATCTGGAATGAGCGCTATTGTTCACGCTTACCGAGCTATTAAGGCAAACGAAGGCGACCTCTTTATCTCAGCTGGCGCCGAGCACATGACACGCGGACCTTGGGTCTTGTCCAAAGCTTCAGCGCCATTTGGTCAGGACAGCAAACTCTACGATTCGAGTTTTGGTTGGAGATTTATTAACCCAAAAATGGAAGAGCTTTATGGCACGGACTCTATGGGGCAAACTGCTGAAAACCTAGTTGACATTCATAAAGTTTCCCGTGAAGATCAAGACAGATTTGCTGCTTGGAGCCAAGCGAAGGCAGCGACAGCACAAGAGAATGGACGACTTGCCAAGGAGATTGTAACTGTGAGCATTCCTCAACGGAAGAAAGATCCAATTGAGTTTTCTAGAGACGAATTTGTCAGAATAGGAACTACCGCCGAAATTTTATCTGGCTTAAGACCTGCTTTCCGCAAGACCGGAACGGTAACCGCTGGAAACGCCTCTGGTCTCAATGATGGAGCATCGGCGACTTTGATCGCATCGTCAGATGGGCTCGTGAAACATAACTTAAGACCTTTGGCTCGAATAGTGGCGAGTGGCGTAGCAGGGGTAGAACCTAGAATAATGGGAATGGGTCCAGTCGACGCTACAAAGCTTGCTCTCAAAAGAGCCAACTTGACATTGGACGACATGGACGTTATCGAACTAAACGAAGCTTTTGCTGCGCAAAGTTTGGCAGTAACGCGTTCACTAGGATTAGATGATGACGACTCTAGAATAAACCCGAATGGCGGAGCCATCGCTCTGGGACATCCTTTGGGAATGACTGGAAACAGAATTACTTATTCAGCAGCCCTTGAGCTGAACCTTCAAAAAAAGAAATACGCACTTTGTACAATGTGCATTGGTGTAGGACAAGGCTATGCTATCATTCTGGAGAATCCCAACTTGTAATATGAGTAAATTCTTCTCTTTCAAAGGATTCAAACCAGTGGTTCATCCTTCTGCATTTGTTCATCCGAAGGCAACTGTTACAGGAAATGTAATCATAGGAAAAGATGTCTACATCGGCCCAGGTGCTGCTATAAGAGGAGATTGGGGAAGAATTGAAATTAAAGAGGGCTGCAACGTGCAAGAAAATTGCACCATCCATATGTTTCCTGGAAAGACGGTAATTCTCGAAGCATCGGCACATATAGGGCACGGTGCTGTGATTCATGGTGCATACTTGGAAGAAAACTGCTTGATAGGAATGAACAGTGTTATTATGGATGATGTCAAGATCGGCAGAGAGTCAATCGTAGGAGCTCTGACCTTTATAGCTGCAAATACAGCGATTCCCGAAAGAAGCCTCGTGGTTGGAAATCCAGGAAAAGTGATCAAACAGGTTTCTGACGATATGATCGCTTGGAAAACAAAAGGCACTGCCCTTTATCAAACTTTGCCGAAAGAGTGCAAAACAAGCTTAGTTCCATGCGAGCCTCTCACTGAAGAAGAGCAGGACAGACCTGCTCAAGAAAGTCTCTACGATACTTGGAATAAACTCAAAGGCGACTAACTCACTGCTCTGGCGATGAAATCACGCAGAGGTTTTGCGGCGGCGTGATACTCCAAAATTCTTGGCAGCAATTCGTCTGATTCTACCAGATCAGGAGATTCTTCTGCGAGATAATACATACTTTTTTTCAAAAGCAGAGGCTCAATTTGGGAGGCTATCATGAGCTCTTTGGTTGGAAGCCTTTTATTCGCTTTACCATAAATCTCCTTGAAGTAATGATTAAATTGTTCATCATCTACAGCTTTCCTAAACTCCTTTGGATGATTGACTATGTATTTCCGCAAGCGTTGCAGTTCTTCTTTTTCTGGCTGAAATGCCCCTCCCCCAACGGCCACTCTGGCCGGACCAATTTCAATATAAATCCCCCCCTGCGCGATGCTCTTTTTCCCGTTTGGAGCTATAGCCGCAGACCGATTCAGCTTGTAAGGTGACTTGTCTTTGCTAAACCTTATATCTCGATTAATTCTAAATATCGTCGACTTTGGATCAACGTTAAGGCGAGGATCATCCTTCATTAATTCATTGATCAAAACGGTAATGAATGTCTCGAAAGGCTCCTTTATAATCCGATGGTATCTATCTCGATTTTGATCAAACCAATCCTTATGATTATTTGCGGCTAACTCTTTAAAGAACTGATTAAAATCGGAAGAAAAGTTTTTCATTTCGTAATAAGCAATGGAGAGACCCTTTTGTTCTATTAGCAAATTCAAGGGATTAAGAGCTTTTCGACAGCCAAATGGTAAAATTTAATATTCGATTTTTTTGATCTTGGATTGAATCTCTTACCTTCGGTAGACAACCAGCGTTTTAAACCATTATGACTTTAGATATACTTACAAAAGAACTAAAGAGCGTTTCCACTGCTGATATTAAAAACGGTTGGTCCGAAAAACATGCAAAGAGCGATGTCACCTTCGGATTGAATATTTCTTCGGTTCAGAAAGTGGCTAAAAACCTCAAAAAAGATGCGATTTTGGCTGATGAGATATACACCGGAGATAATCATGACCTCAAGGTGTTAGCGACTTTCATTGATGCCCCAGAATCGTACACAAGAGACGAAATTTCTGAAAGGATAAAACAGGTTTATCCATCTCCTTTCTCCGATAAGTTCTGTGAAAATGTCTTGGCCAAATCTCCTTTTGCTGTTCATTTTATTGATTCGTGGAAAGATAGCAGTGAAGAAAATCTTCGCAATTACGCTTACACAACTTTAGCTGCGATAGCAAAACAGAAAAATAAGTTAGGAGTAGAATTTTTTGTAAATCATCTAAATTCTATTTCTGGATGTATCAAAGATGAGCCCCGGCACGTTCGTAAGGCCATGTACAAGGCAATGATAAATATAGGCTGCCGGGACAACTTTTTGAAAGAAGCCTGTTTGGCTGCTGCAAGAAGGGTTGGGTTGATAAGGCTCAATGGAAATTCATCAGTGGACCTCCTTTTAAAGATTCAAAAAGCCTCGGAGACCAGAAAACCAGTTTTTGCTTAACGGATCATTACAACGTGACCATTAAGGATTCGGGGGCCCTGCTCGTTTACCGACTTGATTTTGAGAATATAGGTAAATATTGAAGCACCTGACGTGAAGCTACTTTCAGCACTTGTCCCATTCCAGCGCAGCTCTGGGTTAGTGGCATAAAAGACTTCTTTACCAAAACGATCTAGAATAATGAATTCATAAAAATCAATCTCCGCACCATCCAAAACAACTCCGAATGAGTCATTCAAACCATTGTTGTCAGGAGTAAAAGCATTTGGAATAAAAATGTTCAAACTGTCTGATCCAAAACCGCCATCTCCTGTTTTTTTTTGTCCAAACGCCACATTCGACAATAACGAAAATAAGAGAAAAAATACCGCTATACCTTTCATAACCTGATCTTGGGTTGTTTAAATTAAACAAAATCTCTGACAATAGCACAAAGTTGAGATTCTTAATCATCATTTAGGGTTATTGGTAAAAAGAGAGGTAAACATACCGCAGTAGCTACTTCATTTGACGCTTGAAGGCATTGTTAAGTTGCATCATTCTAGCTGAACCCTTCTGCGAGGTCGAAAATAAATTACTGCGGCCAAAACAAAAACTAGGAATGCCCATTTTTCAATATGCTCTTTCATTTTTTTTGATTCTCTTGAAACGACAATAGATGGGAAGAAATTATTCTTGTTGGGAGCGAATTTGTCTGACTGTGACCGCTGAGAATATTCGGTAATATAGTCAAGGTAGTTTGGATTTTTCCACCCAGCCAAAGCAGATAACTCACTTACTTCCATACTACGAAGACTCTCTAACTTTCTAATATATTCTTGACCAGCTGAACAAGTTAAATCACCTTTTGCTGGATGCGTAATAACATACCTAGCTTGAAAATGATCCGTGTTTGGGGTAATGTGAAACTTGAGATCTTGCGGGAATTTATCTTGCTCATACCTGACATGTAATCGGGTGAAAAAAACCTGACTTTCATCATTCATTCCAGTTACCCAATTGACACCTGCCGTTTTAAAGTCTGCAAAAACTGGAGGGGGTGAGACACAAGGGTCGCACTTGACTCCTTGCATTGGACTTACATTCCATGCATATTCCAAAAATACAGCGCTTCTAGATTGCTTATGATACTGTCTATGAAAGAGATCTTTATAAAACTCTCCGAAATATTTATTGATAAATTGCGGAACATGGTTTCCTGTCGGAACTTTTACTGTTCGGTAATTTACAGGCTCAATTCTGCCTTGTTTTGAAAAACCGTATACGACCAGATCTTGCGGACCATTTGCATTGGCCATACCTAGCCTTAGAGGTAACATGAATCGATCGCTTTCAAAACTTATTTGCAGTGGTCTTAGATAGTCAAAACCGGAATTTTGCTGATTATCTAGATTGACTTTTACCACAAAAAATTTGGTATCACTTAAGATATATGGTTGTAGGATTTTGGCGGCTTTAGGCGGTATCTTATATCCATTTTGAGTAAGCCAAGCTTCTAAACCTTCTGACTCCATTGCACTTAAGAGCAAGATATCGTACTCACCGATGGTGTATTCCGCTTCGATCGTTACGCCATAGTTCGCCTCATCTTCAATACCCATGCTTGGATCGACCTCTTCAATCATCGCAAAATCATTGACTGCAATAGGCTTCTTATGCAAGTGATACACTGGAGTACATGGATTGGCATCATGATACTCCACCAGTCGTGGAGCAGAATAAGCATCAAGTCGATCAAAGATCCCTCTTTCTACCACCTTTATCTGTCCTTCGCTCAATACCACGGGAACTGGAACTACCATAGCGAAGTCCTTCACATCACCTTGGAAGTCATTGCTCATTGTGATGACCGTATGGTCGCCATTACGGACGAGGATTACTTCAGATTTCTCGTTGAAAAGGTCTGTTGAAGCTTTTGCGACGTAAAAGCCACAAAAAGCCAAGATATCGTTGCTCAATAAGAGCATTGCCAACGTTGCAGCAATTACTTTCTTTTTCATATGTTTTGCGTTTTGATAGTCCACGAGAAACGCTCAGCTTTGTACAGCAAGTCGAGCAGTGGAGTTGTTAATGAGATAGTAAATAATGCGATTAATGGAGCTTCATAGAGATAGAAATACTGCCCTAAGACAAAGCTTACCGAAGCAATCAAAACTCCCCATATCACTCTTCCTTTCCGGCTATTTGGAGTGGTTTTGGGATCGGTAATCATGAAGAAAGCAAAGAGCAAAATCGTACCGCTCTCAAAACGATGAAAGAGCACCGGAAAATCCCAGCCTAAATAAAGTATCAGACGAAGGGCCTCAAGAAAAAACATGGACCCCAAAAAGGTTACTGATAGGTCCCATCTCTTTACCCGAAGCAATATTCCTACAGCACCCAAAACGATTAAAGCTAGAGTAGAATCACCTTGCCCCCATTGCCCAGGATCAATCCATGCATGACCAAAAAACACAGTAACGATAATGCCAAAGTTGGTTGGGTTGAATATGTGCTTACTTTGATAGCGCAATAGATACTTAGAGCTAATGGTCAGTATTCCTGCCAAGGCCATCACCCATGAGGAATCAACTTTAAGAAGGAGACATAGTCCTAAGCCACTTATCATTGCACTTTTCAAAGAGTGCAGAGAACCTCCTCGGTATCTTATCCAAATCCATTGACTGAAAGCTGTACTCCCTAGAGCCGACGCAAATACTTCCCAGCTTGAAGACCAGTTTAAAAAAAGGAAGCCGTAAATCAAAAACGACGAAAGAAGAAAAATCTGGAGACATCTTGGGTCATCTCTTTCTGCAGAGAGTATTTGCGCAAGCTTCATATTGAACTTTACTTCCAGTACACGGCATGTTCTGATAAGTTCAATTTGGCATCATTTTTATCTACATCTTTGTTAAAATTAAACATATGAGAACTGGACTGCTTGCATTTATCTTGGTACTTATTTTTCCGGACATCAACGCTCAAAAAGGGTACAATGAATATCAAAAAGTAAACGGTTTAGAAATTTCGACCAAGTGGGGTTTAGCCAGAGATGCGAGCGGAATAAGGAAAGATGCAATCCTTCTAAAAGTGCAGAATACAATCAAAGAGGCGCTTATTCTGTCCTTGGATATAAACCTTTACTACGAGGGGATTTTAAGAGAATCGGGCAGAATCGAAGACGAATGTATACCCGGCCTAAAGTCTCGTGTTGGGAAGTTGAATGGAATATATTTCATGCCAGAAAATTTCACCTCAGAGCAACTAAAGAATAGTCACTTCAGCTTCAGCTTAGATGAAATCGAAGTTAAAATGATAGAGGCTTGCGATTCTAATTAGCTTCAGCGCCTTCCGTCTGTTTCTTTTTAAGAAATTCGATGAGTTCCTCGTCGCTCATGTCAATGGTGGCCATTCTCTGTTTGGCTTGTATGGCCCATTTATCGCCTGGATACTTACTTATTACTTCTTCGTAGGCTTCCTTAGCCAGGTCAGGTGCCTTAAGATCTTCGTCGTATGTGAAGGCATTCAGAAAGGCTACCTCTGGAGCTTTCTCCCAATTGGGAAAATCAGTCAAAATCTTGTCGTAAAATTTAATCGCTTTCACAGGTAGCTCAACACCCCTAGCTAAAGCAGCTGCTTTATAAAGAAGCTCAGGTGTTTTTTGAACATCGGCTGGATATCTCTCCGAAAACTCGACATAGGTTCGAAGAAGGTTTGCCATTAACTCATCGTCTGGTTGGAGATCAGCATTTCTCATAGCCGTTTCCATGCTATCGATTCTTCCGATCATCAAATCACGCATCTCGGCATTGGACTTGGCTCTTTGCGTGACTTTTGTATCACTTGAGCATCCTATAACGGCAATTACACATGCGAGAAGGAGCAGTTTCTTCATCTTTTCAATTTCATTTTAGGAAATTTCATTCGATAAGCCACCTCCACTTTCCCTTTTGATATGTCCATCAATTTCCTCTTCAACAATTTCTTTTTAAGCGGTTTTAGGTGATCCGTAAACAGTATTCCATCAATATGATCATATTCATGCTGAATAATTCTAGCAGCATACCCGTCGAACTCCCTTCTTTGGAAATTCCAATCTCTGTCGTAATACTCGATGAGAATTGTATCGTTTCTGGTGACCTCTTCGCGAATATTTGGTATGCTTAAACAGCCTTCTGGGAAAACCATTGGCTCTCCTTTTTCCTCTACGATTTGAGCATTGATGAATACCTCTTTGAAGTCCTTTACTTTTTGAGCTTCAGGATCTTCTTCGTCATCACCGAATGGGGAAGCATCCACAATAAAGAGCCGTATCGACTTTCCTATTTGTGGAGCGGCTAAACCAATACCCTGAGCTCCGTACATCGTCTCAAACATATTTTCTATGAGCTCATCGAGTTTTTCATAATCTTTCTCAATGTCCTCTGCTTTCTTTTTGAGAACAAGATCTCCGTAGGCTACTATCGGTAAAATCATCCGGCGAAAATAGCGAAGATGTTTTCAATTTGACGTATGTCGAGGAAGGATATTAAAATTATCGCCTGTGAAAGTTGTAACTCAAACCGATGAGAAAATAAGAATTAAACATTCTATCATCCTCGTTATCCTTGAGAATATCAGTCAATGTGTGGTTCCATCTTGCATCGATAGAAAACATCAAGAATTTGAACCCAGCTCCAAGAGTTGACGAAAGAGAAAAGGGTTGAATTCCCTTTGCTTTTTCTCCACCAATTTTCGAGCTCAATCGAACATTTCCTGAGACCCCACCCAAGGCGTACAATCCTCCGAGCTTCAATTTTAAGGCAGCTGGAATATCAATGTAATCTAACTCGAACTCTTCTCTAGAATCATTTAATTCTCTGGTCGCTCCTTTCTGAACGTAGAGCGCTCCAGTCTCGATATGCAGAGTTGGAAAAAGCTTGATGTCCCTCCTCAATCCTATGTAAAACCCACTTCTTGCATCTGTGGATAGGTTTCCTTGATTTAAATCTGCAAAGCTCCATCCTGCCGTAAAAATTACAGATGCTGGTTTATCTGACTTATCTTGAGCTTTTACGGAACACAAAACTAAGACGAAAACAAGGGCTAAAAGGATTCTGATAGTCTTCATGACTTAATGGTTTTAGTCAAATATATCTCAATTTATGTTGTTTTGAAGATTTTCACCTTCAAAACAACCAATTCTCTAAGTTATTACCTTTGCACGACAACCTAGTACAATGACCACCGATACTGAGAGTAAACGGAAATTAAAAGTTCCGGAAGAGGTGCTTTTGCGCATTTGGAAGCTTATGTGTACTTCTAAGGCAATGGCAGAGCTTTATGAGCGAGAAAAAGCTGTAACAGCCAAATACGTGCATGCTTCCTCTCGAGGACATGAAGCTATTCAGCTTGCATGCGGTTTGCAACTCAACTCTCAGGACTTTGTGTTCCCCTATTACCGTGACGACAGTATTCTTCTAGGAATTGGAATGTCTCCGTTTGATTTAATGTTGCAACTTCTGGCAAAGAAAGATGATCCCTTTTCGGGAGGACGGACATATTACTCTCATCCAAGTTTAAAGGATGACAACAAACCAAAAATTCCTCATAACTCTAGTGCTACCGGAATGCAAGCGATACCTTCAACTGGAGTGGCCATGGGAATTAAGTACTTGGAAGGCCAAGGTTTAATGGAGTCGCATGAGGAATCACCGATAGTTGTATGCAGTATTGGGGATGCTGCGATGACAGAGGGTGAAATAAGTGAAGCCCTCCAAATGTCAGCTCTCAAGCAACTTCCTATTATCTTCTTGGTTCAAGATAATGAATGGGACATTTCTGCCAGCGCCGATGAGGTAAGAGCGAACGATGCTGCTTTTTATGCTAGAGGTTTTAAGGGAATTGAAGTCAGAAGTATAGATGGGGCCAGTGTCGAAGAAAGTTGGAATACCTTACATGAGGTTTTTGCAGCAGTGAGGTCAGAAAGGAGACCCTTTTTGGTACATGCAAAAGTTCCACTTCTTGGCCACCACACCTCGGGTGTGCGCATGGAATGGTACCGCGATGACCTCGAAGAGCATCAAAGCAGAGACCCTTGGGAAAGATTGAAAAATGAGCTTTTGATGGCAGGTCATGACAAATCAATGCTTGAGAAAATCAGCACTGAGGCTCATGAAAAGGTAGAATCCGATTACAAAGAAGCGGCAAAGCAAGAAGATCCTAATCCAGAAGATCTCTTTATGCACGATTTCGCTCCGACTCCCATCACAAAGGAAATTGGACAAAGAGTGCCGGATAATGGTGAAACTGCTCTGATGGTTGATTGCGCACTTTTCGCGGTTCAGGAAATTTTAGAAGATCATCCAGAATCAATATTATACGGGCAAGATGTTGGCGGGAGATTGGGAGGTGTTTTCCGAGAAGCGGCTACTCTTGCGCAAAAATTTGGTGATGAGCGCGTTTTTAATACGCCTATTATGGAAGCCTTCATCATCGGCAGCACTGTAGGTATGGCTGCCGCTGGTGCGAAGCCGATCGTAGAAGTTCAATTTGCAGACTACATTTGGCCTGGACTGAATCAACTATTTACGGAGCTTAGTAGAAGTTATTATCTAACAAACGGTAAGTGGCCAGCCTCGGCAGTAATACGTGTTCCGATAGGGGCTTATGGAAGTGGTGGACCCTACCACTCTTCTTCGGTGGAATCAGTGTTGGCAAATATAAGAGGGATCAAAGTGGTCTATCCATCAAATGGAGCCGATTTAAAAGGATTGATGAAAGCCGCTTATTATGATCCAAATCCCGTAGTAGTTCTCGAGCATAAAGGCCTTTATTGGAGTAAGATAAAAGGCACGGAAGAAGCAAAATCGGTCATCCCAGATAGAGACTACGCAGTGCCAATTGGCAAAGGAAGAATTGCCCTAGAGGCAAATGACAACAAAATTAAATCCGGAGAAAGCATTTTGGTAGTTACTTATGGAATGGGTGTCTACTGGGCCAAGACTGCGTCAGTGGATTTCCCAGGTCAAATAGAAGTTGTAGACTTGAGATCTGTATCGCCTTGGGACTCAAAATTAGTTTACGAACGAGCTCGCCTACACGGTAAATGTTTGGTGGTGACCGAAGAGCAGATTGGATGCACTTTTGCTAAGAGTATTGCCGGGTCTATTCAGGAGAATTGCTTCTATGATTTAGATGCTCCGGTAAGAGTCTTGGGGGCTGAGGACCTTCCCGCGATTCCGTTGAATTCGACATTGGAAAAGACGATGATTCCAAATGCTGAGAAGGTAAAAAAATCTATGCATCAGCTCTTATCCGCTTAACCGAACATACACTACTTCTGAGTTTAAAACATTGGAAAGCTTTGGGCGTTTATCAACCAATAAATACAGATTAGCAACTGAGTTTCTCCAAAAACGAAGCACTATATGGCTCAATTTCACCAACTAAAAATTAAAAACGTACGACAGGAAACTAGTGAATGCGTTTCTATCTCTTTCGACATCCCAATTGACCTAAAGTCAGAATTTCAATACAAACAGGGGCAATACATCACTATTAAAGAGACCTTAAATGGTGAAGAACTGAGGAGATCATACTCCGCCTGTTCTAGTCCAGTGGTGGATCATGACCTGAGAATAGCTGTAAAAGAAATAGAAAACGGAAGGATGAGTGGCTTCCTCAATAACGGCGTAAAAGTAGGGCAAGTTCTAGAGGTAATGAAGCCCATGGGTAACTTCTACACAGAAATGCCTGCATCTACTCCCAAGGTGTATGTCGGCTTTGCTGCTGGGAGTGGGATCACACCAATCTTGTCCTTGCTTAAAACAGCCTTAAAATCAGACGATAACAGTAAATTCACATTATTCTACGGAAACAAAAGCACGAGCGATATTATTTTCAAATCGGAACTGGAAGAGCTAAGTCAAGAATACGACGGGCGCTTGAGGGTCATTCACCTTTTGAGCCGTGAGGAAACAGTCGATCCTCTGCTCTCCGGGAGACTATCAAAGGAAAAGTGCCGCGAGCTCCTCTTAAAATATAGTCCAACGGCTTCTGCCGATGAATACTTTATCTGTGGCCCATACGATATGATCATGGGTATCAATGACGAGCTTTTAGAAAGAGGGGTTTCAAAAGAACAGATTCACTACGAGCTGTTTTCAACACCAAAAAGCGAGGAAGATGAAGGGGATGAAATGGACCCTGCACAAACTTTAGGTGACGGAAAGACAGCAATTGAGAATTCCAAAATGAGAGTAATTCTTGATGAAGAGGAAGTTGATATTCCCATCTCTAGTAATGAGAATATTTTAGACTTGATACTAGATGCCGGTCTAGACGCACCTTACGCTTGCACCGGTGGTTCTTGCTGTACCTGTCGAGCCAAAATCACCGAAGGGCGTGCAGTGATGGACGTCAATTATGCCTTGACAGACAAAGAAGTAAGCGATGGATATGTTCTTACATGCCAAGCGCATCCTACGACCCCTTCTATCGTGGTAGACTTTGATGAACCTTAACCACCTAATTTTCTAGCTTAGCTGTCAAAGATTTTTCGGGAAGAACCTCCAAAAAGAAATACACGATCTCAGCCAAGCCGTTGAAGATGAGAATGAGAAAAATCCATAGAATCTTCACCCCCGTGCTTGTCTGCTTATTCGTGCCCGCATGGATCAAATAGAACACAAGCAATAAGGTGCTGAAAAGGCTCAACAAAATTGTCCAAAGAACAATCCCCCCAAAAAGACCCAAAAATAGTTCTGGATTGGGATCATCTCCGGCTGCAATCACTTTAGGCAGAAAGCGAGCAAAGACCCAAACGACTATGCCTAAACCTGCGAAAAGCTGGAGAATAGTTAGAACTCCTAGAATTATTTTAGAGGTAGAGGATAATTTCATTTCTTTCAAAAATAGCGCAAGTTAGGCTTAGAATATTTTGTTTAAGACAAATTAATGTGGAATGGCTTAAATATAAGGCAAGCGGTACACTTATAAAGAGTTTGAAGTAAGTTAACTCAGGTCAATTCTGTTGTCCTTCATTTTTTTTGGTTTTGAGCGGAAGTATTTGGCTATTCTTTTTCCGATCTGAACGAGAACACTTGGAGAATCCCATTTTCTCTAAAAAGCTCAGTCTTTGCGTAAAGACCACTTGAATAGTCTCATCAAATTCTTGGTAATACTCAATTTCACAACCCTTATGATTAAGACAATTGACAGGACTGTGAAGGGCAAGCATCTCAATGACAGGGATGAGTAAAACCCTCGACTACAAACACCAGGAAGCAAAAATTCTCCGAGGCCCTAATAGGGATAACTCTGGAAAATAGATGACAATAGGCAAATTAATTGGGGACAAATTATCCTAAAACCGAATAGATGAATAAAAACTCTTTTGGCGTAGATCTTATGTCTTTGATTTTTAAACTTAAATACGAAAAGTTAGGTTCTTTCTCCGCGCAAGAAAAGAAGGAGCTAACGTTGATAAACCAGTCTAAAACTCATGGTCAATTCCCATCGGTTAGGATTATAATTAATCGAATTCCACACCATTTCGAGCCTTTCATTATAGAAGTACTGACCCTGAAGTACAAGTTTTAAAAAAAATCTTCATTTAGAATTGTGCATCTCCCGGGGCATAAATGCGAGGTTAAAACTTAAATCTTATGATAATTTTGAGTTCACATTGCACAAATCAATAAACAAGATTTTCCATGCTTAAAATATTTCTTAAAAAAAAGAGAGCTCTTCTCTCACTTATTTTCCTTCCTCAACTTATTAATGCTCAAGGCATAATACAAGCTGGTCCGATGAAGGGATATGTTGAGATGCGGGAAGCTGCTATTTGGGTGCAACTCTCCGAACCAGGAATTGTGGAACTCGTTTATTGGCCTGACACAGCAGTCGAATCTGAATTTCGTTCTCTTCCTCAGCCAGCCGTCCCTGAAAATGGAAACACTGTAGAATTAATTGCCACTGAGGTGGAGCCAGGTACCACCTATGGCTACGCGATATATGCCAACGGTTCAAACCAAACAATGGATCGAGAATTAAGATTCTCAACTCAACCTTTATGGCAGCACCGAACAAATCCTCCTGAAATTAAAATTGCCTTCGGAAGCTGCTCTTATATTAACGAGGAGCCATACGACAGACCAGGAAAATCATATGGGAGCAATTACAAAATCTTTGAAGAAATCGCATCAGATAATCCAGACATAATGCTTTGGCTGGGTGACAACATTTATCTCAGGGAGGTCGACTATTTTTCTCGATCTGGGATAATAAAGAGGTACACCCATACCCGTTCTCTTCCAGAAGTGCAGAGACTTCTGGCCACAGCCAACCATTATGCTATTTGGGATGACCACGATTATGGACCCAACGATGCTACCAGAACGTTCCCAATGAAGGACGAAACACTTGAAGCGTTCAAACTTTTTTGGCCCAACAAAAAATATGGTGTCAACCAGCTTGGAGGGATCACCAGCTCATTTACACACGGTGATATCGACTTTTATCTGCTCGACAATAGATGGAATAGATCAGAAGCGAACATGATAACCATCAAAGAACAAATGCTCGGAAAGAATCAAATTGATTGGTTAATCGAGTCCCTCAAATACAGTAAGGCTCCTTTTAAATTTGTTGCTGTTGGTAGCCAAATCTTAAATTCTGCTGCGGTGTATGAGAATTATGCCAATTACGAAGAAGAGAGAGGAACGCTTCTAAGCCGAATAGCTCAGGAAGGAATTACGGGAGTAGTCTTCCTCACGGGCGATAGACACCACGCCGAAATGAGTGTTGTCGAAATAAACGGGATTAAAATTTACGATATTACCGTTTCGCCGTTGACCTCTGGAACGCACAAACGCGGAAGCGAAAAAAATAACAATCGCATAGTCGGATCTCTGATCAATGAACATAACTATGGCCTTATTACAGTGACCGGGGAAAGAAAAGAGAGAAAACTCAATCTTATGATCAAAAGCAATACTGGTGAAGAGCTTTGGAATTATCAAATTTCTGAAGTGGAATTGTCAGAATAATCCAGATATGGTTCCTTCTCTGTCGATGTCGATATTTTCAGCGGCTGGTATATTTGGTAGGCCTGGCATGCGCATCATTTTCCCAGTTACGGGAATGATAAAACCCGCACCTGCAGCTATTTCAATTTCTCTGACCTGAATAGAAAAGTCCATTGGCCGACCTCTTTTCTTCGGGTTATCCGAAAAAGAGCTCTGGGTTTTTGCGATACAAATAGGAAGTTTGCTCAAGTCCAACTTCTCGATCAATTTTAGATCAGCTTCGGCTTGCGTCGCGTAGGTTACCTCTTTTGCTCCGTAGATCGTTTTTGCTACGGTCTCAATCTTTACTTTCACTGGAGCGTCCAATTGATAGACGGGCTTGAAACTTCTATTGCAGCGGTCTACAGCATCTCGCACGGCATCCGCTAACTCTGTTCCTCCACGACCGCCTTTTGCCCAATAACTCACTTCATAAGCTTCGGTGCCAATTCTGTGGCAGTAATCAATTATCGCTTCTATTTCCTGATCAGTATCTGACGTAAACCGATTTATAGCCACGATAACAGGTACTCCATAAACATTTCCATTTTCAAGATGCTTCTCAAGATTTGGCATGCCTTGAATAACCGCATCTACATTTGGAATATGTAGCTGTGACACTTCGATACCTCCATGATATTTCAGCGCCCTAACGGTTGAAACCATAACTACCGCTGAAGGGCTAATCTCTCCAGCACGACACTTGATGTCCATGAATTTTTCAGCACCCAAATCAGAACCAAAACCCGCCTCAGTTACCGTGTAATCACTCAAAGACATTGCCATTTTGGTAGCTATTAGTGTATTGGTTCCTTGAGCAATATTGGCAAAGGGACCTCCGTGAATAAATGCAGGTGTACCTTCAAGAGTCTGCACTAAATTGGGTTTTATAGCGTCTTTAAGAAGAGCAGTCATTGCTCCTTGAGCATTTAGCTGATTGGCGTAAACAGGTTCCCCTTTAAGTGTCATACCAATCAGTATTCGCCCCAATCTATATTTTAGATCTTCCAAATCTTTGGACATGCAAAGTATGGCCATGATCTCGGATGCTGCAGTAATATCAAATCCATCTTCCCTCGGAACTCCCATGAATCTTCCCCCGAGACCGACTACAATATTTCGAAGACTCCGATCATTCATATCCATCACCCTCTTCCACCGAACAGTGCGGGGATCTATTTCAAGGCTTCTGGTTTTACTTTGGAGATTATTATCAATAAGAGCGGCGAGCAAATTATTTGCTCTTTCCACCGCCGCGAAATCGCCAGTAAAGTGCAGATTAATATCCTCCATAGGGATAACCTGGCTGTAACCTCCACCGGTAGCGCCGCCTTTGACTCCAAATACTGGTCCAAGTGATGGCTCTCTCAAGGCCAGTGTGGTTTGCAACCCTATTCGATTCAAAGCGTCCGCCAATCCAATAGAGACGGTGGTTTTTCCTTCACCCGCAGGTGTTGGGGTCATGGCTGTGACCAATATCAACTTGCCCTTTGGCTCCTTGACTGAATCTATTTTCACCTTGGCCTTTGTATTGCCATAGAGCTCAAGATGGGGTTCGCTAAGACCAATTTTTGCTGCGATCTCTGCGATGGGTTTGGCGATGACCGAGGCGGCAATATCAATATCTGTCATTTCCCAGCCGTCTGAGATACAAATTTTAACAACTCCGATTTTTCATCGCTCATCACGAGATTACCTTCTGAAAAATTGACATTCGTAACTTTAGATATGGCATCCAAAAAATCTTTCTCACCTGTACCTGGACAATTCATCTTCGACATGGCTCCAGGAGTCATGGAAAATGTTTCGGCTAAATTGAACTTCCCTGTAAATGTATTACAACCAGTGGAGCCGTTCATAGAACCATCGGTATTAAAATTTAAATTTGGTAGTCCTTTGGCGAAGTCTTCAAGGTTAACTTCTTTTGAGTTCATAGCTTCGAGCACCCATTTATTCTGAGTCAATTCGTTCAAGCTTGGGATTACGGATGTACCTTTTTTTAGGGTGTCACAAGAAAACGCTGCAAATAAAATACAGCAGATAAAAAGTTTCTTCATTTTACAAAATTCAAAAAAGGGTGCCTAAAAAGCACCCTTAAAAATAGATTAGTTCGCAATTATTTTTTCTTTACTTGGTTAGCTTTTTCTAGCTTCATGTTGCTGTACTTGGTTTGAAATTTTTCAAATTGCTCGTTGTCGAGAATCTGCTTGATCGTTGCCGTGTGGCGTTCTTCAAATGCTTTGACTTTTGCCGCTCTATCTTCGGGAGAAATGTTTGCTTTCACGAACTCCTCTTTCTTTTGCATAAAGCTGTAGTTCAGCACTTTGAGCCTTTCCACTTGACTATCTGAAAGATTGAGATAAGAAGTCATCTCCTCTGTTAATTCCATCGCTTTCTCTTTCAGATCATTGTCGCTATCTGATGTTCTAGTTTGCCCAAAAGAAATTGATGAAACAGAAACAGCAATTGCAAAAAGTAAAAGTCTAATTTTCATGATATTAAATTTTGGTGTCCCTAAATATATGAACCATGATGATATTCGACATACTTAAAAACTGTTTTTTTAGCCTCGTCCTGCTATTTCTCTGCGAGTGTTTAATTGCTCAAACCAATAGCCAAAATGGCCACCGAACTCAAACAACCACTAAATATCCACTGGTTTACCAGGAGTCTTTTCACCAAATGATCTATGAAGACTCCTCGATGCGAGTCCTCGATGTTTTTGCATCTGCAGGTGATACCACATTATTTCATCAACATTGTAATCCAATTCTGTATATCGCTATTCACGGGGAAGAAATAGGTCTATTGCAGCCAAACGGAAGTTGGAAACACGTGTCCTTGCCCACTGATTGGATAGGTCACAACATTTATTCTAGTGACAGTTGTTTTGTGCACAAATTCACTGTTTGCGGAGAAACATATCTTCAAATTCTTGCGGTTGAAGCAAAACAAGAGTTTGAGCCAGTTCAGGGTTTGGATAAGGCCAAATACGATGAAAATTTCGTTGTTTTTGACTGGAGTAATCCAGATACGACCGAAAATATACATCTTAATTCTTCCATCTTACTCGTGGAGAAAAACTGTGAGCGAAAATGTCAAGTATCAGTGAGAAATTCACTAGAAAATGTAGTGCTTGAAAACTTCAACATATATTCAGTCGGATATAAAAATTCACATTGATGCTTCTTATTTCTTGGAGCCAAAAGAATAACCTTCGATGTAAAATCAGTCATTTGACTATTCAGACCTCTAGTATATAAATCAATAGCTTGCGGTTCTCTACAACATTAGAATACCTTTTTTTAGCGATTGTCAGCGCAAAGGACTAATCCTAACTTTTCGAAAAATTAAAACAGATGAGTTACTCATTAAATGAAGTTTTAGGCATCACTAGTAAATCGGCGTTTGCCCAGCATTACGCAGAAAGATTAAGCGAAAATCCAAAGGGAAATGTTCTCTTGGCCGAACTCATTCTCTGTTTGGATGATCTTGAAAACGCCAAACCCTCATGGTTTGACAAGTTCGATACTCAAGTGGTGGTTGATTTCTTAGTCATTTCTCATCGACACTATTCGCAGTCAATTTTGCCATCTATTGCCAGGCAAATAGAGTTACTCGTAAAACAACCTGACTGTCCAGCTCTGATTAGTGAGTACGGCATGTATTTCTTCAAAGAATTCTGCTCAGGACTGGAACTTCATTTTGAGTACGAGGAGAATCACCTTTTTCCCTATGTCCTAAAAATGAACGACGAAAAGGATAAACTAAAGCGCAGCTTTAACGAGGAAGAGTTTAACCAACATCATCCTCACCCTCCAGTAGATTTGAACTCATTGCTCATGCTGATGAACTCTACTTCAGAAACACTAGAAAAATCAATGTCACACCGAATCCTCATCGAAAAACTAGAGTCACTTAGTCGAGAACTAGGACTTCACGAATTTATAGAGGCAAATGTTCTTTTGCCCAGAATAGCTAAATAATGAGATATCAAAGTGGTAATTTTTCTATTGCTCCCGCTAGTTTCTTTCCCATGAGAAACCGTTTGACATAGTTGAGCCTGGCATTTCCAACGCCAAAAGTCATTCCATTCATTGTCTCAAACTCGGCACTTTGAAAAGTCGATTGGACAAAAGTAAGACCTAAATACCATTTGGGGGAGTTATATCCAAAACCAAATCTGGCAGTTGCAGAAGGATTTATGAGCCATTCATTTTCTACGGTGCCATCGGCGTAAGTGTAGCGCGTTGGCCCCAATCCTACACCCACACTCAAAGATAGTGTAAGGAACATATGCTTAAAAAAAATGAAAGAGTGAGAATATCCTCCCTTTGGCCCGAGGTCAAGGAATGCGACCTCCGTCAATCCTCTCAGAGGGAGGAATAAGGTTTCCCTAACCGACGGCGAAATCAAGCTACTATCTCCATCGGCATACACGAGCGTAAACTCTCCTCCAAGAGTGAAGGAACCCGCACTCTTTCTTTGAACTTCATTATGGACAAAGGGTGCAGCATAGGAGAAATTTTCACCATTGAACAGATGCAAAAATGAAAATCCAAAAAGACGAAGGCGCATATCTGGCCTTACGTAGAACGGTTCTTCCCATTCAGGCATTTGTTCGTTGGTATTGTTCAAGTAAAGTCCATCGTAAAACTGACCAAAAAAGTCAATCACAGAATTTCTGCCATAAATGTGAGATTGGAGGTCAAGATATCTGGTGCGTCCTTTTCCTCGGTCGGGATTCAAAAAATCAAACCCAAACGCCAAATTGAGCGTGAGACCCTTGATGGTAACTCCGACACCTAGATTTAAGTTAGTATTCGGATCGTAGGTCAGCCTCACCCCAGAAGCTTCATCAAAGAATTCGAGATTAGTGATCTTTTGAGACAAGTATAAACGAGTGGTTGCATATTGAGGAAAAGCTTGAATATATGTAGTGTCGTAATTGGTTGGACTGGGGTTGCTAACTCCTAATTCTACCTCCTGCCCAAACAAAAAAGCCGTTGGCAAAAAACAAAGGACCAGAATGAGAAAATTCCTAGGCAATTCGATAGAGTTTTAGATCGTAAGAATAAGCATTTACATTTGGCATTCCCTGTGAAAGCCATCGAATTTTACATAGACTCCTACAAGGGGTTATCTCGACCTGCTTGGATACTCGCCTGCGTCATATTGATAAATCGCGCCGGAACAATGGTCTTGCCCTTTCTGAGTATTTATCTCAGAGAGGCTCGAGATTTAGACATGAACCAAGTTGGAATTATCCTGTCTCTTTTTGGTGGAGGAGCGCTCGCAGGTTCATTACTTGGTGGATGGCTTACTGATAAAATAGGGCCTTTTTGGGTCCAAACTTCTTCATTAGTTTTTGGTGGAATTTGCTTTCTCATTCTTAAGCAAGTGGAAACATTTGAAGGATTAGCGATTGGCTTTTTTCTAACTACTGTAGTTACTGATTCTTTAAGACCAGCTAACTCTTCGGCGGTAGCGCAATACACTAAGCCGGAAAATCTGACTAGAGCATACTCACTCAACCGAATGGCTACTAATCTTGGTTTCACCTTGGGACCAGCTATTGGTGGATTTTTAGCCACCAAGAACTATGATCTTCTCTTTTACACTGATGCATGCACCTGTATTCTGGCAGGGTTACTTTTTGCTGGCTACTTCCTTACTCTTACTAACACTGACAATAATTTGCCTCTAGATAAGAAATCAGAAAGGGTAGTTGCACCTTGGGAAAACTTACGCTTTATGACTTTTGTGGTGCTAGTTGCTGGATATGGGACCGTTTTTTTTCAGCTTTTTACCACCTTACCCCTTTTCTACCGAGAAGTATACGTACTTCCAGAAAATCACATCGGTTGGTTGCTAGCTCTAAACGGCCTCATTGTCTTCGTAGTGGAAATGCCATTGGTCAGTAAATTGGGAAATAAAGTATCAATTAAGCGAATCGTCCCGATAGGTGCTGCTTTAGCGGGATTTGGTCTGCTTATTTTAAACTGTGCAGAAGGTATTTGGGTACTTTTTTTGTCAATGATACTTCTAAGCGCATCTGAAATTCTAGCAATGCCTTTCATGACGACCTACACGGTGCAAAGCTCAACCGAAAAATCAAGAGGTCGATATCTCGGGATGTATTCGGTAGGATACAGTCTAGCCTTCATCGTCGCCCCGGCATTGGGAACTTATCTCATTGATTTTGCTGACTATTCGTTTCTGTGGAATGTCCTAGCAATTTTTGCCCTTCTGGTAACGGCTGGAATGTTCTACAACATTAAGGAGGGAAAGGAAAGATAATTTTTGATAAAATTAATTCACTATCGCTCTATAAGGAAATCATTCGCCCAAACCTGACCTTGTTTATATCCAATATCAAAAAGTTTTTGTGCCTTAGAGAAATCAAGTAAATCAAAAGAAGCCTTCATCTCTGGCCGAATTACGTGATCGCAAGCTTGCATTCCGTAAAGACTGTTCTGATTGACTACGAGATAAAAAACTTCGAGAGCGACATGCGCCATCGTATTCAGATTTTGAGTAAACTTTCCTTTGTTTACTTCGACACCTAAAACATAATCACAAGTGCTTCTGCAAGCCTCTGCCGGCAGATTGTTGAGCACACCTCCATCAACGTACTTCTCACCGTCAATCTCAACGGGCTGAAATAACACTGGGATACTTGAAGAAGCAATAACTGGATTTCGGACTGGACCTGAATGAAAATCAACACAAGTACCTTGCGAAAGATTGGTAGCAAAGACGTGCAGTGGGATTTCGAGCTCTTCAAAAGTATCAGGGAGGTGTTGCTCCAAAACCTCCTCGAGATATTTCATACCGAGCAAACCAGATAGGCTGGGTTTCAATCGAAATAAATTTAGGAACCTTTTTCCAGAAAGTAATTTAAGCATCTTCGTTGGGGGCATTCCTGCAGAAAAGAGCGCCCCGACTATGGCACCAATACTGGTTCCACTAATACAATTAGGTTTTAAACCAATTTCATGAATGGCTTGAAGAACACCAACTTGTGCGATTCCTCTCGCACCACCTCCGCTTAAAACTAAACCCCATCTGGGCGCTAACTCATCACCACTTTTCATAAGGTCACAAAAAGAAAAAACAAAATTAGGCTATTTTGGCACGGAATTTATTCGACATACCCCAAAATCAGAAGTTATGAAGATTCGATTAGTCATCACCTTTTTGACCGCCCTGCTGCTAGCAGGATGTGGAAGCCAGTCTCCGATGGGCGATAAAGTCAAGGAACCATTTTCGGGATCGAAGTACGAGTCCACAAATAGATATTTTAGGGCAACAGGAAAAGGGTCAAGTATGAAAGACAATATTGCTCGAGGAAAGGCAGATATTGAAGCCAAAAACCAACTAGCAGGACAGGTAAGTACTAATATGAGAAATGTCACAGATCAATATCTCGGATCAACTGACGATGGAAACTCGGCAGATATTGCCGATAAATTTCAAAGCTTAACTCGCCAAGTAATGAATTCAGGGTTAGCAGATCTCAGAAAAATTGGTGAAGAGAAGTACTTCAACGGTGAAGAATATACTGTTTACATAGCATATGAAATCAAAAAGAATTCGATGTTTCGTTTTATGAAAAAACAGGCCAAAACTGATTCAAAAATCGGTAAGGAGAATCTAGATGTAATGGAAAGGATTCTAGATATGCAAATAAAGGAAACTGAAGAATAAACGTTTTACTGGGCATTGAAAAGGGAGACATGAGGGTCTCCCTTTATATCAGGACCTGTAATTTTCCGGTACTACCGGAAGGAACTTAAACCAAAACCTAATCAACCATGATCCAACAGGCCCTGCCTAAGCTTTTTGGCGTGGGGCCACCCACATTTTTGGTTAAACTATTCCTTCAGTGCTTTTATAACGTCTTTATCTCCGTATTGTTTCTCAGAGAGAACAAAAACAAACCTCAATGAATTTTAGCCCACACGAAACAAGGCTTTTGCTTACTCCTACAACCCGTTGGGAGTGATAGACATCCCTGCTATCCTACTCTAATCCCTGTGGCAACAAGTGATTTATACTCAGGAAATCTCTGGAGATATTCTTTAATTGCCTTACATGAAGGGATCAGCTGAAAATCATTTTCCTTAACATACTCGAGGGCATGCTCAAGGATTTTGTCGCCTAAACCATTATTCAGTAGTTGAGGAGGACCTTCCAAGTTAGTAATGAAAAATTTTCCTTCCCTATTTGCTCTATACTCAAGTTCTACCCACTCTTTTTTGATTTTAACGCCGAAAGTTTGGCGCTCCTTGTCATGTTCAAACTGGTATTCGGTATCAGACATATGCTCAAATGGTCTTAATGATTTGACCTTTTGGGAAGCGAAACTTGGATTGATCAGAGTAGGCATCCTCGCTACTTCTAAACCCCAAAGTTACCACCGCAAGGCTGCGTAAATTTAAGGCTTCTAGCTGAAGAATCCTATCATACTCCTTTGGATTGATACCTTCCATCGGACATGCATCCACATTTAGCAAGGCAGCTGTGCTCAATAAAGTACCCATGGAAATATACGCCTGCTTGCTATTCCAGATAAACTGTTCATCGGCATTCATCCGATCCACATAGGCTTTTGTGCTCTTTATTTTTCTCTCAATTTGTTCTTCTGTTCTATTCCTTAATTCCCCTTCAGTTCTGGCATATTGCTCAATATGCTCGTCTGAAATACTGTTTAAGGCTGCAAATACAATCATGTCTGATGCATCGGTAATTTGTGTTTGATTAAACGAATGTTCTTTAAGAGATTCCCGAACACCAACATCCTTTACATGAATAAATTTATAGGGCTGAAGTCCCATACTAGAGGCACTTAATCGAGTTGCTTCGAGCAGGGTATTGAGCGTTTTTAGGTCCAATTTCCGATTTGGATCAAATTTCTTGGTGGCATATCGCCAATTCAATGCTCCTAATAATTCTTGTGATTCCATTTAGTTATCGTTTTATTCTTCAATTAGTACTCCCATCTTTCCATGGTTATAATCGCGAAGCGATTTCATAATTTCGGTTTGGGTATTCATTACAAAGGGGCCATAGGTTGCCAGAGGCTCATGGATGGGTCGCCCCAGAATTAATAATGCCTTTGCACCTTGATCCAAACTGATTTTTAAATTGTCTTCACCACTACTCACTTGATAAAAGGTCTTTTCCTCAACGATTCCGTATCCAAAAATTGAACCTTCCCCATTTATCATGTAAAGTCCACCTTGCATACCAGTAGGCAAAATGAGCTCCCCCGTTGCATCTTTTAACGCTTCGACAGCTCCTATTAGCAAAGGTATAGGAGATCGTATAGCTCCCCATTGACTGTCATATAATCCTGAAATCAAGTCAAAAGTGAGACCATCCGCTATCTCTATACTTGGAATCTCTTCTTTCGAAACTCCTTTGTAGTTTGGAGCGCTCATCTTATTTGCTTTGGGCAAATTTACCCAGAGTTGGATCACTTCAGTCGAACCGCCTTCTTTTGCGAATTTCGCCGAAGGTCGCTCACTGTGTGTGACACCACTTCCTGCATTTAACCATTGTGCACCTCCCGCTCCAATGATTGACGAATTTCCCAGGGAATCTCTATGATGAAGTTCACCTGAAATAACGTATGTCACGGGCATAAACCCTCGATGAGGGTGCGGCCCAATTCCGGTATGCAGCGGATTTACGCCTCCTTCTAAAGAAAATTTGCTGTGATGCAAGAGGAGAAAAGGATCTATTTGCTCTACATTATTTGTTGGAAAGGGCTGATATACTGGTATACCACCCATATCTACTTCAAAAGCCGGCAAAGATCTTACTACTGTCTTCATTTAGATTGTCTTAATTCATCGGGACCTCTATAAGAAGTACTTCAGCGTTTTTAATCGCTTTAAATTTGAGAGTCTCGGTTTCATACACTCCAATGGCATCTCGTTCTTCGAGTTGCTCACCCTCTAGCTCCAGAGAACCATTCAATACGAAGGCATAGACTCCATTTCCTTCACACTTAATATGGTAATCAAGGATATTTCCTTCGGCTATTTCGGCCATATGGAGATATGCATCCTGATTGATCTTCACTCCTGATCCAGAACTTTCTATTGGGGATACAATCTCTTGAAATTGATTTTTTCTACAAGCTGGATCAAAAGTTTTTTGATCATACCGAGGAGCGATGTCCTTGTACTTAGGAAAAATCCACAGCTGCAAGAAATTCACTACTTGGTCTGGGTTTTTGTTGTACTCACTGTGAAATACGCCAGTACCTGCGGACATTATTTGCACATCGTTCTTGCGGATAACTCCAGCAGTTCCCATGCTATCCTTATGCTCTAAATCACCTTCGAGCGGGATGCTAATGATCTCCATATTCTCGTGAGGATGAGTACCAAAACCATTTCCTCCAGTGACGATATCATCATTTAACACCCTAAGCATTCCAAAATAAACTCTTTCTGGGTTGAAGTAATTAGCAAAACTGAAACTGTGATGTGAGTCTAACCAGCCATGGTTTGAGTGACCTCTTGTGTTTGCTTTATGAACTGCTTTTTTCATAAGTCTACATATTGTTGATTGAGTTTAATTCTGAGCACAAAATTAATGTAGCTACATATATTTATCCATAAAGAGTGATCTATGTCACATCATTAAATTCTATTTAGCAGGTTTAATGCTGATTAAATCTTCAAGCTCCGTCAAACCATCCCAAAAAAGAAATGTGAACAAATCAAAGGCACTTTCGTAAAGTTAGACTGAAAAAGTAGACTACTTTTACAGACTATTGACTTGAAACCATATTGACATGAATAATCCCCTTCGTCGTTTCATATTACTGGTGATGATTTCCTCCGTCTCTTCTTTGGGCATGGCTCAAGAAGAGGACGATATCCAAAATACGCTGGAGTATCAGTTCATTCAGCTAAAGAAAAAGTCAAATAACTACCAGCAATATAAGGTGGTGGAAAAAATCAGACTGGACAATTACTGGGCTTCCGTGAATGATACTTTGATCGAAACTCGCACAGAGATAAGCTCACTAAATAGCGAAGTAAGTTCCCTGAAGTCAAAAGTTGGAACCCTTGAAATGGAACTAAAAGACCGGGAGAGTAGTCTGGAAGATCAGGCTTATCAGATCGAACATATGTCGTTTCTAGGAATTGACATGACCAAAGGAGGCTACGTCACTTTCAGCTGGGTGATCATATTTGTTCTGCTTGCTATTGCCCTTGTGCTTTACATGAGGTTCAGCTCAGCCAATAGAATCACAAAGACAACACGATCAGAATTCAATCAGCTCAACGATGAGTTTGAGGAGCACAAGAAGAGAACGAGAGATAAAGAGACCAAGTTAAAAAGAGAGCTGCAGACCGAAATTAACCGGGTAGAAGAGCTTAAAGCAAAAATGGACTAAGTCCTTGCTTCGTCTTTCATCTCTGTAATGATCGATTTAAGCAGTCTCTTGTTGTCATTAAGACTTTCTTCGAGCATTATCATTGTCTCAGTGCCCTTGATTCCTTCTATTTCTTGCATTCTAAAAAGGACTTCCTTAGCGTGTCGTGTATCCTTACATCGCAGCTTGCAAAAAATACTGTAAGTTCCCGCAGCGAGGTCTGCTACTGTAACTTCAGGCAGGACAGTCAAATCTTCAATAATCTTCATGGCACTGTGCCCAGTCTCGATGAAGATACCGACATAAACGGTAAGTGTATAACCAAACTGGTGGTAGTTTATAGAAATTGAATATCCATTAATAATTCCCTTTTGCTCTAGCTTTTTTACCCGCTGATGAACGGTTCCCGTGGAAACAATAAGTTCTTTCGCAATTTCTGTAAACGGCTTTCGTGCATTGTCAATAAGCTTGAGAATAATCTCTGAATCTACCTGATCGATTTTTTTTGACACCCCTAAAAGATTTGTATATAATACACTACAAATCTAGAATTCTTTCAATAATATCACTACGATAAAATAAAACAGATGCACCAACTGTCATATCGAAGTATTTTTAGCTGTCCTAAAAGTTGAATATGAAATTAGTAGATACAATTAATAATGAGAGAAGTATAGTCGAGCTGTACTTAAGCGATGATGGATCAGAAGTAATTGAGAGAAAATGCCTTACGGAAAACCGATGTAAGGAGTATAGTTATCCTCTAAATCAATACTTTAGCAAGTCGGGTGTTTCTCGTGCCCTCAAAAATAAAATTGCCATTGCAATGGCTGAATGAGCCAAGCACAGTTTCGATTTGTTAGGTTGAAGTGCTTAGCAGAATCCAATTGGATTCGAGTTGATGGTAAGACTCTCTCACGTTGTGAGAGAGTTTTTTACGGTAACTTGCTCATAAAATCACGTGTCGCTAATTCTATCTGAAATAAATTAGCCGTTCCAAAGCGACCTTTTTTTTATTAAATCCTCTGGAAAGAAATCGATCACCAAATAGAGTTCAAAGTGGTGGTAAGTGTTAAGCGATATCTGTTAGGTCGAAAATTTACTCCATAAATAGGTTATATAAACCCGAAAACATCGGCATTGCTTATGCCTCTAGTCTATAGGCTGATGATCATTCTTTCCAGCTTTTCTAACATGGGTTGATGTTTGGGCACAATCACTGGATCAAAGCCGGCTTTTGAGTCTTTGGGTACTATTATTTAATGTCCCCGGCCAGAAGTCTCCTGGCTCTTTTCAGAATTCCTATAAATGTTCGTACTCAAGGGAAACTCGCCTTTTAATTGCCTCAAAACAGCAAACACTTTAGCGTTTATTCAACTCTGTATGAATTACTTGGCAGCACCTATTGGAGCTCATGAAACTCCTATTATGTCTTGATTTTGCCGACAAATTATTGCGGAAACTTCTCATTTATATTGGTCAGAATTAGAAATTTCTTGCACCTCAAAATGATCCCTTTAAACTAATGAAATGATCTGAGTCAAGCACACAATTTAAGACGGTGCCTCGCAACATTATTCTTATTTAAGAGAGAAAAAAATTCAACTCATTTGAATGAATCTTTCAAGAATCTTTCGCACAAAACGTAACCTCTTAGGATCAATATTCGTTCACTTCCAGAGAGTGAGCGATGATTAAACCCCTAAACTTAATCTTGCTTATGTTACCGAAAGATTATGCCAGAGGGACGAATGCTTCCTTTCGCAAATACTTCCGAATAGCCTTCGGAGGCTATAGTTCTTTTGTTCCAATCGCCATCCTCCTTTTTAGCGGGGTCTTAACAGCGCGAACACCATGCCAAATTACTTGTGCATCTGACTTCACAGTTGTTGCTGATGTCGGTTTATGTTCAGCTCAATTAACTATCCCCGCACCGAATACAAGTGGTGATTGTGCGGGAAATCCTATTTTCTATTCTCGTGACCACTTTGAAGCTACAGGTGGTACAATATCAACATACAGCGAGGGTGGCGTCCTTTACCGAGTTCATACATTTACAAATAGTGGAACATTCAACCTCCCTACTGATCAGGAGATAGAGTACCTCGTCGTTGGCGGTGGTGGTGCTGGGCGAAGTGGATTTAATGGTGGTGGCGGCGGTGCAGGTGGTGTGCAGACTGGAAATATGATTCTATCAAGTCAGGCTTATACTATTACAGTCGGAAATGGCGGAGTAGGATCTACTGAAAATGGCGGCAATGGCGAATCTTCATCAATTAATGGCATAATTACAGCTGGAGGCGGTTTTGGTGCTACCGATAGCAATGGTGCTGGCGCAGCCAGCGGATCATCCCAGAGCAACTCTGGAGGACAGGGAGTAGGATTTTATGCCGGTGGTGGCGGAGGTGCAGGGGGCACGGGAATCAACGGTAGTGATCCAACTGGCGGCGATGGTGGCTCTGGTGTACAATCGGATATTACTGGTATCAATGTTTGGTATGCTGGTGGGGGTGGCGGTGCTTCTCGCCAGAACGTTTTTGGCAGAAGTGGCGGAGTT
>JAKVAV010000028.1 GCA_022448105.1 Flavobacteriales bacterium | reverse complement strand
CCGGAGAGTCAAAGCGCGATTTCAACTTTGGCTATTGGGGTACCATGGTCATGGGAATACTTTTTCTCGGAATGGGGGCCATGATTCTTCATGGATCGGGTGAGGAAATTCCTTCGTCGGGTGTGGCATTTTCAAACATGCTCATCGGCATGTATACTTCTCAGCTAGGTCAATGGGCATTTTACATCGTTGGATTTGCAGCTATCGCCACGATGCTCAGCACTACATTAACTTGTTTAGACGCCATACCCCGATCTCTTGTTGAGTGTAAACGAGTACTCGTTGGAAATCAAAAGAAACTCGACTATCCTGTTTTTCTAATCATTTTGGGAGTGGGTTCTATCATCTTGCTCACTGCATTGTCTGCCTCAATGACCACAATGGTAGACATTGCCACGATCATTTCCTTTTGCTCCGCTCCTATAATCGCTTGGATGAACTTTAAAGTAATCAGAGGTGAAGAGGTATCGGCAGAGTTTCGACCGAGCAGGATTTCTACTCAATGGGAAATCTTTTCCATTGCCTCCCTTGCGCTACTTTCTATCGCCTATTTCTTGGTCTAAAAAAGAAACACCACTTCGAAGTTTCCTTATCGTGGTGCTTCCCGCTATGAAAAAGCAACTTTAGAATTGAATTCGGTACATCACATCAGGAAAAAATCCAATCTGGTTTACTTCGTTGATTTCGTCTGTAACAGGATTGTATCGTTCTACAAAAATGTTCTTTCTATTGGTCACATTTTGAAGGTCCACAAAGAATTGATGACTCACTTTGCTTTCTTTTCCATTTAGGCGAAAGCCAAACTTAACATCCCAGCGGAAGTAGTCTGAATAGGTCTCGAGAAAGGCTAGCTCTTCTTGCAGTACTTCCCTCCCATCGTTGGCTCTCGTGGCCTCTAAATCAATCGGGGTGAATGGTCTGCCACCAGAATAAGTCACCTTGGCATCAAAAGTCAATACGTTTCGCTGATCCTTACCTACAGGCCATTCCTTGCCAAAGAGCACATGCGTTACGTACTGGTTATTGAAAGCCGTACTTCTCTCGATTCCGTCACTACCTTCATACTGAGAATCGAAGAGTGAAATGGTCACCAAACCATAATATCCTTCGCTGAAAAATTTCTCTACAGAGAGCTCAAGACCGTAGTTAATACCCGTAAAAACCACTGATATTGCCTACTTTTCTTTTCGTGATGGTGCAACAGAAATTGTTCATATCTCTGGTAAATGCTACCTCATTGATCAGCCATTGGACGAGCTAGAGAATGAGCTAGACCCGGCTCATTTCTCCCGGTTGAATCGACAATTTCTGGCCTCGATAGATTCCATTGGGCTCATTCATCGGTACTTCAAGGGAAAGCTTAAAATAGATCTACTACCGGCTCCCGAAGGAGAAGTACTCGTGAGCAGAGAGAAAGCTTCGCGCTTTAAGGGCTAGATGGACGGTTAGGAAGACTAAGATTTTATCAAAGATTCGAGCTGATCGATGGTCTTTGAGTAGTCATATTTTGCTTCCAAAGCTGTTCTAGCTTCTTCCTGAAAGGATTGATAAAGCTGATTATCATCACTCAATTCTAAGACTTTCTTCTTTAGTTCTTCGATAGCAAAAGGCTCGACCACAAAACCGTTTTTACCATTTTGAATTATCTCGGCATTCGAGGCGACATCATAGCAGATCACCGGTTTACCAAAATACATCGACTCCAAGATTGCATTTGAGAAACCTTCAAACCTGGATGGAAAAACGAAGTAATCGATCATCGGAAAGAAATCTTCAGGCTTGACTTCACCGAGAAGGGTTATGTGATCAGTGAGGCTCGCCTCAGCAATTTTTCCTTCCAAAGAATACCTAAGCTCTCCTTCTCCGCCGATGAAAACATGAAAATCGACTTCCGCGTGGTAGAGCAATTCGCCTAGTTTGATTAAGTCCTCTTGGCCTTTTTGATCAACCAGTCTTCCCAAATTCCCAATCAACAGTTTCGGTTTTCTCGCTTGGGAATGTTCCACTCTTTTTCCTATTTGAATACCGTTTGGGATAACCGTTATCTTATGCTCCAGCTCAGGAATGTTTTTAAAAACACTTCGCTTCACATCCTCAGAATTAGCGATGATGTTCGTGATGAAATTCTTGTAGAAGTACTTATTTACAAAAGATGCTTTTATCGGGTGATTCATCCCTCGGCGGTAAATCACTTTTTTGACTCCAGCCTGAAAGGCAGGCTTTGAAAAGGCCTTTGCATCTGCAGGTAAGTTCAAGATCACCGCATCGAACTTTTGACTTTTGAAAAAACGACGAATTCTAGCCGATGTAAATGGATCTAGAAATGAAAGCTTCCCCACCTTAAACTCTTTCATTTTTAATATACCTCCTGCACGCTTTGCCAAAGCTGAATCAGCCAACACGGTAAGTGTTATGACATGACCTCTCTTCTCAAGTTCAACTGCTGCATGCAAATGCCATTTTTCACCACCACCCCAGTATTTATTGGTATTGATCAAACAGATTTTCATAGGGATATTAATATCAATGCACTCTAAAAAATTGAACAAAGCAATGATAAGGATTTGATTATCATAAAATGACAACTTGAGAATCAAAGAAAACGTCGAAAAAATCGTGAAACTAGAACTGATCTGCGCCGTATCAGTATAACTGTATTAATATTTATCCATGCGCGCGGGTTTTGTGTTTTTCTTGCTTCTCCTAATATCGTTCAAAAGCTATTCCCAAATAGAGATTTACGAAGATTATGTCGGAGGGGGCCACTCAGAGGGGATCCTGGTCTCTGCAAGCAGCAGCTTTTCAGATCCTGATTGGTCAGACAACTCCTCGCCAGAACATACCATTAATGCAGAAGGGCTTGATGGATCCAAAGTTGAAGCTGCGCGTTTCCTTTATCAAGCTTGTCTAGGAGGAACATCCGACCAAATTGATCAACTCGCTAAAACCCTAGATTTTGAGGCATGGATCGACAACCAAATATCTATTCAGCCTACAAACTTTTTAAATCTTACTCGGCAAGCCTATGAAATTGCACATGACCGCCATAAGGAGCTTTATGGAAACTCTGCGGAATACGCCTATAATGAAGTCCATTTTCAATATGCTTGGTGGGAAGCTGCCATGACTAAAAGTGATGTCTTTCGGCAAAGAGTAGCCTTTGCGCTCAGCCAAATATTTGTAATCTCAACCGACTCAGACATAAGAAATGATGGAGAAGGCCCAGCTTCATACTATGACATGCTTATGAAACATGCCTTCGGAAATTATAGAGAACTCCTAGAAGAGGTGACCTATCATCCTTCTATGGGAATCTACTTAAGTCATTTCAAAAACAGAGCTACAGACGAGGAACAAAAAATCTACCCAGATGAGAATTTTGCGAGGGAAATCATGCAATTGTTCTCCATTGGACTTTTCGAACTAAACATTGACGGAACGCTAAAGACTGATCAAAATGGCAATTCAATTCCGACATACGACGCTGAGGATATCCGCAATCTAGCTAAAGTGATGACCGGTTTGGGCGCGGGGGCACTTACTGATGAAGCTCAATCTGGCCACACATTGGGATTTTTATCATCGGCAAATTTGCTTGAGTACACGGTTCCTATGGTCATGTACGATGACTTTCATGAAAAAGGAACAAAAATAATTCTGGGTGATAAAGAAATCCCAAATGGTCAAACGGGCGAAGAGGATGTTTCAATGGCTTTGGATTATCTCTTTAACCATCCAAACACGGCTCCCTTCGTTTCTAGAAGGTTGATTCAACAATTGGTGAAGTCCAATCCAAGTCCTAGATATATCGAGGATATCGCAAATGTATTTAACCACAACGGAGATGGTGTGAGAGGCGATCTTGGTGCGGTGATTAAGGCAATTTTATTACACGATGAAGCTCGATCTTGCGCATGGAAAGAAGAACCGACCAATGGGAAATTAAAATCTCCTGTAGGAAGGTATCTCAGTTTCTTGAGGCAATACATCGACCGGGAGAACACCACTGCATATTGGACTTCTGGATACATTTTCGAGAATGAAACGTATCAACTACCTCTTTCCTCACCATCTGTATTCAATTTCTTTCTACCGGATTACCAGCCGAATGGAGATATTTTTAACGCTGGATTATACGCTCCCGAATTTGAAATCTACAACTCTGTCACCTCACTAGGGTTTGCTAACCAAGCTGACATTTGGGTAAGGCAAGCCAGACTCTTTTCTCTTTTCGATTTAGAACTTACAGCTCCTCTCGGTGGTGCTTACCTAGCTGAAATGGCAAAAGATTCAGAAGTATTGGTAAACGAAATGAACTTGCGCTTATGCAATGGTGATATGAGCGAAGGAACACATGAAATAATAACTTCAGCTATTAATGAGATGAATTTCGGACAAAACAGAATTAAAAATAAAGTGGAATATGCACTCTACCTCACACTGATTAGTCCGGATTTTGCAATTCAAAAATAATATGGTGCCTCCCGAAAAAACAATACAATCTAGAAGAGCTTTTTTGAAAAACTCTGGTTGTGCCGCCCTTGCAGGAACCACTTTGTTTTCCTCATTGATTAACATGAAGGCCATCGCTTCAGCAGCATTGGACAAGAAGGGTGATTTTAATGATTACAAAGCCCTGGTTTGCATACTTCTGGATGGTGGAGCAGATTCGCACAACATGCTCATTCCTCGAGGGAACTTTGAATATGGAAATTACCTTACCACTCGATCTAACTTGGCAATACCTCAAAGTCAAGTTTTACCGCTCAATGGCTTTGCAAGCGGACAATCATTTGGAGTTCATCCAGATATGCCGCAGATTCAGAATCTGTATAATTCAGGCAGACTCGCTTGGATAGCAAACGTGGGGACCCTCATTGAACCTATTACTAAGCAGCAATATGAATCAAATTCTGGACGCACTCCTCTAGGGCTCTTTTCGCACTCAGATCAAATTAAACATTGGCAGACTGGCCGACCTGGTGAACGAAGCTCGCACGGCTGGGCTGGGCGCATAGCTGACCTTATTCAGCAGCATAACAGCAACCCAAACCTGTCCATGAACATCTCGTTAAGCGGAAATAACTTCTTTCAAAGTGGGCAAACCATCAACGAATTTTCGATTAAGTCGAACGGTGAATTCGGCTTGAATGGATCAGAAACTCAAAATAGCTACCACAATCTGCGAAACGATGCGATTAAGTCAATGCTGGAACGAGATTATGAAGACATGTACAAAAAGACTTATGTCAACACTTTAAGCAAAGCTCTCGATGGAAGTCAGGGACTTACCCAAGCACTTTCAGATGCGGGGACATTTAATCTGCAATTCTCAAACACTACCGTTTCAAAGCAACTGGAGATGATCGCTAAAGTGATTGCCGCCAAAGATGAATTGGCGTTCAACCGACAAACATTTTTCGTAAAGATCGGCGGATGGGATCACCACGACGAGGTCTTAGAATCTCAACAAGAAATGCTCCCTGAACTCGACCTAGCTTTGGGTGAGTTTATGTCTGCCTTAGAAAAAATGGGGCTCTCCGAAGATGTTACGACCTTTACTATCTCAGATTTTGGAAGAACACTTACCTCAAATGGCGACGGTTCAGATCACGCTTGGGGAGGAAACACCATGGTGATGGGCGGCGCTGTAAATGGTGGAAACATCTACGGAACTTATCCTTCACTTGAAATGGGCAACGAGCTCATGCTCCCACGAGGAGTGATGATACCAACCACCTCAACTTCAGAATATTTTGCGGAATTGGCCAGTTGGTTTGGTGTAGGCAGTAGTGATCTCTTTGAGATTTTTCCTGACCTCCAGAATTTTTACTCAACAGGTAGCGGACTTCCCGTTGGTTTTATGAACCTAAGCGCTTAACGAATGAGATATAGTTTCACCTTATTGGGTGTTTGGTTGATACTATCAGCCAAAGCTCAATGTTATACTGATAGACATAGCACTTCCTGGAATGATGCATGGTATTCTTGCGAAGAATCCACGAATCCAAACCCCAATCGTGATGAGGGTCATTGGATTATGTATGATCTTCGGCATGAGTATAAACTAGGACAAGGAAAGCTCTGGAATATAAATTCTCCAGACCGCCTTCAAGATGGTTTTGCGTACTTTTTCGTGGACTACAGTCTTGATGGAGAAACTTGGAACACCTTAGGTCAATTCAATGCTTCAATGGCTCCTGGAGATCCTCTCTATGAAGGGGAAGAAATTTTTAATTTTTCAGGTGATACAGCGCGATTTGTGCTGTTAAGTGCTTCTTCAAATCACGGAGGTGATTGTTACGGAATCGCCGAGATGAGAATACAAGTCGTAGACTTAGCTCAAGACGCTAACAATAACGATGATGAGTGCCTTTATGTCAATGTGTTCCCAAATCCTCATCAGTCCAGTTTTAATTTGGATGTGGGAAGCTTTTGCGCTGGGCCAATCTACTATCAGCTATACGGCTCTAACGGATCGAAGTTGAGAGAAGGTCAGCTCCCAGAACAAGGAGTGCAGAATTTCGAAATCAACACAGGCAGCTATTCCAGCGGTGTTTACTATCTGGTCGTGATCCAAAACGGTAATTCCAAACAAATCCCCGTAATGAAAATTCACAATTGATCAATTGAAGTCTTGCTCAGTCTAATTCTATTGTTAATTTCGATTTAAATAAGAAGACTATGAGCACACTTTCAGATAAAGCGGCTTCCGCAAAAAAAGGAGCAAAGAAATTTTTACGCCGTCTATTGTTTATTGCAGTGGTTCTTTCCATTGCGGCCGTCTTATTTTTCTACTACGGGGTATACAGCACAGGTGTGAGAGCAGGCATTGTGCTAAAAGTAAGCAGCAAAGGAGCTGTATTTAAAACCTATGAGGGACAGCTAGACTTACTGAGCTTTGGCGCTGTAAAAAGCGAAAATCAACTCTCACAAACATTTGACTTCAGCATTTATAAGGATGATACTGAAATAATTAAAGTTCTAGAGGAGGTAGCTCTGAGTGGTGAGAGAGTCAGACTGAGGTACGAGGAGAAGTACATTTCCTTGCCTTGGCGCGGAAATACGAAGTATTTTGTAGTTGAAGTGGAACGAAGTCCTACACCAAATATACCGGATAAGACAGGATCTCAATTCCCTCAATAAGAGCAGCTGTCTTCTAGATGCAGTCAAATAGATTTAACCTCGGTCATCACAAAACTGCTGTTCACCTGAGATATATTGTTTAAACTGGCGAGTTTCTCTGTGACAAAATTTCTGTATGACTCCATACTAGGCGTCATTATACGCAAGAGATAGTCAAACTGCCCCGCAACATGGAGACATTCTGAGACTTCTTCAAAGTCAACGATTTCTTCTTCGAACTTTTTAAGGTACCCTGTCTTATGCTGGTGCAGTGAAATAGAGCAAATCGCCATGATACTCTTCCCAACAGCTGCTCTATTTATTTGGGCGCGATAGCCAAGAATAACCCCAGACCTTTCCATTCTCTTGATGCGCTCGAAAACAGGTGTAACACTCAGACCCACCTGAGCCGCAATCTCTTTGGTTCTATGCTTGGCGTTCGATGAAAGCATATCTAAAATTTTAATGTCAGTTGAATCTAGGGAGATTTTCATTCTAAATTAATTCTATAATTCTCTATTGAATAGAATTTTATTCTATACAAATCTATAAAAAAGCTATTAATTCTCTTTTTTGACAATTATGTAGTTGATTAATATTTTTATGGATAGAAAACAACAGACATGAGAAAATTCAAACCGGAAAGCCTAATGATGTCGCACGGATACCATCCGGAATGGTCTGAGGGCGCTATTAAATCTCCAATATTTCAAACAAGTACTTTCGAGTTTAAAACTGCCGAAGAGGGAAAAAGATTCTTTGAAGTCGCTTATGGTCATAAAAAGGCGGAGCCAGATGAGCAGACTGGACTCATCTATAGTCGGATCAACAATCCTGATCTTGAGATTCTGGAAAACAGGCTCTGCCTTTGGGACGAAGCAGATGAAGCTGCGGTCTTCGAAAGCGGTATGTCGGCCATTTCTACCGTGATGCTAGAATTTCTAAATCCTGGTGACTTACTTCTGATGAGCTCACCGGTTTATGGAGGCACCAACCACTTTACCAAATGCGTGCTAAATAGATTTGGAATTAATTTACTGGAATTTTCAGCTTTCGACGATATCGAAGAAATTGAGCGACGAGTAATGGCCTCTGGTTTGGCAGAGAAACTTGCCATGGTTTACATCGAGACACCAGCTAATCCTACAAACGCAATGGTTGACTTGGAAGCGATGGCGGAATTAGCAGATAAGTTTAGTTCAGCTTCAAAGAAAGTAATTACCGCAGTAGACAACACTTATATGGGGCCGCTTTGGCAGCATCCCTTAAAACACGGTGCCGACCTAGTGATCTACTCGGCCACAAAATATATTGCAGGACACAGCGACTTAATCGCTGGAGCCGTCTTAGGTTCCTCCGAATTAATGAGCAGAGTGAAAGCCTTAAGGACATTTTTAGGGAACATGGCAGGACCTTACACCGGCTGGCTTCTGATGCGTAGTCTTGAAACGCTCAAAGTGCGTATGACCCAGCAGGCTGCTAATGCAGAGATTATAGCGGAATACTTGGAAACTCACCCACTAATTGAAAAAGTTTACTATCCATCAATCATGAGAAAATCGGATCAGAAGCTGGATGAACTCATGAAAAGACAATGTCAGTGCAATGGAGCAATGATCAGCTTTGACGTTAAAGGCGGAGAAAAAGAGGCTTTTGTTTTCTTGAATAATCTGCATCTAGTCAAGCTAGCTGTGAGCCTGGGAAGCACCGAAAGTCTGGCACAACACCCTGCCACTATGACTCACGTAGATGTCTCTGCAGAAGATAGAGCGAAGATGAATATCACCGAGAAGCTTGTTCGTCTTTCGGTAGGTGTTGAAGATGCGGAAGATCTCAAATGGGACATTGATCAAGCTTTGGAGAAGATGAAGATAGCGGCCATGACTTAACGCATTACAAAAAAGAGCGATTTCAAAACCCTAGCAGCAAGTCGGTTAAACGGCATTTCCTTGGTTGAATAGGATAAAATCTGATATTGGCTTACTTCTTGTTTTAACAAACACGTTCACAGAAGTGTTATTCAAAATAAAAATTCATGAAGTATCTTTTTTTCATTTCGTTCTCACTCTTAGTTGCTTGCTCAACAGCGCAGTACGAAAAGGACGAGTCTTTCGCTAAACTTCCAAAGAATCAGGAGGGTCTGTCAATTGCCACTTTTGCCGGAGGTTGTTTCTGGTGTACCGAAGCGGTATTTGAGCGAGTGAAAGGTGTCAAATATGTGATTTCTGGATACTCTGGTGGAGAAATAGAGAACCCGACTTATCGTGAGGTGAGCTCTGGCAAGACCACCCATGCTGAGGCAATACAGGTTTACTATGACCAAGAAGTAGTTTCTTACGATATTTTGCTTGACGTATTCTTTTTAGGTGCGCACGACCCTACTCAGGTAAATCGTCAAGGCCCTGATCGTGGTCCTCAATACAGATCGGTGGCTTTTTATAGAAGCCTAGCAGAAAAAAAAGCCATACAATCAAAAATTGAAGAACTCGAAGAAATAGAATTCACTGAACCAATCGCGACTCAAGTAAGCAGCTTTAGTGTCTTCTATCCAGCCGAGAAATATCACCAAGATTACTACCCTGCTCACCAGAATAATCCCTACGTGCAGAATGTCTCAAAACCCAAAATAATTAAATTTGAAAAAAAATTTAGAGAACTTCTCAAAGCAGATTACCTGTAATTATTTATCTTCCAGCCCAATCTAAGATCCTATGAAAAATCTTTATCTCATTTTTGCAGCTTTACTTATTTCTGTCTCAAGCATTTGTCAAACTACACATAATGTGCAAGTATTCAGTTTTGGCTTCGAGCCCCAAGAGCTTAACATAGCTCTCGGAGATATAGTGATTTGGGAAAATACGGGAGGCGGTCACAACGTGAATGGAACCATTGATCAATTCCCTAACAATCCTGAAAGTTTTGGTAATTCTATCGCCCAAGCACCTTGGACTTATGATCACACCTTCAACACTGCGGGAACTTACAATTACCAATGTGATCCTCATTCTGGCATTATGCAAGGAACAATCATTGTGTCCGACCCGCTTTCGACCGACGATTTTACATCCAATGGGCTCAAGACATACCCAAGTCCCGCCACCAATTATTTTGTATTAAATAGCGTTGCTGACTTTTCAGGAAATGGTACTCTTCGGATTTTTGACATTACCGGAAAAATGGTATTGCAAGAAAGTATTCAATCAAAAACCCAGCAAATTAATATCGAAGAATTAAAACCTGGGGTCTACATTCTTAACCTTAGTGATGGGTTAGACAAGACATTCGCAGGCAAGCTAATGGTTCAATAGCAAATTAATTAAAAGGAACGATCCTTACTGTATCGAGGCCCAATCTAACGCGCATTAATGCGCAAAGTTGAGCCTCTTTTTTTTGCCGATTCCTATCGGAAAGTGACTTCTCCCATTTAACTAAAAAGCTAGGAATAGTATCTACTTCAGAAGTTTCAAAATCCTTTTCGTAGGTCGAAGCAAAGGCAATCTTTTTCAATTCGACAAAAGTAATAGCCAACTCCTCGCTCAGGGCGTTGATGTCAATTTCGGATTGAGACCTTCGGTTAAGTTCATTCTCTAAAACGGCAATTCTATCTTCTTTATCCTGGAGAATCTCCTGATTGCGGTCGTAAATATCTTTTACAATATCAGCCCTGATACTAGCTTGCAATTCCCAGAAAGCAGATCAAAATCTTCTTCGATACTTCGATCATTATTATCTCCATCAAACACTTCCAATTGACAAGGCTCTAGCCCGTAAATGGGAAGTTTAGCCTTCCAATAGGCGATCGTATCCTCAGGAATTTCATTGCCAAATACGAAAAGCTCAATAACTGGTATAGAGTCATTGTAAACAAATTTCTTATTCACGATTCGAGTGCCATCCATCTTTATGACCTCCGCGACAAATGCTTCAGCGTGCCCCTTAAACCACGATTCTCTTAAAACTCCCCAGAAAATCCAGAGACTCGGCAAAATGACAACTGTGGTTACAAAAGCCATATAAAATCTCACTTTCCTCTCGCGGTTTTGATTGACAAATTTTCTAAGTGGAAAACGCAAGTATCTAACCCCGAGAAGAGTAGAAATACAGATGAAAACTGAATTGAGCAAAAACAGGTAGAATGCTCCAAAAAAGAAGGGCCAATTGGCTGTAGCCAAACCAAAACCTGCGGTACAAAGTGGTGGCATTAGAGCTGTTGCAATCGCAACTCCCGGTATCACGTTGCTTTTTTCCTTTCTTGAACCAGCAACGATACCCGCCACACCACCAAAAATGGCAACGAATATGTCGAGAGTGGTCGGTTTTGTTCTAGCTAAAAGCTCTGGCTGATACTCCACCAATGGCGTGATAAGAAAATAAACCGTGCTCGTCAGCAAGCTTATGACCACCATTACGGCAAAGTTCTTAAGGCCTTTGGCCAATAACTCATCATCATTCGTCCCGAGCGCCAGTCCCATTCCCAATATTGGCCCCATTAGAGGCGCAATAAGCATCGCTCCAATAATCACGGCAGGCGAGTTAAGGTTGAGACCAATAGAGGCTATAAAAATGGAGCAAATGAGAATGTAAACAGTGTGACCTCTGAAAGAAACATCTTTGACAATTCCTGCGCGAGTTTTCTGATAATCCGTCTCTTCACGAAGACTCAAAAGAGCCGATATAAAGCGAAATAACTCTGCCCAAAACAGGGTAAATCTTTTCAAAAGATTTCTTCCACTTTCCTCTATCTTCTGTTCTTGCTCAAGACTATTCTGTTTCTCAGTTTGCTGTGGTTGATGTACCATGGCACGTTTTGATTATAAATGTGGCCAATTTATAAGAATTTTCTCTGCCGCTGACTGATTAGAAACTCCTCATAAACTCAGAAGAGAATTCCAAAAAAGTAGAATCCCTCTCTATGAAGTAGCCCACTATTAAAAGAAGTACAGCGAAAGGAAATATTTGGTCCTTTATTGAATTCTTTTAATAAAAATCTAATGGCAAGTTGGGTATTCTCTACCTACAGTTTTAATTTGCCTTCATGAAAAATATCCTTTGCCTTTTCGCCGTTGCATGCTCATTATCGCTTTCGGCACAGGATTACATCAAAAAAAGAGTAGTCACTCAAGACGGAATACCACTAGGATTTTCCACGGTCATTTTAAAACCCTCCAACAAAGGAACCATTGCCAACGAAGATGCATTCTTTATTCTCCCCACTTCCGATTTACACGAAGCTGATTCCATTTACATTTCGCACGTAGGATTTCAAAAGAAGGGTTTACGCACCGCCGAATTGCAAAATATACCAATCATCTCGCTTTTAAACGAAACCAATGAACTCGCCCAAATCGAAATTGAATCAAATACGGAGAAAAAGTGGGTAGAAACGATTTTCAATGCTTTTCAGAGAAGGCGTGAACTCGAGTTGAACAAGAAAGTTAGTGGAAGATTAGCTCTTCGCTCATACGAAGGAAAGAACCCAGTGGAAGTACTGGAGGGTGAGGCAGCAGTAGAGTTTGATAAAGCTGGTCTTCCTAAGAGCATTGATTTTGCCTATTTGAGCACCAATATGGACACAGGAAATACCCCTTCCTTTTTCAGTATTCACACGTCCATCCTTATAGAAAATATGAGATTGTTTGAAAGGTCTGATGTTTCTGTGTGGCCCCTGCATCCTGGACGACTTAGTAGGAGATCAATTGGTAAAGACTTTCAGATTGATCTCATTAACTACAATGTCCAAAGCGAAATTTCTGAATTTGAATTGATCAGCAAAACAGACGAATTTCTTTCGGCCCGAGTTTGGATTAACGAAACGAAAGAACAGATATTAAAATATGAAATCTTCGGTAAAAACCTCCAAGAAATTCCTGTTGTTTCTATAATCAAAGGAAAAACGATTGAAAACTTTAATGCACACCTCGAGTTCGATTTCAGCGAAGAAGAAGAAAGTCTGAGCTTCCTGGTTTGGGAGCTAGAATTCACAATTAATAAAACTCAAGTCATCAATAGTTCCATAAAACTGTTTATTTCCAATGACTTGCTGCAGGAGCCTATCTTCCTCGACGATCAGTCATATCACGACTATGCCATGGCCGCAATGCTTCCGCCTCGAAGTGAAAAACTTGATCGGGAATTCACGCTAAACCGCTCAAAAAAAGATCAGGAAGCACTTGGAGGCCTGCAAGAAATGAGCTCGAAATTAGAGACGAGTTTGATTTTTTGGAATGCTGAACAACCATTCGACATTGGTCTAATCAATAAGAGGCAGACAGCTGGTAACGGAGGCTTTTCAACCAGGCGTGGTTCAACCGAACCAACGCTCAATCAAAAGTATAGCCTATCCTTCAATGGCGTGGTCTACTTGACTGCTCAAAATGAATTTGAGATGAAGGCATTCTTTGACCGAACGGCCTCCTCTATTCCCGCTGATTATGAATACTCGCTTGAACTTCTAGTGAATCTGATTTTTGATGAATATGCATATGCAGCAAACAGAATTGCCGCTGATGCCAGAAGTGAAGACATTCGAAATCTGCGAAAGTTAGAACGCCAAGAGCTCGAATTAAGAGAAAACCGTCTTCTAATCAACTCAAAGGGGGGGAACGATCTCACTTTTTTGCTGCAGCAGAATAAGGCGAATTACGAGATTCAAGGCATCGATCGTTTCTACCAACTTCATAAGCGCAGCTTCGAGAGCCCTCTGTTTGAAAGTTTTAATAAGCACATCAACCCAGAATCCCGGATAGATTTGGCTTTAGCCCATTTACTGATTGGGGAGTACAACAAATCATTGGGCATTATTCGAGCAATGTCAAATCCTACAGATAAGGGGCTTTACTTAAAAGCACTTAATCTGTATTTCAAAAACCTTTGTGACGATTATAAAGCTACCCTGAAAGATGCTGACAAAGCAGGGTTCCCAATTCCTGAACTAGCTAGGTCGCTTTGTCACTAAGGATATCTTATTAACTTGAGCAAAAGCGAAATTCATTGAGCAAGACAACACTAAATGCGAACATCTTTAGGGAAAAAAGACAGTTCTTCGACCAAGGCAAAACACTTAATTTTGAATTCCGAGAGGAACAACTTTCAAAGCTGGAGAAAGCAATTTTATCTTGCGAATCTGAGATTATCTCTGCTCTTCAGGCTGACCTAAAAAAGTCAGAAATGGAGGGTTACTTGACCGAGATTCACGTCGCTTTGGACGACATTCGATTCATTCGAAAAAACTTGAGGGAATGGATGAGTCCACAGGTTCGCGAGACACCATTTGCCTTGCAACCTTCCACCTCAACTCTGCGATATGAACCTAAAGGTGTGGCACTGATCATCTCGCCATGGAACTACCCCTTTATGCTCTTGATTAACCCGCTAGCCGGCGCCATAGCCTCAGGTTGTTGTGTGATCGTGAAACCATCAGAAGATTCTCCAGCGACATCTCAGCTCTTGGAGAAGATAATTTCAGAAACCTTTGATCAAAACTACATCAGCGTGGTCCAAGGTCCGGGGCAAGAAATCGTTCCCGCACTGATCGAAAACCATGAGTTCAATCATATTTTCTTTACCGGATCTCCAAATGTGGGTAAGCTCATTGCCAAAATGGCTGCCGAAACCCTCACCTCCACAACTCTTGAACTCGGTGGAAAAAGTCCAGCAGTCATCGATGGAACTGGAAAATTTAAAACGCTCATACGAAGGCTGCTTTGGGGTAAGTTTATGAACAACGGTCAGTCTTGCGTAAGCCCAGACTACATCTTGCTAAAAAAGGGACTGGAAGAGAAATTCATCGCTACCGCTAAAGATGTGATCTCTCAATTCTATGGTGAAAATCCAAAGGATAGCGATTCACTTCCCCGACTCATTAACCTCAAACGCTTTGACGCGGTAGTGAAATTTCTCGAATGCGGAAAAGTGGTAATTGGTGGTGATCATGACCGTGACTCTTTGTACATCGCACCTACCGTCATGACAGATATAGATGAAGATTCTGTGATCATGAAAGAAGAAATCTTTGGTCCTATTCTGCCAATTTTGACCTACGAATCGGAAGAAGACATTCTCAGAACGGTAAGAAAAAACAGATACCCACTATCCTGCTACTACTTCGGAAAAAACCGAGAGCTGAGAGATTTTATTCTCGACCGGATTGAGTTTGGCGGGGGAAGTGTGAATAATACCATGGTACAATTTGGAATTCCTGATCTTCCGGTTGGCGGAATTCAAGGAAGCGGCAGTGGACATTATCACGGCTTTTATAGTTTTGAGTGTTTTAGCAATGCCAAAACTATCGTCGAAACAGCCACTTGGATAGATCCTGCATTGAAATATCCACCTTACAACAAAACTAAATTGGGCTGGATCAAAAAACTTTTAGGTTAGTCCACAAAGAAAACTTCTTCCACAGCTATCTTCAACTCTTGACAAATTTTTAATAACAGCTCAGTCGAAGGCACGTATTTATCCTTCTCAATGGCATGAATGCTCTACCGACTCTACCCTAGCAGCCAAGGATTGCTGCGAAATCTTCCCCATAATTCTGAGCTCTTTAAGCTCATTCTGGACTACTCGCATTGCTGTACTTGTAAAGTTGGAAATGGTATCTTCGGAAATAGAAGATGAAAAACCATACAAAGTCAATTATCATAAAGTAGAGAAACTCAAAATTATAGAGGAGGATAATCCCCAAAAAAAGGACAACCGCATGGAGTTTTAGGGCCTACATAATTGACTCAAAAATGAGTTCCTGGAAAAATTAATGATTACCCTTTTCATTTGAAAATGTTACCAAAAAAGCACCGACTAGGGCAAGTACAACCATAAATTGGTGGGTAAAATTATTTGAAAAATGTTCACAAACTCCTTTTGTTCACCGTCATCGATGACCAGAATGAACGAATCACTGAAAGTGAAATTACCCGAACAACCTGAAATATAAATGAGTCATCCCTCACCATCAAAATCATACCTAAAGTCAAGCCGATAAAGGTAGGCCTAGGAAATGATGAAAACAGTTTTCTTGCCATTTCAGCCAATCATATGTTCCATTTAAGAGTGGAGCCCGAGGACCAAGAAATAGTCTTAACGGGTTCTTTCAATGGGGGAACGACAAAAATTACAGAATAGTCAAAAAAGAAGCTTTTTGGAAACTTGAACTTTTCCTAAGACCAGGCAAATACACTTCAAAATTTTTTACGGGTCGTACATGGAGTATATTTCCAATAAGCCCGCTTTAGGCGTAAAATGAGCTCAAATATGGCAATTTAGCTCTGTGGATCGAGCTCAAAGCGATCGATCCTTAATCACTTTATCTGTCATCCCTATTTCACTTCGCGCAAAATTTAGCCTTCAATTCACCAGAAATTCAACTTACAATGGTATTTTCGCGGCAAATTGAAAAAGAAAGAAATCATCTTTCAGAACTAACTATCGATCGACCGCAAGGAAGCGCGATCTACAAAACATAAGTTAAATGTCGGATAAAAGATTGATTACCGTTGCTCACGGAGATGGAATCGGGCCAGAAATCATGGATGCGACTCTTCGTATCATGGAAGCTGCGGGAGCCCAAATTGAAACTGAAACAATTACTATTGGTGAAAAAGCTTATCTGAATGGGTATAAAGCAGGTATCGCTCCTGAAGCTTGGGATGCACTGCGTCGTTCAAAAGTTTTCTTGAAAGCACCTATTACTACTCCTCAAGGTGGAGGTTTCAAAAGTTTGAATGTTACCACAAGAAAGACACTAGGTTTATATGCTAACATTCGCCCTTGTGCATCTCTTCATCCGTTCATCGATACCAAACATCCAGTAATGGATGTGGTGATCGTTCGTGAAAATGAAGAAGACCTATATGCTGGCATCGAGCACCGTCAAACAGATGATGTATTCCAATGTTTGAAGTTGATCTCTATTCCTGGTTCTGAAAAGATCGTTAGATACGCATTTGAATACGCTGTTAAATACGGAAGAAAGAAGGTGACATGCTTCACAAAGGACAACATCATGAAACTTACCGACGGTATTTTCCATGAAATCTTTGACGAGGTAGCTAAAGAATATCCGCAAATTGAGAGCGAGCACTGGATCGTTGACATCGGAGCTGCAAAACTTGCTGACACTCCTGAGAACTTTGACGTAATCGTAATGCCAAATCTCTACGGTGACGTATTGAGCGATGTTGCTGCTCAGATTACCGGTTCTGTTGGTCTAGCTGGCTCTGCAAACATCGGCGATGGATTTGCAATGTTCGAAGCCATTCACGGATCTGCTCCAAGAAGAGCCGGTCAAAACCTTGCCAATCCATCAGGACTCCTTATGGGTGCTATCCAAATGTTGGTTTACATCGATCAAGCGGATGTTGCTGAGAAGGTACACAACGCTTGGCTAAAAACCATGGAAGACGGTGTTCACACGTACGATATCTTCAGAGACGGTGTAAGCAAAGAAAAAGTGGGAACCAAGGAGTTTGCCGATGCGGTAATCGCAAGAATCGGTCAAGAGCCACAAACTCTAGCAAAGGTTTCTTACGAGAAGGGTTCTAAGCCAATTGAAATCAAAATCAAAGAGCGTCCAGAGCCGAAAAAAGAACTCATTGGAGTTGATATATTCTTGGATTGGAGAGTTGGTGGCCCAGACGAGTTAGGCGACCAGTTGGTACAAATTACCGAGGGAACCTTAAGTCTGGACATGATTACGAACAGAGGTGTTAAAGTATATCCAAACGGATTTCCCGAAACATTCTGCACGAACCACTGGCGATGCAGATGGCTCAGTGCCGATGAGCAGCCACTAGACTACAGCGCAATATTAGCACTCCAAACAAAAGTGAGTCAAGCAGGCTTTGATGTAATTAAAACAGAAAACCTCATCAAATTCGACGGAGAGCGACAGTTTTCTGCCGGACAAGGTCAAGGCTAAATTCTTTTAAATTCCTATTGAAAACGCTCGGTTATTTTCCGAGCGTTTTTTGGTTAGGAGAGCATCTTTTTTATTCCGAAAACGTCAATAATAGAAGACCTGTAAATCCATTTTTACAGAGAAAATGAATAGTGAATCTGGTACAAGGGTCTTACCTTTGTATCTCGTTTCAAGAATTGAAAATGAAAGCCTTATTAGTTACGATTGTCTTTTTGTCAATCAGTTGGACCATATTTGCTCAATTGCCTGGTCAGCCAGATCGGTGTCACGCTGCTCTGCATCATGAACAACTGATGCAAGACCCAGAATATGCCGAAGCTCACCAAGTAAGGATGTCTAACCTAAAACTTTGGATCAAAACGCATAAGGATGAGACAAAAATGGATTGTGATGAGATATTGTATATTCCGGTCGCTGTCCACTTTCAAAATCCAGCAGGAGGAGGTACAATAGGTGTTACCCCGGCATGTGCTGAAGAAATGGCGCTCAGCCAAATAGCTTCTCTCAACGCTGATTTTGCCGGCACCAATGCGGATATTGTAAATTGGATTAACGGTCAAGCCACATGGCCTGGTATAAGTAATGCGGAATCTTGTATTCAGTTTTGCCTTGCCACCTTGAATCATCCACCGGGTTATGGATTAGTAGATGGAGATTTTGCAATAACCATAGATGCAATTCCAGACGATTCAGATAATGAAGCCGATTGGGCAGGCTATATGAATATGTATGTCAGAGATATGACTAACCCACTGGGATTTGCTCCTGGTGGAGGAACAGGTAATGGCGACGGAGTTGTATGTGGGCTGCCCTATTTTGGTTCTTCCAATTGCAATGGCAATTTAAGTGGTCAGTATAATTTAGGGAGAACAGTCACTCATGAAGTTGGTCACTACCTCTCCTTAAATCACCCATTCCCAGATCCACCAGAGCCTGCTGACTGTGCATCACTTGCAGATGACGGCAATGTCACAGATACTCCAAAAACGTCTGAACCGACCTTTGGATGCCCTGCGGTTGGAGAATCTAATATAAATTGCACAGAACCAGTATTGTTTCCGACTTACATGGAGTATTGCGACGATGCATGCCTCTACATGTTTACAGAAAGTCAGGTCGAGACAATGGACGCATACGTCAATGCCAATCTCCAGAACCTCTTGAATACTTCCACAACCGTATGCCAAGAGGCCGCATGCATCGACAAAAGCCTTTTTGTCTCCACCTCCCAAGAATCTTGCATCAATGGTAACGATGGTTCGATTGAACTCACATATGTAGGTGGTGTAGACCCCATTCAATATTCTTTTGACAATGGTGCATCTTTTCAACCTGGAAACGAATTGGCAGGACAGCTTGCTGGTCAGTATGAGGTCTTAGCAAGAGATGCCGCAGGATGTGAGTTAACAGCTACAGCCAACCTCCAAAGAGAAAGCCCTGGTCTAAATGTAGCCAGCTCAACCAGTGCTTTTTGCGGAAACTCTGACGGAACACTGCTCGCATCCACTAGCTTGAATGACATATTTGAATACAATATCGGAACTGGTTGGCAAGACACTACCTTCTTCGATGGATTGATGGCCGATTTATACACGTTAAGTGTTAGAAACGATGCTGGTTGTACCGAAGATATTCAAGTAATCATCGGTAACGAAACAGATCTCAATCTTTCGATTAATCGTTTTAACCCTATCAATTGCCCTTTATATGACAATGGACTCATTGAGGCACTGGTCATGAATGCCGAACCCCCAGCAGAATTCAGGCTGAATAATGGATTTCCTCAGGAGACGGGACTTTTTGAAGATCTTTCGCCAGGAGATTATACAATGACTGTGGAGGACCAAAGGGGCTGTAAAGATAGTTTTGAATTTACCATGGGTATTTCCTATGCAAATGTAGCAACCGACTGCCCCTGTGAGATATTTATTCCTAATGCAATGACCCCGGATAATAATGATGATTTAAATAACGTCTTCTTTCCCGTTCCGTCTTGCCCGATCACTGACTACACCTTGACTATATACGATAGATTAGGAGGGTTAATCTTTGAAACAGAAAATCTTCAAGAACCCTGGAATGGTGGTGAAGGAGGATATTTTAGCCAAAGTCAGGTTTATTTTTACAAAATGACATTCCGATGGGGCGAAGAACTAAATGAAAGTTTGGACCTATTTGAAAAAACTGGTTTCATCACTGTAATCAGGTAACTCAACTAAGAAACAAAGTAAAAAACCTCGTTACGGCGGGGTTCTTTCTTTTGGTAGAGCAACTATTGCTCTGAATTCAAAGTCATAATAGCGGACCAATTCTCACCGCGACTATGAAAAATGCTTTACTCGCCTTAAGCTGCTTTATTTCACTTTCTTTATTTTCTCAATTTGATGGAACTCTCATTAACATAGACATTCAAAATGCTCCGACGGGCATTGTGGACGTATCTATAGATTTCACGACTTCAGGTGAAGACGTAAATTATGTAGTTCCCATTTCCCCAGAGATCATTCCAACTTATTTATTTCCCGTTGAAGAGTGGAACACTTGCTTGGTTTCGATAGAAGATTGCAATGGGGATTCTCTTTTTGTTTTCTTAGAAAGCCTCAACCAGCCAGGATTCACTTACTATGCAGGATTCTACTATTGTGAGTCGGATTCCACTTTTGGATGCACCGATCCAAACGCTCTGAACTACAACTCATTAGCAAATGTTGATGACGGATCTTGTATTTACAGCGGACCAGAGAATGATTTGTGTTCTGGTGCGATTCCACTTGAAGAAGGCACTACTTTAATAGACAATACTTACGCAACACAGAATGAAGGAATCTGGGGAGAATGCTGGAACTTCGGAAGTGGTGAAGGAGAGCAAACTAGTCTTTGGTTTACGTTTACCACTCCATCTGTCCCATCTCAAATTCATATTGAAGCTATTTCGGATGGCTCCTTCACATTTACCGATACGCAGTTTGGACTTTTTGAAGAGTGTGGTGGTGAAATGATTTACTGCGATGGAAACTCAGGGGAAGAGCTACTTTCAGCATTTGACTTCTCTTGCGGAGAATTAGATACCAATGCTACATACATCTTAATGGTCGACGGCTGGAGTGGAGATGCAGGAACTTGTTTTTTGAGCTACAGCGTCACCTCACCGTGCGATTTTCCAGCATACGGATGTACCGATCCTCTCGCGACCAACTACAATCCAGAAGCGACCGAAGATGATGGAAGTTGCGCTTATAGCTGCACACCAACCACTTTGGTCTTTGATGCCTTTGACACTCAAAACGATTCAAGCTTGGTGTATTGGTCAATTACCCTCAATGATAGCCTTGTCGTGGAAGAAGGCTATGTGTATGGTTGGGGAGATCAAGTTGACCTTTGCTTACAGGAAGGTTGCTTTTACTTAGATGTATTTAATATTAATTCTGGCTGGTCTGGAACGTGTAGCTTGTTCGCTGAAAATGGTGTTCAAATTTTCGGGATCATTGAGAACTCGTCTGAATGGATTAGTGAGCCATTTGGGATTAATTCTCCAGGCTGCGGAAACTCCGAAATCCTTGGTTGTACTGATCCAAATGCAATAAATTATAACCCTGAAGCGACAATTAATGATGGCTCATGCGCGTACTTCGAATGCGACGGGAATGAACTTGATATAATACTAAATACCCAAAACTGGGGCTACGAAATCTCGTGGGCTATACTGAACGAAAATGGACAAGCCGTAGCTCAATCTGAAGGATATGAAAGCTACGCAACAAGCATTGAATCTGTTTGCTTAGGAGACGGTTGTTACACCTTTGAGATGTACGATTCCTACGGAGATGGATGGAATGGTGGGACTTTCGAGCTAAGGCTTGATGGTATGATTATAGCATCGGGTACCCTTAGCGATGGAGAATTTGGTGAAATAGCCTTTAGTGTGAACGCCGATTGTGAAACCGAGATTTCTGGATGTACAGATCCAAATGCCTCGAACTACAATCCTGAAGCAACCATTGATGATGGCTCGTGCGAATACGACGATTTTGAATGTGGTATTAGCTTCGAAGTGGTAGCAGACTCCTCTGGTGAAAATACCTTCTACATTATTCCATCCTCAAACATCGTGAATGCTAGCAGCGTGCTATGGGACTTTGGTGATGGAGGAACCTCGACCGAATTCTACCCTACTTACGTCTACGAGACCGACGGCCCTTTCACTCTTTGCCTATTCGTAACCTTCGAAGATGATAATGGCAACTTCTGTCAGATCTCTTACTGTGAAGTGTTAGATGGGGAAATTTTCGGAGAAAATGGAGTTCTCTCAGAAGGGTTTATGATCAATGTCATTCCTCAAGGAACCTTGAACGATGAATCTGCCCGAACGGAAGAGATCATATCCGTATATCCTAACCCGACCAGTGACCTGGCAACGATCAGCTTTATTGCTGAAAGCTCCAACAGAATTACGTTGAGCTTGATCGACCTTCAAGGAAAGGTACTTGAGCAAAGAGTGATCGCTGGATCGGTAGGAACACAAAATGTAGACATAGTTTTATCTGAGTTCCCCGCGGGACTTTACTTGATCGGAATTTCTAGCGAACAAACAACGAGTTACGCCAAGGTAGTAAGGCGCTAAATCATCACCGATTAATCTTCTATTCTTTTTGTAAAATCTCCCGTTGACGTGCGGGAAATTTTATTTTAATGCCAAGGCCAAAACCTCCGCAGGGTGTAAAGAGCTCTTTTTAACTCCATCCTTTATCTGATGTCTGCAGCTTGTGCCGGCAGCGACAATTAAAGTTGATTCTGGAAGCTTTCTCAATCGAGGAAAAAGAATCTGTTCACCGATTTGATTACTTAACTCAAAGTGTTCTTCTTCGTAGCCAAAGCTTCCAGCCATACCACAACATCCGGCCGGAATCTTTACAGCAGAATAATTCTTAGGAAAGTTCAATACTTCCAGACTGTACTTTGGACTTGAAAGCGCCTTTTGATGGCAATGCACGTGAACTTCAACCGCTTGCTCTTCTTCAGTGAATTGTTCTTTCTTGATTCTTCCTTGGCTCATTTCCTCGGCAACAAACTCCTCAAAGGTTTTGGACAAATCTGAAAGTTTCACCGCTTGAGAGTGGAGTTCCCCTTGAAACATTCTGGTAAACTCATCGCGAAAACCCAAAACTCCCGAAGGTTCTAAACCAACCACCGGAATGGACTTCTCAATGAATGGCTTTAATTTCTTCAGAACAGTTTCAGCACAAGTCTTTGCCTGATGAAGCATTGACTTTGAAAAGTAGGCTCGACCGGACGGTGCGAAGACGACTTCAAAAGAATAGTTCAGTTTTCTGAAAAACGCTGCTGCTGCTTTAGCTATCTCTACATCCTGATACTGTGTGAACTCATCGATGTAGATAACGAAATCAACCATGCTGTTCTTTCTTCTCCTAATTGATCGTGTGGCAGTTTTGAAAGAAAAGGGTGGAATACTTCTGCCTTCGGCAATCCCAAATCTGGATTTGATCGCTTTCTCTGAGAACGGAATCTTCAGCAGTGCATTCGAAACGAGAGCAAACCTAGATCCCCACTTTGCACTTTTGTGGAAGTTGCCAAAGAAGGCATTTCTCTTCGGCAAGCCATTTCTTTGGTAAAAGTGGAAATCTGTTTCCATTTTGAGCAAAGACATATCCACAGAACTCGGACATTCCTTTTTGCATGCCTTACAGCCGAGGCATAGATCTAAAGCTTCGTGTACATCATTGTTGTCAAAAGGAAACGCTTTGTGCGGCGATTGGGTGAACACTTCGCGCAGTAAGTTGGCTCGACCCCGAGTGCTGTCCTGCTCATCTTTAGTGACTTGATAACTGGGGCACATCGTCGCTCCCATATCGGCAGGTTTTCGGCAGTCACCAGAACCGTTGCACTTTTCCGTATGGTCCAAAATCGAACCCTCAGAAAAATTGAAAAAGGTCGAATACGAGAATGGCTTTTGGTTTTCGCTGTAGCGGAAATCGGCATCCATCGGGTCGGCATCCACAATCTTTCCCGGGTTGAACATATTCTGTGGATCCCAGATCTGCTTTATCTTACGGAAGAGTTGATAGTTTTTCTCTCCTACCATTTTCGGAATGAACTCTGCTCTTACACGTCCATCTCCATGCTCTCCACTTAGTGAACCATTGTACTTCTTGATCAATTCTGCCGAAGCTTCACCAATTTTTCTAAAGTCTTCCCTTCCCTCTTTTGACTTCAAGTCGAGCACAGGTCTTAAATGAAGCTCTCCTGCGCCAGCATGAGCGTAGTAAACGGCTTGCTGGCCAAAGTTCTCCATGAGTTTTTCAAAATCGCGGATATAAGCGGGGAGATCTTCTAGTTCTACAGCGGTATCTTCTACAAAGGCAACTGGCTTTGCTCTTCCTTTCAAATTACTCAGCACACCTAATCCTGCCGCGCGAAGATCCCAGACCTTCCTCGTATTTGGAGCTTCCACAATGGAAAAAGCATAACCTAAATCTTTACGACGCAAACGGTCTATCAAAACACGACAGTCTCGTTCCAAATCGTTGAGATTATCTGCCCTCAACTCAATGCACAATATGGCCCCTGGATCGCCCTCTACGAAAAATCTGTTCTCAGCTTGACCAGGATTACCCTTGGTAAGATCGAGAATGATTTTGTCCATCAACTCACAGGCATATGGCTTGCTTTTCATTGCTTCAACCGTAGCCTCCATCGACTCGTTGATGGTTTCGAAGTGGGCGCAGACAATCACCACATTAGGCGGTGGTAGATCGTCAAGTTGAAGTTTGAGTTTCGTCACCATGCAAAGCGTGCCCTCCGAACCCGCGATGAGTTTTCCCAAGTTAAGAGGTGAGCCATTTGGGTTAAAGGGCTGCATTTCTGATATGACATCGAGGGCATAGCCCGTGTTGCGTCGGTGAATTCCTTTCTTAGGAAAGTTTGTGCTAATCTCCTCCCGCACTTCTTCAGGAGAAAGCTCTGAAATAGTTGATTTGAGTAATTCAGAAAAGGCCGAGTTTCCAATAATCCCTTTTTCTATTTCCTCACGATTCATCTCCTTTAAAGAAGCAGTAGAACCGTCAAACAAAACAATCTCTAACTCGATTACCTTATCTCTCGTCGTGCCGTAACGGATGGAAGTGGTTCCCGAAGAATTATTTCCAAGCATCCCTCCCATCATACAGCGATTGGCCGTAGAAGTATTTGGACCGAAGAACAAAGCGTCTTCCTCTACCGCCTCGTTGAGCTGATCTCTAATGACACCCGGCTGCACAACCACCCATTTTTCTTTAGGATTGATCTCGAGTATCTTGGTCATATACCTCGAGAAATCTACGACCAACCCTTCACCCACGCATTGACCGGCCAAGCTTGTTCCTGCTGCTCGCGGAATAACCGAAATCTCGAATTCTCGTGCGAACCTAACAATTTCTGCAACATCTTCTTTTGACTTTGGAAATGCCACGCCAAGGGGAATCTTTCTATAAACGGAAGCATCTGTGGCATATAAAACTCTCGTTGCATGATCCACTTTCAAATCACCAATCAAAGCTTCTTCCAGCTTCTGCCAATTGATTATATGGTCTGCAATTTTATGCATGTATCTCGGGCTTGAAGCTAAGAAAGAAGATTCGAATTCGCTTTCTTTGAAAAAAAAAATTGGCATGCGAATTAACCATCTAAGAATTGCCATTATTGGAACGGGAAATCTAGGAAAAGCCATGGCCCTAGGCCTTTTAGACTCTGGATATTCCGCAAATAAACTAACCCTCACGCGAAGGAATACCGAAAAATTAGCGGCGTTCAAAGAAAAAGGTTGCGTGGTAACTTCTAACAATAAAGAAGCCATCAGCAACGCTGAACTCCTCATTTTCGCTGTGAAGCCCTACAATATTCATCAAATACTCGGTGAGGTAGCAGCTGCGATTGATGCCAAAAAGCATAGGGTAGTGAGCGTTGTAACGGGCGTCAATATGAGTAATCTTACTGCTCTTTTACCGAAAGATGTACCTTTTTTCCGGGCCATGCCAAATACTGCTGCCGATGTGAATGAATCTATCACCTGCATTTGCCATACAAACGCTGGAACAGAGGAAGTGGATGAGGTAAATACCGTTTTCAGCACAATGGGAAAAACCACATTTATTCAAGAAGAACTCATGGATGCTGCTACGGTCCTCGGAGCTTGTGGAATAGCCTATGTAATGCGCTTTATCCGCGCCATGGTCCAAGGTGGAATTGAAATCGGCTTTGATGCCAAAACCGCCTCGTCTATAGTGACCCAGACTGTAAAGGGTGCGGCCGATCTATTAATAGAAAGAGGATCTCACCCCGAGAGCGAAATCGACAAAGTAACTACTCCAAAAGGCTGCACCATCGCGGGTTTAAACGAAATGGAGCACCACGGATTTAGTTCTTCACTAATCAAAGGCATTAGGACAAGTTATAAGAGAATTGACTAGGAACTCATTCACATCCCAGAGCACCTATCCTGCTCTCAAGGCTGTCATTAAACCCTCTCTTTTCTGCTAAACTGAGTGAGCCGGTAAGCACCTCGAGTTCTCCACGAATGGAGTCTGCCAAAGTTCTGCTTTCGCTTGCCAATTTTTTTTTCTTCGCCTGCCAATTGGGGACGCTATCAGGCCAATTTCTTATGATTTCTGCTAACTCAAAACGTTCTTTTTTTAGTTTTCGAGCTTCGCAATGGAGCCCTACGAATTCTTCAAACTCCTTTGACTCATAAAGGTTTTCAGTTTCGGCAGGAGAACTACAGGCTATAACCGCCAAAATCAAACATGCGCACACAAACCTACCCAAGACTATTGGATATTATCTGGCCAGGAAATATCTGAAACTACGGAGCTTCCAACGGCGAATCCGATGTCGAGCCCTCTGGAATTATCCATTTCGTAGTGAATACCCCCGTAGAATCTCGAAAGAGCGCACTCATCTGCCATTTCGTAGAAGTTGTCGTAGGTCCTTGCTGAAAAACCATATTGCAATTGACTTAAATCGGTAAAAGTGTAATCACCATTCTCTTCAGCAAAGAGGTGGACTAATACCTTCACACCTGCACCAATTTCAGCAGAGTGACCAGAAGTGTAGGCAGGGAATGGAGGTGTACCGATGGTAGTTTCAAAAGCAGGGTCGATGTACTGTTGGATATAACTTACTGGACGTATCAATATATATTCATACTTACTCTCCCAACAGGCGATAAATGCATCGTTCTCGGCTATAGCCATCATCCCAATTCCCACCGCCGTCTTTTCCAAAGTAGCTCCCGACTCTCCTAACAGCTGGTTTATTATGTTAAACGTATGGCCTGCGGGTGTGCAAGTAGCAAATGGGTCATCTGCCCAATACTCTGCAATTTCTCTTTCTTCTTCGGAATTTAAATTCATTACCTGGTTATAGGTATCAAATGCTTGTCCATAAAATTGAGAAGAAGGATTAGTAGAGAATTCTATTGGAGCAATGGGCTGACTCGCCGGAACAATTCCTGGAATCATAGATCTATTCTCTCTCCAATAAGGAGAAAGAGGCGTTGTGGTCAATACATCAGTGGGCACCCAACAGTAATCATCGGCTGCAAGGTCATAAGGAAGTTGAAAGGGATCCAAATAGGATTCATGCCCACCGTCGGTCATAGAGACCTGATATATAGCTTGAGCAATAGATTGTCCATGGGCAATAGACCTCATAACTACTTCTTCATCTTCGGCAATAGTCAGTAACGCTAGATTTCCTTCTTCCATATTATCGATCAGTTCTCTATTCTCTTCAGAGAGATTGAGATCAAACATATATCTCATCATATCTGCTGTAGCCGCGTTGCAGGCAATAGCCCAATTATAGCCTAGGCTATCCAATGGATCGGGAATTGTTCCTTCGGCTAAACCATCAAGCTGTCCTTCCAAGCGATTTTCAGGATTAATGCCGTAAACAACAGACTCATAGGCCGCAACTCCTATATAACCATAGGCGCGCGCAGCTTGCGTAGGAAAAAACCCATCTGTAGTTTGCGCCACTTTACAGGTTAGCGTAATGTAATCTCTCAAAAAGTCCCCCGAATATGTGCTTGTTTTTGGGCTTACCTCAGGGGTAAAAGGTACTGGCGCTGGAAGATCGTCTTCCTGACAAGATGAAAAAGCGAAAATAACGAGCAACAAACCGATTATTTTTTTCATAGAGATGTTCAGTTTCGTACACAAAATTATGTCGGCTACACGACAATTCAAAATTAGACCAACTATCCGTTCCATCAGATAAAGACTTTATTTACACCGTTCAACTATCGAAACACCCCTATACCTATTTATATCAAGAATTCGATATTCTAGTGGTTTGTAGTGGTATTTTTCTTTTTAGATTTAGCCATGATCAATTCTAACCACCTCTTTACAAACTTGTTAATGACGTATCTGTTATTGTTCATGAGATTTTCGCCTCTCTGTGCAGCAGACCAAAATGATGACCAGATACCTGCAGACTCAGTATCAATAGATCGGCTCCTAGACCTCGCCTACACACTGGAAATCGAAAACCCGGATACGGCTTTATTCATATACCAGCAAATTATCCTAGAGAGTCCAGCAATTCCTTACAAAATGGCGTTTGGTCGAGCTCACCTGTACTCAGGAATTGTTCATTCTGATCAAGGTGAATTCGAAGAGGCCATTGGATTTTTCTTAGACGCACTAGAAATCTTCGAAGAGCAGGGTTACCTGAAAGGAGTTGCCGCTGCACATGTGAATCTGGGGAATATTGACAAGCGAAGGGCTTTATATGGAAGGGCGATCGAGTATTATTTAGAAGGAACAAAAGTATTTGAAAAAATAGGCGACACGCTTAACTTGATTTATACCTACTCAAACGTTGGAGCCCTCCTATCAGAATTAGAACTTTATGACCGTAGTTTATACTACAATCGCCAATCTGCTGATTTAAGCAAGTCTATTGGGGATAGTGTGAGACTCGGTAATGCACTGATCAATATCGGTCAGATCTACATTCTCAAAGAACAGCTTGACAGCGCTAAGATAATTTATGACGATGTTTTGATGCTCGCCGAACGTCAAGATGATCCTATTTTACTATATCTGGGCAATAACAACGCCAGCACAATAGCAAATTTAGAAAAGGACTTCGAACGTGCATTAACCCTTTCTAAGAAGACACTAGATGTAGGTAAACTCATCAATAACCCTGCTTATGTGAGCAATGCGGAAGTAATGCTGGGACAAGTGCATTATAACTTAGGAGATTTAGATAGCGCTCGGTATTATCTGAGCTCTGGACTTGCTTTGGCAAAAGAGTATGAAAGCATGGAGACTTATCTTAATGGATTGGAAAAAATGATAGTTCTAGAAGAGAAGAGCTCAAATTTTGCTTCAGCACTTGCATACTCAAATGAATTCATAAAGTTGAAAGAGGAGCAGGCTGGAATCAAAAAGAATAAAATTGTAGCGGGACTTGAAATCCAATTCGAATCGGAAAAGAAAGACCTCCGGCTAGAAGCACAAACGCTCGAAATAGAAAAAAACAAAGCTGAGATCGTCGAAAGAAATTACCTGATAACTGCGCTGGTTCTAGCTCTTCTGGTGCTGATTCTCGTATTCAGTCTTTTACGCAGCAGATTGGCTCGAAAGAAACGGCAAGCTGAATATGAAGCAGAATTAAACATGGAAAAAGTGGAAAACCTAAAGAGGGAGAAGGAAGTTTCTCGTTTGACTTCTATGCTAGAAGGTGAAGACCAGGAGCGCTCAAGATTGGCCAAAGATCTCCATGATGGGTTGGGTGGAATGCTCTCTGCTACCAAAATGAGGTTTGACCAGATTCGAAAATCAAGCCCAGAACTGTGCGCATCACTAGAATATTCAAATGCTATAGCTATGATCGATCAAACCAGCGCAGAAACTCGAAGAATCTCGCACAATCTTATGCCTGGTTCACTTGAAAAATTTGGATTACACGAAGCGCTCAAGGATTTGTGCTCAAATATTGAGGCGAGTACCTCTATCGCAGTTAGTCTAGAAACCATAGGACAAACAGAAAAGTTGAGTACGAAAATTGAAAAGAATCTGTATCGAATTATACAGGAGATTACAAACAATGCCTTGAAATATTCGAAGGCTAATGAAATGATTATACAACTTATGGCGGTAGAAAAACAACTACACATCACCGTTGAGGACAATGGGATTGGATTTGAAAAAGACGAGATAGTCGAAGGCATTGGTATGAGAAGTATACGATCAAGAGTGGAGCTCCTAAAAGGCACCTTCGAAATATCATCGCAGCCAAATGAAGGGTCAAGCTTTAGAATCATAATACCAATAATTTGAAAATGAGCGAGAAAAGCAAAATTTCAGTCTTTATAGTGGATGATCACGAGATGGTAGTCAATGGACTGCGATCAATGCTGGAAGATGAAGAAGGAATTGAAGTTGTAGGTCAAGCTTCGACCGCCGAAGAGACCTTAAATGCACTTGAGCACGTTGATGTTGACGTAGTGTTAATGGATATTCATTTACCAAAAACGGATGGTATTGAGCTCTGTTGTCTCGTGACCAAAGCATATCAAAAATTATCCGTCCTAGCCATAAGCTCGTTTAGCGAGGTGATTTTTGTGAAACAGATGATACAAAACGGAGCCAAAGGATATCTCTTAAAGAATACTTCAACCGACGAACTCATTGAGGCGATAAACGCTGTGTATAATGGAGAGGAATTCTTCTCTTCCAGCATAAAAGAGAATTTAGTTTCGGCTTCTCTTGGACGCAAAACAGACTCTTTTATTCCAAAAATTACCAAACGCGAAAAGGAAGTTTTAAAACTTATTACAGACGAGTTTACCACGAAAGAAATTTCAGAAAAGCTATTCATTTCGGTAGCTACTGTCGAGACGCATCGACTGCATTTGCTCCACAAACTGAACGCTAAGAACACGGCAGGTCTCGTTAAAATTGCTATTCAAAAAGGTATCATCAAATAGTACAATTCTTTCATGGATAGGTGAAATTATTCTCTTCAATTTAATCTATTGATTTTGCAAAATATAATCTCAACGGGCAAATAAAGTCACCAGCACAAATTGATTGGGCTATTTTGGGATGAAGGTCCATCTATAAGGTCTGATAATTGCTTCTCAAGTATGCCCTGAGAGTCATTCTTGAGCTTTTTTTTAGTAATTGTAGAGGTGTAAGATAACTGCAACAAGAATTTTAAGTCGAACAAATTCAAGTAGATATACCGAAAATATTGAAGGCAAAATATCGTTACACTGCCACCAAAAATAGAACATACTCTTTGAATTTGAAGAAGGGTAATCACGGGTAAGGAACCCTCTCTAAAAACTTAGTCGATGACAAATTCCGATTGATCTGCAAGAACTCCTAAGTCAGACCCGACGAACCAAATAGTACAGATCGAGATGGTCACATTTAAAACCTCGAAGCCATAATCTTCCAAAAATAATCTTGAAAGGAGTAAAATCCATTATTTCTCTAAGCCAAACGCATCTCCGAGACCCTGAATTTTCAAACTAACTTGAAATTCATTACCATAAAAATTTCCAAACCAGAAATTAGCTTAACCCTATGAATACCGAAAAAGAGTAGCTTTTCTTGAACATTCATCATTTAAATAGAGGAGTCTACAAAATTGACATTCAATCTACAAATTGAGTCTACCGAGAATAATTCTACAACTACATAGAAACTCTAAGCAACACTTTGACCATTCAAAAGAATCTAATATATTGGGGTGCGCGAATGGGTTCATAGCCTGACGCATTTTTCATAGCAGACGAAACCCGGGTTAATCACCGGGTTTTGTGTTTTCTAGAAGGTGTTTTATGCGGGATCAAAATTTGCAGAAAACATGTTCAAAACCACCAATCAATTCTACCTGTTTAATCACACGAGTTCTTTATTTTTGGCCCCAAAGAAAATCCAATGAATTTTTTTATTGACACAGCCAATCTCGATCAAATAAAAGAAGCGCAAGACCTTGGCGTACTGGATGGTGTAACCACTAATCCGTCCCTAATGGCAAAGGAAGGCATCACCGGTGATGCCAATGTAATTGATCACTATTTAAAGATTTGCGAGATTGTTCCCGGTCCCGTGAGCGCAGAAGTAATTTCTACAGATTTCAAAGGCATTATTAAAGAAGGTGAGAGCCTCGCTCACCTCCACAAAAACATTGTGGTAAAAGTTCCGATGATCAAAGATGGAGTGAAAGCGCTGAAGTATTTTTCTGACAAAGGAATTAAGACAAATTGCACCCTCGTATTTTCAGCTGGGCAGGCAATTTTAGCAGCAAAAGCTGGAGCGACTTACGTCTCTCCATTCATTGGCCGACTAGATGATGTATCTACCAATGGCCTTGCTCTCATTGAGCAAATTAGGCTGATTTATGACAACTACGCCTACGAAACGCAAATTTTAGCAGCATCTGTAAGACACACCATGCATCTAATTGAGTGCGCTGAAATTGGTGCAGATGTTATGACTGGACCGCTCAATGTAATAACAGGTCTTTTAAAGCATCCGCTTACAGATATTGGCCTCGAAAAGTTTCTCGCTGATCACAAAAAAGCAGCTCAGTCGGCTTAAGTAATTTTTGATCAAGTTAAAAGAAGCCGTCTCATTTCTTGATGAGACGGTTTTTAATTTCGAGTCTTTTTCGGAATTTTGTGTTAACATGTTGCTCAAAATATATCCGGAAAACCCAGATCCAAAAAAAATCAGGCAAATTGCCGAAATTCTCAAAGGAGGAGGCCTCATCATATATCCAACAGATACAGTGTACAGCATTGGTTGTGATCTATTGAACCAGAAGGCAATCGCCAAAGTAGCAGGAATTAAAGGGTTAAAACCAGATAAAGCTAACTTTTCTATCATTTGCTACGATCTCAGCCACATCAGTGAGTACGCCAGAGTGAATACTCCGGAATATAAACTCATTCGACGTTCTCTTCCTGGGGCATTCACTTTTATTTTAAATGCTACCGGCAACGTTCCTAAAATCTTTAAAAGCAAGAAAAAAACTATAGGAATAAGGGTACCTGATAACAATATTGCCAGAGAAATTGTGAATGAGTTTGGTAATCCGATCATAGCCACCTCCGTTCACGACGATGACGAAATCCTTGAATACACCACTGATCCTGAATTAATTCACGAAAAGTATTCGAACCAAGTTGATGCAGTAATCGACGGTGGGATGGGGCAAATTGAGGCTTCAACCATAGTAGACTTGACCCAGGGAAACCCACAAATTGTGAGACAAGGCCTAGGTGAACTCGATTACTAAGAGTTGTCTACAGGAATTGGCTTTACCTCGTAAATTTTACTCCAATATTTTCCTGTCAGCAATAGGTTTTGCGTTGCAGGGTGAATGGCAATTCCATTGAGCACGTCCATATCCGGATGTGCTTCCGATTGATCAACTATACCTCTCGCGTCATAACGATTAATAACTTGACCGCTTAAAACATCCAGCTCAACGATAAACGGCTGAGTGTAGATATTAGCAAAAATTCTTCCGTTCACATACTCCAATTCATTGAGGAGCTTCACGTTTCCATTTTCATCGAAAACATTAAGCTTACGAGTCACTTCTTGGCTATGGGGATCCAGAAAATAAAGCGTTGAAGACCCATCAGAAAGAATCAAAGAGGTATCGTTATGCGTCAAGCCCCAACCCTCTGATGTTTGAGTAGTGTAAGTGAACTCCTCTTTCATTTTAAAGGTTTCCAGATCGTAAATAAAACCCCTTCCCGACTTGTAAGTTACTTGGAAGATTTTCTCATCAAAGATGGTGATTCCCTCACCAAAAATATCTTCACTTAAACTCTCTTCTTGGACCAATTCTCCTGTATTTAGGTCAAGTCTCCTCAACCTAGATTCGCCGTAATTTCCCGTACCTTCATAAATAAATCCCTTGTAAACCAAAAACCCTTGAGTATAGGCACTAACATCGTGAGGATACTTTTTTAATATATCGAATCGCCAGTCCANAGCCGGTCTTGTGGGCTTAAGATTCACTTCTTTATAACGGGTGGTGTACTTCCCATTTTCATAAATGGCTTTCAATTTAAGCCGTACCTCTCCACCACCAGAAAGTTGAGAAGGAATTTTGAAGTTGAGCGNCTCAGTGGTGAAAAATGGCAACCGGCTGTCCTTTCCACTAATCTCAACTTTAGAAATTTTTAAGTCTGGAGAATCTGATTTGATTTCAAAATGAATTGAGTCACCATAAGTCAAGCCTTGGGCATTAAGCACCCTCACCCTGAAGGATGGACCAACAGTGGATTGCGACGGTCTGCTGCCATTCCTAGAAGTGGTAGGATCGTCTTGACAACCAATGAAGACAACGGAGACCAGTATCGCAATAAATAATCTAAATTTCATCCTCCAAACTTTTGAATGCTCGACCTAAATATGTCAACAGATCAGTAGCAATTAGCGATTCGTAACTCTCATTTTCTAAAGCTAAGTCAGCAGCATAGCCATGAATAAACATACCTAAAGTTGCCGCTTCCATGGCGCTGTAGCCGCTTGCCAACAAACCTACAATAATCCCGGTAAGTACATCCCCCATCCCGGCGGTGGCCATTCCGGGATTTCCGCTGTCGTTGATCAGGATTTGTCCATCTGGTAAGCTCAAACTGCTCCGTCCGCCTTTGAGAAGAATGTAAATCCCAAATCTTTGACTAAGTTCTATTTGTTTTTGAATGTTGTCATAATGACTCAGTCTTCTCCCAACGAGTCGAGCAAACTCTCCCGGATGGGGAGTTAGAATACTTCGTTTTGGTAAAAAGGCTAACCAAGTTGGATTCTGCGAAAGAATATTAATGGCATCCGCATCAAGAACGATGGGCTTCGATGATTCCTGAATAAGTAGTTTCAAAAAACTTGCTGTCTCCCTTCTAACTCCTATTCCTGGACCAACGGCCAGTGCATTATATCCGCTCAAATTGGGCAAATTAGTAATAAACGCTTCTTTACCAGTGTCAATAGAGACCAGTGCCTCCGAGATTTGATTGTGGATAATTTTAACGCCCATTTTGTCCGTGTGTAGAGTTACCAAACCTGCTCCGACTCTCAAAGCACCCTTAGCCGCCATCACTCCCGCTCCTCGCATTCCCTGAGATCCTGCAAAAATCAAAGCGTGGCCAAAGGTTCCTTTGTGGTCAAATGGTCCTCGGTGTTTCCTAAACCTAGCAGCGACCTCCTTAGTAACCAAATGATACTTGGCTCCAACTGAATTTAAATGGTCTTTGTGCAAACCGATATCTAGCAGAACCAATTTCCCAAGATAAAAGGCATAATCTGAGAGAAAGAAAGCAATTTTCGGAGACTGAAAAGAAAGAGTGAAATCTGCAGCTACGATGCCTTGCGTGTCTATTTCTGAAACACCGTCCGCGATCATTCCGCTGGGGAGATCGATAGCAATCACTCTATTCTCTGCAGAATTCATCTGAAAGATGAGATCGAGGAAATCTCCTTTTGCTTGTCTATTGAGGCCTATTCCAAAAAGACAATCAATGATTGTGGACCCTTCAGATAGTTCAATCCGTTTGAGAGTGGAATCGTACTCCTTTATCTCCACACTAGATTTTTTGAGCCGTGAGAGATTAATTTCAAAGTCTGCCGAGCCTTCTTTCCCAGGAGATGAAATTGTCACAGACACTTTTGCACCGCGATCAGCGAGAATTCTAGCTATAGCCAACCCATCACCTGCATTATTTCCCAACCCAACCAGAACATCAAAGCAACACTCCGATAAATGGTGGGCACCTGGAGAGATGACACCGACGTTTTCACAAATCCAATCAACACACTTATATGCGGCTCTTTCCATCAAATCGATGGATGCTATTGGCTCATGATTTATGGTGTAAGTATCGGCCTCTCTAATTTGCTCAGCGGTAAGTATTTTCACATCTCATCGATTCAATTTCTGAACACATTTGTTATCAGAAATAGAGCGTGAAAAAGAGAGAGCCACCGGTTATATCATTGTCAATATTAAAGGTCGAGCTTCCTCCTTCGTCCGTTACGGTGGTCACAAACTGCTCAGAGTCACCACCTACGGGTACTGCCCACTGCTCTTCAACAATTTCGCTGTTGCCTGTGTAGGCAAAAGCGAGGGCAAAACCATATTCGAATCCGAGTGACATTTTTGGAAGTATGAAAAACTCTGCACCTAGGAAGGCTCTCGCACCAGCACTAAACTCTACTCCTTTATTAAACTCTTTCATGAAAGCACCTGTCTCAGAAATGTTTGTAATCTCTCGAGGATCGTCTTGAAAGAGCAGATCAAATTGAGTTCTATCAGGATTGGTATTTTCTTGGGTAATTTCATTTCCATATTCAAACTTGTGAGACTCTGTTCCAATACCTAAAAATGCCTCAGCTCCATAAAACCCTTGTACCCGAGTATTTCCTTTTCGTTTTTCTACTCCAACCGAAAAGGTAAAATTAGTGAATGTTCGACCATAAGAATCTTCCACAGTAGTATTGGTAGGATCTACGCTAAACTCAGGGCTAAACGACCGATTTTTGTCTGAAAAAACATTGAGACGGAGGCCTGCACGATAAGCCATATCATCTTTTACAAATTTCTTTGCGGTAATGACTAAACGGTCATTTGTATAGTCTGCAAACGGAGCTGGATTTTCAGCTTCCGAAAAAAAGTTCCCAAGATATCTCAGAAAAGGAGCAGCATCAATTCCGACAGCCCAGTCCCCTTCGCGGGGTAGATAAGCCTCTCCTTTTTTGGAAACAGGTTGAGCAAAAGCTGATGTGGTAATTACTGAGAGAAACAATACAAATATGATCTTCTTCATCATAGGAAATTGGGTTACTGACAATTAAACTATTTATCGTTTGATTTATTATCGGGCGTGACTAAATGCCTTGTTTGTCTGGTAGCATAGGTACAAATTTAAACACTCCATGATTTTCTTTTTCATATTGACCTTTCCTGACTTTTCTGATTCTAAGCATTTCTTGATCTCCCCCCTCACCGAGCGGAATCACCATAATTCCGCCATCCACCAATTGCTCAAGCAAATCGTCTGGAACATATGGGGCTCCGCAGGTAATAATTACTCGTTCATAAGGTGCAAATGCGGGAATCCCCTTAAAGCCATCACCATAAAACACCTTCACCGTGGTCTTCATCTTACTCAGATTTTTTTTCGCCTTTTTGAAGAGCAACTTTTGTCTTTCGATGGAAAAAACTTTGCAATTCAACGCATCCAAAACAGCCGACTGATAGCCACTTCCTGTGCCAATTTCTAACACCTTCATACCTGGCTTCACCTCCAAGAGAGAACTTTGCTTAGCAACCGTAAAAGGCTGGGATATGGTTTGATCCGCACCGATAGGAAAGGCAGTATCCTTGTACGCAAATTGAAGAAAAGCACTATCCATAAATACATGTCTCGGTACTTCACCTATTGCTTCTAAAACACGTTTGTCATGAATCCCTTTTGCAGCAAGCTCTTCTTTGAGCTGCCTTCTCAAACCCTGATGGATATGATTATCAATAATTGCCATAATGAGTCAAAGGTACACAGGTGATTCATTGAATTGAAAGGGAGTTTTGAGCGTCAGAAAGTGAATATCAAAAATTGAACCCGACCACCGAAAGAGTGTTAATAATTTTAAAATGATTGATAATGTCAACGCTTTTCCTGCGCTACATTTGTAAAAACCTGCGAAAATTATGCTAAAAATTGGCGTGTTAGGAGCCGGGCATCTCGGTAAAATCCACATAAAATGCATCAAAGAATTACCCCAATATTCATTGATAGGTTTTTTTGATCCCGACCATCATACCGCTACCGATACCGCTCAAAGACTAGGAGTTAAGAAATTCGCCAACATGGATGATCTGATAGATGCTGTTGATGTGATTGACATTGTCACACCCACTCTGAGCCATTACCAATGTGCAAGCATCGCTATCAAAAAATCAAAGCATGTTTTTATCGAAAAACCAATTACAAACACCATAGAGGAAGCTAAATCTCTCATGTCTCTTTCGAGAGAGGCTGACGTAAAGGTACAAGTAGGGCATGTGGAAAGATTTAATCCTGCATTCACTTCCGCAAAGAAGGACATTAAAAATCCTATGTTTATTGAAACCCACCGACTAGCTCAATTCAACCCCAGAGGAACAGACGTTTCAGTTGTACTCGATTTGATGATACACGACTTGGACATTGTGCTGAGCGTAGTCGGATCAAACATCAAGCGGATCAGCGCTAGTGGAGTTGCAATCGTAAGCGAAGAACCTGACATTGCGAATGCGCGCCTAGAATTTGACAACGGTTGTGTTGCTAATTTAACGGCGAGCAGATTTTCTCTCAAAAATATGCGTAAATCGAGATTCTTTCAGCGCAATGCCTACGTCTCCGTTGACTTTTTGAACAAGACTTCCGAGATCGTCAAAATGAGAGATATCGAAGGTGAGCCTGATCCCTTTTCCATGAGTATAGACCTCGGTGAGGATAAAGGAAAAAAGGAAATTTTCTTTGAGAAGCCCACTATTGAACAGAACAATGCCATCAAAGACGAGCTTGAAAGCTTCGCAAATGCAATCAATTCGAATACCTCACCTCCCGTAACGGTAGAAGATGGATACAACGCATTGGATGTTGCCTATAAAATCGCGGCTAAATTGAAAATGAGTACTCCAACTTCTTAGTGACTAATTATGGCTCTAAGTGAATGGTAGGGCCCTTGATGAATTGAAGTGTCAATTCCTAGACTACTGCCCAGCATTTTCTTATTTTTGCAGGCCTTATCTGGGCATCCGGTTTTATGAGAAAAACTTATTTTCTTTTATTGTTCCTATTTGCGGGTTGTGACATTTTCGATGAAGAAGAGCCCATACCTAGCTTTATTTACATAGGCTCAGGAGATTTAGTGGTTGAAAGCGATGGAAGCCAAGGGCCCAATACAAATGAAATCATAGATGCTCATGTCTTTGCCAATGATCAATTTGTAGGAACAGTAGAACTTCCAGGAAGGGTGCCTATTTTGGAAGAAGGAGATACTAAAATAACTGTCGGTGCTGGAATTCGGAACAATGGTATCTTTTCTGATAGGATTATTTATCCCTATTACGAATTCACTAACCTAAATTTAAATCTTATCCCGGGAACCACAATTCCCATTTCGGCCGATAGCACTGTCAATTTTCAATATCCCTCGATTGCAGAGTTCCTTTTTGAAGGTTTTGAAGGAATTGGAAATGTATGGGCTCCATCCTTAGATGAGGGGGTAGCAATACTTAATTCTGATGAAGAGATCTCTACTGGAACAGCCAGCGGAAAAATACTCCTGACGGAAGATTTCCCAATCATCCAAGTTTATTCACAAGAACCCGAGTGGGACCTTTCACCAATAACTCCTGGGCAAGTTGTTTATTTAGAATTAGACTACAAGGGAAATAATCCCCTAGAAATAGGAATAAGAACAAGATCACCTCAAGCTCGGCAAATTTTTGCGCTTGGCCTCAATCCAACTGATGAGTGGACAAAAATATATGTGGAACTCACCGATGAAATTGGTCAAGGACAAACCAACGATATCCAAATATACCTAGAAGCAGAGAAGTCAACTATTGAAGATGAGGCAGTAATTTTCTTGGACAATATGAAATTGCTTTTTATCGATTTTTGATGAATAGAGCTTTACAAACAACCAAATATATTTTTGCTGACATCATTAGCTCAGGCTTTGCGTGGTATCTATTCTTCAATTTCCGAAAAGAAGTCATTGAGCCAGCAAAGTTCGGATACCCAGTGCCAATAGAGTATGACGATAGATTCTATGCGGGATTAGTCCTGATTCCCTTGTTCTGGACCTCACTCTATGCTCTTCTGGGGATGTATAAAAATATTTACCGGAGACATCGACTGAAGGAATTGGGCCAGGTAATGTTTTCAAACTTAATCGGAGTAATTATTTTATTCTTTGCCGTCCTTATTGATGATCAAATTGCCAATTACCAAAATTATTACCGCTCGATTCTGTTTTTATTGGTTGCCCATTTCTCATTGACATTCACCTTTAGGTTTATATTAACCACGAGGACGGTCAAACAAATCCACAAACGCGTCATTGGTTTCAATACGCTCTTAGTCGGCGGTAATCAAAAAGCACTTAAGGTCTATGATGAAATGGAAACTATGGTACCTGGACCTGGCTTCAATTTCATCGGGTATATCAGCCTTAACGGCAAGGATCAACTTATTGAGGATGAGCTACCTTGGCTGGGAAGTTTTCAAGACGTGGAGTCTGTAGTGGCGAAAGAAGGTATCGAAGAAGTAATAATAGCAGTTGAAAAGTCTGAACAGCAAAAACTCGGTCAGGTGTTGAGCAGACTAGAAAATTTAAGAGTAAGGATTAAGATTATACCAGATATCTACGATATTTTGGCTGGTTCCGTAAAAATGACCAGCATATTTGGAGCCCCACTTATAGCCATCAGCACCCAAATAATGCCCGAATGGCAGCTTTTTTTGAAAAGGCTCATGGATATATCAGCTTCACTTTTTGCACTGGTCGTGCTTTCTCCGGTTTACTTCGCAGTGGCACTGATTGTTAAACTCACCTCTCCTGGACCGATCATATTCAAGCAAGAACGAATTGGTCAATTCAACAAGCCCTTCTTTATCTATAAGTTTCGCTCAATGCGTCAAGATGCAGAATCCGGGACTCCGAAATTAGCTAAGGAGGGAGATCCCCGAATCACCCCTTTTGGGCGGTTTATGAGAAAGACGAGATTAGATGAGCTACCTCAATTTTTTAATGTGATCAAGGGAGATATGAGTCTGGTCGGTCCAAGACCTGAAAGACAATACTTTATTGATCAAATTATGGAAGTAGCGCCTCACTACCGCCATCTGCAAAAAGTTAAACCAGGCATCACCAGTTGGGGCCAAGTGAAATATGGCTACGCCGAAAATGTAAATGAAATGGTGCAAAGATTAAAATACGATGTGCTGTATATAGAAAACATGTCATTGGCTATTGATTTCAAGATTATGGCTTACACCATTCTAACCGTGCTTAAGGGCGACGGGAAATAAATTAACCATCTACAGAATACCACCACAAATGAAAAACATCGCAGTAATTGGAGCTGGAACCATGGGAAATGGTATAGCTCACGTTTTCGCACAAAGCGGATACCAAGTGATATTAATAGACGTATCGGAAGAAGCTCTCCAACTCGCCCTGAGCACCATCGAAAAGAACATGAATCGGATGGTTGCGAAAGAAAAAATCACCGAAGCAGATAAAACCGAGGCTCTCAGCAGACTATCAACATCAACTGATATGCCAGCCTCAGTTTCAAACGTTGATATAATCGTTGAGGCAGCCACCGAAAACGTCGATCTGAAGAAGAAGATTTTTCGCGATATGGATACATATGCACCAGCAAATTGCATTTTAGCCACCAACACATCGTCTATTTCCATCACCCAAATAGCAGCCGAAACAGGCCGTGCGGATAAGGTAATTGGGATGCATTTCATGAACCCAGTACCTGTAATGAAGCTTGTAGAGGTAATTCGTGGCTACGCGACTTCCAATGAAGTTACAGAAACCGTGATGAATCTTTCCAAAAAATTGGGAAAAGTACCCACTGAAGTAAATGACTATCCTGGATTTGTGGCGAATAGAATTTTGATGCCAATGATCAACGAAGCCATTATCTCTCTTCATGAAGGAGTTGCGGGAGTTGAAGAAATTGACACCGTAATGAAATTGGGTATGGCTCATCCTATGGGACCCCTTCAATTGGCAGATTTTATTGGGCTAGATGTGTGCTTGAGTATCCTCAATGTGATGTACGAAGGCTTCGGAAATCCTAAATATGCCCCTTGTCCACTTTTGGTCAATATGGTTACGGCTGGGAAACTGGGTGTAAAATCAGGAGAAGGTTTTTACAAGCATATGAGAGGTAGCAAAGAGCTAGTGGTTGCGAGTAGTTTTAAGAAATAGTTTTAACGCTTAACCGCCTTCTTTCTTGGCATTCTTCCTTTTCTGACGATCAATTTTGCGCTGAAGCCTCTTGCTTTTATTGGCAAGCACCTCTTCGGCGGCCTTAGTAGTCACTTCTCTCGTCTTCACAGGAATAAGGCCTGCCTCGATATCGAGAACGATTTCCTCGATCATATCGTCGGTCTCGTTTTCGTTTGGATCGTAATTGTCTTTTAGATTGGTGCCGAAAAGTTTAGCAACTCCTTGCCACATAAATGCTGTGAACCCGCTTTTTAAGTCCTTAATGAGCTCATAGCTGGTTTGCCCAGTTTCTCTATCAATCAGTTTTATGAGCACTCTTCCCTGGCTAGTAGTCATTTTACGAAGATCACCCTCAAACTCCGCTTTGAGATCTCGTTCGCACTGATCGAGATATGCACTGCGTTCAGCCTCTGTCTCCAACTGATCTAGATTTCGATTGTATTCGTTGATCAAGTCTCCGGCAACTTTGGCGTAAGGATAAACCTTTACCACATTGCGGTGCATTTTGTCCCATTTTCGCTTATACCGCTTGCTTCTAGATTTTCGGTAGGCAGAAATCCGCTTAGGCTGGAGCGTAACTACCGGTATCGTATCACCGTCAACTACCATTGTTTCAAGGAGATACACACCTCCAATCTCCTCAACATTCTTAGTATTTTGCGCAGCAGCTGCGCAACTTAAGAAGAGGAGCACGATGACAAGAATTCTAGGCATACCTGTGTAGGAACGTAGCATACTTCATACCAGTATACGCAAGATACAATGGAAAGTGCAGAAGCCCTTCCTGAAAAGATGATAAATGGCTTAGGCTAAAACCTCTTTCACCTTATCCGCTGCTTCTTGAAGAAGCACCACCGAGTGCACTTTTAATCCTGACTCCTCAATGAGTTGCTTAGCTTCAACGGCATTAGTCCCTTGAAGTCTTACAATGATTGGCACGTTAATACCGTCAATGTTTTTGTAAGCATCGACAATTCCTTGTGCCACTCGGTCACAACGCACGATTCCACCAAAAATGTTCACCAAAATAGCCTTCACCTTTGAGTCTTGGAGGATAATACGGAAGGCTTTCTCGACTCTTTCGGCGTCAGCGGTACCACCCACATCTAGGAAGTTAGCAGGTTCACCACCTGACAGCTTAATGATATCCATGGTAGCCATTGCCAAACCTGCACCGTTAACCATGCAACCTACATTTCCGTCGAGCTGCACGTAGTTTAGCCCAGCTTCACCGGCCTGAACTTCCGTAGGATCCTCTTCGGTTTTATCTCGCATTTCTGCGTAATCTTTGTGGCGGAAGAGAGCATTATCGTCCAAAGTAACCTTCGAGTCCACCGCGATGACTCGGTCATCAGAAGTCTTGAGCACTGGATTAATTTCAAAAAGAGAGGCATCTGAACCAACGTAAGCATCGTAAAGCGACTTCACGAACTTGGACATCTCTTTGAATGCTTTTCCCGAAAGGCCAAGATTAAACGCAATCTTGCGACACTGGAAACCCTGAATGCCCATTCCTGGGTCGATTTCTTCTTTGAAAATTAATTCTGGGGTTTTTTCAGCTACAGCTTCAATGTCCATTCCTCCTTCTGGTGAGTACATGATCGT
>JAKVAV010000027.1 GCA_022448105.1 Flavobacteriales bacterium | reverse complement strand
ACTTCTCGTTAATCTCAAAGCTTTTCCACTATCTTTCCGTTGACAATAGAGATAGATTCGTTCTGTAAAAGTAAAGATGAAGAGGAGTTGTAACGTACTGTTTATTCTACTACTGGTAGCATCAATCTCACTCAATGCGCAGGATTATTACCAAGCCGACTACAAAGAAACGAACAGCCTAGAGGCGGTTTCGACCTCTTGCATTACGGTTGGAATTCTAAAAGGAGGTGGCTCACTTATCGGAGCTGATTTAGAATTTCTGCTCAGTGAGAAAATTGGCGCTCAAATCGGTGGTGGTCTGGTCGGTTATGGTGGAGGAATCAATTTTCACTTGAAGCCTGGCATCAGAAGTTCATTCATCTCCGTTCAATACTGGAACCAGGGTATTGGTGAGACTTTTGTTCAAAGTCTGGTTGGGCCTAATTTTGTCTATCGCAGTAAAAAATGGTTTACATTTCAAATTGGGTTAGGTGCCCTATTAGAAATTGGCGAAGAAAACATCTACGATGAAGGGGAAGTACCAGATGTGATCCTCACTTATGCGATAGGCGCTTATTTCCCTTGGTAGAATAATATAAATGATCTTCTTTCAGCTTCATGCTTTGGAATAGTTGGTTTGAAAAACGGACAAACATGCAGCTATTACATATATTTGAATATGACTGAGCCCTTCGATGATCATTAATTCTTTGAATATTCCTTTGGCTTATAGACTAAAAAAGTTTGTCGCAAGTCAGGACATCGAGGGTACATTATATTCGATATCTATTGAGTGCGTGTGGGACCTGATCAGACATAATAGGGACAAAAAAAGGCCACGGGAAAGCGCAGATTTAAAAGGTCTGGCTTTTTCGATCTCACGAACGTGAACAGTTTGGAGTTTTCAGGTAATCTTAAAAGAGGCTTGTGCTAATGAGAGGATTTGTAAAAGTAATGTTGAACTCGATGAGACTGGCGTATATGCATAAAAAATGAGGGGCAGTCTGGGAGGTTAAATGCAGAAATACAGTTTTGCTAGTTAAATGAAAACTTACTTTATGCGAAACTGAAATGGTCAAACTGAATGCGACAAGAATTTTAAAAACTCGAATTTCAGTCAATATGATTTGAAGGTATGTTTCAGGAAAAGAAATTACTGGAGATCACTCATTGAGGAGAGGATTGATCAAAAACTGAATTCGTCTTGACGTATTATACTGCCGGTCCCACGTGAATTATTGAGATATATCTATCCATGGGAACCTTCTATATCTCTAGCTATTAGTAGTTAAAAATAGAGCAGAATCTTCCATAAATGGAAAATTAATTGGCGCAACTAATCGCTAACCTCCAGACTAATACCTAGAATAACCGCCCTCCACTCTTCCAAAACCTTTTGAAGCCAATCATCTAGTCTACCCTCGGTCAATTCGGGTTCGTTGTCCTCGTCAATGGCAAGACCGTAAAAGGTGTTTTCGTCAAGAAGAGCTTTTGATTGAGTATGATCATAGCCATCGGCCGACCAGTTTCCAATGACAGTTCCTCCATTGTCTATGACCACTTTGGCAAGAATGCCCACTCCGTCGATGAAGTATTGATCATATCCAATTTGGTCTCCCAAACCATAAATGGCGACAATCTGGCCTGAGAAATCAATATTTTCGAAAGTCGGGAAATAATCTTCCCAATCGCTTTGCAAGTCGCCGTCGTACCAGGTAGGAACACCTAAAATTAAGAGATCACATTTTCGAAAGTGTTCAGTGGAGAACGTTTCGTGCACCTCAAGAACCTCTATCTGATGACGAGTCTGCTCAAGTTTACTTTTCAATACCTGAGTAACATCTTCCGTGCACCCAGTGTCTGATCCATAAATGACACCAATTTTACCCATTCGATTTTCTTTAGGAGTTTACAAAAATATCGTAGATGAAACTCCGGCGCAATACTATGATTGGGTGATTCTATCTCCGATGCTCCTTGGACTTGCTACTTTACTTCTATTATTGAAATGGAAGAAAAAAAACCGCCCGTGCTTTTTAGCTCGGACGGCTTTCTTAGAAGACTATTTCAAATCCTTATGCTTCGCAGTTTACACAGTCTTTTTTCTGCTTAAATTTCTGAGCGGCATTCATACTATGCTGATAGTACAATGACTTAATACCTAGTTTCCATGCTGTAACATGAATTTTATTTACCTCTTTCGTAGGCATATCAGGATGTACAATGATGTTCAAAGACTGTCCTTGATCGATATACTCTTGCCTATTGGCAGCTTGATAGATGATGTCCATTTGGTCGATCTCTGAGTAAGTCTTAAAAACAGCTTTCTCTTCGTCTGTCAAAAAGTCTACGTGCTGGACCGAGCCATCGTGTTTGAGAATGTCTCTCCACACTTCAGGCGTGTCCATTCCTTTTTCCTGAAGCAATTCCTGAAGAAAACGGTTCTTGATAGTCGTCTTGATCTTAGCGATATCCTTTACATAGATATTAGACCAAATGGGCTCAATACCTTGAGACACTTGCCCCAGTATAAATGCCGAAGAAGTGGTTGGCGCTACCGCATTGAGTGTAGCATTTCTTCTGCCGTATCCTTTCAAGATTTCCGGCTCACCAAACCTCTCTGCAAGTTCTTCTGATGCTTTGTAAGAGCGCTGCTTGATGGTTTTAAATATCTCCACGTTTAAGTTGTAGGCCTCTTGGCTATCAAATGCCAATCTCTTCGACTGAAGGAGAGAGTGCCATCCGAGAACTCCCATTCCGAGCGCTCTGTGTTCTTTGGCAAAGTTGTAAGCTTTCTCCATGAACATGAAAGTTTGTCTGTCTTCAAGGTCTGGAGAATCGCGATACGCTTCAAGCTTATCGAGGAACTCCGTAATCAAGGAGTCTAAGAAGTAAACCATTGTCTGAACAGCGTCCGTATCTTTCCACTCATCGTACTTATAGAGGTTGATACTTGAGAGCACACAAACGAAAGACCATCGGTCATTTGATGGAAGCATAATCTCAGTGCAAAGGTTACTCGCATAAATAGGCAACTTCTTGTCTTGGTAGACATCAGCCGCACGGTTATTCGCATTATCTGTAAAGAACACATATGGGTAACCCATTTCTCCTCGGCTTTGCAGAACACGCGCCCAAGTTGTTCGCTTCTCAGTGTCTCCGTCAATCATTTCCTGCATCCAATCACTGGTTACAGTGACTCCGTGAGTTAATTCTTGAATCGGATTTCCTTCCGTTCCTATTTCTAAGAACTCTTTTATATCTGGATGATCAATGGGAAGGTATGGAGAAAAACGCCCTCTTCTTACAGAGCCTTGGCTAACCACATCAACCATAGATTCGAACAAGCGCATGATGTGAACTGCTCCCGAAGCTTCTCCGTTATTTTTAATCGGTGCTCCTCTATGTCTTATTTTCCCAAAATAACCTGAAGTACCTCCGCCCAGCTTTGACATCATTCCCACCTCTGACTGGGTGTAAAGAATATTACCGATGTCATCGCTAATGTGCGATCCAAAGCAACTGATCGGAAGACCTCTCTCCTTTCCAAAGTTTGACCAAACTGGAGAAGCCAAAGAGTAAAATCCTCTCGACATATACCCAAAAAACTTTTGCGCAAATCCGTCGATTCCAAGAATGCTTTCTGCTCTATTGGCAATTTCTAAGATCCTCTCCTCGGCAGTGATTCCATCAGAGAGGTATCCAGCTTGCAAAAAGTGCCTGCTTTCCTTGTTAAGCCAGTCAAAGCTATTCTTCTCTTCTTTTTTAAAGTTCTCGAGGGCTTTCTTCCTCGCATTCAATAGCTCCGCATTTGCAGCTTCTGTTTTTTGCTCTCTTGCTATTTCTTCTTGATTGCTCTGAAATGTCATTTTTTAAAATAGGTCTTCGCTAGTTATACTTTGGGTTCTTTTGCTATAATTTATCGATCTCTTCACAAAGAAATCTCCGTGTTTTGTTCCTGTAATTTCGTCTTCAAACCACTGCGTAGTGAGAATTGCCTCTTGGTCTACTTGAAAGATTTTTTCAATACCTATGCTCTCCAAAGAGTTGTTAAATCTATTCTTGATAAATTCCACAACTACGTGCTTCGGAAGGAAGTCCAGTTCACCGGCTTCAAAAATCCAGTCTAGTAGACCTGATTCTGCTTCAAAAGCCTTCATACACATGTTTTGGATGGTCTCGTAGTACTCAGAGGTAAACCACTCTGGATGTTCATCTTTCAAAATCCTTATTAGGTCGATTCCAAAGTCTCCGTGGATTTGCTCCTCCTTGGAAGTAGCCTCTACTACGTTTGAGATGCCCTTCAGCATGTTCTTCTCTTTATTGAAGCTCATGATGATCAAAAACTGAGAAAAAAGAGAGACATGCTCAATGAACAAGGAGAAAAGCAGTACACATTCCGCATATTCCTGATCGTCCATACTTTTTGAGTTTCTTAGAGAGTTCTCCAGATACTGAACCCTCTTCATGATCTCAGGCTTTCTCTTCAGTTGAGCAAAGTCTTTGTTCAGCCCTAAAATCTCCAAAAGGTGTGAGTATGCATCTGCGTGTCTAACTTCACTCTCGGCAAAAGTCGATCCCACAGACCCAATTTCAGGTTTTGGCATTCTGTGATACAAATCGCCCCAAAAGGACTTTACAGCAACCTCTATTTGAGAGATAGCTAGCATAGTATTTTTTATTGCGCTGCGCTCCACCTCCGTAAGTCTCGACTTAAAATCTTGGATATCGCTGGTAAAATTGAATTCCGTATGGATCCAATATGAGTGCCTTATTGCGGGTACGTATTCGTAAAGTTGCGGGTACTCATAGGGCTTTAGATTTACCCTTTTCTCGAAAATGTCTGACCTTCTGAGTTCGGACTGTTTATTCCTGTAGAGTATATAGGCCTTAGCTACTTCTGGAAAGTGACTTTCCATGAGCTGCTCCTCAACAATATCTTGAATTTGCTCCACGGTCGGCGTAAATTCTTCATCTTTCTGTTTTCTCTCTAGAAGCACGTAATTAACTCTTTCCGCAACTACCTTTGCGTCCTCTTCAGTCCCTCTTCCTCTAGCTGTCATCGCCTTAGATATAGCGGCAGCAATTTTCGTAATATCGTATTCTACCTTGGTAAAATCCCTCTTAATAATGTGCGTAATACTCATTTCTTCACTGTTTAATTAAAAACTCAGGACATCAAAATTGTCTCATATTTCGGGATGATTTCAAGAGGGGGTGAAATCAATTCTAACAGAGTTTTTAACAATCGGCTCAAAGCCGCTATTTTCGCCTAAGACAAGTCAGAAAAAATCTATAAACACCTTGTTCACAATTAAAATTAACTCGGTTAACAAGTTTATTTTTAAGAGATCATTATTTCTACAACACCTGTATTTACTGGCCTTTCAAAGACTCTCACATTCATTGCAAAACCAAATTTGATTTAGCTATTGGTCAGAGAGAGTGAATTTAACTGAGCTTTCCCTACCGCTTTGATAAGAAACTTGAGAAGGCAACAAATCGGCATTTTTGGAAGATCAATTTCAAGTCTGTCGAAGTGGAAAAACATGTCTCTGCCTCTCCAAATAGTCAATGAGTCCTTTTCCCCTGCAAATCAAAAATCATAAAAGCATTGACTTGACCAATAATTCGCCATACTTTTGCACTAATGCTGGAAAAAATTCACCAGCTCCAATTAGTCTAATCGAAAAGCAATTCGCCATGAGAGTAACCTTACTGAAAGTATTGAGCAGAGTCTCAATGATTGTTCTTTTTTTGAGCAGCACATCTGCGCTCAGCGCGCAAGATCCATCGAATGATATTAATTGTCAGGACTGGGTAGTCTACTATGCAAACATTTTGGACAGCGACGTCACTGACATCTATCAAATAGACATAGAGGGCAGTAATGCGAATATGTCTTTAATTGCAACCAGTCAAATAGAAGTACACATTGCGTATAATGATGACGACGATTTGATCTATGCTATTAGCAACAACGACGGTTCATATAGAACCTTAAATCCTCATGTTGAAAACCCTTCTTTTGGCCCCACCAATATGATCGATGCAGACGTTTCTGGTATTACGGCTGCAGCCTTCTCTCCTGAGGGTGAATTATATATTGGAAGCGCAAGTGCTAACACAGTTTATAAAGTAGATATAAACGACAATTCAGTCACCGCGTTTGATGAAAACATCGCCGTAAGTGGAGGTGACATAGAATTTGATCAATCTGGAAATTTGTATTTGGCCACTCGTGATAACGGTGGAGAGCTATTCTTGGTGGGTACTGAAGAGAAAATTGGAGACGTTCCCAGCGTAACCGGAATGAGCCTTTCAAGTAGCAATCAACTTCTAGCCTCACATGACAACGCAACCACGCTGTTGTTGAGAAATTTGGACGGAACCGAAGAGGAGTCTATAAATTTACTTCTAGGAGGCGAAGCTTTCGAAACAAGTTTTGGAGACATGGCATCGGGTTGCAACTCATTCTTCGTTCCAGAAGAGGGCGATTGCCAGGCATTCGATACGTTCTACATGGATAATGCAACAGACAATCCAACACTTTATCACTTAGTGTATAGCGGTACAAACGCTGTTTTAACGCCAGTTTACCAATCAGATTTTAGAGCACATATTGCTTTTGACGCTGAAAATAACATTGTATACCTCGTGAACAGAAATGGCAATGAAATCGCTCTTGTAGATCCGGATCTAGGATTCATAGGAATTGTTGATATTCAAAACAATCTAAATAACGCATATGCAGTTGTTTACAACCCTGCTGACGAACTGTTGTATGTAGGTGATTCTAACGATGAAGAGATATATAAGATTAATCCTGTTACGGGCGAAACAGAACTTTTCGCTGAAACCCCAGTCCAGGGTGGAGATCTCGCAATACAGGATGGAGTGCTCTACCTAGCAGAAAGAAACGCTAAAGATCTCTATCAAATTCTTAGTCCATCCGAGATCAGCATAGTTGGAGAACTTCCAGGGGGAACAAGCGGAATGGCACAGGCCAATAACAATACTACCCTTGTCATTTCCAAAGCCAACTCAAGCAAATTCATTGAACTAGGCACGGATGGTACAGAAATCAATGAGTACATAGCTGTTTTAAATAACGGTGCTCCTTTTACCTTGGCAAATGGAGGTGACATGGCGGCCGGATGTGCAGATGCTGATGACTTTGAGGCTTGCGGTTATGAATTATTTATGACCAATCAGGTTGACAACGGTATCGGTTATTCTCTCTTCGGTGTGGACATTAATGAACTCTCTGGCGAGGTGACTCTTGACTTACTCGAAGACAACATTGGAGGAGGCCATATTGGGCTGTCTCCTGATGGAGGAACGATCTATGTGGTCAGCGGAACGGTAGTGCGCACATATGAGGTTGGAGTTGGACTATTGAATACCTCAGATATGTTTGATGGATCAACTAATGATGAGATGGGCGCATTTACCGCGGTAGCGGTAAACAGCCAAGGAGTGTTGCATGTAGCAGGTTTTGGTAACAAAATCTACACATTAAATCCAGCAACTGGTGAAGGTACGCTGATAGGTTCGGCCGACGTAAATGGAGGAGACCTTTTCTTTGCACCAACTGGTGATAATGAGGCTGAAGAGCTGTGGATCGTTAACAGACTAAACAACTCAATCTCAAGAGCCTTTGACCCAACAAATGGCCAAATTTTTGTGGACGTCGAGCAGATGTATGGTGCTGCATTATTGCCAAATGGAAATGTTTTGATTGCAGACGGTAACGGAGACGGAACAGATGGTTTCTATGAGGTTGATCTTACAGATGGATCAGTAATGAGAACCTATGATCTTGATCTAACTATGCTAAACGGCGATTTGGCCGGGAAGTGCACAGATATTGAACCTGCTCCAAGCGTTAATAACGAGGCAATTGTAGATGAATTATTCGGTGCAGAAGTAAATTCTTTCCCAAATCCTACTGAAGGGCAAACTCAGGTAGTATTTAAAACTGACTATCAGGCTAGAACAACGATTGAAGTCTATGACCTGAGCGGTCGCATTGTATCGACGCTATTCAGCGGAGTGACGGCCAAAGACATCGAGTATCGCGAGAACTTTGATGGAAGCGCTCTTCCTGAAGGAGTTTACATATTCAGATTGACAAACGATAAACAAACAATCATCGAGAAATTCATGATAGCGAGATAATTCAAAACCATTTCTTGATAAAACCCTTCCTGAAAATTCAGGAAGGGTTTTTTATTTTTCGCGGATCTGCAATAAATTGATTTCATTACGCAAATGACTTCAATTCAAAATAAAAGTGAGTACTTCACCACTAATTATATTCTAAAGCACTGCACATTGTAGGATCGGCGAGAGGAAATTTGAAGTGATACTTAGGCAAATGAAAACCGAATTTGAACTTCAACATCAAGGCCGATCGTGCATGGAAAAGTTGTTTTACGATGATTTGACTGGGTAAAGCAAAGATGTAATGTTGAACACTCTAGCACCGTTTAGATCTTCAGCTGATTATGCCAGCTATAGAAAAATCGGTTCCCTCTGTGGTCGCTACGGTAATTTCGCACAAAGCATTTTTGAAATTATCCTCAGCAAAAATGATCGGCAAATTATTGAATTTGCTGCCAACTTAGGAACGGATGAGCTCAGGGGAATTGTTTGAGATATCGAGATTAAAGAAGTTGGTAGACCTAAATACATCAGATACTATGAAATTGACTAATCGGGTTTCGAAGATATTAATGGTTGCTCTGAGCATTGTAATCATATCTGAAGCCAATGGGCAAGAGGAATCCAAATTACAGGTTTATATGGGTTTTCAGGCTGCACCTAACTATTCTTACCGGGTACTATCCAATAGTTCAAATGACCCAAACGTCGACAACATGATCGAGTTCTTGAACAATAGAGAATCAACTAGCCTCGGTTTTCGATTTGCAGGAGTAATTGGAGTAGAAGTTTTTAAGCGCTGGACAGCAGAGGCAGGGATCTCATACTTAAGAAATCGGACTCAATTTGAATTGATTTCTGAGGATGAATCAGGCATAGAAACCGGTATTGGTTCCGATCAAGATTACGACAATGGTAAGCTCATCAACTCCTTGGATTATTTGGGTATTCCAATGAGAATTATTTACAATTTAGGAACCGAAACCCTGCGAATCCGGGCTACCTTTGGTTTCACTCCACAAATTCTCCTATCGCAAAACACTAAGATTAAACTTTTCAAAGACGGTGAAAACACCATCGATCAAAGCTTTCAAGACGGCGAGAATGCTGTTGGATTCAATTTAAGTCCATTAATCGGCCTGGGGGCGGAGTACTCTCTAAACGACCAGTTTACACTTACCGCAGAAGGAATTGCTAGGTTCGGGTTGGTCAATACTAAGGAAGATTCACCTATCAACTCATACACTTATAGTTCTGAGTTGAATGTTGGCCTCAATTATTACTTCCTAGGTAGGTAGGGTAGCCAAGATTTAAGAAATCTCCATATTTTGATTTGCCTGTTTTGAGTTACTCCTAATGGTACCTGCATGACAATTTTAATGCAAAAACATTGTTTAAGAGCTGAAAGAGGACTTTACCGCGATTCAGCTTCGAAACCTTCTCTGTTTCAAATGCGTAGTAAGGTTGTTTAGGTACACCGATTCAAATTTTATGTGTCGGCTTTTTATAAGCTCTCTACTTTGGTTAGCGAGAAGATGGTTGTACCGTGTAATGTTCATCATCCGACCTATTCTTCGCCAAACTTTCCAAAAAAGTCGACTTTATAAGGTTTTGATTCGACCAAAAAAAGGCATATTTTTACCCCATCGCAGAAATCACGATATCAACCAATCGTTAAAGCTAGCAATGGAGGTTTTACATAAAACCTAACTTAACCGCTCTTGTGAATACAGTTTTCAGTATAGATGTAGAAGAATGGTTCCATATTCTGGAAACCGATTCTGTTTCAAAAACTATTGCCGACTGGGATAATTATCCGAGTAGGATAAACGAGTCGATGGAACTCCTGTTTGATGTATTGGACCGTCACAATGTTAAGGCTACGTTATTTTTTCTCGGCTGGGTAGGCGAAAAATATCCTCATATCGTCAAAGAGGCTCAAAAAAGAGGCCACGAGATTGCCAGTCATGGCTGCTATCACGACCTCGTTTATGAGCTAGGCTACAAAAAATTCAAAGAAGATATCGGTAGATCAAAAAAAATTCTGGAAGATATTTCGGGAGTTGAAGTGAAAGGTTATCGAGCACCCGGATTTTCGCTAACTCCCGCAGCATCTTGGGCCTATCCCGCTTTGATTGAAGAAGGATTTACCTACAGTTCATCCATTTACCCAGCAAAAAGAGCTCACGGATTTTTTACGGAATTTGGTGACGATCCGCGTGAAATAGTTTTTGGGGGAAAGTCTGTGCTCGAGTTTCCAATGACCGTGCTTGGAGCCCCACTTACATCATTATCGTGTTTTGGAGGTGGTTATTTTCGTCTATTTCCAGTAACTTGGTTTAAGGCAGCCGCGGAAATGGTTAAGAAGAAGAACAGGAATTTGATCTTTTACATCCACCCGAGAGATATAGATCCAGAGCAACCAAGGCTGGATATGCCGATGTCGAGAATGTTTAAGTCTTATATAAACGTAGGTAGCGCTTTATCAAAAATTGATAAAATACTTGACGGAGAAAACTATACGTGTTTTGAAGATGTAATTGCACACACTGATGTAAGTTCATTGCCAAAAGCTTTAGTTCGGACTGACAAAGGCATGAATCAAACTTATCTGAGTTTTGAGAAAAAGGAAGCAGGAGCCACCCGAGATCTCAGAAGCCCTCAAAGACCAATAAGAGTGGCTGCCACAAAATAAAATTTCCGAAGTTGAAGTGGTGACCCCACGTTTTCTCGATTTTTCTCACAGTAAACTCCCCAGAAATTTAAACGAGCTTCGTTATTGAAACCAATCAACTTATCTTTGGTGACTGATGGAGTTTCTGTACCCAAATTTTCTTTACGCACTCGCTGCTCTGACAGTTCCAATTATTATCCATCTTTTTAATTTCAGGAGGTTCAAAAAGATTCCGTTTACCAATGTCAGGTTCCTGAAGGAAATCAAAATCCAAACTCAGTCACAGAATAGGCTAAGACACCTAATTATCCTGTTGATGAGGCTATTAGCATTATTTTTTTTGATTTTAGCTTTTGCCCAGCCTTTTATTCCCTTCGGAGAAAGTGAAAAAAAAGACTCTGGCAAAGCCATTTCTATTTTTATTGACAACTCTTTCAGTATGAATGGAGAAAATGAGGACGGACCCTTATTGGAAGTCGCTAAAAACAGGGCCATTGAAATTGCAATGGCTTTCGGCCCAACGGATAGGTTCCAATTACTTTCTCAAGACTTTTTGGGCGAGAACCAAAGATTTATCAGCCGAACAGAGTTTATCGATAACGTCTCACAACTTGATCTTACCTCGAAGTCACGATCTCTGGAAAGTGTACTAGAAAGACAAAAAGACCTCATCACAAATACCGACCCCTCTTTAGGAAAAGAAGCTTTTATTATCAGCGACTTTCAAGTAAGTCAGTTTCAAATCGAAAAGTTTTCTGCCGATACAAGTTTAAATTACAGCTTAGTAAAATTAGAAAGGAACTCACCATCAAATCTATATATAGATTCTGTTTGGTTTGACACCCCAGTCAGAAGAGTAGGTCGGAATGAACGACTTTTAGTGAGAATTGTAAATACCGGAAGCGAAGATGTTGAAAACGTGCCGCTAACTCTTTCTATAAATGGGAGGCAAAAGGCTCTAGGTAGCTTTGCAGTGAATTCGAAATCAACGGTTGATACTGCCCTAACTTATTTGCATGAAAATGCGGGCCTCAAAAAGGCAACCGTTTCCATTGATGACTACCCCATTGATTACGATGACAATTATTACCTCGGTTACAATGTCAGCGAAGACCTTCAGATTCTGTCTATCACAAATACTTCCAATCGAGAAGGGTCATCCTACCTCAATTCAGTATACGAAGCAGATAGCTCTTACGCATATCAGGCTCTGAGTTTGTCAGAAATCAATTATGGCAACCTCCAGAAAAATGATCTGATTATCCTGAACGAATTAGAATTAATTCCCGGAGGACTTAGACAAGAATTAAGTTCTTTCGTAGAAAATGGTGGTTCTGTCTGGATAATACCTAGCAATGAAGTGGACCTAGGTAATTACAACATTCTTCTTGGAGAACTCAAAGCAGGTGCTATGCTAGACGCAAGAGAAGAGCAAAACAAGGTGAAATCGATCAACGGGGAAAGCGAGATGTACAGAGATATTTTTGAATCCGTACCTAAAAATCTTGATCTACCTGTTACCGAAAAATACTACCCGTTGTTCAGCTCTCTAGGTTCCACTGAAGAATATCTTTTGCAAATGCAGGGAGGGAAATCATTCTTAAGTGGCTACAGTGAAAATGGCGGAACAGTTTACGTTCAAGCAGTTCCATTAAGCGCAGAGGAAAACAACTTTGCAAGACATGCCATATTCGTGGCTACAGCATTGAGAATTGCTGAGCTCAGCGGTGACACTGATATTTGGACTACTCAAATCGGGGAAGAAGCTCGTTTTGACATTCCCTACTTCAAAGTAAAGAATGAGGATGTTTTTCATCTCAATTTGAAGTCTGATGAAGTTGACATCATTCCTGCTTTCCAGGTGTCAGATGGCCGAATTTTATTTTACTCCGGACCAGATTTAGACCTTTCTGGAGCTTATGATCTTACTATTGGAGATTCTTCAATAGCCGCCATAGGTTTTAATTATGAAAGAAAAGAAAGTGATTTACAATCCTACACAAACGAAGAGCTTGCCGACGGCATTTCGAGCCTAGGAGTGAGCAATGTCTCTCTCTTTACTGGAGATTCAGAGACTTTGTCGAAGCAAGTTCAGCAGAAATTAAGAGGAACAGAGCTCTGGAAAATATGCCTAATATTGGCATTGGTTTTCCTTCTTCTGGAAAGTATAATTCTCAGATTCGGTAAAAGATCTATCTCATGAAAACCCTGATTTCACAGGCAAAGATTATTGATAAACGACATGCTCAAAATGGCCAGATGGTGGATATACTAGTCCATGACGGGGTTATTGAAAAAATTGCCAAGAATATTGATGCAGAGGTGGACGAGAAAATCAGAGGAGATCATCTTTGCGTCTCTATTGGTTGGATGGATATGCGAGCCAATTTTCAGGATCCAGGACACGAGTATAAAGAAGGACTTTCAAACGGACTTGTGGTAGCGGCTAAAAGTGGATTCACGGCAGTGGCTCTATCCCCAGACACCAAGCCGGTAGTAGACAACAAAGGAGCGGTTGAGTATTTAAAAAACAGAGCTAAAGGAAGCGGAGTAGACGTCTTTCCCATCGGGGCTGTTTCTGTTGATTTGAAGGGGAAAGCCATGTCTGAAATGTACGATATGAGGCAAGCTGGTGCGGTGGGCTTCAGCGATAGTAAAAATCCCATCAATGAATCGGGCCTCCTACATCGAGCCCTTCTCTACACTGCCAACTTTAACGCTCCCGTTTTACACTTTCCCTACGATGATCAACTCATCCCTAATGGTCAGATGAATGAAGGACCATTATCTACCAGCCTTGGCCTGAAAGGAATTCCAACGATTAGTGAAGAAATGATGGTACGCAGGGATTTAACACTGCTGGAATACACAAATGGCAAGCTTCATCTCGGACCGATTTCTAGCTTTAAATCGCTAGAGCTAGCTCAAGAAGCTAAATCAGAAAATCTGAAGGTGACAACGGAAACAACAGTGGCTCATCTGGCTTTTTCAGAAAATGAACTTGCAGATTTTGACACCAATTTCAAATTGCTTCCTCCATTAAGAAGTGAAAAAAACCGTTCTAAACTCATCAAAGCCTTAGCCGAAGGAAAAATAGACGTGATCTCATCCGATCACAATCCTGAAGATGAGGAGCACAAAAAACTCGAATTCGACCTTGCAGAGTTTGGAATGGCAGGAATGGAATTATTCCTTCCCTTGGTCTTAAAAGCTGCTGGAGGATCAATTAAGTTAGATGAACTTATCTCAAAGTTTTCGATTGCACCGCGAGAAATACTCGGAATTGCAGTTCCTACCATCGCTGAAGGCGAAAAGGCTAACCTCACTGTTTTTCAAGCTAATGCGGAATTTGACTCGACAAATTTTATGAGCAAAGGCTTCAACATTCCTGAAATCTCTAAAGGCCTTAAAGGAAAAGTGGTGAAGACCATTTATTCAAATTGATCCTTAATAGAGAAGCGCTTATTCCTTCAAAGAGAGTTCTTTTCCGTTGGTGGCTGGATATTGTCCATTCCTTAATTTCACACTTTCTAGCATTAAGCAAATCGTAGCTTAGAGTACATCCTAAATTCTAGAGCCATGAACAAAGTCACACTTTCATTCATGCTCTGCTCGATGTTGTGGACCGCAAATAGCTCGGCGGCCATAAAAGACACCATAGAAGTAAAGTCTAAGATTTCCGACGTCAACGTCTTCTTCGAAGGAGCGCGAGTTACGCGAAAATTTCAAAAGGATCTGAGTCCGGGAAAGTATACACTTTCGGTAAAAGGACTACCGCTAAACTTGGATCAGGAACTTATCAAGGTGAAAACTCCTCGAGGTGTCAAAATTCTGGCTGTCAGCCACAAAGTGGTCACACCATCCAAACGATCCATCAAAGAGGATCTCGACTCGATTGAAAAGCAGAGAGTGCTGCTAGATGACGAAATCTCCTGGCTTAAGGCTAAGAAAGACATCTTTGCTGAAGAAGAAGCATTGCTAATACAGAATACCGAGCTCAAACAAGCCGAAGGAGAAATTCATACTCAAGGAGTTCGAGAAGCAGCAGATTTTCTGAGGGAACGAATGACGGAGATTGCTCGGATGAAATACGATAACACGTTGGCTATCCGCAAAGCGCAGGAAAAAAAGATCAAGCTCAACGCCCTTGAGAATAGATTGAAATCTGGCACCGAAACTCCTCAGACCCAGCTATTGGTCTTCGTTGAAGTGGAATCATTGAACAACGGCAAAATGAAGCTAGAGTATTTCACTCAAGCTGCAGGTTGGGAGCCATTGTACGACTTGCGTTTCGAGGGAGTAAATAAACCTCTTCAACTCGCTTACAATGCAAAAGTATACCAATCGACCGGTGAAAATTGGGACGAGGTGAAGCTGACACTGATTGAAGGATTACCAAAACAATCGACAGTGTTACCCGAATTTGAAAGGTTTTACATTACGCGGAAAAAAAGGAATTACACGCAGACTTCCACGAAGACTTTTTCAGGTACCGGTACTTTGAAGGGCACTTTGAAAGATGCCGAGACAGGTGAACCTTTGCCTTTTGTAAATATATTACTTGAACAGCAGAATAGACATGTTAATGGTTCCTCAACCGATTTTGATGGCAATTACACAATAAAGCCGATCCCCAATGGAATTTACGATGTGGTCGTTTCGTATGTGGGATACAATGCCAGAAAAGTTGAAGGAGTGCAAATCAATAATAACAAAATCACCTTCGTTGATATTGAGCTATATTCTGGAGTTCAATTAGATGATTTTGAGGTAATTGAATATACTGTGCCCCTCATTGACAAGGACGGTGGTTCATCTGGAGGAACGATAACCCGAGAGAATATTGACAAATTACGCGGTAGAGGGCCCAATTCAGTAGCTGCAAGAGTTGGAGGTGTTCGACTAAATGGCACCTCAATCCGAGGGGCCAGAGAGGCTAGCACTTACTACTCCATAAATGGTGTCAAAATTCGAGGAAACGCGAAACCTTTGGCGGCCTCAGTCTTTTTAGACGATACCCCTTCAATTTCGTCACCAAGAATATCTTATAATATTGATGCAAATCACAGCGTTCCCTCAACTGGTGAAGACAAGCTTCTTACCATAAAAATGGAAGAGGTTCAGGTAGAGTTCCTTTACCGAGCCATACCGAAAGTTGATACCGATGTATTTCTCCTTGCCAAGATTATTGATTGGGGAAATCTCGATTTGCTCTCCGGAAAATCTACCATCTACTTTCAGGGAGCATATACCGGTGAGTCGAGACTTGAGGCGTGGAGTGTAGAAGATACCCTAGAGATTGCCTTGGGAAGAGATGAAAACATTCTACTGGAGAGGAAGCTCAATGAAGAGCTATCAAAAAAACAAAACATGGGTAGTAAAATAAAGCATGAAATAGTTTGGGAGATTACGGTTCGCAATAACAAGGAGCATGCAGTGATGCTTGAATTGGTCGACCAGCTCCCTCTTTCGGATAACAAAAATGTGACAATCGAGCCATTCAATCTCAGCGAAGCGAATTACAAAGAAGGGAGTGGCAAGCTAACGTGGGAAATTGAATTGAAACCCAATTCCTCAGAAAAAGTTGAGTTTAGCTATGAACTGAAGTATCCCTCTAATGCTAGGATATACAACTGAAATTGAGCTGCAAAAGCAGGAGTAAAAGTCGGATGGTATGATGGAGCTGTCTGGCTTTTATTTACTCACTAAATATGATCAACTACCAACTTGTATGTCGGATCTTCCATCACATTTACGTCAATGATGGCCTCTGCATTTTGCAGGAGCTTCCTACAATCTGGACTGAGGTGACGCAAGTGTACTGTCTTGCCCAGCTTCTTATAGCGGCTGGTAACTTTATTGAGAGCTTCAATCGCAGACATATCAACGACTCTGCTTTCCGCAAAGTCTATGATAACCTCTTCTGGGTCATTAGCCACATCAAACTTGTTTTGAAAAGCAGCGGTGGAACCAAAGAAAAGCGGACCATACATTTCGTAATGTTTTACACCTTCATTATCAATATGCTTTCGAGCACGAATCCGCTTGGCATTGTCCCAGGCAAATACCAAAGCCGAGATAATCACCCCAATCAAAACCGCTAAAGCCAAGTTGTGAAGGAAAATTGTAACGAGGGTTACCAATACCATCACAAGAATATCGGATTTTGGCATTCTGCGAATCGTACGCAAGCTGGCCCACTCGAAGGTTCCGATAGAGACCATGATCATAAGACCAGTCAATGCAGCCATGGGCACCAACTCGATGAGCGATGAACCAAACATGATAAAGACCAGGAGCATCACTGAGGCTACTATTCCTGAAAGGCGCGCTCTTGCACCGTTGGACACATTGATCAAACTCTGACCGATCATGGCGCAGCCACCCATTCCAGAGAAAAATCCCGACAGTAGGTTGGCTCCCCCTTGAGCAATCGCTTCTTTGTTTCCTCGACCTCTTGTTTCGGTTATCTCGTCCACGATATTTAATGTAAGCAGGCTTTCAATAAGACCTACTCCTGCGACGATTGCCGCATAAGGAAATACAACAGTCAAAGTCTCCCAAGTAAATGGCACTTCGGGAATATGGAAAGGAGGAAATGAACCCTTGATCGAAGCCATATCACCAACCGTTTTAGTATCAATATCAAAGAAGAAGACAACGGCAAAAACAGACAAAATAGCAACCAAAGACGCCGGAACAACTTTGCTCAGTTTGGGTAAACCCCAAATGATCAGCATAGTAATGAGCACAAGCCCTAACATGATGTACAAATCTGTACCGCCAAGCCATGCCCCATCTTCAGCCTTGAATTGTTCAAGCTGAGACATGAAAATAATGATGGCCAGACCGTTAACAAATCCGAAAATTGCCGGGTGTGGGACTAAACGCATGAGTTTCCCAAGCCTGAGAAACCCAGTTGCCATTTGGAGAATACCAGCAAGAATTACCGCGGCAAAAACATATTCGACTCCGTGAGAAGCAGCCAAGGTAACAATGACCACTGCAACTGCTCCAGTTGCTCCACTGATCATTCCTGGTCTACCTCCAAAAATTGACGTCACAAAACCCATTACAAAGGCTGCGTACAAACCAGTGAGTGGAGAAAGACCAGCAATTATAGCAAAGGCGACGGCTTCTGGTACCAGTGCCAAAGCTACAGTGAGCCCTGAAAGAACCTCGTTCTTGTAATTTACCTTTTGGGAAAGATCAAAAAGGTTGAAAAACTTTTTCATAGAAAAGACTCAGATGATGTGAAGAATACCATGGGCATGACCAGGTGTACTCAAAAAAAATAAGTCGGCGAAGGTAACGTCTTTTCTAATCCGAAACCAAAAGATATTTCACTCCTTGATAAGGTACATCAGGAGTCGGTCTTCGAGCTTCATTCCTACCATGCCGATGTCTTCTTGGTAGTAGGTGTATGCTTTTGCTCCTCCTGCAATGGACTCGACTATCACACAGTTCTCAAAATTCCCAACAGGTGTTTGAAGATTACCCCGCGTAGAGGTAATTCGCGATAGTCCCGACAGACCTGTCCAGTTATACCCAGCTTCTGGTTTCCCTGGAAAGAAGAGAAACTCATCTTCCGAAACAGATAGATTGATTCCGTATAGATTTCCCTTTTTTCCTTTACGAAGCAAAACCGAAGGAACTTGGTCTTGACCAGTACTGTCTTCTAGAGTAAGGGTCTTCATTTGAAAATAGGTCTTTCCCTCCCACTCGACCTTAGAGCGGCCGATAAACATCGTCATATTTGGGGTAGAGGGCCGGGCATTTCCGTAGGTCCATTTTTTACCAATTGCTAGGGGAAAGTAGTCTTGCGCAGACAAGGATATACTGCAAATCGTACAGAAATTAAAAAGAATAAAATGGAAAAAATTCGTTCGCACCTAAATTCAATTTACGTTGAGAGAATCATTGATTTCCTTAACCAGGATAGCTGACTCGTTTAGATGATAGATCGGTAGCGCATTTTTAAAAAATTCTATATCGGAGACCAAGCTCGTATCAATTCCATCCTCCTTTTCAAGCTTGTAATATAATTTAAATTCATGCATACCGCGGTCCAATATCGCCAAGTCTATATAAGCCAGAAGGCCTTTGCGTTGAACAGTTCGGTCATAGGTGTAAAAAAAATCTGGATGTATAAACTGTCCGTCGAGTGTTAAGATGTAAAAATTCTTTAAGCATTCTAAGGCGAGAGAATCCTTATTAACAGATCCATCTTTCAAGGCCTCCTCAAATCCACACTGTTTGAGTATCTGGTCATCTTCATACTGCGCTCCATGAACCAATAAAACCTTTACAACATTTCTATCAATGATGTCAGACTCTATAACCATGCGAACCGAAGCATCGCCTTCGCCTAAATTGGAATAATGAATTGGACTTATGAGATTTTCATCATCATCAATTATCAACTCAGAGGTATCAAAAAGATCAACATCGTGCTGAATAGCTTCAATTGTAGCAACGGTTCCTGCAAAAAAAACCATCATGGCAGCAGCTACTTTCCAAGGGTTATGGTTCGATACAAACCCATAGTAAATACTTCTATAGAGCGGAGAAAGGGTGATTATAGACATTACTCTGTAAACCGGATAGTAAATTCGATTAATAAATGGAATCCGCTTAATGATTCCCAAACCAACAAAGTCGACCAAATAGACGAATACAAGCCCTGTGATTATGGGGTTCATGAAATGGCTTACCCCTTCCATTTTTGGATTAAATTCGGCAATGATGGTTAATAAAAGACCTATAAAACATATAAAGCAGAATATACCTAGTGTGCACATAAACAACAGAAAGCTCGCCGCGAAAACTGTACTACAAAATCTTTCTAATCGCACAATCAATCGCTTATAATCTGCGGTTTTCTGGATTAGATTTAAATACTTTTTTGGATATTTCAACCTATCCATATTGACACCGTCTACATAGACATAGCTCAATCCTACAAAAGCAGCCCAAATACTTCGCCCCATTAAATGGGTTGCAAATCCAAATATCAACCAGTAATTGGCCGTGAGCAAAACGGCTGCCAAGACCTCATCAACATTCCCACGGGTAAACATCAGCACAGAATAGAGATTCAAATACTCATTGGCTTGCTCGATATAAGGTGGAATCTGAAACAAGGAGAACAAAACGATTCCTGAGATAAGAATCTCTGGTTCCCAACTTTGTTCTTGTATACGTTGTAGCCAATTTTTATAATGCTGAGTCTTTAAGTCGTCCGCCATAGCCGAAAGAAACAAAATTCAGTCACATTTCAATAAATTCTTGCAGATTTGCTAGAGTGAAAGTGCTCCTTGCCATAACTGGAATACTTCTTTTCTCTGGCATATCTGCTCAAGAGAGAATTGATCTACTGACGGTTTCTACGCGCTATGGCCTTCCTTCAGCGCTAAATGAGTTTGATGGAGAGGCCGTAGAAACCGGATTATTGATCAACGCGAAAGTTCCATTAGTGCTTTCAGAAAAAACGGTCTGGTTCAACAATATCACTTTCAATCAAAGTACCGTATCCTATGATTTTGACTCGGAGGATATATCCGCGGAGGACCTTCAGCTATACGGATTTATCGTTCAAACAGGAATAGTTCAAAAACTGACTAATGACCGTGCTTTTCAATTGCTCTTTGTTCCGAGATATATGACCGACTTTAACAACCCAAGCAGCGGAGCATGGCAGTTTGGCGCAATAGGGCTTTACGAAAAGTGCTACCACGAGAAGCTTAGGTTGAGGTATGGATTCCTCTTCAATCAGGAACTTGGAGGCCCACTTTTGGTTCCTTTGGTGGATGTCTTGTGGCAGTTCAAGCCTAAATGGAGTGTGTCGGGACTCTTCCCTATTTACGGGAAGCTTAACTACCACTACAGTGAAAAGCTTACCGTAGGAATCTCTCATTTTGGGTTGATCACCTCTTTTGATTTAGAAGAAGAATCTAGAGGGACTTATATGGAAAGAGCCAGCATCGATCTTAGCCTCTTTGCTAGGAGGCAGGTCTTCGGTGATTTTTTTGTTGAAGGAAGATTAGGATATGCACTGGGAAGAAGCTACGAGCAATATCGAAAAGATGAACAAATTGACTTCAGGATGAGCATTCTCCGATTTGGTGATAACCGCAATGATCCACTCAATTTCACTTTTGAAGATGGAATTATTACCTCGCTGAGATTCGTTTACAGCATTCCAATTCCTGAATGATCAAAGCCTTTGAATCCATCTCATCAGCTGGATATCGTGAACCCTATATGAATCACCATCTTTGACGACTATCTCTTTCTTTTGCAGCATATTCAGAGCTGTTTTCACAGAGCTGGCCGCCTTTAGCTTATTTGATTGGATGAAATCTGAGGAAAGGGGATTTTTGACAAAATCGTTCTTCGCAATGGCCTTGAGTACCTTCCATTGTGTCTTGCTGAGGAGGTTGACGTATTGAGAAAAAAAGACAGACTCCTGATTCAAAATTTCTTCCAGTACAGATTCCTGCTCTTTAGCGTCTACTCTTTCATATCGTGCGTAGAGCTTATTGCAAATGAGTTGAATAGTATAGGTCTGTCCGAGACTCCAATCAAATAGAGTAGCGATCACTTCAGGTGAAATTGACTTCCCCCCTCTTTTGAAATGAGAAATAATGAACCTTGAGTACTTTTTTGGTTCAATTACACCTAATGACATTAACTCTGCACTGCGATAGAATGGTCGTTTTTCGGATGTAAACATCGATGTCATGATTCCACGATGACTTCCACTAAAGATGAACCGAAGCTTGGGAAAGCTCTGCATCCAAGTTCTAAATACTGCCTCACCATTCTCGTCAGAATAATGAGAGATTTGTTGAAACTCATCAATGGCAACGACCACATTGTTTTTCTCAGTGGTAAGGAATTCACCAATGGCTTGCAGAGATGACTCTGGAGTGTGTGACTTGCTCATGTTAAATCCCAGAGTGGGGACTCCCGTATTCGGATCAAAACTTACATCTAATCCAAGTCTGCCGATCAATCTTTGAAAGGGCTGACTCAGACCCTTTTTTGTTTTGCCATACTTCTCGTAAGTTGCGGCAGTGATGGCTTTTATGGCCTCTTCCACGTTTCTGGTAGCCAAAAGATCAACATAAAGCGTATCAGCCCTTTTAGTTCTCTTCAACTCTTCTAGAAAGTATTTGATCAAGGTAGTCTTTCCCATCCTCCTCCAAGAAAAGAGCACTGTATTTCTACCATTTTCAATGTTCTCTTTGAGCAAGGACATTTCGTCCTCTCTATCGCAGAAGTATTTCTTACTCGTATATCCGTGAATTAAAAAGGGATTCATCGTGTTGCGTTAATTGCGTTACGTATTTTACGTAACGCAATTTACGAAATAAATTCAGATTGGTTAATTTATGATCGAAGTAGTTTTGGTCAGCGAAACTTTTTTGCCTACTCTTGAAAGAATGCGTTGGTTGATTCTATTTTCCTTGTTCTCTGTCTATGCCTCGGCTCAAGAGCCAGAGAATGGCGATTACTTTTTTGTCCTTGAGGGCGATACGATCAAGGGTTATTATGAAGACTTTAAAATAGAGAATGGAAAATTCACTCAACACATTACTACTTCCAGATGAGGAAGCAGATTTAGGGAAAGAGATTCAGTTGGTTTACCAATCAAGAACTTAGTGACCGCTGAAGTGCTGAGTGGAGCATTTAAAGAATCAAAGCCTAGCGGAATATGGATATTCAACTATAATTCTTCTTGGTTCTCAATTGAGTACTTAGAATCTGATACAATTAGGAAAAGTGCGATTGAGCACACCATCACTCACACTTTAGACAGTACTTTCTTTGTTGGATATGAGCGCTACACTGACATGGTTAACCTGTATTGGAGATGTATTGATCGAAATTGCGCAGTTTGGATGACTAATAAACCTGACACCCTAAGAATGCCTCTATTGGAAGTCTTTATGGGAATGGGTTCAGGAAGAATATGGAGATATTACGAGGGCCATAAAAGAGTGTTTGAATGAACAAACGCAGTAAATTCTACTTCACCACCATAAACTTTTCTACAATCCCCGCCCCCCTGAATTTCAAGAGATAAAGCCCTTGTTGAAGACTTGTGACGTCAATGCGGTGAGCATTCAAAACTCCATCAACAACTAATCGACCGTTTACATCCAGTATTTCAAATACAACTCCCAATTCAAGTTGATTGTCTACAGAAAGGATGTTGCGAACCGGATTTGGGTAAAGACGAATTTCTGGTGATATTAATTCTTCGGTACTCAAAAACCCATCAATCGTGTGAAGCGACGTATTAGTAACGATTGCTTCATTCTGATCAAAGAAGATATAAGCAGTGTTCTCTATGGTTTCTCCTTGCTCAAGATCATTCATCTCAATATCAAACCACAATGTCCCGATACTACCGAGAGGGTCGCTAGCACTATCTGGAAGCTGAATATCATTAAAGGTCCATACCACTTCTCTGGTGTCTGAATTCATGGTGATGACAACATCGTGAGTGGCACCCGCAGGCTCAAAACTTTGCCAATTAAGCGTCTCAGGCAACGTATCGCGTATAACTACCGTTGTCGCTGGCAAATTTCCCGTATTCTGGAATCGGATTCTATACTTTAAGGGAGTATCGGCTGGAATGAGTCCCTCCTCTCCTTCTCCAAGCGGATAACCATATTTGTCGTTTGGGTCGAAGGCACAAAACAGTGTATCGGTTTCAGAACCAGAAGATGTATTAGCAATCGCTCCATCGTCATTAAAGGACACCAGAGTATACTCTGCTGTTAATTCTTCCCCTAGCAGATTTGCCGCTAATTCGCCGAATAGAATATTTACCCCCATTCCTCCGCCATACGGTAGCTCAGGAATTGAAAAGGTCAAAGTATTTCCATTTACAGAAATCGGAGTCGGGCTTGCACTCTGAAGAGTGAGAAGGGGATCGTAAGTAAAAGTTAGCTCGCCTGAGGTAGGCTGGTTTCCTACATTTGAGATATACATGTAATTGAAGATGTCAACTTCGCATAAGTACGGAAATCCAGGATCTAGACTTGTAGATAACTCCCAGATGGGGTCATCTGAATTGAGACCAAAGTTGTGCAAGATATTATATGAATCGTATAGACCAGCATTTGGGGTAGTATAGACAGGCCAAATCGACTCATCGTAAACGATGCTCGTATTTTCTCCAGGTTCAAGATCGAACTCATAATATCCTTCACTATCTGTAAAAGTAGTTTGACTTCCATGGTTTACTTGAATGCCCTGAATTCTCGGGGCATAAGGTGAGAATTGTTGAGTCTCGTTTACATCTTCAAAAACATATCCCCAAGTTTTCACAATTGCAGACTCTTCCTCAACGAATAAGAAGTATTGCTCTTCAAAGGCTAGCTCCTGGACTTCTCCATAGAAAAGTGTATCAACATAATTGTCATTTTCATCAACACTCCCAAAGATGACCATGTCTTGAGACTGAGAACCTTCAGAGGAAAATACTGTAACCAAGTTACATCCAGAATTGAGAAAGGCATAACCCTCCCAATTAGATTGAGCACTAGGTCCAAATGAATAATTCGACGAGGTTGCTCCGATCCAATCTGTTACAGTTGGATTAAGCACTTCAATCTTAAGAGTATTACCAACGGTGTCAATTTGATTGAGAATCGTCATTGCAGAATCATTATCCTGATTGTAATCGAACTGATCAATGGCCATCAATACAGTATCAAGCTCATTAATTGACGGGTTCAAATATTCCAATGTTTCGGATTCGCATCCTTCCAAAGTTTCCGTGTATGTGAACGTATCAATCAACTGGCCATTGGCAAATACATTTATATCAAAGTCAGCAGAAGAGACTAGAGAATAGTTTGTAATGGTGTAAGAGAACTCATTCGCAGCACATACTGATGCCGCACTGATATTTGAGACTCCTACATCTTCCCCTTCCATCTCTGTGCAGCATTGACTGTACAAGTTCGCTAACATGTCCTGCGCAGACAGAGTGGAGCCAAACAAATAAGCAAACCCGTCTTCTGGACAAAGCCACACCCACTCTCCTTTCGGATTTGCGTTCACTTCAGGATTATTCGTAGCAACGATAACGGGAATGTCATGACCAGCAGTTAGATCTACATTTTCATAACCAGTCCCTAAGTCAGAAGAATAATCCACATCATAAATCTCTGCCTCGGTATCGAAACCAAACCCTGCTATGTAAAGAATAACGACCTCACCAGTTCCTCCTTGACCAAGCGTATTGTATAGATCCACGATTCCACCTTCCTCATGAATAGACCAATACACACCCCAATAGTCAACAAAGCTCATGATCATGACCGGTTTGCCTTGATCAAAATAATCTTGGGTATTGTGAACTACTCCATCAACGTCAGTCGCTGTAAAAATGTAATTGCTTTGAGAAAAAGCAGAACTAGAAATGATTAGGAAAAAAAGTAAAGCTCGTTTCATAGGGTTTGAGTGTTAATTGGTTGATCCTTACTAAAATAAGAATCGAAAAATACTTCAGGATAAAGCCAGTTGTGAATTTAATCCAGAAAAACCTGTAAAGCAGAACTCCTAACATGGGTCTACAAATTCAAAACCAAGTCGTCGAATGCTATCTTCACAGAATCAGGAAGTTCCAATTCTACTGATGATTGAAGACCCAACATATGGGATATATGAGTCAAATAGGATTGCTTCGGTTTGAGCTCGGCAATGAGCTCAAGCGCTTCTTCTAGGTTAAAATGGGAAATGTGCTTCTCTTTCCTGAGCGCGTTAATTATCAATACATCTAGTCCACGAAGCTTGTCTTTCTCCTCGGACGCAATGTAATTGGCATCGGTAATATAGGCCAGGTTTCTTATTCGAAATCCTAGAACAGGAAGCTTGTAATGCAGCACATTGATGCACTGAATTTTTGTCCCATTGACCTCGAAAGTGTCTTTTCCAGTGATATCGTGTAGATTAACCTGTGGAACACCGGGATATTTCATCGCCTCAAAGACGTAGTGATATTCTCGCTTCAGGGCTTCTTGCACTCTTCGAGTGGAATAAATCTCTATCGGCTTTCGGTATTTGAAGTTGAACGCTCTAATATCATCAAGCCCCGCGATGTGATCTTTATGCTCATGGGTGAAGAGGACCTTGGGCATATCCGTCGGGGTGTTGCGCAGCATTTGCTGACGAAAATCAGGACCGGTATCAATCACCAGAGTATTCCCATCTACCTCCACCATTGCAGAAGTACGCATACGCTTATCCCTTGCATCATTAGAAGTACATACTTCACATTCGCATCCAATTACTGGAACTCCTTGAGACGTTCCAGTTCCTAAGAAAGTAAAACGCATGATTGCGAAAATAGACTTTTGCAGCAAACAGGAGGTGTTGAAAAAAGGTTGAGATAGTTGGTTACTTTACCCGAAACACTGTAGTTTTGAACAACAAAAAAGACGCACAGAATATTGGAACGGGTAATTCTTACCTCCAAACAAAAAGCACTCAGGATAAATTTAGATCCTGATATCTACGGAACCTTTTCGGAAATAGGCGCTGGTCAAGAAGTGGTGAGACATTTCTTCAGGGCTGGTGGTGCATCGGGGACAATTGCGAAGGCCATGTCGGCTTACGATAAAGATGTGAGTGATGCGATTTATGGGAAGGAAGCAAAAAATAGATATGTCTGCGAGCCTCGCCTTCGTAAGATGGTAGAACATGAGTACGGCCTTATTGAGAAAAGACTTAGCCGTGAGAATCATCCGTCCAGAAGATTCTTTTCCTATGCAAACACCATCGCAACGATTGACTTCAGAAAGAAGTATCAGGGGCACGGTTGGATGGGAATCAAGTTCCAAACATCTCCTGAAAAAGAGCCCAACGAGATAGTAATCCATGTAAAGCTTCACGAAAATGAAGCCCAACTCCAACAAGAAACGATAGGAGTAATCGGTGTAAATATGCTCTACGGTTGTTATTTCTACTACCAAAATCCAAGAGATTACCTTCAGTCGCTTTACGATAACCTCACAAGAGATCAAATAGAAATTGACATGATCTCGATGGAAGGGCCTGACTTTGCCGGTGTAGACAATCGACTACTCAGCCTTCAGTTGGTGAAAAATGGATTCACCGACGCGGTGATTTTCAGCCCTGATGGGAAAAATCTTCAACCATCTGATCTTCTTTACAAGAAAAACATCCTCACCATTCGCGGAAGCTTTAGACCAGTGACCAAGGTGAACATTGATATGATTATCAATGGCTATAATGCTTTCGTGAAAGAAAACAAGGTGGAACAAGACGATCTTCAAGTTCTTTTTGAAATTACTTTGAGTAATCTTACCTCCGGAGGTGATCTGGACGAACAGGACTTTATCGATAGAGCCGATATCCTTTGTTCCTTGGGGCAAACTGTGCTTATTTCTAATTACCAAGAATACTACAAGCTCATTCGCTATTTCTCGACCATGACCAAAAAGCGTCTCGGCTTAATCATGGGAACGAATAACCTAGATGCGCTGTTTGACGAAAAATACTACCGAGATTTAGATGGAGGAATTTTGGAAGCCTTCGGAATTCTCTTCTCGAGAGATTTGAAGGTCTATGTGTATCCTTCACTCATGGAAGGAGAAACGGATTTGGTGACCACCAAGAATATGGAGGTTCATCCTCGATTGAGGCCACTCTACGACTACCTTTTATATAATTCTCGAATTGTGGATTTACAAGAACACGATCCAGATGTTCTTTGGATTCAAAGCCGTACTGCATTGAGAATGATTCGAAATGGCGAACCAGGCTGGGAAAAGATGGTGCCCAACTATGTGGATGTAATGATCAAAAAGAACCGTCTTTTTGGCTACAAACCAGAACTAGCTGAAAAAAAAGCCAGCGAGAATTAGAATAAGGAAAGCTCTCTTCATCTTAAGATACAAGTTGCTCCTCCTCCTTTACCAAATGCTTGGTCAGTTGTGCAACAACGTAATCTACCTCTTTTTTTGTGCTGTATCGACTAAAGCTAAATCTCACATTCGGCATATCTGTATCCGCTTTGATCGCTCTTAAGACATGGCTTCCCTGATTGCTACCGCTCGAACAGGCGCTACCACCAGAACAAGCAATTCCGTCAATGTCGAGCAAAAAGAGGAGCATATCGGCTTTGTCTGACTTGGGGAGTCGCACATTCAAAACTGTATAGAGACTTCGTTCTAAACACCCGTTAAATTCGGCACCTAGTATTTCTTCTCTCAGTCGCTTGCACATGTAGTCCTTGATGGATTGAATATGTTGTCGATGTCCGTCAACATCTTCTAATGCAATTTCAAGTGCCTTGGCCATTCCAACGATTCCATAGACATTCTCGGTACCCGCTCGAAGATTTCTTTCCTGAGAACCGCCTTTGATGAGAGAATCAACGTGCGTACTGCTATTAATGTACAAGAATCCAACCCCCTTTGGACCATGAAATTTATGCGCCGCTCCGGTGATAAAATGGACTTTGGTCTCAGCCAAATTCATAGGGAAATGCCCCATTGTTTGCACTGTATCCGAATGAAACAATGCTCCGTACTGTTCGCACAGTGCACCAACTTCATTAATGTCAATCATAGTGCCAATCTCGTTGTTGGCGTGCATGAGAGATACAAGGGTTTTTTTATCGCTTGACGAAAGAAGCTCTCTAAGGTGATCAATATCAACATGACCTTTATCGGTAAGGCGAACCATATCAAGCTCAACTTTCCCTAATTTATCGAAATATTCGACGGTATGAAGGACAGCATGATGCTCTGCCATTGAGGAGATGATTCGCGTGACCCCAAGTTCGTTCACTGCACCATTGATGGCCATATTGTCTGCTTCAGTACCTCCGGAAGTGAAGCAAATTTCCATGGGAGAGCAATGTAGGAGTTTGGCAATCGCTTTCCTCGACATTTCGATGGCTGATTTGGTTTTTCTCCCCACATGGTGTGTACTAGAGGGATTGCCAAAATCTTCCTTAAGCAAAGGAACCATTACCTCCAAAACTTCTGGGGCTATTGGAGTCGTCGCTGCATTGTCGAAATATACTTCCATAAACCGCAAATTTACGAAATCATCGTTCCAATTTCAGCCATTACTCTATGCGCCAAGTCCTCTGCGGCTTCTGGCGATTTGGACTCAGTGTACAAGCGGATAATCGGTTCCGTATTGGATTTCCTGAGGTGAACCCACTCATCGGGAAAATCAATCTTCACACCATCAACGGTATTAACTTCCTCCATATCATATTTCGCAGCCACTTTTTCCAAAATTGCGTCTACATCAACTGAAGCGGTCAGTTGGATCTTATTCTTAGACATGAAATAAGATGGATATGCATTTCGCAATTCACTCATCTTCTTTCCGCTTTTTGCCAAATGAGTCAAAAAGAGTCCAATACCTATGAGGGCATCTCTTCCGTAATGAAGCTTAGGATCGATAATTCCACCATTTCCTTCTCCCCCAATTACTGCATTCACTTCTCGCATTTTCTGAACTACATTCACCTCACCAACAGCAGATGCATAGTACTTCCCACCTCGTTTTTCTGTCACATCTCGGAGGGCCCTTGTGGAAGATAAGTTTGAAACGGTATTTCCCTTTTCCCGTGAAAGAACATAATCAGCAACAGCCACCAAAGTATATTCTTCTCCAAACACATTCCCATCTTCACTCACAAATGCCAAGCGGTCGACATCTGGATCGACGATGATGCCGAGGTTACAACCCTTTTCTACCACAGCAGAAGAAAGGTCTGTTAAATGCTCGGGCAGTGGCTCCGGATTGTGAGGGAAATCTCCATTGGGAGTGCAGAACAATTTCTCAATTGATGCAACGCCAAGCTCTTGTAAGAGAGCTGGAACAAAAATTCCTCCACTTGAATTAACTGCATCAATGGCTACTTTAAAATTGGCTTGAGCAATTGCCTCTTTATCAACTAAAGGATGATTGAGAACTAGTTCAATGTGTCGATGCAGATACGATTCATTAACACGACGAGACCCCATGGCATCAATCTCCGCAAAACTCATTTCCAACGCATCTGCAATAGAAATCACCTTCTGACCAGCTTCTGCGGAAATGAATTCTCCTTCTTCATTGAGCAGTTTCAGTGCATTCCATTGACCAGGATTATGGCTGGCAGTAATGATAATTCCTCCGTGCGCATTCTCTTCGGGGACAGCAATTTCTACAGTTGGAGTAGTGCTAAGTCCTAGATCGATGACTTCCATCCCCATTCCCACCAAAGTGGTGGAAACAAGATCACGCACCATGGGGCCACTTTTTCTAGCATCCCTCCCTATAACCACTTTTACGTCTTTTTTGCCATTGCTTGTTTGCAAAATTGAGCCATAAGCCGCTGCAAATTTCACTATGTCTATTGGAGTAAGGTTATCTCCAGATTTTCCGCCAATGGTACCTCGTATACCGGAAATGGATTTAATCAGTGTCAATGTCTGTAAATTTTTAGCAAAGTTATTATTCGAGTCGATTTTCAAACCTATGGAAAAAGGTAGTTTTCAACTTCGAAAGTCCTTTTTTCTGCCTTTTGTTTCATCTATCTTTGCTCGCCTTTTATAAAATGACCATCATCAGAACAAGGATTTTTTCATAGTATCGTTGTTAACAAGAAACGATGCAATGAATGCGCAAAAGGCTTGTGGTTTTCTAAATTTGAGAGAACTCATTGATTAAGACGCACCAATGACGGAATACACAGACAATCTTTTCCCCAAGTCTGATTCGAGTTTGATCGATAAATTTGAGCAGATGTTAAAGTCGAGGGACGCCTATTACTTTGATGTAGAAGAAGTAGAGGCTTTAGTGGATTATTACCTCGACAAGACCAATTACCGCAAAGCGAAATTTGCTGTCAACCACGGTCTTTCTTTATTCCCTGATATGTCTGCCCTGCTATTAAAAAAAGCTCATGTTTATGCAGCCACTGAAGAATCTGACAAAGCTTTGGACATTCTACAGTTTCTTGAGGCAGCTGAACCAACCAACACCGAAATGCTCCTTTTTAAAGCAGTAGTTCACCGTAAGTTAAACGATCATGAAGGAACGCGAGCTTGCCTTTTGAGAGCACTCAAGGTGTCGCCTGAAAACAGAGATCAGATTTTCCTAGACCTAGCTTACGAACAGCAAATAGCCAATGATTACAAAGGCGCCATAGAAAGCATAAAAGAGTCGCTAACCATCAACCCAGATTACGAGGCGGGTTTATTTGAATTGAGTTATTGCTATGAAATGGCAAATGAGATAGAACTGGGTATTGAGTTTTTTCAGAAATACCTCGACCAATTTCCTTACAATTTTGTGGCCTGGTACAATATTGCCATGTGCTACGACAAAATCGGCCTCTACGAAAAGAGCATAGAAGCTGTTGATTTTTGCACCGCTATCCGGGGAGATTTTATTGGAGGATATATCCTGAAGGGAAATGTACTCACCGCAATGAATATGGACCTAGCGGCGATTGAGGCTTACAAAGACTCTTTGCAATACGATAGCGAAAACCCACTAGTGTATACGGCGATTGGCGAATGTCAAGAACGTCTCGAAATGTGGAATCATGCCGAGTTGAACTACAAAAAGGCCTTAGCTATCGATCCAGAGTATATAGAGGCTTTAATGGGAATAGGGGCAATTCGGGAGCATGAAGGCGATCTTGTAAACGCCATCTCACACTATAAAGAAGCCGTAAAAAAAGATGACTTCCATCTGGACAACCGCCATATATTAGTTGAGGCATACATAAAATCTAATCAGCTTGAAAAAGCCAAGGCCCATCTAGAGGAAATGATCAAAATTTTTCCTGATGATGCTGAATCTTGGTTGACTTTAGCGGAAATTTCGTCTGCGGGCAATTATTTAATTTCATTGGAAATCATCAATCAAGCCATTGAAAAAATACCTGAAGACAACGACCTTAAGTGGCAAAAAATCAGGTATTTAATAAAATGTGGCAGAGAACAACAAGCTATTGATTTATATATTTACACAGCCTCTGAAAACCCAGAAGGAGTAAAATACTTTTTAAGAATTTTCCCGGAAGTCCGACAATTTCCGAATATTGCAAGCTTAATCGAGATTCAAGATAAAGCGCAGCAGGAAAATGACCTTTGATTTACCTTTCATACCAGAACGCACCGAAAGACCAAGAAATAATGGCCTCACAATGGTGATGGACAAGGGACTAAGTCTGCAGAGTGCAGAGAATTTTCTCGATGCCAATGGCACACTAACCGATATTGTCAAGTTGGGTTTTGGTACTTCATACTTGACCAAAGATCTTAAACAGAAGATTAAACTATACCACGATGCAGGCATGAAAGTCTACGTGGGAGGCACGCTTTTTGAAGCGTTTGTGGTGAGAGGCATGTTTGACGAGTACCGCAAACTAATGAGAGATTTAAACCTTGAAACTTGCGAAGTATCAGACGGTTCTATCCATCTTCCTCATGAGGAGAAACTCAATTTCATTTCTCAATTAGCCAAAGATTTTAGGGTACTTTCAGAGGTCGGTTCAAAAGAAGAAGGGATATTAATCGCCCCTGGAAAATGGGTGAAAATGATGGATACAGAACTACGGGCTGGTTCTTGGAAGGTGATAGCTGAGGCTCGTGAAAGCGGCAACGTTGGAATCTATCGCCCCAACGGAACAGCACACGTTGTGCTAGTAAATAAGATACTCGCCAAGGTAAACTCAGAAGACATCCTATGGGAAGCTCCTCAAAAAGCCCAGCAAGTCTGGTTCATCAAATTGATCGGTCATAATGTCAACCTTGGAAACATTGCACCTCATGATGTAATTCCTCTCGAAACTCTGAGAATAGGCTTGAGGGGTGATACTTTTTTCGAATTTTTACCTCAAGAAATAGCCGCTAAAATGCGGCCATAACCTCTATAATGTCAAACATTACCGTCCACGAGCTCAAGCAGAAACTTGACAATAATGAAGAAATTCAAATCATTGATATTCGAGAAATTCACGAAGTAGATTCTGGGAATATGGGTGGATTGCATATACCCATGGCCAGCCTTTTAGAAAGAATCGATCAGGTTGAAAAAGAGAAAACGGTAGTTATTCATTGCAAAAGCGGATCGCGTTCTCAAGCTATGGTACATATTCTGCGCAAAGAAAAAGGCTTAGAAAATGTTCTTTCCCTCAAAGGGGGAATCGAAGCATGGGCAAAAGAAATTGATCCATCCATAATGGTATATTAATGAGATCGACCAGAGATTACTTGATTCTAGCGCTTAAAGGTGTTGGTATGGGCGCAGCAGATGTTGTTCCAGGAGTCTCAGGTGGAACCATCGCCTTTATCACAGGTATTTACGAGGAGTTAATAAACACTATAAACAAGGTTAATTTCTATTCCATCCAAGTGCTCTTTAAAAAAGGTATTAAAGCCTTTTGGGAAGAAGTAAATGGCAATTTTTTGATCGGACTCTTTGCGGGAATTTTCATCAGCCTAGTTAGTCTTGCTAAGGTCATCACCTTTTTATTAGACAATCATCCTATCGCAATTTGGTCGTTCTTCTTTGGGCTCGTACTGGCAAGTGTACCTTTAGTGGCAAAGTCAATAAAGAATTGGTCGGGCTCGAGATACTTCGGCTTCGGAGCAGGTGCAGTAATCGCTTACCTCATCACAGAATTGCCTCCTGTAGAAGATCCAGGAGCAACTTGGTATCTCTTCGCCAGTGGAATGATTGCCATTTGTGCGATGATACTCCCAGGTATTTCAGGGAGTTTCATTCTCCTATTGCTTGGATCATACTCCACCATTCTACAAGCAGTAAACGATCGAGACTTAGTAGCTATCGGGATTTTCGGAGGTGGGTGCGCTTTAGGAATTTTGGCCTTTAGCCGTTTCCTCAAATGGATGTTTGCCCGTTATCACGATGTCACCATTGCCGTTTTGAGTGGCTTTTTACTTGGATCATTAAACAAGCTTTGGCCCTGGAAAAACACTCTCGAAAGCTTCGTGAAACATAAAGGCGAATCGGACGAAGAAATCGTTCCACTCGTTCAAGAAAACATCTTACCATCCACGTTTACCGAGCTTAATGGCGTTGATTCACAGCCCATCTTGGCTGTAGCTTTAGCAATTGCGGGAATCGTAATCATCTTTGTTATGGATCGGTTTGCTCCCAAAAAGGCCTAGTGTGAAACGCTACGGTTTAATCGGAAAGACACTCTCTCACTCCTTCTCCAAAGGGTATTTTACTAAGAAGTTTGAATCAGAGGCAATTGAAGCTTCATACGAGAACTTCGAGCTGGATACGATGGAAAATATCCAAGAAGTCTTTCAGCTTCCCAATCTGTTTGGACTCAATGTTACTATTCCCTACAAAGAGGAGATCATACCGTATTTGGATCGACTTGACCCAATCGCGGAATCGATCGGTGCGGTAAATACGGTTCGATTTTTCGGAGGACAAACGATTGGATATAATACTGACGTGATTGGTTTCGAAAACAGTCTCAAGCCGTTTTTAGAGCACGGGATGGAAAGAGCGTTAGTACTGGGAACTGGCGGGGCATCAAAGGCGGTGATCCACGTTCTAAAGAAAATAGGGCTTGACGTGCTAAAAGTGAGTAGGAACCCTGGAGGCAATTCTCAAATTTCCTATGAAGAATGTAATGAGAATGCGGTTAAATGGCATCGGTTGATTGTAAACACGACTCCTCTCGGCACTTCACCGAATGTTGACGATTTACCAGCTATTGCTTATGAAGGCATCACATCAAATCATTTATTGTACGATCTCATCTACAACCCAGAGAAAACCAGGTTTTTAGCAGAAGGAGAAAGCAAAGGAGCTACAATCCTCAATGGACTGAGCATGCTAAAGATTCAAGCGGAGAGCAGCTGGGAGATCTGGAATTTATAGACCTAGCTCTTTTTTCAGATCAAGATTTTTGGTGTAATTCTGGGCGACTTTATTAGAATCTGCCACTTCAATCCAGCGCACTTGATCTGTCCCTGGACTCATCCAAACCTCAGTAAAAAATCCCTCAGCTTGATATAAATGAACCCGATAAGTACCAAATGATCTAGAGTCAATATACTTGCCGCGGTCGCGCAAATAATTGAAGCGCTGTGCGGTATTCATCTTTTTAAATTGACTTGATTTTACAGACATAATTGCATTAGCAATTTACGAAATCTCTAGTCGTCCAGAATTTCTACCCGGATGATGTCGTTTTCGCGCAAGCCCAATAGGTCTGCTGCTCCTCCTCCGCTTCCTTCTACGCCGTGATTGATGGCAATTTCCAAAAACCCTTCTTCTGTAAAAAGGGCAACCTTCTCGCCCTGGGGTACCTCATTGTATGTTCTTGAGATTTTGTTCAAATCTGAGTCTCCCCTTCTCACCACGATATTGAAGGGTTTAGAGCCAACTTCGCGCTCAAAAAGATCGCGAGTAATATTGGTGATTACGTTACCGTAAGAATCAATGTAGATGGCCATTCCTCTAAGGTTATCGGGCTCTACCACAGGAATTGGAAGAGGTCTTCTTTTATAGCCCTCTGCGCCTTCGCTAAAACTATCAAGCTCTTGACTTGAAGCTATTTTGGCTGCGGCAGAAACAAAAATGGACTTGGTAGGAAAGCTAAGATCCTCGTCGCCATTGAGTTTCAAATTGCGGATCCACTCCACCTCGATATCCTCAGGGAAAAGCAAAGAGAAGAATCCATTATCGGTACCAATGAAATACTGACCTTTTACCTTCACAATGGCGTAAGGAGTTTCACGCGACCAATCAGAAGCCACACCGACAATATGAATCGTACCTTCTGGAAATTCTTTCCAAACATTCTTTAACACAAAGGCGGCCTTGGCCATGTCGAAGGGTGGAATATGGTTTGAAATGTCTACCCATTTCACATCGGGAATTTGGCTGTATGCCGCTGCCTTAACGGCTGCGAGGTAATAGTCCTTCGTATTTAGGTCCGAGGTGAGGGTGACGATTGGCATGTGAAAAAGTCGGTGGCTCCGACGCCGAAATATTCTTTATTTTTGAATACCAAAAGTAAGAAAATTACCAAGGGACGTTTCCCTTTGTGTGAGGTAAAAAACAGCATATTTAAGAGCGTTTGAGCGAAAGAATAATCCCGATTGAACACGTAGACCCGATTGAGATATTGGGTGTCAACAACAAGAAATTTCAGTTTATCACCAAACACTTTCCAAAACTTAAAGTGATTGCCCGCGGCAATATGCTTAAGGCCATTGGAGAAGAGGAAGAGATCGATATTTTCGAACAGAAGATGAACCTCTTTATGCAGCATTTCGATAAGTACAATCGACTTACCGAAAGCAATATAGAACGTCTTTTGACTGATGACGCTCCGAGTCTATTAACGAACGCCGGAGGAGACACTGTCCTCGTTCATGGAAACAATGGACTCAAAGTCAAAGCAAAAACCGCCAATCAAAGGCGCCTAGTGGAAGCGGTTGATGAAAGTGATCTTGTTTTTGCGATTGGACCTGCCGGGACTGGAAAAACCTACACAGCGGTGGCTCTAGCCGTTCGTGCTTTAAAGCAAAAACAAATTCGGAAGATCATCTTGACCAGACCAGCAGTTGAGGCTGGAGAAAATCTAGGCTTCCTTCCCGGAGATTTAAAAGATAAACTCGACCCCTACTTGCAACCACTCTACGATGCTCTCCGAGACATGATTCCACCAGAGCGGTTACGCGATTACCTGGAATCGGGAACGATCCAGATCGCCCCACTCGCTTACATGAGAGGACGCACCCTAGATAAGGCATTCGTGATTTTGGATGAATCACAAAACGCAACTATTTCTCAGCTCAAGATGTTCTTGACGAGAATGGGACAAACCGCCAAGTTTGTAATCACGGGAGATCTCACGCAGATTGATCTGCCAAAAAAACAGACCAGCGGCCTTAAATACAGCATTGAAAATTTAGACGGAGTCGAAGGAGTTAAAATTATTTGGCTCAACGAAAGAGATGTGATGCGTCACCCTCTGGTGAAAAGAATCATCAAAGCCTTCGACCAGAAAAAACCAGAAAACTAAATGGAAGTCTCAACCCAGACTGAATATTCATTTCCCAATCAAACCTCGGTTTATCATGGAAAGGTGCGTGATGTTTACGGAATTGGAAACGATCATCTCGTGTTGGTGGCGAGTAATCGCATCTCTGCTTTCGATGTGATTTTACCGAAAGGTATTCCCGGGAAGGGCGCTATTCTCAACCTCATCGCAGCAAAGTTTCTCAAAGCCACAGCTGATATCTGCCCAAATTGGTTGGTCGACACACCGGCTCCGAATGTGGCTGTGGGTCATCGATGCGAACCTTTCAGAGTGGAAATGGTGATAAGAGGATATCTCACCGGTCATGCTTGGCGAGAGTACCGCTTGGGAAAGAGAGTTCTTTGCGGAGTCCCTATGCCAGATGGTATGAAGGAGCACGATCAATTCCCAGAGCCCATCATTACTCCTGCAACTAAAGCCGAGGAAGGTCACGATGAGGATATTTCTCGTGAAGAAATCATTGCTCTGGGAATCGTACCTGAACACTACTATACTCAACTAGAGGATTACACGAGAATGCTCTTTCAGCGAGGAACTGAAATGGCTGCTGAGAAAGGTTTGATACTCGTTGATACGAAATACGAATTTGGATTGAAAGATGGTGACGTGATGCTCATGGATGAGATTCACACTCCTGACTCTTCTCGTTATTTCTATGCAGATGGCTATGAGGAAAGGCAAGGGAAGGGCGAGGCTCAAAAGCAGCTTTCCAAAGAATTTGTGAGGGAATGGCTAATTGAAAACGGCTTTCAAGGCAAAGACGGTGAGCAAGTTCCCGAGATGACTCCAGATCGAGTGGAGATGATCGCTTCTCGTTACCGCGAGCTCTACGAAAAAATCACGGGAGAGACCTTTGATAGATCCGTTGAAAGCATCAACAAAGAAGAAATAGAACAAAAGACGGCAGAGTTTTTAGCCACACTTTAATACAGAGCCATGAGCAAAGCTGATTGGAAAACGGTAAAAGACTACGAAGACATTACATATGCAAAATATGGAAGCGTGGCGCGCATAGCGTTCAATAGACCAGAGGTTAGAAATGCCTTTCGGCCAAAAACGGTGAAGGAGCTTTACGAAGCCTTTCTCGATGCTCGTGAAGACACTTCCATCGGAGTGGTTCTTTTTTCAGGTGAAGGACCTTCACCGAAAGATGGTGGATGGGCTTTCTGCAGCGGCGGCGACCAAAGAGCCAGAGGTCACCAAGGATACGTGGACGAAGATGGAATGCCCCGACTCAACATCCTTGAAGTCCAGCGGCTGATTCGATTTATGCCAAAAGTGGTGATAGCAGTAGTGCCAGGTTGGGCTGTTGGCGGTGGGCATAGCCTACACGTAGTATGTGACTTGACTCTAGCGAGTAAAGAACATGCCATCTTCAAACAAACCGATGCTGACGTAACGAGCTTCGATGGTGGATATGGATCGGCTTATCTGGCCAAAATGGTTGGACAAAAGCGAGCCCGAGAAATCTTCTTCTTAGGTAGAAACTACTCGGCACAAGAAGCTTACGAAATGGGAATGGTTAATGCAGTAATTCCTCACGAAGAGCTAGAAGACACGGCCTATGATTGGGCACTTGAGATTTTGGAGAAATCCCCAACGAGTATCAAGATGCTCAAATTTGCCTTCAACCTCACCGATGACGGAATGGTAGGTCAACAAGTTTTTGCCGGTGAGGCCACTCGCCTAGCCTACATGACCGATGAGGCCAAAGAAGGTCGGAACGCTTTCTTAGAGAAGCGCAAGCCCGATTTTGGGGATATTAAGTGGATACCTTAGTGGGTCATAGGGAGTTAGCACTCTTATTGAATTCTACCTCCGACCTTTTCCTCATTTTTCAGAAAACCCCACTCACTCCACAGTGTAATAACCCAGATATCGACAGACAATGCTGTTGTCATCATTTTTTTCATTTTGCTCGCGTGTTAATGAATCAATCTTTCTTTCCACTTTACCTTGACGCAAAGTGGAGCAAAAGTCAAGAACGTCGAAAGGCAATTTTTGCGCTAAGGGAATTCAGCAATAGGATCAATTTGAATAGGCGCAAAACCTCAGCTAAAAAGGGACACACGCAGTGAAAATCTTATTCAACTTAATTTTTGTCTTTACTTCTATAGACTCAAGATTTTGGCTAAAACCTTTTTACTGTTATTGCTGCTCGACATTCGATCAGAGATGAAGTACCAATCCACCACTTATTGAAAAAGAGAAATGTATATGCCATTCCCTTAATATGAGCATCACCCACAGGAGGAGGCCAGAATGCGCTAGACTTATCCTCCTCCCATGGAGGAGGTGGATTTCTGCGATCAAGAAGCAGAAATACGGAGGTGGAAAGTAAGTGGATACCATAACGTTTACAGTCCTTAGCTGCTCAAAGTTCACCACATCGGCATTGCAATGCGTAGGCCAGCACTTTTCGGCATACTTCTGAAAAGCTCACATCCTCCACCGGGAAGAAGACAGGTCAAGGCATTCAATTCTCAACTAATCGCGCACAATTACCAACGAGGTATCAGTTCTTAAAAGCTGCTCCGTGAAGTCTAAGTTTAATTCACTCCACCGGTCAGACTTTTTATTCAGTTTCTTTAAGATCTTTTCTTCAGTCGGTGATGAAACTTTGAATATTTGGATGTGGAACTTAAAAATCGGTTTAACCTTTTTGGCGAGATAACTTCCAACAAAGTAGTTGCTGGATGGCTTTATATTTAAGTGGTTGAAAAATTTCGAATTTTTTGTACCAATTGAACCACCACCATATTCCAAATTGAAATCTATAACCTCATAAGTCCCGGGAGGTAGATTCTCAACAATAACGAATGAATTGAAGCTGAGCTTATTACTTTCACTTTGAAATTCCTCGCCACTATTTAGATTTTTCAAACTGAGATATCCACCCATTCCTCGAAGTCCAGGAGATTTATAATTAAGCTCCAAAATTACCGTAGATAGGTTTTCATTATTTCTGGATTGAGACAGAACCGATCCTTTAAAAGAGAAGAGGATAATTAACGCACATAATCCTAACTTGGACATTAAATTATGTTTGATATTGGGTAGATCAAGAAACTTCTCAACTTAGTTTTTGAGGAGCCCCAGTAACTTGTGTTAATGGTGTGATTTTAATTTCTCCTTCTCTTTGGTGAGAATCACTTTGAGCCGGTCGTAGTTTTTCTGGGCGGCCGTTTTAAAGGTATCCGCTTCGTATTCTACAAAAATGTCTTTTCCTCCAGGAAGGAAAATGCGGACCTCTACTTTCTTGGCGCGTTCTGGTGTCTCTCGCAAAGACTTAAGATATATATCGGCCTTAACAATTTGATCGTTGTACCTCACCAGTCTGTCAAACATGGTATCCATGTGATCGATCAATTCTTGACTTGCATTGAAATTTACAGGCTCTATTGTTTTGTCCATGGTTATTGTTTTTTCTTTACTCTACTAATTTAGTCAATAAGCTCACGCGGAATTATGATAAAAATCAATTCCTGTTAAAAATCGCTCATGGACATTCATTCTTTTACTTCAGATCTTTCTACCAAGCAATCGAATACCATTCTATTGTTGCACGAGATGGTTATGGAAAATTCGGGATTAGAAATCAAAAAGCGATGGAAGCTTCCTTTCTATTATAGAAGATCGTGGATATGCTATTTCAACATTCTGAAAAACGGAGATGTGGAATGGGCCTTTGTACGAGGAAATGAGTTGAGCAATGAACTTGGTTGGCTCCTAGATCGAGGCAGAAAGCAGATCTACAGCGTTTCTTTTTCTGGTCCAGAAGACGTAGACATGACCAAGGCAAACATCTATCTACAGGAGGCTTTATTGCTCGACGAGCATGTAAAATACACTGTTCGAAAAAGTTAAGTCCCTGAAAATCAATTATCCTTTTTGTGCAAAAAGAAAATTTTCGCCTGCACCGAAAGTCTTGACAACTGCGCCTATCACTGGTTCAAGAGTCAATTGTATTCTTGAAAGTGAAAAATTTTCTCTTCCAAACGAAACCTTCATCTGAGCAATGGAGTAAAAGCATGCAACAACTGCCTGTTTAAATTATGCTAAAAGTAAAAATCGGACTTCGGGGATTGAACCCGAATGAAAAAGTAGAGAAAGCCCAACGTGTGGCGTCCGGTATGAGCGAAAGCACAGTTTACAGTAAAAACAGAAAGTTGATAGAGGAATTGATCTCGGCTCAAATTGCCCTCTCAAAAGCCATAGAAATGGCCGAATACGGAGACCGCAGAGCCATAGCAGCGAGAAATCTCTGTGTCAAAAACCTCGACGCAAAATTGAGGCAAGCGGCCTCGTATGTAGAAGCTTTCAGCAATGGAAACCGTGAAGAAGTAGAGAAAAGCGGGTTTGAACTTCGAAAGAGAAATAACCAACCCAAACCTCTCGCAAATCCTGATAACTTCCGCATAAAACGTACTGATAACGAAGGAGAGCTGATATTAAGTTGGTCTCCGGTAAAGAATAGCAAGAACTACTTAGTCCAGAGTTGTACCAATGAATCTGAAAAGGATAGAAATTGGATGACGATCAGCTATAGCACGAAAAGTCGATGCTTGGTGGATAATCTAGAACCTGGAAAAAGATATTACTTCAGAGTCCTAGCCATAGGCGCCGGGGGAATCGGCCCCCCTAGCACCACTGAATCAATTATGGCAGCCTGACATTACTACCCCCTTAAGCTGTATGTCGGTAAGGACAAAGACGCCCGGGCAATGCTCGGGCGTTTTTTTACTCAATTATTTGGGTTATGGTTTCAGAAATTTTCTAGAAGGCTAGTTTTCAATGCTTTCAATTTCTTCAAACGATATGTCAATGACTGTTGATCCCATGGCGTAGGGTGCTACTTCGTATGGATTATAAATCAAGGTTATTCCAGTCTGGCTATAACCAATGTTTTCGGGAAGAACAAAACTTCCTTCCGGGAAAATAAAACCAGCCTCATTTAACGATGAGCCTTCGGCTATCTCGTACTTCGTTCTGAACTTCTTCTCGGCAATGGGTTTGATCGCCTTAGCGTACATCTTGTGCAAATCGAGCAATTTTCCATTTGTCAAGCTATAGGTCAGCAAAGTATTTCCTCTATTTCCATGAGCGCCTCCCAAGTAGTCTTCCACACTAAGATTGACGCAGTAAACCGAATCTCCCAAGAGACTGGATTCTTCGGCTGAAATCTCCAAATACCAGGTGGACGGATCTTCAGGAAACTCGGCTTTGAACATCTCGTAGCCCTCCAAAAACTTCCCAGCCAATACTTCTACACTATTTGAATTGATCGATTCAGACAATCTGGAACGAACCATCTCGTGGTATTCCGATATAACGCTCTGATTGACTTTCGCGCATACTGCTGAATCTCCCGCGTTGAGTGAAACTATCTGGATATCTACCTTTGTGCAGTCTTCGCCTTGGCAACCTTCTTCCTTCTGAGTGAACTTTTCGAAAGAAATCTGATAGGGCGTGATTCTCTGCTCATCGGATTCCTTTGTGTTATTCCTGCCAGTTTCAGTTGGACCAGAACAAGCGAAAAGAACTAAAATGGCTGTCGAGTATAGAAAGTTTTTCATCTTAGAGATTGTACTGACTTTTGAGAACATCCTTGAGCTGCTCAAGAATGGAAGCATGGTCCGCTTCGGGATTGCTATCGAGATACTCGTCAATATCGAGCATGTATTGCTGAACGAGGTCAGGATCTGTAAAAACATCGGAATTCTCGACCACTGTCAAAACCTCCATAGCCACCATATAATCACCCTTGATCGCATTTTGAATCAGCACATCCAGCTCATCGGTTGGATAAATTCCCGCATGCCAGAAAACGGAGATAATTAAGGCTCGAACAGTTTCAAACTCTTCTTCGCCAAGAGCCGAAATCAACTCTGGAACCGCAGTTTGAGTCTTGAGTTCCCCAAGTATTTTTTGAGTTCTCGCTTGAATGTCGGGATCGTTTGGCCATGCCAAATAGGTTCTCAGCAAAGGCTTGATCAAAGTGGCATTTCCTTGTTCTGGAATTTTCTTGAGTGCGCTGATTACTTCGGCTGATTTGGTGGAATGTAGAAGACTAACTAAGGCCTCCACTTTCTTACTTTTCGCTGTTGCTGCCATAATTTCTATTTGAAAACCGCTGAACCAATCCTCACCATAGTGGATCCGGTTTCAACGGCAATTTTATAATCATTGCTCATGCCGGTGCTGAGCGTTTTCATTTCTACATTCTTTGACGTTTCCAATTTCGAGATCTCTTCAAAAATCGATTGGAGGATCTCAAACTCGCTTCTAATCTGAGTCTCGTCTGAGGTATTCGTCGCCATTCCCATGAGACCTTCTACCCTCACATTTTGCAATTGATCTAATTCCTCTGAACTAAGAAGCTCCATCACCTCGGATCGACTCATGCCAAATTTTGACTCTTCTTGAGCGATGTGTATTTGCAAAAGCACCGGTATAATTCGATCAAACCGTTTGGCCTGCTTATCGATTTCCTGAAGGAGACGGAGACTATCTACGGCATGAATCAGGTGAATAAAAGGTGCAATGTATTTCACCTTATTGCGCTGCAAATGCCCGATAAAATGCCAGCGGATATCATCAGGAAATCTATCCTTTCTAGCCTGTAGGTCTTGGGCTTTGTTTTCACCAAAATCGCGATGACCTGCTTCGTAGGCCTCCTGCACAGCCTCGTCGGGGCTATACTTAGACACTGCGATCAGGGTCACCTTCTCTCCTAACTCGCT
>JAKVAV010000026.1 GCA_022448105.1 Flavobacteriales bacterium | reverse complement strand
AATTGTGTTTTGTGATAATCTTCAAATGCTTGTTTGATTTCTTCTTTAGTGTTCATCACAAACGGACCGTATTGCATCACGGGTTCAGCAATTGGCTTGCCTTGAAGAACGAGCACTTTCGCCGATGAAGCACCATTTTCTAGCTTTACCGCTTGGTTTGCCAAAACTCTAACCAGATGATATGAAGGAATCTCTTCTCCCGCAATCTTGAGGTTTGATCCTTCATAATAGTAAAGGGTTCTGTTGACTCCTGCGGAGGCTGGAGGTAAAGTCAAAGATGCATCAGGATCGAGGTTAATGTTCCAAATAGCCACCTCATTCGCGGGATCTGCTGCCCAAGAATCTGGCGGTGGTGCTGGTGCCTTGTTGCCGCCTAGCTCACCAGCAATTACTTCTATATTCGAATCATCTCCTTCCTTATCTGTTTCACGATACTTTGGAGTGTCCTCAGCCCAAAGCATCTTAAAGTAAGGATCGACCATTTTATTCTTCTTCGGAAGGTTTAACCAAACTTGAAACAACTCCAAGGGGTTATCAGAAGACTCCTTGATCAATGGAAACATTTCAGAGTGCTGTACTCCTCCCCCAGCAGTCATCCACTGGGTATCTCCATCTCCATATCGACCAGCAGCACCCAGTGAGTCAGCATGGTCTACCATACCTTTTCTCACAATCGTCACCGTTTCAAATCCTCGATGAGGATGACCCGGAAAACCTGGAACACTCTTGCCGTGATACATTCTATAGCCATCCTTGATGATGAAATCATCACCAAGGTCGCGGCCTTGCAATGAACCCACGGGACCATAGTTTCCGTTCCCTTTTGGATACTCATCCTCATGATGCGCACAAAAGAGAAAAGGATCAAAGCAATCCCATTGAAAGCCCAATGGTCGCATTTCAATAATTTGCTTTTCGGCAGAAGGCCAAGAAAAGGTTTGTTTTAGGCGAAAGGCGGCAGCGGCAAAAGGTGCGGCACAAACTGCACTAGCACCTAAACTCAAATCTCTCAAGAAACTTCTACGTTCTGAATTCATATGCGAACTTTTTTAGTTAACAAGGTAAGTCATTTTGGGTTCAACAAAATGGGGTAAATGCCCTATTGGCCGACAAAACCCCCTACTTCACCTTTGCACGAACTAATAAAATGGCTACTCAAATGAAAGCACGAATTTCATTCTTAACACTGTTCTTTCTCGCTTCATCACTGGTATTTACAAGCTGCGATGACGACGACGATAAAGAAGAACCCACTCCATCTACCACAACGGACACAACTCCAGATGGAATTCCAAACATTCCTGGAGCCGATGGAGCAATAATTGCTATTGAGACGGTTACACCTACAGATACGCCACTAGGTCCATTTGAAATTGTTTTGGGCACGGGCGTGGCAGTTTTTTATGATACCAACTTAGTATTTCAAAATGCGGGTAACGTGAGTTTGAATGGAAATGACTTGACGAGAAATTCGAACAATTCATACATCTATATCCCAACGGCAACTGAAATATACGGAATTGAATTTAACGGAACGGTTGATTGGGCTGTAGAAGGTTCAGGAGATGTTCCAGGTTTCTCAGGAAGCCCTTCCTTCGATTTTCCGTCCATTGGAACGCTTAGTGGAGATAACACAGTAGATCGCTCTCAAGATTACTCCTACTCAGTTAGTGGAGTTTCCGGAGCAGATAGTATAATTTACAACATCAATGGATTGATCAAAACTCAAACAGGTAATGAAACCACTGTAACATTTACCGCAGATGAACTCTCAAGCCTTGCCTCTGGGGCAGGAGTAATTCAGGCAACGCCTTATCGAATGGAAAGCCAAGATTTCTCTGGAAAAACCATCTATTTTGTGAATGAAAAAGTAGTGACAATGAGCGTCACAATTCAATAAAATATTCTTCCTAAAATTCAAAAGTCTGACTTTGACCGGTCAGACTTTTTGCGTTTTTCTGCATTCTTCTGAACCATTTAGAAAAACATCCATGTTTTCCATTAGATACATACATAGATTTTTCGCTTTACGACTAAATTTCAAGCTGTTACACTTTACATTTTGTATTGCATTTACATAAGTTGCAGACTCTTAAGAAGAGTTTATACCAATCAAAAAAGCAATACCATGAATAGTATTAACCGCAAAATGCTGATCGGATCTTTGGCCATTCTGTTTAACCTTTCAGCCCGCAGCCAGACCATTGACATAGGCCCAAACGAATATGCGTTTCAATACACCACAGATCCTGATTTCGGACTGTATTTTAACGCATCTAGTGGGCGCTATGAATTTCTAAATGGAGCAGCAAACCCAGTGCTTGGCTTCAATGCAAATAATGGAGGATTGACTACCAATCTCACTTTTGAATCAGGCTCTGATCTGCTTATCGGAAACAATCGCTATGCCTTCAGAGCCGCGAGCAATTCCAATTTTGGTCTTTACTTCAATGCTTCCTCAACACAGTATGAATTCCTCAACAATGCTGCATCGCCCATATTTGCGATTAATGCGAATACTGGTGAATACGCAAGCGACATTGAATTTGAGGTGGGGTCAGGTGTTTTGGTCAAGCCAAATACCTTCGGACTGCGTTCGGCAGTGGATCCTGATGCGGGAGTTTACTTTGGTGGACCCGAAATTGAATTTAGAGATCTTTCGGGAGGAACCATATTCGGATCCAATATCACCACAGGAGATGCCCGCGTAAAAGGAGGTATGCGCGTGGGGAACTCTACCAGTGAACAAACAGGAAATATACGTTGGTCTGGTAGCGATTTTGAAGGATACGATGGATCAACTTGGACTTCGCTCACTGCTGAAACTCCTGGCCCTCAAGGACCACAAGGAATTCAAGGGGAACAAGGACCACAAGGAGAGCAAGGTGCTTCAGGCATTCTTCCCGATGGGGAATTAAGTGCGGTACCATTTTATGATGGCACAGATTGGCAAGTTACTTCTACAGGGATCCGTTCAGATGGAGAATCATTACAGATTGGAGATACTGTTCCCTTCTTTCTATCTGATAATGCCAACTTGTATGTAGGAGATGAGAAGAATGAAGCCGTGGCGGATAAGTCAGTCATTTCCGCTTACCGCAGAGGTCTGAACTATAACCAAGGAATGTTACCCAATTGGTCTGATTCTGATGTTGCAATTCGTGGAACCAACGATTGGGGAAATTCATACTCGGCGGCAATCTTAGGTTCAGCCGTATTGGACTATAATAATTCCGCAGCAGTCTTAGGTCGCACAAGTTCTGCGTTTTCCGACGGCACATTCGGAGCCCTTGCCTACAGGAACGACCAAGGACTCATAAAGGCAGGCTACTTTAATGGAAATGTTCAAGTTTTAGGTGATCTCGAAGTTGGGGCATCCGTTACGATTGAGCAAGGCCTGACCACGAAAGGAAACTTGGGAGTTTGGGAAAATCTAAATGTGCTCGGCGCGACCGCACTAGATAGCACTTTAAATGTGACCAATAGGGTTACGGTTGAAAGTGCGCCAAATGACACTATCGGAATCAACCTATTGGATAGACAAAACTACTATCAGTCCAATAACTGGGTCTTTGGGGAGTCTGACGGTGTTGGAACGTCGCTACCTGCTGACTATTTAATGAGTTACTTCGGAAATGAGCAATACCTCTTTTGGACGAGCTACATTAGACCTTCCGTTGATGGGCTAAAATCATTGGGGCTCCCCAGCTACAGATGGTCAACAATGTATGCATCAAATGGAACGATCAATACTTCGGATGCAAGAGAGAAGAAAAATATAAAAGAAATCGACTACGGACTGGAAACCCTCATGGAACTAAAACCCGTTTCATACGAATGGAGAGAGGACCACATGAACGTCGGAACAAAGCTTGGCTTTGTGGCTCAAGATCTCTTAGAAGTTGTTCCAGAAGTGGTAGTGACCCAAGAAAGAATTGAAGATCGAGAAACTGGTGAGGTGACTTATGAAGAAGCGGATAGAATGGGAGTTTTCTACGATGATCTGATTCCAGTTTTAACCAAGGCCATTCAGGAGCAACAAGGAACTATCGAAGACCTTAACTCTGAAAATAAAATCCTCAAGGATAGACTCAATTCCGTTTTGGAAAGAATGGATCGCTTTGAGCAAGACCTCCAAACCTGTTGCTTCAATTCAGAATCTGAAGCTGCAACAGGTGGCGCAAGCGAATCTTCTCAAGCAGAGCTAGGCCAAAACATCCCGAATCCATTTTCAGAAAGTACAGTGATACGCTACTACCTCCCAAATGGATGCCAAAATGCGATCATCAGAATAACAGACATAGATGGAAGCCCAGTAGAAGACATCAGACTTGGCGATCAAAAAGGTGCCAATCAAGTAGAGTTTCAAACTCAAGGATTAGCCTCAGGAACTTACCTCTACTCTCTTTTCGTAGATGGAAAATTTGTGGATTCCAAGAAGATGATGATTGCGAGATAATAAGAAGAGATGATCTCAAGTAAAAAGTCCCTCTCAAGCTCCTGAGAGGGGCTTTGTATCGTAAAACCATAAAAATTCCTAAAGTCGCTTAGCTTACACATCGAATCCGTGCCTCATAGCGTTATGTAAAAAACAAGCTTTGGCACTTATGAAATATACTCTGTTCACCATATTCTTAATTTCCGCTTTGTGGATTAGCAAGAATCCTGCTTCCAGAGAAACGGGTGCGATTAAATGGAAGAATATTTACCAAGAGACAATTGAAGAGAACAGCAACGGGAAAAAGCCTAGCCCTTCTCTGCATCAAGAACCAAAAGCAGTAGAAAATTGGAGGAGTTACGGACAATTTTTACGCATTTCTAGTTCCCAAAGGTTCGAACGATGATCTGCAATACTTGTCACACGAGATAAGGGATAGAAAAAGAAAAGATGACCATGGAAAGGGTGGACTATTTGATCTTCGAAAATAAAGCCATTTAAAGATCATCCATAAACTGATTTTCAAGACATCTACACATTCACTCATCGGCTAATACAGGGAGATAATTAAAATCTAGACATAAAGAAACTGTCAACGATCAGTGGTTTCCATTTGAACTTTTGGTAGATTGTTCAGATCGTTAACATGCAATAATTAGCACCATCCTTGGCTCCATTGGAAGAATTAACAGCAAAAATCAACTTCAATGACAAACACTTTTTCAAAAACAGCCAGCGAGTCGTTAGCCCCATTGCATGGCGATAGACCAAACATAAATTGACTTAAATCACTCAAAATTAACCAAAAGTGAGATTGACATATACTAAGTGTAGCACTTTAAAAAAGTCATACTAACCCTCTTCGGAAGGAGCTGACAAGTGTAAAGAGCTGCCTAATCTGCGGCACTTTTTTGAATTATTCTCAGCAAAATGCCAATAGAATTACGCGGTCATTGTGGGAATCACGTTAGCAGGTCATGGTATTTATGCAGAAGTGAGCCATTGGATTTAAATTTATAGGCAAATCACGAACTATCCCGGAGGAGGAAGTCAATACCGATTCTATACGCTCTGACACAAATTAGAAACAAGTCCGTATCAGCAAACTGTGTAAACTCAATAGGCTCTGACATGCCCAAACCTATACCTGCTGTGCTTCATTGTACAGTTTTCTCGTCGAGCCATTCTAAAGTACTGGCATCTAAAATTCATTTCAATTGGTTTCTTTTATCTGCTTAAGGCTGAATAGTGCCTTATGGAAAAAAGAGTTAAGCCATTAAATTAACTACATTCGCTAAAGCACTGATGCTCATTGCACATTAAACTTCCGTGTCATCAAGGGAATTTTAAATTTTCTCTTCATTCTTGCTTTCAATATTGAATGCTATGCGCAATCCGCCATCAGTGGATGGTTGGATTATAATCAGGCTCATTTTCTAAGTGCGGACCTATCCCTCGTTGGGGATTTAGGCTATCGAACCAATTTTTCAGGAGATGATTTCAACTTGATTTATTTGAGACCTGGGCTTAGTTACAGATTAAACACAAACTTTCAAATTCAAGGAAATATCGCCACGTTTCTCACCTTCAATGATGAAGCCCCTAACTCGACGGAATTTAGACTTGCACAAGAAGTGAGGGCCACCTGGCCTCGCTTTGACCATTTCAGAATTGGTCATCGCTTTCGCGCTGAGGAACGGTTTTTTAGCTTCGAGAATGTCAAAGAAATTGAGGGCAGCGGAGGCAATGACCAAAATGTGCGCTTGAGATATTTCCTTGCTGGAACTACGGATTACACAAATATTGGTCCCATTGGTAATGTCTTCTTCACTGGGAGTATTGAGTTTTTTGCCAATCTTAGTGAAGATACAGAAGGCATATTATCAGACCAATCCAGAATCTACGGAGGTTGGGGACAACTCCTTCAAAATGGATGGTCTTATGCACTGCATTTCATGTGGCTACAATCACGAAACGATTTTGGCAATTTCGATGCAGATGAGTTTGTAGTTAGGTTGAGAATTTATTGGAAGAGTAAAATCCCTAATTAGTAGTGATTTATCACCGCGATCGAAACCATTCTACGAACTTCTCTAAACCCTCATCGATACTCGTTTTTGGGTCATACCCAAATAATTTCTTCGCCTTATCTATGGAAGCATAGGTGATATCTACATCTCCAGGCTGCATTGGAAGTTGATCAATTTTTGGCTCAATTCCAAAAGCCGCGCTTATACCATCTATTAGTTCAGAGAGTTTCACCGGTTGGTTATTTCCCAGATTGATAATCTCGAACACATTCTCATTTTCATTCAGATAAGTTATTGCTCCATTTATACCCGAAATAGTATCAGCTACAAAAGTGTAATCTCTAGATGTAGAGCCATCCCCAAACATTGGAATACTCTCTCCTCTGCTCAGTAACTTGGCAAACTTATGAATCGCTAGATCTGGTCTTTGTCGAGGTCCATACACGGTAAAAAAGCGCAGATTGAGGATATTAAGATTATAAAGATGATGGTAGGTGTGGTTCAACAATTCGCAACTTCGCTTGGAAAAAGCGTATGGCGAGATCGGCTCATACTCTACCCCTTGTTCTATGAATGGAATATGCTTTGAATTTCCATAAATACTGCTGCTACTGGCAAATGCAATTTTGGAACATTCTTTTGAACGGCAGAGCTCCAATACATTGAGTGTGGCAGTGATATTTGCATCAATATAATCCTGAGGTGCTTCAATGCTAGGACGCACACCGGCCTTTCCAGCTAGATGCACTGCCACGTCAAAACTAGGCATGCGCTGGAGTTTATCAACATCTGTCAAGTCGACCTCAAAAAAGCCGAAGCGCTCGTGATTGCGGAATGACTCAATATTGCGTTCTTTAATTTTCCTGTCATAAAAAGGATCAAAGTTGTCAATTCCGTAGACAGTATGTCCTTGCTCAAGGAGGTACTCACACAAGTGAGAACCAATAAAACCGGCAGCTCCAGTAACTAGGATTTCTTGACCCATGCGACGAAGATAATCAAACGGCTCTTCTCAAGTAGACTATTCTTCATTTCGCGGTTTGATGGCATTATCTTAACCAACTAGTCCCGTAACGGAGCTGTATCTTCCAATTATTTTTTACCCTTGTACTTACTTCAAGCTCAGAAAAAAGCTTTAAAAGAGCTATTCAGGCTAGAAATGAATCACTGTAAATAGATTTACCTCTTTACAAGTGTTGAAATTACCGCTAAATTGAAAGAAGCTCTGGTTATTTACGTGAATAATTCGGTTGAATTTTCAGGAGAGGAGAATCAATTTTGTCATTCTCCGAGGCTAAGAATTTCTTTTCCGAAAGAGGCAGAAAAAGTGAAACATACTGCTACGAAACGCTGGTTGGAAGATCAGTTAAAAAATGTGAGGAAAATCTCAACCGTGCCGCTGAAAAGCCAGTGTCCCACGCGACGCCCACATTTGTAGAAGCCATAACATCGCTGTCGATTCAAGATGCCTTTTCTATATTGGAAGGAGCGGACAATTTAGCCACTGTCTATCTCATGAAATCCACTGAATCAGATCTTCGAGCTGCGTTCCAATCAGAAGTTGATAAGGCTACAAATGAAGTAGGCCCGACGGAATACTGGGAACCATTAACCTCAGCTTACAATAGTTTCTTTTTTTCTCAAAGGCGGAAACGAAGTAAATACTGAGCTCGGAGCATACATATCACAAAAGGCTTTGGAAGGCCTTTTCTTGTTGATTTCAGAAGAAGATAAAGGAAAAACCTGCCGCCTGTGTGACGGATTTACTGAAAATTGAGTTGGGCTCATTGGACAAATCATTCAGACTAGAGTTTGTACCTTGCCTCCTTGTGAAAAAATTTCAATTAACTCAAGATATACGCTTCGCGCCTTCCGAGCTCCCAGTGAATGAAGATGGCTCAATATATCACTTAGCACTTAAGCCCAATCAGATTGCAGATACAGTTCTGGTTGTTGGAGATCAGGGGCGAGTTGAAAAAATCTCCAACCATTTTGATCGTATTGAAGTCAAGGTTTCTAATAGAGAATTTGTAACTCACACGGGCCACATAGGCTCTATGCGAATCTCAGCGTTAAGCACGGGAATTGGCACTGACAATATTGACATCGTACTAAACGAGCTGGACGCACTGAGGAGTATAGATTTCGAGAATCGAGAAGCTGTCTCAGACTTCAGACCTTTGAACGTTATCAGAATTGGCACAAGCGGAGGATTGAGAAAAGAAATAGAGCCAGGAAGTTTTGTTCATAGCCGTTACGCTATTGGTCTTGACGCTGTAATGCACTACTACCAATCACAATTTGAAGATGATGAACTAAATCTCACCAAGGCCTATAATGATCATGTTAAATGGTCAATTGACGGTATAAAACCTTACGCTGTTCGAAGCTCCAAAAAGTTCCAGTCCATTTTCGATAAAGGATTCGTACAGGGAATTACCGCCACCGCATGCGGATTTTATGGCCCTCAAGGTAGAAAGCTCAGACTTCCTGTTGCCATGCCAGAGGTAAACGATAGAATGGGATCATTCTCTTTCAACGGAATCCCAATGGCCAATTATGAAATGGAGAGCTCTGCACTTTTTGGCCTTGGAGCCGCTCTGGGCCATGAATGCACGACGGTATGTTTAGTTGTAGCTAATCGAGCCTCCAATACATTCTTAACTGATCACCATTCGGCTATGGAAAACTTAATCACCACTGTAATAGACAGAATATCTGAAGATTAACAGAGTAATGGTTATAAGTGTGAGGGATTGATGACTTCTCGGCGGGTCTCAAAAATATCTTTAAGCGCAATAATTATTTTAGAGATTACGTCTTACAGCAGATGAGTTCTTCCGAAATAGAAGCTTTGATCAATCTTATCGATGATCCTGATGAAAACATTTACAAGCAGGTAAAAGAACGCATAGTGGCGATTGGTGAAGTAGCTATTCCTAGCCTTGAAAATGTATGGGAAGTCAACACTTTCGGAAAAGAGTTTCAACAACGTATAGAAGATATCATTCACGATATTCAATTTGAAGCAGTACTCAATGGACTAGAAAACTGGGCAAAAGAGGGAGGAGAAGACCTCTTCACTGGAGCTCTCTTGGTGGCTCGATACCAGTACCCCGATCTAGACGAAACAGATACTTATGATCGACTCACCAAACTACATCAAGACATCTGGTTGGAACTTAATGATGAACTAACTGCGCTGGAAAAGGTAAAAGTGATCAACCATATACTATTTGATGTGCATGGATTTCGTGGAAACAAGAAGAATTATCATGCAGCTCAGAATAACTATATAAGTACCGTTTTAGAAAGCCAGAAGGGAAATCCACTTAGCCTGAGCATCCTCTATATCGTGTTAGCTCAGCGTCTTGACATACCTATATATGGAGTAAATCTTCCCAACCACTTTGTAATGGCTTACGTTGATGAGTACAATATTCTGAAACTCATTGAGAACAAGATGTCAGGAAAAGACAATCAAGACAAAGTGCTCTTCTACATTAATGCATTTAGCCAAGGTACCATCGTGCACAGAAATGAGTTGACCAACTACCTTCAGGAACTCGAATTGAAAGATGAAGAGAAGTATTATCAGCCCTGTGATAACAAATCTATGGTTGTTAGACTATTGAACAATTTGATCATGTCTTACGACAGGCTCGGTTATCCTGAAAAAGTGGAGGAGATAAAGCGTTTGCATGCGGCCGTCGAGAAACATCGACTCTAAGAAATTATTCTCTTTAGCGTTTTTGCGATGACTTCTAAATCTCTGATATACGACCTTCTTTTGAGGTATTCCAAATTCATCTTTAGCTTGGCAGGCATCACTTCTTCGATATATGTTTTGCGAGGGTCAGCGCTTTTCGACAACAGTTCACTTTCCTCGAAATAGGCAATCGAAGCTTCATCTGTAATTCCTGGTCGTACCTGAAGCACTTTCCATTGCTCTTCGCTGTACAATGCCACATACTCTGGGACCTCTGGTCTCGGTCCAACGAAGCTCATATCAGCAATGAGGACATTCCAAAGTTGAGGAAGCTCATCTAATTTGTATTTTCTCAAAAAGTAGCCCGCAGATGTGACTCTTGGATCTTTTGCCCCAACGGTCAGCTTTCCATGTTGCTCCGACAGCGGAAACATAGTTCGAAACTTTAAGAGACCAAAATGTCGTCCTTTTAAGCCTACTCTTTCCTGAACAAAAAATATTCCACCTCTTGAATCGATTACTATCCAAATCGCGATACCTAGAAAAAGTGGTAGTAAAAAAGCAATGCCCAGAAAGGAGAAAACGCGATCAAAGGCGAATTTGATCATCGGCTACAAATATGTTTTACCCCATCTTTTACCGCTGCAGCAACCTCTAGTACTTGTTTGTCGGTTAAATTGAAAAAGAGTGGTAAGCTAATCTCATTTGAATAATTGGCAAGAGCATTAGGATAATGATCGATGTCGTATCCCTTTTCACGGTACGCTGTCAGCATGGGTAAAGGAATGAAATGTACATTTACCGCTATATCTCTTTCGGCGATAAATTGAATGATCGCATCTCTTTGCGCTTCTGTCGCGGAACTCACTCTCAATTGATAAAGATGATATGAAGTTTCCGTTTCGGCTCCCTCTTCAAAGGTTGGAGTAATTGCCCAATCGCAATTAGCGAATTCTTGGTCGTATAAAGCACAGATTGCTCTGCGTCTTTGGAGGGTCTCTGAATCGTATCTGGCTAACTCGACCAAACCTATAGAGGCTTGAATATCGGTCATATTGCATTTATAGCCAGGGGTAGTCACATCATAGCGCCAAGCACCCTTTTGCATTTTGCTCAAAGCATCTTTGCTCTGTCCGTGGAGACTCATCAAATTGAGCAGACGATACATCTCTTCATGATCAAATTGCTCGGGCATATTTAAGCAAACTGCTCCACCTTCTGCGGTAGTAAGATTCTTGACCGCGTGGAAGGAAAAGGCAGTTCCATCGGCCACACTCCCCAGCTTTTTGCCTTTGTACACAGCTCCAAAACCATGAGCAGAATCAGCCATCAGCATTATCCTACCAAGTGTTTTTTGCTCGTCAGTGCGCGGCGTGTATAGTTTCTTGATTTCGTTGTCGTAAATGATGGCCCAGAGCTGATCGTAATCGCAAGGAAATCCGGCGATATCGACCGGAACAATAACCTTCGTTCTTTCCGTTACTGCTTCTCTAACTTTCTGTGGATCGAGGTTAAAACTGTTTGGCAATGTATCCACCATCACCGGCTTGGCTCCGCAATGAACGACAACATTAGCTGTGGCGCAATATGTGTAAGCGGGAATGATCACTTCATCTCCCTCTCCTACTCCAAACCATCGCAGCACCAACTCAATTCCAGCTGTAGCCGAGTTAAAACAAACAGTCTTCTGAGCACCGGTGTATTCAGAAATTTCCTTTTCGAACCTTTTAGTTTTAGGACCCGTCGTTATCCAACCAGAAAGAAGAGTATCAGTTACTTCATCAACTATCTTTTGATCCATACGAGGTGGAGAAAATGGGATCATACGCTCAACTACTTTTTGACAAAGGTAAGAAATAGCTATCCGGCATTCAGTGCAGATTTGAGATGTGCCAGTATTGATTTGGCAGCAAGACCATCTCCGTATAAGTCTATTTGGAAATTGAGCTTAATAGAAGTCATTCTCTCAAAGGCCTCCCGCATACTCTCAATATTTGGTTCAGACAAAACATTAAAACCATTTTCTACCAATTCTACCCATTCTGTTTGATCGCGCATGGTGATGCAAGGAGTATTGAAGAAGTAGGCCTCCTTTTGCAGTCCGCCACTATCGGTGAAAACCAGTCGACAATGCTTCAAGAGCTCAATCATGTCGAAGTATCCTACGGGATCAATGATATGCACATTTAGCGCTAAGCCATTTTCTTCGAGTTTTTTCTTTGTTCGAGGATGAAGTGGGCAAACGACAGGCAATTCCTGGTGAATCTCATTGAGACTTTCTACGAAAGCTGTAAGTCTTTTGGCATTGTCCGTATTCTCAGCCCGGTGAAGAGTACAAAGCGCAAAATTCTCAAGACCAATTTCTGAAAGGACAGTTGACTTTTCCTCTGAATAATTCGCGTAGAACAGTGCCGCATCGTACATAACGTCACCGGTCCTCACCAGTTCACAATCGATATTATCGTAGCCTTCCTTCTTGAGATTATTAATGGCTGTATCGGTTGGACAAAAGAGATAATCTGAAATACGATCAGTGAGAATCCTGTTGACCTCTTCGGGCATTTCCATATTGAAACTGCGAAGGCCTGCTTCCACGTGGCCGACAGGAATATGAAGCTTTTTAGCTGCCAAAGCTCCTGCAATAGTTGAGTTGGTATCCCCATATACGAGAAGAATATCCGGTTGCTCTTTTGCTAAGACTCCTTCGATTTCCTCAAGCATCCGACCCGTCATTGCACCGTGACCTAGCGCATTAATATTCAGATTGTACTTGGGTTTAGGAATCTGCATTTCCTCAAAAAACACCTCACTCATGTTCTGATCAAAGTGCTGACCAGTATGAACGAGAATCTCCTCAACTTCTGGATCAAAAGCCACATGCCTACTGATCGTGGCGGCTTTGACAAATTGAGGACGAGCACCAACTACTGTTAGAATCTTCATTATACCTATCTAGTTATATTAGGAGAAAAAGTATTTGGTGTTTTCTTAAAAATTAAGAAATATAATACCCCCTTAGCATAGCCAAGGCCATAGAAAAAATGCAAAATAAAGAATACTAGGATGAGATTGGGCCATTTCCAAAATGGACATTTCCTTTCTACTGAAGCCGTCAAAGCCAATGAACCCCAAGTGAGAATTCCCAATAAAAAAACAGTGAATATAGCTTCACTCAATGGCGATAATATGATCCCAAAGAAGAGAAAAAGAACGAAAAGAAATGGAATCGTCTGCCTCCAAGTAGTAATAGTTTTATGAATTGCGTTTACATATACCTTCCAGTATCCGTACTGAAAATACTGTCTGGATAGTTTCTTAAGAGAGCTTCTTACAAAGTACTTTGATTTTATGCTTGGGTCGAAATAGATTTTTCCTCCAGTTTTCAAAATGCGAAAATTAAATTCATCATCCTGATTTCGGACCAATCTTTCATCAAATAGCCCGATTTTATCAAACAATTCTTTTCTGTAAGCTCCAAAAGCAACCGTTTCAACAAATCCTGCTTTGCCTCCAATTCTAAACGTAGCATCACCAACACCAAAGCGAGATGACATGGCCAAACCCACAATTTTCGCGGTCTCGTTTTCATATATATTCTCTATTACGCCCCCAACACAATCTGCTTCTGGTTGGGTTTTGAGAACCTCAAGGTTGCGATGTATGAAGTCAAAATCAATTTCAGAGTGTGCCCCCAATATGATCTTCACGTCAGCATGCTGAGCGTGCGAAATCCCCAAATTCAATGCTACTGGAGTAACTCTTTTAACGTTAGAAACCAACTGAACACGACTATCTAGGGCTTCCTTTTTGCGCACTATTTCGGCAGTACCATCAGTACTGAGACCGTCGACTACTATTATCTCAAGGGAGACGTCATCCAATCTAGCTTCGAGTATTGAATCTATCGTTCTCTCGATATAAGCCTTCTCATTGAGGCAAGGAATTATGACAGCTACCTTCATTCCTCCTTGAAGTATAGGTACGCATTGATCATAGCGAAAAAGATGACTCCAGACTGTTTCTCTAGCATAGATTCGACCATGAAGTGGATTACAACACTGAGAAGAAAAAAAGCATAAATCCAATCCTTGCGCTTCCAAGTCTTCCAAAAGGCAAAGAAAAGAGAAAGTAAAAAAACCGACATCGCCACAACTCCCTGTGCTAATGAAACTTGCAGGAAAACATTATGCGGATTCAGTCCCTTTTCGGCCAGGAGATCAAACCCTTCTTTTCTGTAACGCTGATCAAGAACATCTTGGATATCTCCTGTTCCAACTCCAAGCGGATGTCTGAATATTTCATCAATCGTGAGTTCCCAAGTGGTCAATCGAGCTACTGTCGAACCTGTTTCATCCTCCGAAGCCGCAACCTTCTCGTTCTTGATAACTTCAACCGAATGGAAGATCCTATTCTTTGCAGTGGGGTTTGCAAAAAAGAGAGTAGTGAAAAGTACCCCAAGAGATAATATAAAGGCAACCCGAGAACTATTTAGTGATTGTCGAACAAGCCAATAGGTCAACACAAACCCAATTAAAAACAAAAAATGAATGAAACCCATCTTTGAAGCTGAGTAGATCACCCCCAGCACTAGAAAGACTGAAATCGTGAGAACAACACCCCAACCTTTAGGCTTTTTCCTGTCCTTTAAGTTCTCTATCAAGAGGATGGAAAGGCCAAAATTCAAAAAGAGAGCCAAATAGCTGGGATGATGACTATATGAAAACTCTGACATAAAAAAGTCAGTCACTAAACCAGACTCTGAGTACTTTATAAATGAATCAAGAATACTTATCCCTACTGAAAAGATTAGGCCAAGTAAAAACAGGTCGAATAGTAGTTTTCTTTTGGGAAGATACTCTTCCAATACTGTTCCAAAAACAAGGGGAAATATGAAGAGAGATGCCTTTTGACCGAGGTCGCGTATTCCCCGGTCAACATCCTCGGTGTAGAGCATTGCAACGAGATGAAAAAGGTAAATGGCCGAAAACAGTAAGACAGCCAATCCTTTATCTCTAGAGAACGACTTTGGAGTGAATAGCCAAAAAATGACCATAAACCCTATAGGATAGCCCATTCCCTTCGGTGTGATCGGCAACCAAATTGCTGAAATTAGAACGGACAAAGTAAAGAGCCTTGAGAAAAAAGATCCTGAAAATGATTCCCTGAAGTCTTTCGCACTAATCATTTCGAATCTTCTTTTTGTCGTTTCAGCCAAGCCACTATACCTTTAGTCTGCCTGACCCTAGGATAGGAAATCAATTCAGCTCCAAAACCCCTAAAGTATCTTTCTATTTGGGGCACAGAACTCCCTAAGAAATCAAAGGATTGACACCCCAACTTCTTTGCTTTCAAAATTGATGTCCATAATGCGATAGTACCAGAAGTAGAATCAGATTTCGTTTTATCATAGCCTCCGGCGAAATAGAACGCATCCGTTTTATCAAAAACCACAATGTTCGCGGCAGCGGATTTGCTTTGATCATATATGAGGGTAGAATAGTATTGTGTCGGCGGCAATGCCAAGAGGTTCTTCAGCACCATCGCATTGTTTGGCATACTTGCTTTCTCCACGGAATTCATAAGCAAGTCAAGCACGTTTTCTGAATCTCCGTTCGATTCAATTTGGTAATTCTTGCTGGCACCCTGCTTAATATTCTTCCTCCTTTCCGTTGACATCTCTGCCAACAGTTCTTCCTCCGATTTCTTGAGACTTAAGCGATAAGAATGCTTCGGAGAAACCTCAAAATTAAGCCACTGGAAAGGCTGTGCATCATTAAACTCAGCGGGTAGACAGAAATCTATGTATGACTTTTTGTGATGATCTCGAAGGTAGGCCGCCAAAGAGCTAAGGATACGCTTTACTTGTCCCTGCCGAGTAGATCGTTTTTCAGCTGTTACTTCTACCTTCAGTCCACAGTGCGGTGCCAAAGGAGGGTGAATTAAAAACTCCTTCCCCAGCTTTGAATACCTGAAAAGCAAAAGGGTACCAATCAGATTGTCCTTTCCAAATACACCTAGAGTTATAATAGCATCTCCATGCAAGTACATCCAAAAAGAGCTGCCGAAGAACGAACCTTCGATTTGGTCGTTGTGAGCCAAGAACTCTTGTGATGATATGGGTTTTACTTCCATCTAGAAAGGCCAAAGTGATTTGTCAGCGGATAAAAATACTCATTTCAAGTTCGGACAGTATGCGCTTAAAAACTACTTAACCACTTCTCAGCGATGAACACTCTAAAAAGATCGCCATGGCTTACCCACTTACTCCCTGACCTAAAACTGTTCATCGCATCCAGAAACTTTTGATTGTCAATCAAACCAAGATTCTGCAAATAGCTCTTGCCTGTGAACATGGAGGAAATAACATCACCTAATTCATTTTTCATCCATAGTTCTTCGGGTGTTACAAATCCCTTCTTATCCTTTCTCCAACGAATTCGATCGGGCAATTCATGAACAGAATCTCGCAAAATGAATTTGGTCCAGCCATCTTTCAATTTATTCTCAACGGGAAGATTGACCAGATAATTGACCAACCTATAGTCCAGAAAAGGAAGCCTCACCTCTATCGACGAATCCATTGAATTCCGATCTTCATAATGTGTTAGGGCGGGGACAGAGTAATTTTGGATATCCAATATCTGTCTACTCCTCATATGGTCAAAGTGCCAGATTGGTACAGCTGGAGATTGGTCTAAAAGAAAATCTAGTCCCTTCTTATTTGAACCGGGCAAATACCGCTTGGCTTCTGAAAGTGAAAAATCTTTGATGGTGGTACTTTTGAGCCAAGAGTTCAGGGCTGATTTCGAGAAAGATCCTAGCCGCCCCTTCTTAAGCTGCATTTTTAGATAGAAGAAAAAGAACTTCCCGTAACCAAGAAGAATTTCATCGGCTCCTTGTCCACTCAACAGCACGGTAATTCCTGTTTCTGATTTTATTTGACGAAACAATTGATGCTGTGCAACTACTGACAGAGATCCATAAGGCTCATCTTGAACGGATAGAACCTTCTCCACATTTTCTAAGGCAAGACCTGAACTGAATCTCAACTTCTGATTGGCAATTCCCTTCTCGTTAATCAGTATGTCTACGAAAGATTCTTCGCTGTATTCTTTCGAATCACTAACTACAGAAAAAGTCTTGATTTCTGGATTGATGTGATCATGAATAAGGGCTGTAATTGCGCTACTATCCAAACCACCACTGAGCAATGTTCCAACGGGCACATCGCTTCGCAATCTTAGCTTCAATGAATCGATGAGCAACTCTCTAAAAGAAGTTGAAGGATCTACCTCAGGTTCATGGGCACTGTTATACTTCCAATATTCGTCCCATTTCCAATCACCTGCTTTCAGATCAATTTCCAAGCTATGCCCTGCGGGGAACTTTTTAATTTCATTGAAAAACGTTTCATCAGAATGGTCTAAAAGAGCTTGTCGCAAAAAGGTGGAAAGAACTTGTGTGTTTGGCGTCAATTGCAAGCCATGAATGTTTCTAAACTGCTTGATCTCTGAGGCGAAAACCCATGTATCTCCAACCTGAGCATAGTAAAGGGGCTTAATGCTGAATCGGTCTCTGCTCAAGATGAGTTTTTGCTCTGGCGAATCATAAATGGCAAGAGCCCACATCCCATTGAACATGGAAAAACAATTTTTACCATAAGCTCTATAAGCCTCCAGAACTACCTCCGTGTCGCTTGTCGTAGAGAAACGAGTAGCTGAAAGTTCATTTTTCTTTAGTTCGAGATAATTGAAAACCTCCCCGTTGTAGGCCATGTCGAGACCCTCCTTGGAGAAAGGCTGATTGGCCTCTTCATCGAGATCAATAATGGAAAGGCGACGGTGTCCTAAAAAGAGATTTGCCCCTTCTCCATGACCCGTCTTAAAAGTCATACTGCCACCCGAATCGGGACCTCGGTGCACCACCGTGTCAGTAGCTTTTCGAAATCCTTGAAGATCATCTTCTGAAAAGAAACCTTCTCGCCTTACCGCTATGAAAATCCCACACATTATCGAAGAATGTTTTGGTAGAATTCAACAAGTCGTCTTACTTCATTTTCCCAGGTATACTTTCTTAGCAGCTCTCTGCCCTCGGGCTCGATACGTAACTTTTCCGAATCGTATCCTTCTTTGATTTTCTTTATGGCATTCGCAATTTCCTCCGGATTCTCCGGATCTACGAAGTGGGCGTACTTACTGAAAAGATTTCTCCAGAATGGAAAATCACTCATGATCATTGGCAGACCCGATGCAATAAATTCAAAAGATTTTACGGGAATACTAGTAAGGAAGTTTGTTACCGGAAGCAATGTGACCAGCCCTAGATGGGAACTTTTGAGTACAGAGACGCACTCCTTGAAATCGACCATTCCCATGTATACCACCTTATCCCAGCCAGGAGTATTTTGGCATTCTTGATAAAACTCATCGGTTTCCCATGGTCCCATTAGACAAAGTGAATATTCAGATCCCAGATAACTCATTGCCTTGATCATTTGACGAATTCCCCTCACTGGTGTTAATCCACCATTATATACCAACCTAAATTGTTTGTCCAAGGGTGACATGAAAGATTTAGGCTCAACATCAAACGAGTCTATCTTTGGATAGTTGTGAATGGTCAAACCTTGTGGATGGTGAAACTTTTCGGTTATCTCAGGGACTACCGAAATAACACCACTTAACTTCCTCGCTTGACTCTTTTCGTAAGAAGAATAGAGCCAACTGACCATTTGACGAACGCATCGTGGGCCTAACCAAGCCTTGTCCAAAATATCATTTGGTACATCTTCGTGACTATCAAAGATGGTATGCTTGCCCATTTTCTGAACCTTAACGGCATATCGTAATAATTCAGGATCATGAAAATGATAAATCTCCGCATCTATTTCTACAGCCTTATCAAAGACTGCTTTCGATGCATTCCACATACGCTGGACTCTGTTGCTATAAGAAACAGGAACTCCAACGATATGTACCCCATCCTTGATCTCAGACTTAGCATTGGCCACAACCAGATAAACCTCGAACCCATTTTGTGATAGTGTTTGACACATTTTATGGAAAATTCTGGTATCGTATGGTCCATGGACAGAAGTTACATGGCAAACCTTTATGGGCATTCGATGGTAAGATTTGTGTCGCAAAATTAAAAATTGAAGACCAACAATTCTTTAGATTGAACTGGAATAGCATTAATCATCCATTGATCTGTTCATTAGTCTTCGATGGATTGCCGAGAAGCATTGATTAGCAGCTCTTGCGCTCCCTTTTTGGTCTACCAAAGCTCTGTTTTTCTCGGCTATGCTTTCGTCTATCTCGTTTAAGTATTCGGAGAAGAATGGTTGGTCAACTTCTGACACGAGCTTACCATTCTCACCATCTTCAATCCATTCCCTGATAGAAGGCAAATCGACAACAACAGGAAAGCAACCGTGATACATCGCCTCAAGCATAGAAATGGGAGTAGCGTCAGATTCAGGAATGGAAACCCAAACGGCAGATTTCGCATAATTTTTTTCATTTTGATCTTTCCCTACCCATCCCTGAAAATCGACAGATTCAGAGATTCCTAAACTACTGATTAAGTTCTTCAGTCTCTCGCTTTCAGTGCCTGAGCCAGCCAAGATCAACCTCCAATCTGCGCCTGCAGATGTCGCCTTAAACTCAGCAAATCGATTGATAATCTTGTCAATTCTGTACAAGGGATTTTGCAAGCGGTTGGAGTAGATAATTTTCTCCTTCGGCAATGTCAATGTTGGGGCATCGGCTCCAAAATTACATACGACAATCTTTATTTCTTTCTTAGTCAAATCCTTCATCACTCTAGCTACTTCTTGCGAATCAGAGGTAAAGGCATCGGATCTATCCAATATAAAGCTCAAGATTCTTCTATAGAGACCCCCGCGTTTAAAAGATAAGAGTACATCAGAACCCCAAGCCGTAGAAGCCACAGGAGTTGATCTTTTCCTAAGTGCAAGAAGGGTAAAAAAACTTATTGAGTTTAGCTGATGAGTGTGGACGATATCTGGTTTAAAGTCATCATGTACCCTACGGATAGCTTGAGGTATCTTTATGAAATTTCGAGGGCTCTTGTAAGAAAAATCAAGGACTGTCTCGGGATAATTGGTGGTTTTTGGCTCTGTGGTAATGACGTGTATCGCTTCGGTCTCGCTTTGTATTCGTGACAGAAAGTTCTTCAGATGAACTCCCGCTGGAGCAACTACCAGAAGGCGATACGCACTATTTCCCTTTTTCAACTCCATGGCTATGATCTAATCTATCCCTTGTGCTTTAATGATTGAAACCACCTCATCTAATTCAGATTCTGATAAAACAGCGAATGCGTTGACTGGAAGATTTAGCATTCTCTTGGCCATAGTTTCACCTACCGGACAAGATCCCTGCTGATACATGTACCTGTAAGAACCTTTGGGGTGAATCACATCATTAAACCATTCACCAAATCTGTAGCCTTTCTTTAAAGCTACTTCCCTCAAAGAGTCAATTTGCATGTCTTCCACACCATCATTAAAAATGAGCGGATATCGAATCATGACGGCATTATCAATATCAATAGGTATCAAAGATGATACCTGCGCAAAGCGCTTTGCATAAGACTCCAACACCTTTCTCTTGGTCTGATTTATCACACGAATCTCTTGTAATTGTGGCAATAAAACATTGCACAGAAGAGGATTCAATTTTGTAGCGTAAGTCTCCGGCATTATGCCATCCACCTCCTTCTGTGAAGTTGCGTAAACCAATCTCGAGATACGCATAAACCTCATCACGTTAGTTCTAAAGAAAGAGGTCCAGCTTGACCGACTCATAACCATGGCGCAAAGGGTCAGCAGTTTTCTAATGGTAATTAGCCATGATTCCGTTCCCAAGCTGTTATAGTGCTCGCTAAATTTTGAAAGATGTTTCGGATTATTGATAATCATTATGCCTCCTAATCCAGCCGTAACTGGTTTAGAATACTCTAGACTAAAGAATGAGGCATCTCCTATGGTTCCGATTATTCTTTTTTCTTTGTCTCTGGTGCCAAAACCATGGGCTACATCTTCAATAATTATCAATTCAGGAAATTCCTCTTTTATCGCAGAAATATGTTGATCTGGTAACCCAAAATTATGAGGAAGGATCAAGACTTTAGACTTCTCGGAGACAACTTCTCGGAGCGCATTCAAATCAAGGTTGCAATCGGTAACTTGAATGTCAACATACTTTATGGGTTGGCCAGAAAACTTCACTGCGTTCGTAAGGACTACACATGTATATCCTGCTACTAAAACTTCATCGCCTCGCTCAAGATCAAGACTTTTGATGAAAGAAAATACTGACATTCGGGCAGCAGAAAAGAGAAAGATCTGATTCTGCTTAACACCAAAAAAGTCTGAGAGCAGGGCCAACACCATCCCACGGCTTTGCTCGCCTCGAAATAATAAAATATTACCTAAGGCTTTAATAAGCATTGATTTAGATAGTGAATTACCAAGAAAATCGAACTTTTCTCTTGCGAACATTAAACCAAAGGTTTCAGCTGCTTTGCAGGAGATCCTCCATAAACAAAGCCACTCTTTAATAGACCACGAACTACGGAATTTGATGCAACAACAACATTGTCTTCAATTTGAGAATCCGGCAGGATTACACATTGGCCTCCAATAAAAACATTATTTCCAATTCGGATATCTCCGTCCTCATAGTTCTCTGTAAAAAACTCATTGCGACCTCTTGGGCTATTTGAATGACAGATGAACTGGCAGTTTGGCCCAATTGCTACATGGTGACCAATCAGAACAGTGTTATTATCAATCAAAAAATATCCATAGGGTGCTACATGCGAATGATCATCCAAAGCGAAGAATCCATTTTGACCGCAATGCAAGGTGATTTGTTTACCCAAGTCGCATTGAGCACCAAGTCTCACCTTTCTAGGATTGCCGATTTCAGCCCCTGAATTAATAGCGGAATTCTCTCCTATGGTAGCTCCCCGCAGAGACCAGTACATGGTATTTAGTTTCCTAACAATTCTTTTCCGAATCGTCATAGTTTGTAGACTGCAAATTTAATTTTGGGAGTTATCAGTTTTCAACCTCCCCATTGAACCAACTTGGACCAACCAAATTACAACAAACAAAAGTATCGCAACATTCAATCCCGATAACCAAAAGAGCATTTTGTCAAATTCTAGTCCCATTCGATTGGCAATGATCACAAGCGCAATATTCAAGACACCTGATACAACAGATATCTTAAAAAAAGCAGTTTGTCGGTGAAGGAGTATGGGTAGTGAGCTAATCGGACTCGACACGAAATTAACCAATAACCAGGGGGCGATTATTTCAGCATAATGACCAGCAATGGTCCAATCATGACCAAATACAAAGGAGAATATCTCTTCACCAAAGAAAAACAGAGAAGCAAATGGCAGAATTCCAACTAGGAACAAAAAAGACACCACCTTCAGTATAGAAGACCTAATATTTAAACCCTCATTTAATTGCCGTGCCCACTGTTCATTGAGAACTTGTCCAATGGAGGAACCAAATACTGTTAGAGGAACTTTCAAGTAACGAAAAGCAAAGCCAAATAGGCCTAGAGCCAGCTCACCATAAAAAGAGGAGACTAAAAAGAGTAGTGTAGCGTATTGACACTCATGAAAAAAGGCGTGAAAAGTATTAACAAGTGGAAAATCTTTGTACCGATGAAAGAGGTATCGAGTAGCAACTTTAACTTGAAAAACAGTCTCAAAAAGATGACGAACCCTTTTCAGGCGCAACATCAGGACTACAGGTGTGAAGACACCGAGAAAATGACCTAAACTAAGTCCTATTGGTGTTGGATATTTCAAACCTAAAAGAAACTTCCCAACGTTATTGGAGCCGGCCATCGTGATCTTCGAAAAGGCCGACTCTTTAAATGATCTGGTTTTTATCAAATATTGATTCAGGATGTTCAATACTCCTTGGGCAAGGACTGCAAAAGGTAATAGATAAATTAGATCCGGGACCTGGCTATTATTTAGCAATTCACCTATCACTTCAGCAAGTGGCAAAAGAATCACTGATGATATAATGGTAATCAGGACTAAGATTCGAAAACAGAGTGAAACTAGGGATAAGACTTCTTCCTCTGTTTTGGGAAGGAGAATAGCAAACTCCAACCTGAGTGAACCGACAATAACTACCAATCCTAGAATCCTTACCCATAGTTCGAAAGCTGCAAAATCTTCTGGGGTATAGATTCTTGATATAAAAGGAGCCATAAGGAAAGGAACAATGATTGCCAATCCATTCCCCGAAAACATGACAGCTACATTCTTTACGAAGGGGTTTCTAGAATATCGATCAATCCATGACATAGGTGGATAAATCTATTTCAAAAATTCGCGGTACCAATCAATGGCTTCCAGAATTCCTTTTTGTAAAGTGTGAGTGGGTTTATAGCCTAAAAGATCCTGCGCCTTCGAAATATCTGCCAAAGAATCTCTAACATCCCCTGGTCTATCAGGACCATGTAATACTGTGACATCAGCAATGGCCTGATCCTCTTTTGCCAATGCATTTTGAATGCTTTGAACAACATCTTTTAAGGCTGTTCTCTCACCACATGCTACATTGTAAACCTGATTAAGTGCACTTGGATTATTCGTAGTAGCTGCAAGGTGATTTATCTGAATAACATTATCGATGTAGGTGAAATCACGAGTTTGACCACCATCACCGTGTATAGTGGGAGCCTCGTGCTTGATAAAGGCACTCACAAATTTTGGTATTGCCGCTGCATATGCCCCATCCGGTGACTGGTTTCTACCGAATACATTGAAGTACCGTAGCCCAATAATATTCATTCCGTGGAGATTTCCGAACACATGTGCATAAAGCTCATTTACATATTTAGTGACGGCATAAGGCGAAAGAGGCATTCCTATTGTATCCTCTACCTTCGGGAGTGCTTTACTATCTCCGTAGGTGCTCGAACTAGCAGCATAAACGAATCGTGAGACTTCATTCTCCTTGGCCGCATTGAGCATATTCAGAAAACCATCGATATTAACCGAATTGGTTGTGAGAGGATCATTAATGCTACGAGGCACACTACCTAGAGCAGCTTGATGCAATATCACTTCAACAGATCTCGAGGCCTCGAGACAAGTTTGATAATCACGGATATCACCTTCCAGCATTTGAAAGTCGGGGTTATCTAAAAAAGGCTCTACATTTTGTCTTTTCCCCGTGGCAAAATTATCAAGACAAATTACCTCATTCCCCTCATCAAGGAGAGACTGGCAAAGATTGGAGCCAATAAAACCAGCGCCTCCTGTTACTAAAACCCTCTTTCCAGTCAGCTTGCGACTCATCTAATTATTTGGCGTAGTTTACGGCCCTTTTTTCTCGGATTACAGTCACTTTCACCTGACCCGGATAAGTCATCTCGTTCTGGATTTTCTGAGAAATGTCAAAGCTTAATCCATCAGCTTGTTCATCACTCACTTTCTCACTTTCTACGAGCACCCTAAGTTCTCGACCAGCTTGGATCGCGTATGACTTTGTAACTCCTGGATAACTCAAAGCTAGGTTTTCCAAATCTTGTAGTCGCTTAATGTACGATTCCACGACTTCTCTCCTTGCTCCTGGTCTAGCCCCGGAAATAGCGTCGCACACCTGAACAATCGGAGAGATCATATTATTCATTTCAATCTCGTCGTGGTGAGCTCCAATAGCATTGCAAACATCTGGTTTTTCTCCGTACTTCTCGGCAAGTTTCATCCCGAGGATGGCGTGCGGAAGATCTGGCTCTTCGTCTGGCACCTTTCCTATATCGTGAAGTAGACCTGCACGTTTTGCAAGCTTGGTATTCAGACCTAGTTCAGCAGCCATGGTGGCTGAAAGGTTTGCTGCTTCGCGGCTGTGCTGCAAAAGGTTCTGCCCGTAAGATGAACGGTATTTCATTCTGCCGACCATGCGGATGAGCTGTGGATGTAATCCATGAATGCCCAGATCAATACAGGTGCGCTTGCCCGTTTCTGCAATCTCTTCCTCAATTTGTTTCTTAACTTTTTTTACTACTTCCTCAATTCGCGCAGGATGAATTCTACCATCACTTACCAATTGATGTAAAGCGAGTCTTGAAATTTCACGACGAACCGGGTCAAAGCAACTCAAGATGATGGCTTCAGGTGTATCGTCAACGATAATTTCTACACCAGTAGCTGCTTCTAAGGCCCGAATATTTCGCCCTTCCCTACCGATGATACGACCTTTCACTTCGTCACTCTCAATATTAAATACCGAAACTGAATTTTCAATAGCCTGCTCTGTTGCGACCCTTTGTATACTTTGAATCACCACTTTCTTGGCTTCTACACTCGCGGTTAGCTTGGCCTCATCAATGATCGTTTTGACATGGGTCATAGCCTCCGTTCTTGCCTCATCCTTTAGTGCCTTCACCAGCTCCTGTTTGGCCTCATCAGCAGAATAATTCGCAGATTTTTCGAGTTGCGAAACATTCTCCGCATGGGCTTTATCGAGCTCTTTTTTCCGCTTTTGAGCAAGCTCGAGCTGTTTTTCCAAACTACCTCTGAGGGAGTTGATATCTCTTTCAGCTTTCTTATTTTGCTCTACACGTTTACTGAGGTTGGCTTCCCTCGATTTGAGTTTATCCTCAGAGCTTTGGACCTTCCTGTTTCGATCCTTGATGACCTTCTCGTGTTCTTCTTTCAACTGATAAAATTTTTCCTTGGCTTGGAGAATTTTATCCTTTTTAATCGCCTCTCCCTCCTTTTCAGCTTCCGAAAGGATGGAGGCTTTCTTTTTGTTTAATATTGCGTTGATCGCCAACCATGCTAAGCCACCACCTGCAATAACTCCTACCAAAAGGCCTATCAATAAATCTGCTATACTCATGTCTATATCTTTTAATTAGGCTCTCGAAAGAGCAAATTCTGATACGGCAGACAGCTACAATAAATCGTCTAAGAGCTCCTCAATTTCGATCAAACCAACTTCATCAACCGACCCACCCTTTGCCACTATGGCTTCGGCCTCTGCGAGCTTGGTAGATAATTGGAGTGCAGTCATAGCCAGTAGATCCTGCTTGTCCTTTACTGCGTAGTTATCCTGTAGATGTTTTACACTTTCATCTACTCTCTTGGCCGCGTGGCGCACGCCCTCTTCCTCTTCAGGTTTTACCGAAATTGGATAAATCCTCCCGGCTATGGTGACCTTTATTGATTTCTCGCTCATTGCGATTTTACTATCTATTCAAAAGTGCAATGCACTTGTCTATCTCTCGTACCATCTCATTAACCTTAAACTTCATCTCGGCCTTATCACTCGACGTACTCACCAGCGATTTAGCCAATTTTAGCCTACTGTTTTCTTTCTCCAGCGATTGATAATGCGACTTAACCTCTTTTAACTCTGCTTCCAAAGATGAAAATTTCTCTTTCAAAGTATTTATCTCTTCATTGAGCTTGACGTGCTTTGATTTTACCCTTAGCAGCTTGTCTTTGATGGAATCATATGTTGAAAAGGCTTTATCCTTTGCCATTCACTGAAAATCTAAACGATCAACAAAATTAATTTGGTGTACAAGATTAACAAAAAGCATCGGTTTTAAGGGTCAAATGTTTTCACTTTACGTTGTTTACATTTATGACGTAACTCGCTTTAAAAATGCCAGACCTAGTGAGTATTCTTACATCAAATTATGATCAGGACGCTTTTTTTCTTTTTCTCTCTTTTCAGCCTGCTCTGTGGAAGTGCGCAGAGTAATTTGGCTGATTTTGGTCCACCATTGGAAATTCCCCTTTTCCTTTCTGGAAATTTCGCGGAACTCAGAAGCAATCATTTCCATACTGGAATTGATATAAAAACTCAAGGAGTTGAGGGGCAGAAGGTTTTAGCCGCAGAGAGCGGTACTGTATCTAGAATCAGCGTTTCCCCTTATGGCTATGGTTTAGCATTATACCTCGAGCATCCAAACGGATACACCACCGTATACGGTCACCTAAAAAAGTATGATGAAAGAATTGCCAAACTGGTTCGGGAGAAACAGTATTCATCAAAAGCCTTTCGGGTTGATTTCAAACCTAGCCAAGATATCTATTTTAAAAAAGGAGAAGTGATCGCTTTAAGCGGAAATACTGGTGGCTCGGGTGGACCTCATCTTCATTTCGAAATTAGACGTACATCGAATAACAAACCCCTCAATCCCCTCAAATTTGGATTTAATGTAAGAGATGATATACCACCACGAATAAGAGGAATTCGATTTCACCCATTAAGTGACACTACGTTAATCAATGGTCAACACAAAGCAAAAAGCTTTGTGGTACAAGGCGGAAATGGCAATTATGTGCTTAAAACAGGAACTAAAATAGAGGTTTATGGGGCCTTTGGGATATCGATTCACTCTTTAGATTATTTGAACGATCAGCCCAATAAATGTGGGCTATATGAAGTTCATCTGGAAGTGGATGGAGCAACAGTTTGCCGGCAGCAATTCGATGAACTTGACTTTTCCACATCGAGAAATATAAATAGTTACAAAGCCTACGATGTATACCGAACCAACAAATGGCATTACCACAAATCTTTCATAGAACCAGGGAATCAGCTAGAAATATACCTGCCAGAGTCGCAAAGCAACGGTGTGATTTCTTTCAACAGCTGTGACGAACACCAGATTAACTATACGGTAAAGGATGCTTATGAGAACACCTCTATTTTGATTTGCTCGTTCACAAGTTTGGCTAATCCAAACGGAGCTCTGCCAGTGCCTAAACCTTATGATGCTTACTTCAAATACGATCAAGAAAATTCTTTCAATTATTCAGAAGAATTCAGTCTCAGTGTGCCAAAAGGTGCTTTGTACAAAGATTTGAAACTGAACTTTGGTCGAGAGATGGAAAAACAGGGACTACTCTCCCCGAGATATACTGTTCAAAATGACCTTGTACCACTTGATGACTACATCAAAGTCTCGATCAAAGGATCTCATATTGAGCCAGGTTTGAGAGATCAAACTCTCGCTGTTAGGTATTCCACGAAAGGATATCAAAGCTTCTTGACCGGTGAATGGGAGGGCGATAATTACATTTTCCAAACTAAAGTCTTTGGAAAGTTTGCCCTAGTTGCTGACAGCATTCCTCCCACCATCACACCTCTAACGAAGCGACCAGCATCTATTTCAGAAAAAACTGTTTTGCGATTCAAGGTGAAAGACGACCGCTCAGGATTGGGCAAGTTCAATGCATACATCAACGGAGAGTGGGTATTGTGTGAATATGATTCCAAAAGAAAGCGGCTATCTATTGTATTTGAAGGCGTTGAAACAAAGCCTATTGAAAATTTAGTTGAACTAAAAGTGGAAGACCTGGTGGGAAACAAAAGCAGCTGGAGCTCCACCCTTTAGTGATGCTCGTGATATTCGAGTAACCCTTCTATGGGTGCCTGCATGATCTTATCGATACGTATACCATATCTCCCCGAGCAAGACCTCAATTGCTTCTCAAAGAAAAACCCAATGGATCCGAGAACTCTCAAATTGTATTTCTTGTATTCAGAATATTGAATGATATACCGCTCAAAAAACTTCATAAATGCATCGTCCACCATCTCAGAAATATAGGGATGGTGAATATTTTCAGAAGCAAAACGACTAAATGAAGCCAAAAACCGATTTGGATAAGCATCCTTGTATACCGCGTAAATGATCTGATCCTTGGTAACGCGGTATTTGTTTAAAAAAATGTCTTGCATGTCGCGCGGCATGAGATCATTCATAAACTCGCGCACTATCTTTCTGCCTATATGCATTCCGCTTCCTTCATCACCGAGTATGTAACCAAAACCACCAAGATTCGTCTCGATCTCACCGTCTAGATAAAGGCAAGAATTTGACCCTGTTCCCAGGATAGCCACCAAGCCAGAATCGTTCTGAAAAAGCGCCCTCGCAGCTCCCAATAAATCGTGCTTTATATGAATTTCTGCAGAGGTGAAAACTCGGCTAAAACCATTCTTCATTATGGCAACGCTTTTCTTTGTATTCGAACCAGCACTGTAAAAAAACACCTCTTCTATGTCGGCGTGTGAATACGGCGCGAATGAGATTTTCTCGAGCGTCTTGGCAACGCTGTCATCGGTATGGAAGTAAGGGTTGATTCCTTCACTTCGATAATCGAAGACCTCGCCAGAAGGAGTGATCAATTTCCAATCCGTCTTTGTTGAGCCACTATCCGCTATTAACTTCATAACGTAGCAAAACTATAGATTAAAGAGGAGTGATTATTTCGAGAATAGAAAGTTATTCACGTTGACCAGGTTGGCCTTAACCGCATACATGACGATGCTGGCGGTATTTTTCACACCAAGTTTTTGCATAATATTCTTTCGATGCGTATTCACTGTATGAGGACTGAGAAAGAGCTTAACTGCAATCTCGGTATTGGTATGTCCTTCGGCAATGAGAGTGATGATCTCCTGTTCTCGAGCAGACAATTTAACAGGGTCGCAAGCAAACGAGTCAAATTCTCTTGAGTTAGGATCGATGTGATCAGCATCAATAGCCCTTAAAATCTGACTACAAAAAAAACGATTGCCTTGAGCAGTATCCCTTACAGATGAAACGATCTCATCTAGATGACAATCTTTCTTTACATAGCTAGTAACGCCTGACTTCAAAGCATTGACAATTGTTTCTCCCTCTTGTTCGTATGTAATTGCAACGATCTGAACACCAGAAAATTGGTTGAGAACTGCAGAAATAGTCTCTAATCTGAAGTTGCGAGCGGTAAAGTCAAGCATTACTATATCGACTTTTTCAGATCCAAGCAATCTCAAAAGTGAATCTTCTGATTCAGCTTCACCAATCAGGGATATATCACTCTCCTGCGAAAGAATGAGTTTTAATCCTTCCGTAATTAACTTATTACTATCGGCAACGACCACACTAATCAGCTCCAAATCGATTTTATTTAGACTTGGTAAAAATAACAAAGAAATCTTCTAGAGGTTTATAGAGCCGAATATTTATTAGACCCCACCTTCACAACTAGCCCCTCAGCCCCTATCTGAACCCTATCGAAAATCTTTTTTGCCTCTTCTTCAAAAAGTTCTTCGTTCCTGTACCTAGCAGAGTAATGCCCTAGTATGAGTTTACCGGCATTAGCTTGTTTAGCCACTTGAGCGGCATGAGTTGCAGTGCTGTGATAGGTATCTTCAGCTCTTTTAGTATCCTCGTCGAGAAAGGTACTTTCATGATAGAGAAGATCAACATTTCTTACATAATTTGCCGTCCGAAGGTCGTAGGCAGTATCTGAGCAAAAAGCATAGCTTAAGGGCGGCTCGGGCTCGTAAGTAAGGTCTTTGTTTTCAATTGTTGTCCCATCATCAAGTTTATAATCACTCCCTGCCTTGATTTGTCTAATTCTTGGAATGGGAATATTGTATTTCTGAATCACATCTGGCTTGATATTTCTCAATTTCTCCTTTTCAGAAAATCGAAAACCACAGCAAGGTACTCGATGGTTGAGCGGAAAAGAATGAACCTCAATATTCTTATTTTCATAGATCAATTCTTTTTCTTCGGGATTCAAGATGTGCCAATCAATGGGATATCGAAGTCGGGAATGAGATATTTTTAATTGGTACTCTACCGCTTCTCTGAGGCCGCTTTGACAAAAAATATCTAGACCTCTCGTCCTTCCAAGAAGATGTAAAGAGGAGAGGAATCCTGGCAGTCCTAGACAGTGATCACCATGATTGTGTGAAATAAAAATATGATTGATTTTTAAAAATCTAATCTTGTATTTACGCATCTGCAATTGTGCACCTTCGCCGCAATCAATCAAATAAAGTTGGCTGTGGTGCTCAAGAATTTGAGATGTCGAACCATGCCTCAGTGTTGGTATCGCTGACCCACAGCCCAGGATAGTCAGTTCAAATTTCATGCAAAGCTCTAGTTATGATGCTCTATGGTACTTTTGAGCAAGACCCTTTTCAAGGGAGACAGGCGGGTGGTGATTACAGATTTTACTAGATGCGCTCAGCGGTGACCATGTCAACTGCTTCCTCTTTGGTAGACACTATTTTGAAAACGGAATCCAATTGCGAAATCGAAATTAGTTTGGCAACAGGCGGCTGCAGTGAAGAAAGGATGAAGCTTCCTGCTACTTCTTTACACATTCGGTTCCCTGTGAGCAACGCACTCAATCCACTAGAGTCGCAATAGCGGGTATCTCCAAGATCAACGATAACATTCTTCACCCCGCCCTTGATCAAAATTACCAACTCTGACTTAAGATCTGGGGCGTTTAAAGAGTGTAATTTTTCTGCTTTCGTATTGACAATTGCGTATTGACCTTCCTTCTGTACTTCAAAACTCATAGTGATTCTACATGATTGCTTTAGCCAAATATAGTAACCTGATCGAGATAATCTCAAAATTGAGTGTAATACTTAATCGAGCGACTTGATCTTACCCGCAAGCAAATACAAGACTGCCATTCGGATAGCCACACCATTTTCGACTTGCTGAAGAATAATACTATTGGCACTATCGGCAATGTCACTACTTATTTCGACTCCTCGATTGACTGGTCCAGGGTGCATGACGGTGATCGCCTTGCCAATGGATTCAAACAATGCTTTGTCCAATCCATACTGCATAGTGTATTCCCTGAGGGAAGGGAAGTAAGCCATATCTTGCCGCTCTAATTGTATTCGAAGCATGTTGGCTACATCGCACCACTCTAAAGCCTTTCTTAAATCGTATTCCACCATAATACCTAATGATTCGGCATACTTAGGTATTAAGGTTCGAGGACCACAAACCATTACTTCAGCGCCTAGAAGCTTCAAGCAGTAAATATTGGAAATAGCCACTCTAGAGTGGAGTATATCTCCAACGATCACCACCTTCTTTCCTTTGACGGTTCCTAGCTTTTCTCTGATAGAAAATGAGTCTAAGAGAGCTTGCGTTGGATGCTCATGAGTCCCATCTCCAGCATTGACAACTTTGGCTTGTACATTCTTTGATAAAAAATGAGGAGCCCCTGGGTTCGGATGACGCATTACCACCATATCTACCTTCATCGCTAGAATATTGTTAACCGTATCGATGAGCGTCTCTCCCTTTTTTACTGAAGATGATGAGCTGGCAAAGTTCACCACGTCGGCAGAGAGTCGCTTCTCAGCTAACTCAAAACTCAATTTGGTTCTAGTGGAATTTTCAAAGAAAATGTTGGCAATGGTGATATCTCTAAGCGAAGGAACCTTCTTAATAGGGCGATTAATTACCTCCTTGAAGTTGTCGGCAGTATTAAAGATTAAGTTGATATCCTCTGCAGTGAGGCCTTTTATTCCCAAGAGATGATCCACACTTAAACTACTCACTTTCGCTCGATAATAAGGTTACATGATCAATTCCGTCCGTATCATTCCAGCTCACTTCGACCCTTTCACTGGCAATACTATCAACTGTTCTCCCGACGTAGTTTGGCTGTATCGGCAAGTGTCGACTAAATCGACGATCGATCAGAACCATTAGTTCGACCGTCTTCGGCCTGCCAAATGCCAATAGCGCATCAAGTCCAGCTCTAATCGTTCTTCCGGTGTAAAGCACATCGTCAATTAGAATGACTTTTGCATCTTCGATAGTAAAATTCATCCGGGTATCGCTCGGAGTTGGTGGTGAACTTTTTCTTCTAAAGTCATCTCGATGGAAAGTAATATCAAGATCTCCATGCCTGATATCCTCAAGCCCTGCCAACTCCTTTAAGCGTTCAACTATTCTGTTGGCCAGATAAATTCCTCTTGGCTGAAGCCCAATAATGGCAGTANTCGAAAAATCTCCATGATTTTCTANCAACTCATGACATAATCTTGTGATGGTGATAGAAAGCTGATCGCTATTTAAAAGCTGGATGTGCTTCACAAAGCGCAAAGATAAACCTCAGCCCCAAATAGCGCAGTAAATATGAAAATAGATTTTTAGGATTTGAGATCGGCAATGATCAAATCAGCCAACTCCTCTCCAATCCTGTCCTGGGCTTCTACCGTCGCTGCTCCAATATGCGGAGTTAAAGCAATCTTATCTGACTCTAGCAAATCTTCTCTTGGAGTGGGTTCATTTTCGAAAACATCTAAGGCTACTCCAGCTAAATGTCCGCTTTCTAGCGCTGCTAGAAGAGCATCTTCATCGATCACACCACCCCTGGCGGCATTGACTAAAATAGATCCTTGCGAAATAATGCTTAGTTCTTTCTCACCAATTACGGCTGATCCATCCGCTTGTTTTGGAATGTGAAGTGATATTGCCCGACTGCTCTTAAGAAGAGTGTCCATGTCGACTTTTTCTACATCAACAGTCACCTCTCCAAATCCTTCTACTGTGAATGACACTTTGGTATCCACATCGAAAACGTCAAAGCAAATCACTTTCATACCGGCTCCCAAAGCGTAGCCTGCCAGAGCCTTACCTATTCTTCCAAAGCCAACAATTCCGAGGGTCTTACCCCTGAGCTCGAAGCCTTTGGCGTACTTTTTCTTCAAAACCTTAAACTCTGAAGCACCTCTCGTTGGCATCTCTTTACTGGAGTCGTAAGTAGAACGAGCCAAACTAAATAGCTGTCCCATGACCAACTCAGCCACAGACTGTGAGCTACTGGCAGGAGTATTGGCAACGGTTCTACCGATTTCTCTGGCGTAAGCTACATCAATATTATCCATTCCTACACCGCCTCTTCCGATAAACTTTAAAGCCGGGCAAGCATCGATTAAGTCTTTTCGCACAGTTGTCGCGCTTCTCACCAGAAGAGCTCTCACCTCGTTCTCGTTAATGTATGACGCTAATTCGTTTTGCGGCACCGAATCAGTGATAACAGTGAAACCAGCCAATTCTAACTTTTCTTTTCCTGATGGTGAGATTCCATCGTTTGCTAAAATATTCATTGTCTTATGCTGTTCTTTCTAGTTCTTTCATTACCTCAACGAGCACTCTCACACTACCAATTCCTAACGCATTGTACATGGAAGCTCTATAGCCACCAACCGAACGGTGACCTTTCAGTCCATTGATGTTAGCATTTTTCCACATTTGATCAAATCGGGCTGCATGCGCTTCTTCATCTTTCAAAACAAAGGTTGGATTCATGTTGCTGCGATCTTCTGCCTTCGTAGTTCCTTCGAACAATGCGTTGCGATCAATCTCGGAATATAGCAGCTGGGCCTTCATCTCATTTCGTTTCTCCATTTCTGATACTCCTCCTTCCTTTTTCATCCATTCCATAGTGAGCATAGAGCCATACACTGCAAACACCGGAGGAGTATTGAACATTGAGTCTTTGCTACTGTGCACTTGAAGATCGAGCATTGAAGGAATAGCTCTGCCTGTTTTGCCCAAAGCTTCGTCTTTTACAATGTAAACTGTCGTTCCAGCAGGACCCATGTTCTTTTGCGCTCCGGCGTATATCAGATCAAATTTGGATACATCAACTGACTTGCTAAAAATGTCGCTCGACATATCGCAAAGCAGTGGTGCCTTACTTTCTGGAAATGACTTAAACTGAGTACCAAAAATGGTATTGTTTGATGTCAAATGAACATAATCCACATCGGTAGGAACCTCATATCCTTTTGGGATATAGTTGAAATTCTGATCTTGACTTGATGCAAGCACCCTAACATCACCAAGTAATTTGGCCTCCTTAATAGCTTTTGAAGACCAAGAACCTGTATCAACGTAAGCACCAACACCACCTTCATTTTTCATAAAGTTGATGGCGCTCGTGTAAAATCCAAGGCTTGCTCCTCCCTGCAAAAACAGAACAGTGTAACCGTCTGGAACATTCAGCAACTCTTTAACTAACGCTCTAGCGCGATCCATCACTTCCACAAAGTCTTTGCTTCGGTGAGACATCTCAATGATTGAAAGACCTGTTCCGTTATAATCGCGAATACTCTCCGCTGCTTTTTCAAATACTTCTTGGGGTAAAACGCATGGGCCTGCGCTGTAATTATGAACCATAATATGGGTTTGTTATATTTTGAGAATCTTGCGATTAGCGGCGCAAAGCTATATTGAATTTTGCTAAATCCAACGATGATTTATTACCAGAAGGTTAACAATTACTTTCCAGTAAGCGGATTCTTTTTGTCTCTAATTCTATTGAAGTCTGGCCTTTCGGGAAAATTGAATTGCGGAGCTGACTCTGATCCCTTCGGTCGCGACATATCCACGTTGTCTTCCAATTTCCAAAAATCCCCATCCCATCGATATCCACCAAAAGTAGTACTGGGACCATAAAAAGCATATTGATCTTTAAGATTTTGCTGCGTTGGTTCGAGGTTATCAAAAATGATCATCTGCTTCGCTTCTAGCCACTTCAAATTCATAATGGCATCATTAGCATACTCGAAGACTCTTCGACTAGCCAATCCTTCGTCGGTTTCAAAAAGAGGGGCACCGAGGAAAACTTTCCGCTTCTTGTCAACGACCAGCACGTCAAGAACCTTTTTTGTCGTTAGCTCATCATTCCCGTCCCAACCTATCAAAACGTAGTACTTCTTCTTTTTAATCTTCACTTCGCGAATGTCGTAATATAAGGCTCCATACCACTGTTCCGGCTTGAGAACAATCCCCTCTTCTTCGCGGCGAAGTTCTTTGCTATCTTCGAAACGCACGTATTTTCCATTTGGAAATAAAAGATACATCCTGTAAACATGGGTTCCATCAGCCATTGGAATATTCCAATTAAACATTCTGAATAACCCGTCTTTGGATAAATGCTTCGCAACATTTGGAATGGAAAAGAAATTGTGATTGAAAGTTTCTTCGAGCTCAAAAGCCTCAAGTAGAAGCTTTTCAAATTGATCCGAAGCATTGAGCTTGTCTTGATCGCTCACCTCTTCACTCAAAATCTTTTGCAAACGCGCCATTTGAGCTTCAACGTCTTGTATATCTTGAGACGTTGAACTGAGTGCTACAAACATTACAAAGAAAAAGAGGTAAAACCGCATACTTCAACTAACGAAAAGACAATTTTTCTATTGCTAAGGCTAAAGATGCATAAAATCTTTCTTGGCAACCAATTCATCTTCAGACTCTCGATAATCCGGATCGTCGACACAACAGTCTACCGGACATACTGCTGCGCATTGAGGCTCATCGTGAAAACCCACACATTCAGTACACTTATCGGTTACGATGTAGTAAACGTCCATATTAACTGGTTCCTGATCTTCATCGGCCTGATAAGAATTACCCATTGGGGTAAACAAATCACCCGTAAGGTCGGTACCGTCGCTCATCCTCCATTCTACCCCACCTTCGTAAATAGCATTATTGGGGCATTCTGGCTCGCAAGCCCCGCAATTAATGCATTCATCTGTAATCATTATCGACATAAGTCTTGGCTCAAAAAAGAATATGAACAATACCTTTGCAAATATACAGCTCAATGAATCAACATTGAATCATAATTTTAGCAAATGTCTACAGGCAGCAATTTCCCCAAGGAAAGCTTAGACCATCTTCATGGAATTTTAAAGGAACTTACTAATCCTAGTGCTAAGACGGCTATTTTAACCGATGAGCAAGTCAAAAAGTTTAGTGAAGCTAAATTTCATTCTCAAAGCTTAAACCCTTGGTTTACCGAGAAAAATATTGATAGAGCCATAGAAGGTTTGGCGGAAATGACTCGTCCAAAAGCTTCTAGAGCCTGGATTGGAAATTATGAAACTAGTAAAAAACAAGAATTAAAAATCGGACTCATATTAGCAGGTAACATTCCTTTGGTAGGCTTTCACGACATTCTTTCAGTTTTGGTAGCTGGCCATAAGGCGAAAGTCAAACTTTCAGGTCAGGACCGACTCCTGCTACCTTTGATTTTTAAATTTTGGAGTGAATCAATTGGGGCAGACAAATCGCAAATTGAATGGCTCACTGACCGCAAACTGAAGGGGTTTGATGCGGTAATAGCGACTGGTTCCAACAATACTTCGCGATACTTTGAGTATTATTTTGGAAAGTATCCTCATATCATTCGAAAAAATAGAAATTCAGTGGCAGTGCTTACGGGGAATGAATCTGAAGAGGAAATGAAGCTACTTGGTGAGGACATTTTCAGTTATTTCGGCTTGGGATGCAGAAATGTGGCCAAGCTTTTTGTAAAGGACGATTTTGACATGGATCGGTTCTTCAAATCAATCTATGAGTATAGCCCCGTGATCAACCATAATAAATATGCAAATAACTATGACTATTACAAAGCCCTTTGGCTGATGAATCAGGAAGACTTACTAGACAATGGATTTTTACTAGTCCGTCATTCGGAGGCGATGAGCAGCCCGATCGGGACAGTATTTTATGAGAGATACTCTGATGAATCCCTTCTTGGTAGTCGTCTCAAAAACGAGAAAGAACGAATTCAATGCGTAGTCTCTAGCGAGAAAGTTCCTTTTGGCAAGAGCCAGAAACCAGAACTTTGGGATTATGCCGATGGCGTAGACACTATGGAGTTTCTTCTTAACTTGAAGAAATAGTTATTCAGGGAGGTACTCAAAGCAGCCAAGTGGTGGCGGATTGAGATAAGTAGTTCCTATCAAATCACGAGTTGGAAGTGCCCCTTGATTGCTCCCTTTAAATCTTGCTTCTGCATCTTCTCTCAACCTAAAATCACCACCTGAGAAATCAACGAAACCAGGGTCGAACCCGACAAAGATCCCATCACCAAAATACTGCTGATCTAGCTCATTGAATTCATCTTCCCGCATTCGGATCATGGTGTGATCAAAAGTTAAGTCAATGTTTTGATTTGTAAAGTCAAATCCAAATTCGTTGAGACCATTTCCATGGAAGATACAATTTCTAAATATGCTGTTTTCAATAGGACCTTCAGCAATCGTTTGGGCATCTACTTGGTAAACATTGGTCAAAAACACGGCTGGAGTCTGACGAGTTGAAGCCGACCAGTTATTGGCAAAAGTGCAATGAGCAAATCTGTACCTACCTCCACCAGTTAGTGCAAGGCAGTTTTGACCAGCCGAGCTCGATAGAAGGTTTTCAGCTCTCACCCGATAGTTTCGGCTGAAAATTCCGGCGGCAGAATTGTTCCTGATTACTACGTTTCTAAGGACCAGCTCATTTGGATAAATCGCATTAAAAGTCCCTTCAAATATCGAAGGCTCGACTTGAATACCAATGAAGTTATTTTTGATAACAGTATTTTCAAAAACGTTATCCTCCGTTCCTCCAAAAATCCAGATGCGATCCCATTGTCCTGGCTCTTCATCGAAAAAGGGCTCTAACCTATCACCCTGAAATACGACCGGTTCTGAATTCCCATCACCACATTGAATATTCCCTCCCTCCAGTATCCATAAGCCCGATCCTTGATGAAAGTATATCTGGGTTCCTGGTTCTATGATCAGGGTTTGAGCGCTATCTACTACCGCATATCCGTAAACCACAATTGGTTTTTCGGGCGTCCAAGTAATGGTGGTGGCATCAGGGTCAATAACTGTGAAAGGAGGGAGACCATTGGTCGGAAAAACATCGGGTGTGTAAAAAATTGCATCTAATCCAAATGCAAAAAGTGTCACGTATTGAAGGTTTCCATTAATAGAGAATTCAATCACTCCAAGCTCAAGCGCGGTGCATAGCTGATTTGGATCAATTGTAACTTCTACAAAAACAAAGGCACTGTCATTAGGTCCTATTTCGACATTTCTCACCGAAGATCCTGCAATACCATCCACGTTTAATCGAAATGGATCATAATTATCGCAGGAATCAATGACGCTAACTCGATCGATGGTTACAAACTCGTCTGAATTATTGTACACCTTTAATAGTTGTGTAGCCGAACCTATACTTTGAAATATGGTATCGAAACTCACGGTGTCTGCAGAAAAAGCCAATCTGAAATCAGGAGAAGTATTGAACTCCTCTTTACGGCAAGAACTGAGAAATACTGCTAACAACGAAATAATAAATGTACATTGATAAAGAAAGCGCGTCGATCGAAAATTCACTTGTCTATAACTCCAATTAAGCTGACAATATTACAATTTTGGTCTGAGTATTTTCAGAATTGAAAGGTTTGCGTACATTTGCAGCCCGATTAACGCAACGCCATGAAAAAAGGAATCCATCCAGAGGAATATAGACTAGTAGTTTTCAAGGACATAGCCGCAGATTTTGCATTTTTATCTAAGTCTACAGCACCATCTAAAGAAACAATCAAGTGGGAAGACGGTAATGAATACCCTCTTGTTAAACTAGAAATTTCAAGTGCATCTCATCCGTACTTCACTGGAAAAATGCAATTTGTTGATACCGCTGGACGCGTTGATAAATTCCGTAAGCGCTACGCAAAGTTCCAAAAGTAAAAACGCGTAAGAAAAATATATAAAAGCCTTCTCTTTATTGGGAAGGCTTTTTTGTTTTCTTTTGATTCCATGAAGACTTTCTTGATCGATACCGATAAAAAGAGTTTAATGCCTTTAACGTTTTCGAGACCTACTTGCGATCTACTGATAGGTATCGATACCATTCGTGAAAAATGGCAAAGCCTTCTGGGAATTCAATGCTTTCATCTCAGCGCTTCCTACATGGTTGAGTTTAGCGGTTTTGATGAACAAAACCTTCTTATAAGCGGAGGCTGCATTCCTTCGATAGAACTCATTGGAGCAATTAATGCGCTTGGCGGGAACGAGGTCCTCACCTACCGAGGAAAATTCGTGGCTGCGAAGACAGATAAAGAAGAGGCCATCAGTATTCGGTCTAAAATTGAAAACCTCGAGCATCTTTCCTTCACTGACTTCGATAAGAGCGAGGTAAATTTCAACGAAGAATTGATGCTCATCGAAACACCTTCCGATATTTTTGCTCTTAATGGTGACACCATAAAATCTGATTTTTCTAGAATTACCAAAAATATCGTCACAACGGCCTTCGCTGATGACGTGAGCGCAAAAGGTGATCAAATCTTCATTGAAGAAGGAGCTCAATTGAGCAATTGCGTTCTGAACGCGTCTGGTGGACCAATTTACATTGGAAAGAATGCCGAAGTAATGGAGGGAGCCTTAATAAGAGGTCCATTCTCTCTGGGCGAGCACTCTACTGTGAAAATGGGAGCAAAAATCTATGGTGATACTTCTATCGGAAAGCATTGCAAAGTTGGAGGCGAAATCGGCAATTCTATCATTCACGATTATTCAAACAAAGGACACGACGGCTACCTTGGAAATTCCGTAATCGGTTCTTGGTGCAATCTGGGCGCTGATACAAATACCTCAAACCTCATGAACACCTACGGAGAAGTCAAAGTGTGGGATTATTCAAAAGAAGCCATCTCTCCTACCGGTAGACAATTTTATGGATTGGTGATGGGAGACCATTCAAAATGTAGCATCAATACTATGTTTAATACAGGAGCTGTTGTAGGGATGTGTGCCAACATCTTTGGCGGTGGTTTTCCTGCCAAGTTTGTTCCTTCCTTCTCATGGGGCACGCCTGATAGTGGTTTCTCAGAATTCAGAATGGACAAGGCTATTGAGACAGCCAAGGCCATGATGAACCGTCGGGGAATAGAATTCGGACAAGCTGACAAGAATATCTTCGATTTTGTCCAAGAATACGACAGAAAGTATCGAAAATAGGCCAATCGGCTTTTTGGCATAACCATTGAATAATGACCTGTAGATTTAAATCTTGCGATGTTCCTGACAGAATGTCGCAACACCGTATAACAATATGATCGAAAACGAACTTTGGGAGCCTCAGGACATGCAAGACATGATGGAGAATGAAGCTGAGTTCATTCCGCTTATTACCAATGAGGACGAAGAAGCGATGAACAAGGAGGAAACTCCGGTCGAGCTCCCCATTTTACCTATAAGAAATACCGTGCTCTTTCCTGGTGTAGTTATTCCAATAACCGTCGGCAGAGACAAAAGCATTAAACTTATTCAAGAGGCCTATCAGGGCAAAAGAATGGTTGGTGTGGTGAGCCAAAAAGAGCAGACTATCGAAGATCCTCAATTTGAAGACCTGAACAAGATTGGAACAATCGCGAAGATCATGCGGTTGCTGAAAATGCCCGATGGAAGCACTACTGTGATCATCCAAGGAAAGAAGCGATTTGAGCTTATTGAGCCTATCGCTGAAGAGCCTTACCTCAAAGCCAGAGTCTCTGAGTTTTCAGAAATTAAGCCAGAAACAGGAAAGAAAAAATTTCAAGCATTGGTTGATTCACTGAAAGATTTGGCACTGAGAATCATCAAGCTTTCGCCGAACATTCCTTCTGAAGCACAGTTTGCCATCAAGAATATTGAGAGCCATAGCTTCCTCGTCAATTTCATTTCTAGCAATATGAATGCAGAAGTGAAAGACAAGCAGAAGCTACTGGAGATTGCGGATCTGCGTAAAAGAGCTGAGTTAGTCTTGGAATACTTGAGCAAAGAGCTACAAATGCTAGAGCTAAAAAACGATATCCAATCCAAAGTAAAGGTGGATATCGATCAGCAACAGAGGGAATACCTCTTGCACCAGCAAATGAAAACGATTCAGGAGGAGCTTGGAGGAAATCCTCAAGAAGAGTTAATTGCTGAGCTCGCTGGAAAGGCTGAAGCTAAAAAGTGGAACGAGAAAACCGAAAAGGCTTTCCACAAAGAGCTTGATCGTCTCAGGAGAATGAATCCCCAAGGTGCTGACTATTCGGTTCAACTCAACTATCTTGAGACTTTACTTGAGTTGCCTTGGGAAGAGTATTCTAAGGATAAATTCGATCTTAAAAGAGCTCAAAAAATCCTAGACAGAGATCACTACGGTCTTGAAAAGGTGAAAGAGAGAATCATCGAGCACCTTGCCGTTTTGAAGCTCAAAGGCGATATGAAGTCACCTATCCTCTGCCTTTACGGACCTCCGGGTGTGGGAAAGACTAGTCTTGGAAAATCGGTGGCGGAAGCTTTAGGAAGAAAGTACGCCAGAATGTCACTCGGTGGCTTGAGAGATGAGGCTGAAATCCGAGGTCACAGAAAAACATACATAGGTGCGTTACCAGGAAGAATCATTCAAAACATTAAGAAAGCAGGCACTTCAAATCCAGTTTTTATTCTCGATGAAATGGATAAACTTGGCCGAGATTCCCATGGGGATCCATCTTCGGCTATGCTCGAAGTTTTGGACCCAGAACAAAATGGTGCATTCTACGACAATTATATTGAGCTCGACTATGACTTGTCAAAAGTCATGTTCATCGCAACGGCCAACTCTCTCAATACAATTCATCCTGCTCTAAGAGACAGAATGGAAATTATCGAAGTAAATGGCTATACAATTGAAGAAAAGGTAGAAATCGCCAAACGACACCTCCTTCCAAAACAACTCAAAGAAAATGGTCTGGGAAAAGACCTCATCAAAATTGGTAAGCCCATTCTCGAGAAAATTGTTGAAGAATACACTAACGAGTCTGGTGTAAGAACACTGGAAAAGAAGATCTCCAAACTCGTGCGAAACCGAGCCAAGGAAATCGCAATGGAACAAAAATATGCCATTGAAGTCACAGGAGAAAGCTTGGAAGACATTCTCGGCCCAGCCCATGCAAAAGATCAATACCAAGATAATGATGTGGCTGGCGTAGTGACAGGTCTCGCTTGGACACCCACTGGAGGAGACATACTATTTATAGAAAGTTCACTAACGAAAGGAAAAGGAAAACTGACACTTACGGGAAACCTTGGTGATGTGATGAAGGAATCGGCAATGATTGCCTTAGAGTACCTGAAATCGCACAGCAACATGCTCGGATTGGACCAAGAAGTATTCGATAACTGGAACGTTCACATCCATGTTCCAGCGGGAGCCACTCCAAAAGATGGACCATCCGCCGGAATTACAATTCTTACAGCCTTGGCCTCAATATTCACTCAGCGTAAAGTAAAGAAATACTTAGCGATGACCGGTGAAATTACCCTGAGAGGAAAAGTATTGCCAGTTGGCGGAGTTAAAGAAAAAATCCTCGCCGCCAAAAGAGCAAACATCAAAGAGATCATCATGTCTTCCAAAAACGAAAAGGACTTGAAGGAAATTAATCCGAAGTATTTGAAAGGATTGACATTCCACTTTGTAGATGAAATGATCGAAGTGGTAGACAAGGCATTATTGTCTCAGAAAGTCGCTCATCCATTGAAGGTGGCCTAGACGATGAAGATTTTCACCTCACCGCAATAGACCCACTTTTTTTGCGTTTTTTGCACGAGATGTTCATGCGTTTGTTTAGGGTTGTTCTCCTCTTGTTGCTTACTAATGAAATTCTGGCACAAGACAACGGACAAGTAAATTTTCAGATACTTCAAACGGTCTCCCCTGCAAGAATTGCAGCTTTGGGAGGTAACTCAATTGCTGTAAAGGATGGTGACCTAAACTTGGGTCTCTTTGCTCCTTCCCTTCTTGATTCTTCTACTTCGGGTCAAGTTGTTTTTGGGTACACCCCATTCTTTGGAGAAGCAAATATCCTTCATAGCGGCTATGCCCAGCATATTGACAGCGTCGGTACGTTTTCACTTTCCATAACGAGTCTCGGATATGGTGACTTTACGATGACTTCTGAAACGGGCCAGGTTCTGGGTTCGTTTAATGCAGGTGAATACCTTTTTCAAGGAGGCTATGGAAGACAGTTGAACAATAAATTTTCAGTTGGCGGAAATTTGAAATTTATGCTCAGTGAGTTAGCCGATTATAAAGCAAGCGGTGTAGCTCTGGATTTAAGTGGAACGTTTTACAGTGAAGAGAAGCTTTTCACCGCCACAGTCTTAATTAAAAACTTGGGTACCTCAATCAGCAGCTACAGAGAAGGTTTGAATGAAAATTTACCCTTTGAAATTCAAGCAGCTATCTCTAAAAAACTAGACAAAGCTCCTATCAGATTATCCTTAATAGGAGAAAACCTACAACGATGGGATCTCACTCCAGAGCGAACAACTACTGAAATAGATCCTTTGACAGGAGAAGAGATTGTTACAAATCCAGGAGGTTTTGGAGAGAACTTGATGAGACATCTGGTTTTTAATTCTGAAATTCTGCTAACGAAAAATTTCAACATTCGCATTGGGTACAATTATAATAGGCGTCAACAACTCAAAGTAGAAGACCGACCCGGAGCTGCTGGAATCACCTACGGATTGGGAATGCGCATTGCTAAAATTCATATCAGCTACGCCAGAGCTGCATACAGTTTAGCCGGAGTAAGTAATCACCTTACGTTAAATATCAAGTTTGACGATTTCAAAAAATCCTAGTACCAAGATAGACTTCATTCCTATCTTCGCGTGTCAATGGAGAAAAAAATCAACATCGCCATAGATGGCTATTCTTCTTGTGGAAAGAGTACCCTTGCAAAGGCTCTCGCGAAAAATCTTAGCTATTCATACATCGACTCAGGGGCCATGTACAGAGCGGTGACTCTATTCGCAATGAGGAATGGCGCGACCGAAGAGAACAGCGTAGACGAGAGCAAGCTTATTTCATTTTTGCCCGACATACAAATTAGCTTCATTTACCAAAACGGCCAAAACAGAACCATTCTTAATGGTGAGGATGTTGAGAAAGAAATACGAACCTTAAACGTGTCTTCACTCGTCAGCCAGGTGAGTCGAGTGCCTGATGTTAGAGCCAAGCTAAGAGACCTGCAGCAACGAGCTTCATCAGAAGGTGGAGTGGTGATGGATGGCAGAGACATTGGCAGTGCAGTCCTCCCTGACGCAGAATTGAAAATTTTCATGACTGCCAGTCAGGAAGTTA
>JAKVAV010000025.1:31857-46021 GCA_022448105.1 Flavobacteriales bacterium | reverse complement strand
CGTAGTTTCATTGATTTTTTTAGCAGCTTCAACAGCCTCTTCGGGTGTATCGGCAACGATACCTCTTTGAATGGCGACACCAAAAGATTCGAGTATAGATTTACCTTGATATTCGTGGATGTTCATGGTTTCAATTTTGTTTGCGCAAATGTAATATGGAGTGTGAGCATATCAAAGGAGGAGGTCATTAGATTTGAAAACTCAGATAACATTCGTCTGGTTGGGTTTTCACTTTTCTCACAGGCTTCAGTGTTTGCTGCAGTATCGATGAAGTTTCTCATTGAGACTATCCACTGCTGAGTTGAAATCCCAAGCGTTTTCATAGAGCAGTGGAAATGCGAAAATATAAGATTCTGGAGCTCTTTTCAACGATTTTGACAAGCAGCGAACGTGATTCGGAAACGGGTCTTCCAACCTGGTAAAAGTGGAATCCTTAATCATTAAAGAGAAGTAGGTTATTCCAGAATCATAGCTACTGTAGTGCTTCAACATCTTCTGCCCACCATTCTCTGAAGGCACAATCCGGTAGTTGCTCCAGAACTTTCCCGTATCGGGTTCAAGGTTGGCAAACTCAGCTATATAAAAAGATCCTTTCTCGGGATACTTATCCTTGCTAATTGGTTGGGAGTCAAAATCACGAAGCACAGAAAAGTTACCTTCGCGAATATCTTTTGATTTAGAACTTTCGAAAAAGTACACTTTTCCAAAATCATACCCATTCTTAAAAGCCAGCTGAATTTCGCGGTTATTTTGCTCCAAAGCACTTCGTTTCTCTTTATGTTTGGTACTGTCATAACCGTCTCCTTGTAGAGATGAGCCGTAGCTATTTAGTCTTACGAGGAGCGGCACTTGGGTAAGTTCAGCAATATGAGCATGTGCTATTTGTCTTCGTGAGACGCGCGCCTTCTTTTGCCTTCCGCTTGACCAGATCGGAAATTGAAGATTAACTGCAAAATTATTGAAGGCTCTACTACTCGATAAAGAGTATGTCAGATCGATTCTAGAGTCATTGAAAAACTCTAGACCCAACTCCAACGGAAACATCATACGGGACTCAGGGGTAAACTCATTTATTGGTTCTTCGGCTCCTTGTGAAGTTACTCTTCCACCTACTCCCTCATAGTATGCCACACCAGCAGCGAATGACAAGACCTCCAAAAAGTGAAATCTCAATTTAGCTTGTAAGTCTATATAATTAGCTTCAGACCTAATTTTAGATTGGTCAATTCTTTCACCCCTCATGGAAAATGCCCCACTTATCTCCTGAGAAAAAGAATCGCTCTTTCTGCGTTCTATATAGATTCCGACTGAAGGACGAGCGGTTGCTGACACCTCTGAACTACCACTCTCAAATTTGGATAAGTTAAGCCCAGTTGTTGCGCCAACTATTAATCCGTTTTGCGCTCCGACAAACAGGTATAGCATCAATAGAGAAATCAGTAAAATCAGTCGCCTCATCGTGAGTATTTTTGCAAAAATAATGTAAGAACGATTATCTCAAAAGATAGCTTAACACATGATTGAAAAGATGATGTATCGGCAAAAGATGATTTCTCACAAAGGAGGGTTTCAATCTTGCATGCACTGTTTTTCAGGGTCCGGAGAAACTAAATTACCAGTTCTATTAATCCACGGGAGTATCGAAGACTCCAGAATTTTTCATTCTAAATCCGGTAAGGGCATGGCTCCATACCTTGCAGGAAAAGGTTTTGATGTGTTTGCACCCGATTTACCAGGAAAAGGCAAGAGCACACCTAAAGCGAGTAGGAGCTTCGATCATTCCATGCAGACTTTTATTGATCAGGATTTAGATGATTATATCAGCTATATCAAAAATCTTTATCCAAAGGAGAAGATTCGAATTGTTGCGCATTCGTGGGGTGGTGTTCTCGCCTTAGCATGGTTTGCCAAATATGGGAACCAAAACGATATTGGTCGCATGGTCTTCTTTGGCACAAAAAGGCGTATCAAAGTCATCTCCCCAATTAGAATCATCGGTGTGGATCTCGTGTGGACTTTATTAGGTTCAATATCGACGGCAATTGCGGGATACTTGCCTGCTCGCTTTCTAAAAATCGGTAGCGAAAACGAGCCAGCCACTTTCTACCGAGAAACCAATAAATGGGTGTATTCCAAGAGGTGGAGAGACATTAAAACAAAGGAAGATATTTTGGAGAAACTGAAAGCCAAGAATCTTCCACCAATCCTTTATTTAGCAGGGATAAACGATCGTTTTCTAGGCCATCCACGGGATGTGCAAAAGCTAATGCATGAAACAAGCTCTTCAAACTCAAAATTGATAGTGCTAAGCAAAACCAATGGGAACAAGAAGGACTACGGTCATATCGATATGCTCACGGCAAAAGAAGCACGTGAAGATCACTTTCCAGAAGCGCTGAATTGGCTATTGCATGATTGAACTTGGAAGTAATTACCTGTTCCCTCAAAAAAAAGAGCTCTGCTTGTTAACTTTCTGCTGACTTATCCGTCCCAAAAGTGTGATGAAACCAGTAACCTTCATTTTAAGCCTTACACTTCTACTATTACAGACTCTTTCAAATGCACAAGGTGTGCGCGGTAGAGTGATTGATCAAGAAGGAACGCCTCTCTCTTTTGCAACCATTTTTATCCCTGAAACTGGATCTGGAAATGTGACCAACATTAACGGCTCCTACGAGATCAAGTTGAGTCCTGGGAGTTATACTTTGAACTTTCAATATCTGGGATACTCAAGCACTTCTAAAAAAGTAAGTGTCGAACAGGATTGGATTACGCTTGACATTGTCCTCTCCAAACAAGCTTATCTGCTCAGTGCGGCAGAAATTGATGGCGGCAAGGAAGATCCAGCTTATAAAATCATGCGCAAGGCTATCGCTAAAAGCTCTTTTCATCAACAACAGGTAGACAAGTATTCTTGCGAGGTTTACTTAAAAGGAGGCGGCCGATTGGTGGACTACCCTTGGTTTATGAAAAAAGTAATCGAAGAAGAAGGAATTGATACTTCTGCAACATTTGTTCAAGAATCGGTAACGGAGATTACTTATGAACGTCCAGGAAAGTATACCGAAAACGTCATTAGCATTTACACAAGCGGAGACGATCAGAATTCCAGTCCTATGAATTACATCAATGGTAGTTTTTATGAGGACAAAGTGGCAGGAATCAAATCACCACTCTCGAGAAAAGCTTTTGGTTACTACCGTTTTAGGTACATCAACACATTTAAGGATGGAGATTTTAATGTCAACAAAATTGAAGTTACTCCAAGAGTTGATGATGAAGAATTCCTTTCTGGAATGCTCTACATAGTAGAAGATTTATGGAGTATCCACAGCGTGAATTTCCAAATAAAGCCTCAAGGAATCAGCATAGACATTGAGCAAAACTATGCTCCGATTAAACCTGATGTTTGGTTACCCATCTCGCATCATTATAATGGTTCGGGTAAGCTTTTTGGGTTTGAGTTTACTTTTGAATACCTAGCGACAGTTGGTGATTACGACATAGAAATCAACCCTGATTTGGATGCGCAATTTGAAGTGCTGGATATAAAAACCGAACAAGAAGAAATTGAAGTAGCAGAGAAAAAGGCTAGAGTCAAAAGCGAGACGGAAAAGAAACTCGAAAACGGCGAAGAGGTATCCACCAAAGAATTGCGAAAGTTGATGCGAGAATATTCCAAGGAAGAAAGAAAGAGAGAAGAAGAGCCTGATGTAATTTTCGAACGGATGGTCAAAATAGACTCTTTAGCCTACAAGAAAGATAGCATTTACTGGAGCGAAATTAGACCAATTCCGCTTACCGAAAGTGAAGTGCGTGGATATGATTTGCAAGATAGCTTGACGGAAGCTTACAATAAGGAACTAGAAGGAGATACCCTAGAAGGAAGCAAAAAATTTAAAGTGACCGACCTCCTTTTGGGCGGTGGATACGACTTAGGAAATAAGCACTATTTGAACATTGACAATCCCCTACTTTCAATTAGGTACAACACAGTAGACGGATGGAATGGAGAATACCAGCTCAGATATTACAAGCGATTTGAGAATAAAAATCGACTGAGTATCATCCCTACCTTCAGATATGCGCTTGCTCGGGATAAAGGATTTGGAACAATCTCGACTGCTTATGACTACGGAAAAGGAATGAAGCAAGGAAAAGTTAGCTTAGGTGGGGGATCGTATTACTCCCAGTTCAATGCTGCTGAACCAATCTTGGCACTCACCAATACATTGACTAGTCTGCTGGCAGAAAATAACTTCATGAAGGTTTATGATCGTCAATACATTGAAGCCAATTGGAATCAAAGTGTTTCTGCTAGGTGGCGAGCAGAAGTATCTATTGACTACTCCCGAAGAACAGAAACCCGAAATAATACCAATCAAGTTTGGTTGCCCGAGGAAGGTAGAGACTTTACGTCAAATGAGCCAACCAATATAGAATTACCCTCTACATCCTTTGGACAAAGCGATGCGTTTAAAGTAAACCTAGAGGCAACGTGGCAACCCTTTGCCTACGCCTACAAACGCAACGATCGCTACTACAGAGTCGAAAAACAGCCGACTTTTACTCTAAACTATGAGAAGGCCATACCAAATTTTGGTGATGCTGTGATAGACTATGACCGACTTTCGCTTGAGGCGAGATATGGCTTCGATATAGGTCTCATTGGAACCTTGAATATTAGATCCGAAGCCGGTACATTCTTAAGCGATGAAAGAATGGACTTCATGGACTATGCCCATTTCATGGGAAATCAGACCATATTCACAAGACTCGAACAGCTCAGAGGATATTCCTTAGCGCCATACTATGCCTACTCCACAAATGATGAATATGTAAGCAATTACGTAAATCTGGAGCTACGCCGATTCATTTTCAGTCAGTTTCCAAAGCTTCGCTTGGCCGGGTTAACAGAAAACATCAATGTAAATCATCTTATCACGTCCTCCGTCCAAAATTATGTAGAAGTGGGCTACAGTTTATCCAACATTTTTAAGTTATTCCGAATAGATGTGACGGGAGCATTTATCAACGGACAATACGAGGACTTTAGAATCCAGATAGGAATCACTTCTAATCTCCTTTCTATTGACTAATGAAGTACCTCGTAAAGAAAGAAGAAAACAGCGATTTTACCATTCATCGGCTAAATACATTCGTTTATCGATGAAAATGAGTCACTAATTCTAGTGATTTTCTCGAGAAAACCATTTTCAGCAGATCGATTTCACTAAATTCGAGTGACGTTCGACACGAGCAGCTAACCTCTCTCATTCATTTGGTACATCCAAACGAGGCTTAGTGAGTACTAATGTATAATTATAAAACCACTAGAAAATGAAGACTAATTTACTTCGCTTTAATCTATTTAAAGGCCTGATTATTTTAATTACAGGACTTATTTTGACCTATCAATCCGCCGATGCACAAACAATTGATATCGGACCGAATGAATATGCATTTCGATTCACCGGCAACCCTAATTTTGGGTTATTCTTTAATGCAACGACATCTCAGTATGAATTTCGAAATGGATCTGCTAATGCAGTTTTTGCGATTGGAGCTGCCAATGGAAATCTAAATACCAACCTCCAATTCGCATCAGGCAGTGACTATCTTGTAGGTCCAGATAGGTATGCTTTTAGATACGCAAATCAACCGAATTTTGGTTTGGTCTTCAATAATGTGAGTTCGCAGTACGAATTCAGAGATGGTTCTGCAAATCCCATTTTTGCCTTTAGTGCACTCAACGGCCAGATGAAAACTGACCTTCAGTTTGCTCCGAGCGCATCTTACAGAGTAGCTCCAAACAACTACGCGATTCGTTCTGCCGCAAGTGCAAACATTGGGTTGTATTTCGGACCTACTGATTATGAGTTTCGAAATTCCTCTGGAGCATCTGTACTAAACATCAACGCGAACACAGGAGAAATTGTCTCAACAGCCAGTATTTCTGCTGACGGAGGAAACTCTTCAGAATGGTCTGAAGCTCACGGCTGGGGTGATCATGCCACCGCTGGCTACATCAATACTGAGTCTGATCCGAAAGTGGGTTCCCTCTCAGGTGATGCCATACCATCTTGGAATGGCACTCAATTGACGAATTCAAATATGAACACTATTGTTAACGGAGTTGAGGTAGAAGGGACTTCTGGAAGAGTAAGCATCAACTCTACTGGTTTCCTTGGCGGCTCTTCAAAGGTTGGTTTTTCCAATCTTGACCAGGAAAATGGCTACGTGCAAATGGGCTTAGGGATTCTCCAGATTATGAACAAAACAGAACTTGGATCCATTTCATTTGGTAACAATAACATACTCCACAGCGTCTTCGATTCTGAAGGTAGACTGGGTGTAAATAGTACAACACCTAACGGCCGACTCACAGTAAATGGAGAATCAGACCTTACAGAAGATGTCATTAGCGCAGTTGTAAACTATGATGGTAACGCTGACGTAGTAGGTGTCGATGCAATCTCTGTCACCGCCCCCGGTTTTGGGTATGGAGTAAGGTCCACCGGCGGTTACATGGCGGTAAGAGCAACTGGTAGCGGTCAAGATTACGTTGGAGTAACGTATGGTGTATACGGCGAGTCAATAGGCACAGCGGGAACAAGAATTGGTATTTACGGAACTGCAAATGGAGGATCAACGAATTGGGCTATGTGGTCTGCGGGTAACCACTATGTATCTGGTGATTTGAGAATTGGCAGCACGACTGCAGCAACCGGATACAAACTATCAGTCAATGGAAGAGCAATCTGTGAAGAATTGAAAGTACAATTAAACAGCGACTGGCCTGACTATGTTTTCGAAGATGATTACGAAATGATGGACCTAGATGAGCTCAAAAACTACATCGACAAAGAAAACCACCTGCCTGGAATACCCTCGGCTCAAAAAGTTGAGGAAGATGATGGGATTTTGCTCGGCGAAATGCAAAGAGTTACTGTAGAGAAATTAGAAGAACTCACACTTTACATTCTCGAACTCAAGGAGGAAAATGAACAGCTGAAGGAGAGAATCGAAGCACTTGAAAACTAATCCAACTATGAAGAACGCGATTTTAACTACAGCGATTTTCAGTCGGATTGGAGCAGTGTTATTATTGTTGATCTCTTCCTTAAGTCTAGACGCAGATGATCTGCTCAGAGATTTAGGAGAGCCAATACTCGACAGAGAGCAAAAGCACTTCCTTAAGCACGTGACTGAAAATCCTATAAACCACTCAATTCGATATGTAGAGGTTAATTGGGATGCATTAAAAAAGAATCAATTTGAGATTGAACCCATTAGAGGAGACTTCTACGAGGTGGTCAAAAATGAAAGAGGTGAGCAGTATGCTGGACTAACATCATGGTGCGGAACCATAGATGACGGAGTCAACTATGGAGACATCAACATGGTCATCAATAAAGATGAGTTGGTGGCACACTTTATGATTGGAAACAGAATTTTTGCTATCACTCCCTTAGGAAAAGGCATCCATGTTTTTTATGAAGTCGATTCTAGCGTCATGCCTCCCGAACAGTGTATCAATGGGAGAGACAAAACCTATGATTACAATTCAGTACCAAAATCTGGAAAAGATCACCCAGATTTAGCACAGCATTTCGATGGATCGAGCAAGGCTACCGGTGAATGTGAGATTAGAGTCTTGGTAGGTTTTACCTCCGGTGCTAGAGATTCATTTACAAGTATTCTGGCAGAATTGGTCAATCAGTTTAATCTGGCAAATAGTGCCTTTGACAATGCCAATGTAGGATTCAATATCGAAATGGCCATGGCCTACAATGTAGGATACAATGCATCCGGAAGTCTTAATACCGACCTTAACAGGTGGGAAACCACAAATGATGGAATTATGGACGATGTACATAGCAACAGAACACTATTTGATGCCGATATGTGCGCCCTAATCGTACCAGGAGGAGGCGGTCTTGCAAGTCTAAGCACAGACTATGACCAAACTTTTTCCGTGACTGGAATAAACAACTTCACTGTCTTCACATTTCATCATGAGTTGGGACATAACATGCTGTGTACACATGATTTATTGAATCCAAGCCAGCCTGGTACTGCTCCATTTGCTGGCTATGGTGAACCCACTAACGCTTGTTTTAGAACCATCTTGGCTTATCAAGAAGCTTGCGGATCCGAAACTGGATGCCCAAGAGTAAATGTGTTTTCACGATCTATAGGAACATACAATTGCGGTGGTACTAACTATGCCAAAGGTGGAAGCAACAACAGGAATAGAGACCGCCTGGCCGCGTCCAAAAACACTATTAATAACCACACCACAGTTCTGTCAGACCCTTCTTACAGCGGCGATTACGATTGGTCTCTTGAAGAAGCTATTCACTTTGCGGGTCAAAACACCCTCACCTACAACTCATCATCCAATAACTGGGAAATGCAAAATAACTCAGAAGGTAGTTTTAGGGCGAGTGAATCGGTCACACTTGGTGAAGGATTCTGGGCACGTTCAGGATCTACTTTTACAGCCTATTTGGAGTCTTGCACTGATATATCGCCAGACGCAGCTCCAATAACAGCGGATGCCCCTATTGATGAAGAAGAGCAATGGAAAAACCATGAGGAAAATATTGCGGCGGAGTTCAGCTCGGGCTATGGTCATTTCAATGACCTTAAAGTTTTCCCAAATCCATTTAGGGAATCTACTAATGTGGTCTTTGACCTTCAAGAAAATGATAAGTCCGTGTCCTTAACGATTCGAGACATCGCGGGAAGAGAAATTATCTCGATAATAAATCAAACCGAAATGAGCGCTGGTCAACATGTAATTGAAGTTCAAACAGCTGACTTGCCAAATGGCATCTATCTTCTAACACTCCAAGCTGGAGAAGAGGTTATGGTAGAAAGAATAATTAAAGGAGACTGATTCAATCAAGCTCAAACAACCCAGAAAAGCATCGCTTATTTAGGCGATGCTTTTTTTATGCCGAAGAGCTTAATTCTCTAAATTTGGAGTGATGATATCAGCTCGTGAAGTCAAAAAATCCTACGGAGACCTAAAGGTTCTAAAGGGTGTAAATCTAGAGATCAAAAAAGGAGAAGTTGTTTCAATTGTGGGTGACTCAGGTGCAGGGAAAACCACCTTGCTGCAAATACTGGGCACCCTAGATAGGGCTGACAAGGGAAGTCTCACAATCAATGGTCAGAATACTGTAGGTCTTTCTGGAAAGAAGTTGGCAGCTTTTAGAAACGAACACATCGGGTTCATTTTCCAATTTCATCATCTCCTGCCAGAATTTACCGCGCTCGAGAACATCTGCATCGCAGGCTTTATATCAGGCATGAACAAAAATAATGCAGAAAAAAGGGCAATCGAATTGCTCAGAAGGCTTGGTCTGGAAAAAAGAGCCAGTCACAAACCCAATGAACTCTCAGGAGGAGAACAACAAAGAGTGGCCGTAGCGAGGGCCATGATGAATAAGCCTTCAGTGATCCTTGCTGATGAACCTTCAGGCAATCTCGATTCAAAGAATGCCAAAGCACTTCATGACCTTTTCTTTGAACTGAGAGATGAATTAGGGCAAACATTTGTTATTGTTACGCACAACTTGGAGCTGGCAAAAATGGCCGACCGAGTGCTCACGATGGTTGACGGTAAGTTTCAAGAATAAAGAGCGCCAATTTGACGAAGAAGGAAATTGCTCAACTTTTGATTAAAAAATCTGTAGAGTACAATCATCCAGATTTCATTCAGACTGACCCGATACAAATCCCTCACCGCTTCTCAAAAAAAGAAGATATAGAAATCAGTGCGTTCCTGGCCGCTGTTATCGCTTGGGGTCAGCGCACCACAATTATCAAAAATGCCAATCGATTGGTGAAATGGATGGACAATTCACCGCATGACTTCATTCTTAATCACTCAGAAAAAGACCTAAAGCCTTTTTCTGAGTTCGTTCACCGAACTTTCAACGGTGTCGATTGTCTTACCTTCGTATCCGCGTTAAAAAACCTTTATAAAAATCATGGTGGCCTCGAATTAGCCATTTCTAGTTCTTTCGAATCAGACCCATCATATCCTGGGATTGGTTGGTGCAATTTCAAATCTCGCTTTTTCGAAGTTCCTCATTTAAAAAGAACGCTCAAGCATTTACCCGACCCAACCAAGGGATCTGCCGCCAAACGGATGAATATGTTTTTACGATGGATGGTCCGAAAAGACGACGCTGGGGTCGATTTCGGCATATGGCGCTCAATGCATCCTTCTCAGCTTTACATTCCTCTTGATGTCCATACTGGTCGCGTTGCCCGCAAACTATCGCTTCTTAAGCGAAAACAGAACGATTGGAAGGCAGTCATAGAGCTCAATGAACAGTTACATAAAATAAATCCACAAGACCCCGTTCATTGTGATTTCGGTCTATTCGGTTTAGGGGCCTTCGAAAAGTTCTAAATTCGAATTATGAAAAAAGTTGCCATCGCATTCTTTGGAATCCTGCTTGTTTACTTCTTAGGACCAACACCTTCCACACCAGTTTATGATGAGACCATACCGGAAGTTCCGAGCATCGAGTTTTTAGAAGAATTTATCGCGCAAGAAGAATCTGGCTTTCAAATAAAACCTGGGAATGGCGCAGAAATATTTTGGTTTGACGAATTGAATAAGAAGCAGACAGATGTGGCCATAGTTTATCTCCATGGTTTTACAGCAAGCCACGAAGAGGGAGCTCCTACACACAAAGTCGTGGCCAAAGCATTTGGTTGCAATATGTATCTCGCTCGGCTTGATCAACATGGAATAAAAACAAAAGAAGCCTTAATTGATTACACCGCAGATGGCTCTTGGGAATCTGCTAAAACAGCATTAGAAGTGGGGAGAAGATTGGGAAAAGAAGTGATCCTTATGAGCACCAGTACTGGTGGTACGCTGGCTCTAAAACTCGCAGCCACCTATCCTGATGTGAAGGCTCTCATCAATTATTCTCCAAATATTGAGATCAATGATCCGGCGGCATTCTTACTCAATGATCCATGGGGATTACAAATTGCTAGAATTGTTTTTGACGGAGACTATCGAGAGCTAGAGGCAGATGATGAGTACAGAAAGTATTGGTACGCCAAATACAGATTAGAGTCTATCGTGCAATTGCAAGAGCTCGTGGAAACCGCGGCAACAAAACAGGTTTTCGAAAAGGTGACTTGCCCGGTGTTCAATGGAGTCTATTACAAAGACGAAGAAAACCAAGATGAAGTTATAAGGGTAAGCGCTGTTCGCGAAATGCATGAATCACTTGGAACCAACAATCATCAAAAAGTTTTAGCCGAATTTCCCAATGCAGATTCGCATGTGATTGCCTACTCTGATAGATCAGGTTCTACAGAAGAAATTCAACGAGCCACGATAAATTTTATGAAGGATATTCTGAGCATGAAAGAAGTTGTGGATTGATCTGTTCTCAAAATTCTCAAGTCCACCTTCAACATTGACAAAATATCTTATAACTTCCTCACTTGATTGATCGAACAGAGTCGCAGAAACATTATGGCCCTTCCCATTCAGTACAGTGAATTGAACCTCTCGCTAGCCGCAAAGAGTATTTTGAATAAAACTCTAAACACTCATCGCGGTCAATCTTTGCAGGTATTTGGTAAAAAAATTGAAGCATTTTCAGAAATGGGTTGCTTGATTTTTTATGATGCAAATCCTTCATCAGACCAATATCTGGACAAGGAAAATTTGACCTTCATAGCCATTGTTCAATCTGACGAGAGAGGTTTTTACGAATTAGATAAGGGAGCTACGGACTATCTCCTGGAAAGCCAACTGACAGAGAATATCATCTTAAAATCGATAATACAAGCTGAAAAAGGTCTTGAATCTAGGGCTGAAGCAAAATATAGAACTCTCGTTGAGAGTACCTCAGACGGTATTTGGCATCATGATTTATTGACCGACAATGTCGTTTGGTCCCAAAGTCTTTATCAAATTCTTGGATACCAAAAACAAGATGGAATCAAACCAAGCCGAATTCCCAAACTAGCACATCCTGAAGATCGAGAGCGTGTAGAGGAAAGCTTGAAACAACTCGTTTACAAAGGAATGCCCTACAGTACAGAGTTTCGTATAAAGAAGAGTGATGGTAAATACATTTGGGTAAAAGCAGAGGGAAATGGATTGCGCAATGGCAATGGTGAAGTCATACTCATATTAGGTGCCGTTCGTAATATTGAAAAAAGAAAAAGAGCTGAAATTGATCTGGCTACCAGCAAGAACCAAATTGAAAATATCGCTAAAGGGGTAAGAGGGGCGCTAGCGCGGCACAGAGCATACCCAGATGGGAAAGTCGACATTCTTTATGTGAGTCCAGGAATTGAAGACCTTTGGGATTTAAATCCTGAACAGGTTAAATCCAATCCAGAGGATATGATCCTGCAATTGAGTCAGCAGGAAAGAGAAAGGCTCATCAAGGCCTTTGTTCAGTGCGCCAAACAGAATAAAGAAGTCGATCACACCTACGAACGTATTGGAAAAAATGGAAACCGCAAATACCTTAGAGTAACCGCAATTCCTCATAGATTAAATCACGGAGTGGTAGAATGGGATTCGATCACTACTGACGTTACCGAAATCAAAAAGATCGAAGAACAATCAGAAGAACAAAAGCTGCTACTAGAAAAAATCATCTCGAATGTAGATGGTGTAGTTCAGCGGTACAAAATTGATACAAATGGTGATGAAAAGTTAATCTTCATTAGTAAAGGGTACGAGAAGGTGAGCGGAATACCCATTTCCGAAGTGAAGAAAAACCATAACCTTATGTGGGACCAAATCATTGCTGATGATAGGAAGCGAGTCTTAGAATCATTCTATCAATGTTATCATAGCCTTTCTCCATGGCAGGAAACATGGAGAATAAAGAGTAGATCTGGAGAAATTAAATGGATTCAGGCATCCGGATCACCAACAAAACAGGTTGATGGCAGCGTGATTTTTGATACCGTTACTACCGAAATCACCCGCCTCAAAGACATTACCTCCAAATTAGCCTCTTCGAAACAAGAATTCCGTTTAGCAGCTCGTGCGGCGCACTTAGGACTTTGGAAATACGACCCTATAAACAACACTCTCGAATGGGATGATCAGATGCATAAGATTTTTGGAACAGACTCTTCCAAGGCTACTGGTACCATTGATGATTGGAAGAACTCTCTGTATCCAAAAGACCGCGAAAAATCAATTCAAATACTTGAGACTACACTCAGCACTGGAGCTGATTTAGAATATCAGTTTCGCATTACTAGAAAGGACAATTCAGAAGTTAGACATATCCGAGCTTCCGCGAATGCCATTAAAGATGTCGATGGTAAGGTCTGTATGATCGTTGGCCTCAATTGGGACGTCACACATATTGTTAAAGCACAAGAGAAACTCGCAGAAAGCAATAAAAGGTACGCTCTCGCAGCAAAAGCCACCCAAGATGTAATTTGGGAATTAAACATGTACACCGGCGAAATGAATTGGAACGAGTCCCTCATGGATGTTTTTGGGTATCCTGCAAATACTGGTCTTGCCGACCTTGACGTATGGGAGAAATTAGTTCACCCAGAAGACAGGGAGAGTGCTTCAAAAAGTTTGGCAGAGTTTATTCAAAATGGAACCGGAAACAAGTGGGAAGAGAAATATAGAATGAAGAAGGGCAACGGCGAATATGCTCATGTAATTGATCGTGGATATGTAATTAGAGATTTAAATGGAAAAGCATTAAAAATGGTTGGTTCCTTGAGAGATGTGACTGCTCGTACAGAATTCTTGAATGCCATTCAGGCTCAAAATGAGAAACTAAGGCGTATTGCCTGGACCCAGTCTCACGAATTGCGCGGTCCATTGACTAGAATAATGGGGCTCATCGATGTCCTCGAAAAGGACAGATCTGGTCTTTCGATTAAAGAATTTTTAGAGCATCTAAAATCATCCACTGGCGAAATGGATGATGTTATCCGGAAAATTGTAGACGCATCTGAAGAAGTTGGTATCAATATTCCAGAAGGAGATTAAAATATCGACTAAAATATCCGTTCATTTCTAAGGTAGTTTTGAACTAAATAGTTTGAGGGTGGCAGAAGACATATTAGGGCTGTGAAGAAGAAATTTCACTTTTGCTCACAATGAATATGCTGATGGAAA
>JAKVAV010000025.1:0-31759 GCA_022448105.1 Flavobacteriales bacterium | reverse complement strand
GCATAAAGATCCCAATTGAAAGACATTTCATGGCGAGATTAACAGGTCAAAAATTGACTTAAAAAGGATGTACCACGAGAACTTTAACCTACTCTGCTTAAACAGATAGAAGGACGAGTAGAAAATCTCACAAAGACACCTCAAAAGAGCTCTATTTTATTGGTATTTGGCAAAATCAACCGAGAAAAGAATCAACAACTCCTCAGTTTTAAGTAACATCGCATTGTAAAAAGTCTGATTGACACGTGGAAAACACTTTTTTATCTTCGCTTCAAGCCAATCGCAATACCATCTAAATGAAGGGAGTAGAAGGTAAGTTCAATTTCAAAGGGGGCCGAAGACTCAAGGGAGACTTTAGTCTTTCACCTGACAGAAAGAGACTAAGAGGTGGAAAAAAAAGCTGGAGACCAATAACTTGGTCAGGTCTTCTAAATGATCACAAAATTGAAATCATTCAACTCTGTAAATCTCCAACAACTATTGAAGACTTCACTTGGGAAAAATTCCCAGAGAAATATGAGGTAGTAAAAGCATACATCGCGGATGCAATAGAGCAGTTCATCTCAGCTGCTCCCAGAGACTAATCTAACAAACTTGAGCGCTTTAAGGCAAACTCATACGCTTCATCGTAGGAAGAAAGAAGGACCTTCCAATCAAAATCTTCAGAAAAGTCTTCGAGCTTATTACGCTGGAGCATTCGATATCTTCTATTCGATTTCACGAAATGCAGCAAGAATTTAGCTAGGTTCTCTATAGATTTCTCCTCCGATTCCTTGCTTCTCTGAAGAACATACACCCCCTTATCTTCATGTTTAGCTTCCATGTCTTCGACATACCTACCAAAACCAGATAGGTCTGAAGTTACTGTTGGGACACCGCGAGCCACACACTCTAATGGAGTGTAGCCCCAGGGCTCGTAATAACTCGGGAAAATCCCTAGATGACACCCTCTTACAAACTGACCGTAATCCAAACCAAAAAGAGGATTTGTAGAGTCTATGAAATCGGGATGATACACCACTTTCACTCGATCAAGCGGAGAATTAACCAACTGCTGATTTCTCATAAAAGACAGCAGATCATCATCAATATCGTCTACGAGATTATGAGTGACAATAATTGGCCATTGGCTAGTCTTCCATCGCTGGATCGTTCTGCGATATCTCAGCTTCCAATAATCATCAATCAGGTCATTCAGATCGGGAAGTTTGTGCTCATCCTTCGAAGAGGTTGCCGCATAAAAGAGCCTTTCACCAAGCTGCTTCTCAATTGACTCACAATTGCGCTTGATCTCTTGCATCACTCCACGAGATTCGAGAACCTCTGGATTGATAGACCAAGTAGGCTTTTTAGTAATAAAGAACATTACAACAGTCTTGTCAACGCCCTCTTTCCTCATCATTTCATTGAGGAGTTTTAGGGCTTTCATCGTAATATCAAAACCCTTATTTCGGTATTCGTATCGGCCAGAAGTAAAGAAGTAAATGGTGTTATCTAAGTCAAAGTCGTACGAACTAAAAAAGTGACCTATAATGAACTCATGAATCTTGTCCTTATACTTCTCATGGCGATTATGTACTTCGTGATAAGCGACGTACTTGTTAATGTTCAGACCGTTAGGTGTAATAACATCTGGATTCTTCCCAAGCAGATGAATACACTCTAAGCCGGTAACCTCACTCACCGTGGTAAAACTATCGGCCGCCTCGGCACACTGGCGCTCAATTTGGGTTTGGGGCAAAATACCGTATTTGCGAGCCTCAGCTTCCCAGTTATAGCGAGGCAGATTCTTGTAAAAATCAGCGTCATTTCCGGCAAGATATCTACCAAGCATGGTCGCATGAGTAGTGAAAACAGTAGATACAGAGAGACCAGATTTACGAATATCGAGTATTGGAATGGAAGCCATCCATTCGTGAAAATGCGCGATGACCTTTTGTTTTCCCCGAAGTACCTCTTTACTCAGTATGGTGAAAAAAGTACGATTCAAATCTGCCCACAAGACCATTTTTTCAAGTAGGTCATCGCCGGTATTGGTTGTAATACCATGATCATTGAGCAAATGTTTATGCAGAGCCTCCAACCTATTAAAGACATTATCAGGATTGAGGAGTACAACTTTTGGTCTTCCTGTCACCAGCCATGTACCGTATGAAACTTCGTAACCCATGTTACGCATCTTCTCAACGGCCTTTCCAATGGGATTACTCATATCTGAACTGGGCTCAAACTCAGCGGAGATATTTTCATTCACTAGCGGGCCTAGTAGACAGTAGTTTTGTCCATGGCGTCTGACCGCTGCGGGCAGTTTAGAGCGAATAACTGTGTAAATCCCGCCTACTTGATTACATACTTCCCAGGCGCATTCAATAACAAGCGGGTCCTTTTTTCTAGCAGACATTAATCTCTGGGGGTTGGTCGCTAAAGAAACTAAAGATTTACTTAATTAAGAAAGCTATTTTTTAAGGTTGATAGAAAAATCATAGGTCATACCCAATCGAAACCATCTACCCGGTTGGACTACATTTCCAATATCATTGTAGGTCTTATCAAATAAATTGGAGACCTGAATGTATAGCTTCAAGTTCCCAAATTGTGGACTTACACGTATATCAGAAAGAAACACAGGTTGATAATCTTTTGGACCATCTAAACTAATAAAGGAACCCACTCTATCTTGGTAACTAAAATTCCATGACATCTGTAGATGATCGCCAAAGCCAAAATTGAGACCCACATCCGCTTTGTGCTCTAAAAAATCAAGTACGTAAAGAGACTGAAAATCAGAACTTAGAGAATCGCTGAACATGTAAGAATAGTTAGTCTGAACTGACTTCAAAGGACTATTTGAACCCAAGATTCGAGCCATATCCCACACAAAGCTTGCTTCAACCCCGCTAATGCTTACCTCAGTTATGTTTTGAGCAAAAGTGGTATCTGGATTATCCTCAGGAGTAATCCAATCTATCAGATTTGAACCATCTCGTGTAAATACTACTACATCACCCTGAGCAATTTCGAAGTTCAACTTCGCTCCAAGCTCATAGTTCACTGATGACTCTGGTTGCAAATTGATGCTTCCCGTTGCACCTCCTAAATTGTAGTACAAATCAGTGTAGGTTGGAAGTCGGAATGATCTGTTTGCTGAAGCGTAAGGCCTTATTTGCTCACTTAACTGATAGCTCAAATCAATACCCGGAAATAATTCCCCACCAAAATCGGCAAAGTCTCCATCGAAAGCAGTATTGTAATTGTACATTACTCCAGCCGATACGAATAAATCACCTTTGGAATACGTATGCTCCAAGTAGAGGCTATGGTTTTCTCTCATTCCAGACCTTCGATAAAAGGCTTCTGGAACCTCTCCTATGACTGGTTCTGGATTATCTAAAGGCTCTCCGAGAATATTGCTGATCACCTCTTCAGAACGGTATTCGTAGCCTATGGCCGATGTTCCACCTTTCCATTTGTAACTCGTAGTGAGTTCTGCTCCATAAACATCAGTTTGGTGGTAATTATGACCGTTGTACCAAGGAATCGTATCACCTCGATTGCTCGTGAAGCCTCCGCCATTGGGGATTCTGCGGTAAAAGCCTTCTCCTTCACGGAATAACTCGAAGCGGTCATTGTGTCTGCGGTAATAAGCCCTCGGTTGAAAGGTAAGGTCATCCGTCAAGTTGAAATCACCACCCAATGAAACAAACTGAGTTTGGGTAGATTCAAACTGATCTGGAAAATTTGCTGTGTAGAAGTTTTGCGCTCCAAAACTCTTCTCGTTTTGGCCCAGATTCAAAAACCAATCTGACTTCTCCAAATGCAATTCTGATTGCCAGAAAACATTGAGCAGTTCAAAGTCAGTATTTCTGATATAGCCATCACCTTCTCTTTGAAGCACGCTCAAGGAATGACTATGCTTTTCTGCTACTATATTGGCCTGAGCTCCAATTTGAGAGTAACCGAAATCTCCAGCTTCCATATTGGCTCTAATGCTAGACTCTTCGGGATTTCTGGTCACGATATTTATGGCGCCTGCATAAGCTCCAGGACCAAAAATGCGAGTAGCTCCTCCATTGAGAATTTCAATTCGCTCAATATCCATCAATTCAACAGGTATGTTCATGCTGTGATGACCCGTTTGCGGATCTGACATTTTCACGCCATTAAGAAGGATTAAAACCTGATCAAAACTGGAGCCTCTGATGCTCACATCGGCTTGAACGCCTTGAGCGCCTCTTTGTCTTACATCGACATTAGTCGCATATTCTAGAAGCTCATTGACTGTATTGACTGGTGCTTCCGCAATTTCTTTCTGAGTGATAACTCTGACTGTTCGAGATGCTTCAGAAAACTCTACCGAAGAGCGAGTGGCGCTCACTTCGATCTCATTTAGGTTCACGTCATCTTGAGCGCGAAGAGAAAAAGAGAGGACGGTTAGGACGACCAATAGGCCATATTGAATTCGAGTCATGGGTGGAGATTAAAACGGCGGCAATGATAATAAAAGATCAACTAATCATCTTCTTTAGGACCAAAACATACCTTATATAAGGTAGTTTAACCTCAATATGGTCCCAATCCTAGTCAACCATAATCTACATACCTCAAATATTTAGATATTTGAAGTAGAAACCAATAAAACCCTCCTGAGTATGAAAAAGCTAGTCTTTTTAGGAATATTGCTAATATCAATGGTCTGCTGTGTGAGCAACGAGACTAATACGGAACTCGAAGAACTCAAACAGCAAAATGATTCGCTTCAAAATGAATTGACTCAAAAAGATGAAACAATGAGACTGTTTGAAGAGAGCTTCTCATCCATTCAACACAACCTGTCATTAATAAGCGACCGTGAAAAATCTATCGTGTTGAATGCCGGTGACCTAAAAGCTGGAGAAGATACTCGACAGGAGATCACAAAGGACATCCAAGCCATCAATAATCTTCTCGACGAAAACAAGAATACCATTGCACGCCTAAACCAAAAACTGGCTAATTCAAGCAGTAATATCACAGGTTTAAAGCAGTTGATCGAACAGCTAAATGAAGATATAGAAACCAAAGAAACTGAGGTAGCTTATCTAAAGGAAAATTTAACCGCTGCAAACTTTACCATAGAAATATTGAACGAAATGCTTGATTCAGCTGAGTTTCGAAACGAGATCCAAGCGGGTATGATTCAAATGCAAAGCAATCAGCTCAACATAGCTTATTATGCTATTGGTACATATAAAGAACTTGAAGAAGCTGGAGTTCTAGAAAAGAAAGGAGATATTGTGGGGATAGCTGGATCAAAACAACTAAAAGACGACTTTAATAAAGACTATTTTGCCCAAATAGACCTCTCGCGGACCAAAATGATCCCTCTTAATGCGAAAAAAGTGGAACTAGCTACTAACCATCCCACAGAGACTTACAGTATAGAAGGAGATGATGTGAAAATTTTGAAAATTCTTGACCCAATGAGATTCTGGGAAACTTCTAAATACTTAGTGGTCTTAATTGATTGAATCTAATCATTGTATATAAGTAAAAAACCCGCCTCGTATGGCGGGTTTTCTATTTAACCAATCATTTTAACCAATCAGAGTAACCAATTCTGATGAAGTAAGATGCTTACTACTTTATAAACGCGTGTATTTCAAAAAGGTTACGTCTTTAACAGAAATTCTAATTTCCGTGTTTTAACGTCATACAATCGTGATTAAAGAAGCTCACAAATTAAATACAATGATGAAAAAAAAAACCCGCCTCGTTTGGCGGGTTTTTTCTTTAACCAATCATTTTAACCAATCAGAATAACCAATTCTGATGAAGTAAGATGCTTACAATGTTTTAAACGTCAATTAACGTACCAGGTTACATTGCCAACTGGTTTTTTTGCGTTAATAATGCAAATTTTACAATTTATATTTGAATATCAGGGGTTTACACCCAAAAAATAATTAACTACGATTTCTTAATAAATGTCCTAAACATCCAATGCCTCTTTTCAACTGCCGACAAAATTTCTCTAATTAAAGTCTCGGTACCTATATCTCCATTTTCGATAGCAACATCTGCCACTTCCACGACAAATGACAAAATAACTTCGTAGTCTTCAATCAACTCGCGAATCATCTCAGAACCTGTCAAATCTTCTGTAGACTCTTCTATCTCTGACTTTCCTAAATATTCAGCTAAAGTACTCATAGGTTTAAACCCAAGTATCCTCACTCTTTCGGCAATTGAATCAATGAATCCAGCAGCAGCTGTATATTCTTCTTCTAATTGCTCATGGATGTCAAAGAATTCTCCTCCTTCAACATTCCAATGGAAGTTTCTAATCTTCTGATATAAGACAGCATAATTCGCCAACAACGCATTCAAGGATTCAACCACTTCATGCGCTTCTTCTCCGTTAAAACCCAATTTGGAAAAGGGTTTGTCTTTTACTTGTGTGTTCATTTTGCCATGTTTATAATTCCTTACAAAGTTAAGACGGATAGATACTGAAACCTATTGGCAACGACTATAGGCTGAGTGATAAGAGCTATATATCGACTAAAAAGTTTCCGACGTTTTTAGGAGAAGCTTACCGGCTTCAATAAACCGGTTAAAAAATTGATCTAAATCAGACTCAGAAAGATCCGGGTTAAGAAGGATGAGACGAATGGACACACCTGTATCCAAAGTGCAATAGTTCACCATGGCTTTGCCCGCCTTCAAAAGATCATATCTAACCCTGCGGTTAAATTCGTCCGAATCAATCCCTTCAGGCACTTTGAATCTGAAGTTTACATTGAGGGATTCCGTTGCGAACATCGACTCCAATTCATCAGATTCACCAACGACTTTCGCTGCATATTTAGCAAGCTGCATGCATTTTTCAATGCGCGCTCGGTAACCATTTTCACCATAATAATTCCATGAGAGCCAAAGCTTCAAGGAATCAACTCTTCTTCCACAAGACAAACTGGCGGGCCCTGTATCCCANTCAGAATTGTCATTATCGTGATAGATATAGTCTGCGTCGTTTGATTGGATTTCAGCTTTCATTACCCCACTGTTTTTCGTGAGAAATGCAGAACACGACAATGGAACACTCATCAACTTATGCGGATTCCAAGTAAAACTATCTGCTCGCTCGAGCCCGCAAAAAAAAGGTTGATATTTCTCACTCAAAATCAGACTCCCACCCCAAGAACCGTCCACATGGTGCCAAAGGTTGTATTTCTCGGCAACATCAGAAAGCTCATTGATCTTATCAAAAGATCCCGTTTCCGTGGTTCCAGCAGTCGAGCAGATCATAAAGGGCATCATTCCTTTTTTCAAGGTGTCTTCGACAGCTTTATCAGCGGCTTCTCCCGTCATACGACCCTTCTCATCTACGGGTACTTTTATCACTCCACGATGACCGATTCCGATAGTATTTGCTCCTTTTAGCAATGAAAAGTGACTTCTCTCAGAAACGAGAATCGCCAATCGAGGCAATGCGGTGATCCCTTCTTTTTTCACTTGAGGAAAAGTGGAATTGCGCGCAAGAAGCAAAGCATAAAGATTGGACTGGGAGCCTCCAGACGCAAAAATTCCTTCACCATCAGACCAACCGGTGTAGGAGATCATCTTATCGATCAATTTCTTCTCCATAATGGTGGCAACCGGAGCAACCTCGTAGGTATACATAGAGGTATTTGCCAAAGCGGTAATGACTTCACCTACGAAACCCGGAAAACTGAAACCTCCAAAGAGCTGGTTGAGATAAGCTGGATTGGCTGTTTTTACGGAGTACTTCAAGTAACTTTTAATCTCCTCGAGCATTAGGCGATTTCCACCGCCCTCCTCTTGAAGTGTGAAATCAAATTTTGACTGCAGCTCCATAGGCGAGTGGTAATCAAGAACGGGAGTTTCACCTTGATGACTTTCTTGAATCCATCGAAGTATAAGTCCAAAAATTTCGCTGAGTGTAGATTCTTCAGATGGCTGCTTTTCCATGCTTTGCCTGGATGTGAATTGCAAAATTACGATTATTCAATTTGGAGGGAATCTTCCTTTCTTAAGAATTGTTTCTTCCTGAAATCAAAGTAAACCGGTCGGAAATCCTCTTTGAGGAACTTGATCACTCGTTCGTTGATCAGAGAAGCATCTTGATATTCAAATCTCACCAAGGTATCCTCTGTGAGGGAAATGAGACCAAACAATGAGTCTTTTGCAAGTAGCAGAGTATCGTCAACCCAAGAGAGATCCTCGTAAACTATATCGATCACCTCAGTTCCATTTGTATCGATGATACCATAAAACTCACCTTTTGAAACTATGGCGACAGAATCTCTAAAGTTTTCAGCCAAAGAATAGTCATAAGGGATGACCAGATCGATTTCTAAATCCGCATAGCCCCATTTTCTTCTCTTTTTCACAGGAATTCTGACACCTTGATACAATCCAACATCCTCGAATATTGCTGGAAAGACTTTCTTACCAGTGGAATCTATGATTCCTACTTTTGAGCCCTGATAGACCTTGGCATGACCAGCAGCAAATTTGGACTCAGCCAAAGCTTGCTTGCTAAACGTGTATCTGAACTGTACAACCGTATCTCCTTTATTATTTAGGAAACCATAACGATCAGCAGATGCAGCCAAAATATAACCATCATTAAATTCCCCAAGGGCTCGATATACGGTATCGGTTAACACAATCCCGCCTCTATCGATCAGACCAAACTGTTCATTCACTCTATACCGTGCGGGTAAATCAAAAGAGGAAAAACTCTCTATCCAGTCATATTCGAAGGCAGTAATCTCTTCTCCCCGAATATTTATTAGGGCCTTTTTATCAGTGTCATTGGTCACCACAGCTACTCCCATATGAAAGTCTAAAGCATCAGCATATTTAAGAGGAATAATCTCATATCCCAGCTCGTTTACATAACCGTAACGCCCATCTTTCTCGACATAGAACAGGCCCTCTGAATTCTCACCGATATCATCGTAAGATGGGACAAGAACAAACTGCCCCAAGCGATTAATAATACCGTAAAGTCCGTCTTTTTCAACGATCGCAAAACCATTGCTAAAGGCAAAACCGTCATCTAGACGCTCTCTTATAATCTCCTTACCCGATTTATCGATATACGTTGTTCCCTCGGCAATTCCGGCCATCGCAATTCCATCTTGAAAATCCTCCACCCATTCGAACTTGAGATCAATGGCTAGATTACCACCTTCATCAATAAAACCCCAATAATCGCCGTCGGTGACGGGATAATACCGCGTCACAGCCATTTCAAACTCCATTTTAAGTTCCTCCATAAAGGGATAATTGGGATAGCTAAGAGTGAAAGCCGCAATAGTTTTGGCATTGATTTCCCTAACCTCCATGGCATAAATCTTTCGCCAAGCTTGATCCAGAAATGGGTTTCCTGGATTTTCTTTTATAAATGAACTATAGTCTTCTACACTTCCTGATTGCGTAGACAAGGAGTAAATGGCCTGTTCGGCTTGTGGCCGATACGGACTTTCTGGATGAGCGAGAAGAAAGGCTTGATAACTATCAACCGAGCCATCACTTGTGATTTCATCAAAAATTCTGGCAGTGTATAGTTTCTTTGCCTGCGCGTGCTCTTTTGAATCAGGATACGTTTCCATGAAGTTCAAGAAAGCATCAGCNGTATTAATTGATTTAACTTCATCAAAAACCAACTTATTCCTATGATCAATGGCCTGATGGCGATAGTAAACATCATCGTGACGATCNATAAACTTCATCCACAAATCTATGGAGGGCTTTTTTAAAACCAGTGAGTAGAAAAGACTATCTACTTTCGTTGCTTGGGTTGATATTACCAAACTATCTAACCCAAAAGCCCTGTACTCACCCCTTGTTTTTTCGTCAAGATCTAACCATCGCTCCTCTGCTATCTTAATGTATTTATCTGCAGAATCCAATTGGGTAAATGGATTATCGTTTCTAGAATAAATGACACTCAACCCATAGGCAGCGGCCGCAGAATCAGATTTCAAACTTCTGTAAAAGAAATCTTTTGCCCTGAAATAGTCATAGACGGATAGGGCCTCAAAAGCCTTCTCTAATCGACCAAGGGTTGAAGCTGCTGTCGACAGCCAAAAGGCGATGAGCAAAACGGAAATCCTAGTGAGATCTTTCACAGTGCAAAAATAGGAAGCTCTATGGATTGATAAGTGTCCAAATCAAGTAATAATCAATTATAGAAATCGCGCTACTTTTGGACCATGAGAATTGACATCTTAACAGGATTACCAAGTCTGTTAGCAAGTCCATTAAACGACAGCATCGTTAAACGCTCCCAGAGCAAGGGTATTGTGGAGATAGTGATTCACGACCTACGGGACTATAGCTTGCAAAACCAGCGAAGCATCGATGACTACGCCTACGGAGGCGGCGCAGGAATGGTAATGTCTCCTGAACCTATAGCAAGGTGTTTTGACAGTCTAATGGACGAGAGAGAGTACGATGAGCTTATTTACATGACACCCGATGGGACCACCTTGAATCAGCCTATGGCCAATCATCTTTCTTTAAAAACAAATCTGGCTATCCTTTGCGGGCATTACAAAGGTATCGACGAGAGAATTCGGCAACATTACATTACCAAAGAAGTCTCCATCGGTGATTACGTATTGAGCGGTGGAGAAATTGCTGCAGCTGTTCTAACTGATGCGATCGTAAGATTGGTGCCAGGCGTTTTAAATGATGAAACTTCTGCGCTTACCGATTCTTTTCAGGATGACCTTTTAGCTCCACCCGTGTATACGCGTCCAGCCAACTTCAGGGACTGGGAAGTTCCTAAGATCTTACTATCTGGAAATGAAGGAGCTATCGAAAAGTGGCGTGAAGAAAAAGCAATAGAAAGGACCAAAGAAAGAAGACCTGACTTATATGATCGAATTAGAGGAAATGAGGAGGACTGAAATACTTATTTTAATTTGAGCATAACTCAAAACTTCTTCGTAATATTGCAGCCCGAAATTTGAAAGGTATTCAAACGTACTGCCATGGACTTTGTAAAAGAAATAAGCGCAAAATTGAACGAAACTGCCGAATTGCCATCATTCGGAGCAGGAGATACAATTACAGTACACTACAAGATCAAGGAAGGTAACAAAGAGCGTGTTCAGCAATTCCAAGGTGTAGTCATCCAAAGAAGAGGATCAGGAGCTACCGAGACTTTCACCGTAAGAAAAATTTCTGGTGGTGTTGGAGTAGAAAGAATCTTCCCAATCTCTTCCCCTTTTATCGATAAGATTGACATCAACAAGCAAGGTAAAGTAAGAAGAGCGAGAATCTTCTACTTGAGAGACCTGAAAGGAAAAGCGGCACGTATCAAAGAGAAAAGATACGTTTCGAAAAAGCAGAAGTAATCTAAGGATAGAATATAAAAAGAGCCGCTGCAGATTTGTAGCGGTTTTTTTATTTGAACTTATCCCATAATCTGTCAAACTCCGATTGGAATTCCTTCAAGAGACCAGCAGTATTACTCACAACTATATTCTCATAGTTTCTTTCAGCAGCCGATCTGGTCCAGTTATAACTTCCGGTCAATAGAGCATCGTCTATAATTGCAAACTTGTGGTGCATATGTGCTGAACCTTTATCAAATCTAACCTCAACACCTTTATTTTGAAGCTCAAATAAATCTGAACCTTTATCGAATGCCTTATAGTTATCGCTGATCAGTTTGACAGCTAAACCTCTCCGCAAACAATGAAGGATTTCGTCAGAAATATCATTGTCACTAATTGTAAAAACACAGATCAAGACTCGATTCTGCGCAGAACTAAGAAGATGAACGATGGCATTTTTGCACTCGTCACCCGGACTAAAATATACTGAGTGAGAAGGAGCCTTGGTTTTTAATTGAGCGACTGTTTTATAAGCTTCGTAGGACCACGTTAGAACAGCAGGATAATTCTCGTCATTAACATACTCAATCGCAAGATCTCTAATCCTACTCATCAAAGCAACCCTTTCTCTTTCATCCAAATCCAAGGCTGTTACGCTTTCACGAAAATCTCTTCTTTCTTTTCTGGATAAAACGAAATCCTCAATTGATTCTCGTAAGAACTGATCTAGGCTTTGCATACTATTCATTTTCAGAATTAAAATCGTTTTGCAATCGAGCCAACTGATTCTCCAATTGCATTAAACGAGAATCATAAGATTTTCCAAACTTGGTTGGAATGACGACGAAATTTTCTATTTCCCAAATTTTTTTGATTGATCTTGGATCTAAAGGTTTAGAATATGAAAAATGACTGTCATAACCGACATCAATTCTGCTAATAGACTTGGCATTCACCTTTCCGAGTAAAAATTGATCAGTCAATTCAAACAAGTAGACCATATTCAACTGAACATCCTGATGGTTCTTAAGTCGACTGCGTTTGGCAATTAGTATTGAAATTAGAACCGAATCAACACCCAACAAACCTTCTTCATTTCTTTCTAGCTCTAAACCCAGATACTCTCCTCCTTTTATCAAAGGAAGGGAGATTTTTGAGAAATTCACGGAAGGTGAATTTTCATCAAAGTAAAAGTCTCGATTATCCAATTTCACGAAAGGAACCTCAACCAAGTCTACATAAGATTTCACGGGATTCAGATTATTTGATTGAGCGTTCTCTAAATCATCTTTGAAAATGTCAAACTTATAAAGAGAGTTCACGCTAAGCTCCTTCAAAACCAAATCGTCTAAAGACATGCCAAAATAATTGGCTATTTCTACTAACGTAGCGATTTTTGGCTCTGCCCTACCCTCTTCATACGCCCCAACACTTGCTCGCTTTAAACCAAATAGATCAGCAAAGTCAGTCTGATTAAGCCCTTTAACACCCCTTATCTTTCTAATATTCTTTCCGATGTAAGTCATGACTTAAAAAATAATCGCCAATTTTTTTGGCATTTCTAATTATATTGGTATATTTGGACTCAAAGCTAACATTTTTATCATGAAATATCATTCTATTAGCAGATCTTTAAGCAAACCACCTTAAAAAGTTACTATATTACATTCCCATTTCCACTAATCAATAACTACAAATCAATAAACATATGAGTGAGTATTTCAAAAGAATATCAGACTACGCCATTGAGCTGAATTGCGAAATAAGTAGATCGGATGAAGAACAAAACGTGTTGGTTCTTAGCCATGAAAGTGCTGGAATTAGCAATTTGGTCTTAGCGCTAGCCGACCCTATTCTCATCATAGAACAGTTTCTATTTGAAATAAAGGCAGATTCAGAAGAACTCTTTAAAAGTTTACTGATCAAGAACAGAGATATTGTTCACGGTGCATTTGCATTAGATGAAACTGGCAAGAAAGTGATATTCAGAGATACCCTTCAAATAGAGAACTTGGATTTAAACGAGTTCGAAGGAACATTGAATTCGTTAAGTCTTTTGCTCAGTGAATACTCCGACGAGCTCATCAAATTCTCTAAAAATTAAATCCCATTACAATGAACTTATTTAAAAGAATATTCTCCATTGGAAAGGCCGAAGCACACTCGGCAGTAGATAAACTAGAAGATCCCATCAAGATGACAGAACAAGGCATTAGGGAATTAAAAGAGGACTTGGACAAAGCTCTGAAAGCCCTTGCAGAAATCAAGGCTCTCAGCATAAGAGCAAGGAATGACATCGAATCATACTCTTCAAAAGCTGAGGACTATGAGCAGAAGGCCATTCTTATCTTACAAAGAGGTCAGAAAGGTGAAATGGACGCTAATGAAGCGGATAGACTAGCCAGCGAAGCTCTTGTCAAAAAAGAGGAAAACATAAAGCACTCTGCTCGTAGCAAAGTTGAGAAAGAAAAGTTTGATGGAAACATCTCTGATATGGATACCAACATCAAACGAATAAAACAACAAATCAGCCATTACGAAAATGAACTGAAAACACTCAGGGCTAGGGTGAAAGTAAGTTCTGCTACCAAAAACATCAACAAGCAAATGGCTCAAATCGACTCCTCAAGCACGGTTTCTATGCTGGAGAGAATGAAGGAAAAGGTAGAACAAGAAGAGGCTTTAGCTGAGAGCTACGGTGAAATTGCTAACGAATCTCGCTCGGTTGACGATGAGATCGATAAGGCAGTGGCTGGCGCTGACAGTGCAAATGCAACTGACGAGTTACAAGCGCTCAAAGATAAGCTTGGGTTAAACAAATAATATATATACGCAACGATGATCGACTTTGTAAATACAGTATTTAATGCCGCCAATGCTATTCCAACTGCATTGCTGGTCTTCACACTTATTTACTGGTTGATCGTTATTGCCGGATTTTTAGGAACTGACTTCCTAGATTTTGATCTAGACGTCGACACTGACATCGATTTAGATGCCGACATAGATTTCGACACTGCTTCCGCAGACGTATCTTGGATCAACAACATCCTCATATTTTTCAACCTAGGGAAAATGCCAGTAATGATCTGGCTGAGTTTCCTAGTTTTTCCATTATGGCTCATTTGCATCAATATAAATGGATTACTAGGATTTACAGGGTTCTTCTCAGGCCTACTCATCTTCCTCCCCGCTCTTTTTGTGAGCCTATTCATTGCAAAATTCACCACTTGGCCCTTCGCTAAGTTTTTCAAAAAGATTGATGAAGACTCAAAAGAGAAAGAAGTATTGGGACGTGTAGGGACGGTTACTATATCTGCTGATCACTTCAGCAATGGTCAAGCGGAGATAAATTATAGTGGCTCATTTTTAAGGATGAGCATTAGGACAATTGAAAATGTAAAAGTCACTAAAGGTGAAAAGGTGCTTTTCATTGAACCATTTAATGACAAAGGGGTGTACCTCGTGGAGCCCTATCTAGAAATTGACTAATTAACTTTTATAAAACTCTATGGAATCGATATTTGAAAACTCATTGCTCGTATCAATCGTGATCGGCGTAGTCATCCTCTTCGGGATTATCGCACTTTTCTCACGATTTTATCACAAAACATCTCAAGGCCAAGCACTGGTAAGAACCGGTGTTGGTGGAATCCAAGTCTCATTTAACGGCATGGTGGTTATACCAGTTTTACACAAACTGGAAGTGATGGATATTTCTCTTGTAACCATCACTATAGAAAGGAATGGAAAGGATGGACTGGTTTGTAAGGACAACCTAAGAGCTGATATTAAAGTGGCATTTTTTGTGCGTGTGAATGAGCGAGTTGAGGATGTGAAAAAGGTAGCTCAAGCAATTGGGTGTTCCCGAGCTTCTTCTAAGGAGGCACTTCGACTACTCTTCGATGCTAAGTTTTCGGAAGCGCTTAAAACCGTGGGTAAAAAATTCGATTTTGTAGACCTCTACAACCAAAGAGACGAGTTTAGAAAAGAAATCTTGAACTCGATTGGAACCGATCTTAACGGATACATCCTCGACGATGCTGCCATAGACTTCCTAGAGCAAACGTCACTAGCATCCTTGGATCCGAGCAACATTCTTGATGCAGAAGGAATCAAAAAGATTACAGAAATCACTTCTCGTGAGGCGGTTAAGGCGAATCACATCCAGCGTGATAAGGAGAAAACCATTAAGCAGCAAGATGTGGAAGCAAGAGAAGCCATCCTCGTTCTCGAGAAGCAACTTGCGGAAAGTGAGGAAAAGCAGAATCGTGAGGTTGAAAACATCAAGGCACGTGAGTCCGCAGAGATTGAGAGGGTTCAGCATGAAGAAAGACTCAAATCTGAGAAGGCTAGAATAGCAACCGATGAAGAGGTGCAGATAGCTGAAGAAAACAAGCAGCGCCAAGTGATTGTGGCAGCGAAGAACAAGGAAAGAACCGCAGCTGTTGAAAGCGAAAGAGTAGAAAAAGATAGACTCCTTGAAGTTACAGAACGTCAGAGAATCGTCACACTGGCAGATATCGAAAAAGAGAAGGCAATCGAAGAAGAAAAAAAGTCCATTCAGGAGGTGATCAGAGAAAGGATTGCCATCGAAAAGACCGTTGTTGATGAGGAAGAGTTAATCAAAGATACTCGCGCTTTCGCGGAAGCAGAGCGACTCAAGAAGGTTACGATCACCAAAGCTGAAGAAGAGGCTGAAAAAGAACTCGTACTTGAAATCAAAAGAGCCGAGGCCGCTAAACAAGCCAGCGAATTCAAGGCTAAGCAGGTCCTTATTGACGCAGAGGCTGAACAGCAGTCGAGTGTTCAAAGAGCCGAGGCGATTAAGACATTGGCCGATGCCGAAGCTTCAAAATTTGCGGCTACCGGATTGGCAGAAGCCAGAGTGATGGAAGCCAAGGCAGAGGCACGTGAAAAACAAGGTGAAGCGGAAGCAGCAGTTCTCGAATCTCAGGCTCTTGCCGAAGCAAAAGGAATTGACGCCAAAGCTCAGGCACAATCAGAAGCTGACCTAAAACTTGGTAAAGCAGCTGCCGAAGTCTTAAAAGAAAAAGGATTGTCTGAAGCTGAAGTGATCAGAGAGAAGGCTGTTGCCGAGAAAGAAAAAGGAATGGCCGAAGCTGTCGTAAGCGAAGAGAAGTACAATGCTGAAGCTCAAGGATTAAGTAGAAAAGCAGCGGCCATGAAAGAGCTCGACGGTGTTGGAAAAGAACACGAGGAGTTCAAACTAAGACTAAACAAAGACAAAGAGGTAGAACTTGCCGACATCCACATCAGAAAAGACATTGCAGATGCTCAAGCGGAGGTACTCTCCACAGCACTCCAAAGTGCTAAAATTGACATCGTTGGTGGTGAAAATGTCTTCTTCGACAAGATTGTGGGAGCCATTTCAAATGGAAAAGCAGTAGATAGAGCAGTTGATAATAGCGCCGTATTGACCAATGTGAAAGGCAAGCTTCTTAGTGGAGACGGTAAATCTCTAATGGACAACATAAAAGACCTCATTGGTTCTGAAGACATCGACTCCGAGGACTTGAAAAATCTTTCAGTGGTTGCCATTATTACCAAGCTAATGCTAGTCTCAAACGACCCTCAAAAACGAGGAATGCTTTCGCAGATTTTGGATTTAGCCAAAAGTGCTGGTCTAGAAAATAGAACACCTCAAGACCTTGGGCTAATTGACTAAGGTGCTCTGTAACATATCGTTTCGATTAATTGCGAAAGAGGAGGTACATGGCTAAAAAAGAAACAGAAAAGTCAAATGAGAGCGGTGTAATGGAAAAAGCAGCCTATGACATTATTAGGAATAGGCTGCTCAATCAGGAAGCTGATCTTAGGGAGCGACTTGACATACTAGATTCTAAACGAAGAGAAGTCTTTGGGTCGATTCCCACGGAATTAAAGGGAACCGAGAGGATCAATACAGACAACAACTGCCTGGCAAGAGACATTGCTCCCCTCGAGAAGAACAGATTCCTTTTCGGGTACAATGTCTTTATGGGGCTTCGTTCAGAGACGAAAATCTCGGAGGTCTTCTCCACATATTCCTACTCAGAAACGCAAGGTACTTTCAAGGCAGAACCTTCAGAGTTCTTGCAAAATCAACAGTTTAGCGAGGATTTCTACAATCTCTACAAATACTACAGGGATACCCGATTCATAAAGTTTGCAGAGAGAGGCCCTCACCTATTCATGGTTTTTCAAGTTGGAAAAACGATAGAAGATGTAAAGACTTTCAAATGGTTAAAAAGTAACGGTGAACTCACGTACATCGACAACCGAAGTGACCACGAATACACCTATCCATCCCAACAAGAATTCTCCTGGAAGAAAACCACGAGGGATATGCACCGCAATGGTGCTCATCCGCATATCTCCATACTAGATAAAGTCTTCGTGGAAACCGTGGGTGGAGATCTTACTATCAAGATTGAAGACAATACTTCATCTGGAAAAGGAATTCTCTCTGAGGAAGTCGGCGAAAAAGATCAAACTCTCGATGATGCAAAAGTTTACTTTGCCGAGTTAGGGCATCTCATTGCACTGAAAATAAGGCCATATCAGGAGGATCATTTCCGCCATTTTATTTACAACGATAAAATCAAGCAGGCAATAAGAATCGATGCGATGGCCAGTTCTTGCGTACTCCTCCCAGACGATCAAGGGCTGATTTTCCCCGAAGGATATTATGTTCAAACTGGAGAGTTCAAGCTCTTTCATAACAAGGTTGTAGACATGCTTTTCGAAAGGAAAATTCAAGCACCAAACGGTGAGGATTTCCTCTTTATCTTCTACAACAAAAACAAGGGAACTTACGTGCTTCTTTCGTACAACATCATAGTTCAAGAGGTACGAACACCCATTATTTGCAATGGCTTCAGCCTATTCGAAGATGGAAAAATGATACTCTTCAGGGCAGAGGCAGACCAGACAAAACACCATGCCGTTCAGATTTGGCAAACGCCTTTTCACTCACCGAATAAGGTGAAAGAGAAGGAGAATGATGCCTACCTTTTTAAAATTGGAAACAAGGAGGTGGTGCGTGCGATGGCCGAGACGAATGAACTGCTCAAGCTGCTAAATAAAGAAGATTCTTATGGAGATCTCTATGCAGACATTACCACTAGAGCCACCGACATCCTAGATTCTTACCACTGGCTAGACCATAAAGAGTCTGGAAACCTAGGAGAAGTATTCAAGGAGATAAAAAATGCTGCTCAGGCGGCTATTTCTGAATTTGAAAAGGTCTCAGAACTAAAGCGTCTCGCCAAGGAAGAGTTAGAAAACTTCGAAAAAGGAGCTGGAGATATCATCGGTAAGGCTAAGGCGAATCATAGAAGTATCGACCAATTTGTTCAACAACTCTCTAATCTACGTGCCGCTCGAGGAAGGGGAATTGGACTAAAAGATCAACGTTATGTCGATGAGCAGGCGCTAAAGCAAATCCAGATTTCGCTCACAGAATTAAGCGATAAGGTGTCGAAAGACTGTGTCAAATTCCTTCTGAAGGACCAAGCTCTACAACCTTACGAAAAGAAAGTAGAAGAGCTCGATAAAGCAGTTGAAGAAGTTAAAAAGGCGGCCGATGCTGCTGAACTAAATACTCGCATCGGAGACATTGCCGCGGAGCTCGAAATGTTGATCGAAATTGTTGGAAACCTCAAAATTGAGGATGCTACTCAGACCACAAAAATCATCGATAACATCTCGGCGATTTACTCGCGGTTCAACCAAATAAAGGCTGTTCTATCCAAGAAACGTAAACAGCTTGCACTGGATGAAGGAGAGTCAGAGTTTAACGCTCAGCTCAAGCTCATCAACCAAAGCCTTGTCAACTATTTGGACATCTCGGATGATCCAGAATCTTGCGAAAGGAACATGAATAAGCTCATGGTTCAAGTGGAAGACCTGGAAGGTAAATTCATCGACTTCGACGAGTTTATCACCAAACTTTCCGAGAAAAGAGAAGAGATTTATTCTGCTTTTGAAAGCAAGAAAGTGTCGTTGGTTGATCAGCTCAACAAAAGGTCGATTGCCCTTCAAAACTCTGGGAACCGAATTACTACTGGAATCAAGAAGAGACTTCTGAGCATGCCCTCCGAAGCAGAAATCAATGCTTATTTCGCTTCTGACATCATGGTGGAGAAAGTGAGAAGCTTGGTGAGCGATTTGTTGGAAATTGGGGATTCTGTTAAAGCAGATTCTTTGGAATCGAGCTTAAAGTCAGCTTTTGAAGATTCATTGAGACAGCTGAGAGATAAAAACGAGCTTTTTGTTGATGGAAAAGACACCATAAGACTCGGTCAACATCATTTTAATACGAATACTCAAACAGTTGATTTGTCATTGATAAAACGAGAAAATGAGTTCTTCTACCACATTACTGCCACCGATTTCTTTGAGCGAATTGATTCAAATCTACTCGCACATTTAAAGGAAGTATGGGATCAAGAGTTAATCAGTGAAAACAAAGACGTTTATCGTGCGGAATATCTTGCTTTTCAAGTTTTTAAAGAAGCACAGAATGGTAGCGCGAAGCAGAACATTCAGCAGCTGAATGACCTAACCGAGGGCGAACTGTTAGACGTGATTCAAACCGAGATGTCAACCAAATACGACCAAGGTTACGTGAAGGGAGTTCATGATCATGATGCAGCACTTATCCTCTCAAAACTCGTTGGATTGAACCAAAGTCTCGGTCTTTTGAGATTCTCTGCGATGGACAGGATCATGGGTCTAATCGGTTGGACTCAAATCACATTGGGAGAAGACCATGATTACTGGAAGTCGCAAATGGACAATGCCTCAAAGGTGAGGAAAGTATTTCCCGAGACATCGTCATTTGGTGGTTTTATATCGAGACTTGCCACGAAGCTTGGCGAAGGATTGCAAGATGAGCTTTGGCAATTAGCAAATCCTGTTGAAGCCGCTAGATTTCTTTTCGATAAAGAGACCCTAGGATTACCTCTACAAATGAGCGATGAGTCTTACAAACTCTATCAGTATTTTAAGATCCACCTCAAGCAGAGCAAGTCGATGATGAAATTTCACGATTCGCTCAATGCACTCAAAGGACAACCCGAAAAGCAGTTTATGCTTTCGATGAGGTGGTTAGAATCCTTCTCAGAAGAGGCTAAAAACAATAGTCCCCTCGAACTTATTGCTGAAGCGGCTTACCACGGTCTCCTCACAGAGAAATCAATTTCGCAAGAGCATCGACATAAGTTGGCTTCTGAAATCGAAGGATTCAGAGGTGATCACCCTAAACTAAATGGCAAAAATCTATACACGCTTCATTTCACCAATTTCATCAAAGAGTTGAACAAGTTCTCAACTGGATCGACTCAAAAATTTGAAGAGTTCAGGCAGCTGAAGAAAGATCTCCTGGAAGAAAAGAAGGAAGACATCCGTCTTTCAGAATTTGAACCACGAGTGCTAAGTTCGTTCGTGAGGAATAAGCTCCTTGATGAAGTTTATCTGCCTCTTATTGGAGAGAACTTAGCAAAGCAAATTGGAGCCGCTGGCGATCAAAAGCGCACCGACCTGATGGGGCTTCTCCTTCTCATCTCGCCTCCTGGTTACGGAAAGACCACCTTGATGGAATACATCGCCAATCGGTTGGGAATTATTTTCATGAAAATCAACGGGCCGTCATTAGGTCACGACATCAGGAGTTTAGATCCGACTACAGCGACAAATTCTGGAGCCCGAGAAGAACTTGAAAAACTGAATCTCGCCTTCGAAATGGGCGATAACGTAATGATTTATGTAGATGATATTCAGCATTGCCATCCAGAATTTTTACAAAAGTTCATCTCTCTCTGTGATGCTCAGCGGAAAGTGGATGGAGTTTACAACGGAATTAGCAAAACCTACGACTTCAAAGGGAAGAAAGTAGCAGTAGTGATGGCGGGTAATCCATACACTGAAAGCGGTGAACGATTTCAAATTCCAGACATGTTGGCTAACCGAGCGGATACTTACAACCTTGGTGATATCATCGGAGGAAAGGATCGTGCGTTCGCCTTGAGCTATCTGGAGAATAGCCTTTCGTCCAATCAAATTGTGGCTCCTTTGAACAAGAAAAGTCGGAATGATTTGTACAATCTGATCAGAGCTGCAGAAACTGGCGAAGAGCAAGCCATTGAGCTCGAATCAAAACACAGCAATGAAGAAATTCGTGACTACCTGAAAGTCTTCAAGATGATGATTTCCATTAGAAATATCGTGTTGAAGGTGAATATGGAATACATAAAATCGGCTTCTCAAGCAGACGACTACAGAGTGGAGCCTCCATTTAGGCTTCAGGGTTCTTACCGAAACATGAATAAACTCGTCGAGAAACTGAGCCCGATAATGAATGAATCTGAACTAGAAACCCTCATACTTTCTCATTACGAAAATGAATCACAAACTTTAACGCAGGGGGCAGAGTTTAACTTCCTGAAATTTAAAGAGCTAACTAATTTCATTTCAGAAGATGAAAAAAATCGACTTGCGTCAATACGTGAAACCTTCCAAAGAAATCAAAAATTAAAAGGGTATGGATCAAACCAAAATGCTCAAATTCTTGAGCAGATTGAGAATATTTCCACTGGCCTTTTTAGCATAAGTAAAGCAATAGAAATAAGACAAACTGATAATTAATGGAAAAAGAAGCACACCTAGCAAACCTCATCCAGATAGCTAAGGCGGATGGTGTAATGCACCCAATGGAATCACTTTTTATTCAAGGTCTCTCAGCTAGAATGGGCATAGATAGCATAGCCTTTCAGAGGGTGGCAAGCAGTCCAGAGTTGGCGTCTAAAATGGCACCAACTGACGACGAAACGAGAATTCGTCACTTTTGTGAGCTCATCGTTTTATCGCAGGTAGACTTTACCAGTAGCTCCGAAGAAAAGGAGCTTTTGGAAGAAATAGGTCGAAGGATGACCATACCGGAAGAGAAGGTTTTGAAGCTTGAAGAGTATCTATCGGAAAACAAGCTTCCCGATGATTACACGGAACTAATGGACAATCTTTAAAAACCAAGAAACCGCTGCAGATTTGTAGCGGTTTTTTTATTCCTCTCGAAAAAACTCTAAGGCACGCAAATCAATTACGTGCACGTCATTATAGTAAAAGTGAAGAACATCTAGGTAGCTGAATCCCAGCTCAGCCATACGGATGGCTCCTTCTTGGCTCAGGCCAATACCATGACCAAATCCACGGCCTGAAAACCTAACGGAGTCAGCAAATTCTTCAATGCTGAAAAAGGTAGACTTTAATCCCCAATCTTTGCGAATGGTCTTCAATGGAATATTGAACTCAGGATCAATGAAGAAAACTTGCCGTTTTTCTTGCTGGTAGTTCGTAGCCATTGAAGCCACCAATCGATCATTTACAGCGAGATTGTGCTTTTTTTCTAAGTAGCTGAGCCATGACGACTTCGAAAAGGTTCTTTCCCAGGTGGAGTGCTTCCCAAGTGACGAAAACTCATCCTTTCGGGGACTCAAATAAGGCAATCGCTTTGACCAGACTGACTCGCTACTCACGGTCTCTCCCCCACTATTCGAATGAAATGCGGCAGTAACCAACCCCATTTCACTATCCACTAGGACTTTTCCTTCGGTCTCCCGCACCGCTCTCAGGATCAATGGCTCCCAGCGACACTTACCGTGATACACCTGACTGTCAACCTCATCACTTAGGTTAAACCCTTTCGATAAATACTTTCGTTTGTTGCTCAATGCGTATGTTCGAGAAATGATGGCCTGAACTTTATAGAATTCAAGCTCCTTTTCTTTGCCTGATTCGGCCTCAACCGCTCCCGCCACGTACTTTTCAAGGCTTACACGGTTTATCAATCTAAGTTCTCGCCTTAGCGGTGTCACGTGGAGATGATCATCGTAAACTCTTTCCTCTTTTTTTGGTGCTAGGACATAAATCCTAAAAAAACCGTGATCAGTAAGACTCATCAATCTCACTTCCTTGAATAGCCCGATGGAGTTTCCAGGAAAGGTCACTTTTACCTTTCCACTGACTAATGAAAAACTCACGCGTTCCCCTGCTCTTAGCGTCGCCTTGTTCTGCCCATCTGCTATCACAGCAAACTTCCCCATTTCAGGAATCACCTGAACAACGGTAGAATTCACTCGATCCAAGATTCCAATATCGATGGTTTCAAAATTAGTGATCGCTGGGAGTGAAATTGATGTAAATAAGAGTGTAAAAAGTACAGTGACCCTCATATAGCGAAAATAGCATGGGGCTTTTGCCATGTGAGACTATGGATCGAGACTTTTCAACATGAGATCTGCTGTAAGCTCAGAAGCTCCGGTCCCCCCCAGCTTGGTGTAGAGTTCTTGATACAACCCGAGAAGGTTCTCCCGGTCTACGCCTTCTTTGGCTACCTTGAGAAACTCTTTCTCCAGATTGGTAAGGTTGAGTTCGTTTTGAATGAGTTCTTTCACGACTTCTCGATCCATGATTAAATTAACTAAGGAGATGTACTTGATCTTCACTAGATTCTTAGCGATCACGTAAGATATGGAACCACCACGGTAACAAACGACTTGTGGAACTTTAAAGATGGCTGTTTCTAGCGTAGCCGTTCCTGAAGTGACAAGAGCTGCATGCGCCTTAGATAAAAGATAATAGGTCTTCCCAAAAACAAGATCTACCCCAGAATCATTCAAAAATTCAGAGTAAAACTGTTGATCCTGACCTGGAGCTCCAGCCACCACAAATTGAAAATCGCTGTTCTTTTCCACCAATTTGAGCATTAGCGGGAGCATTTTCGAAATTTCTTGTTTCCTACTCCCAGGCATAAGAACTACCAGCGGCTTCTGCGCAGAAATTTCGTTGACAAGACTTGATTGGGTATTCTCTAAGCCCTTTCTAAATTGGTCTACCGCATCGATCAGCGGATGACCAACAAAGTGTACGTCCATACCAAACTTGGCATAAAAATCCTTTTCAAAGGGAAGTATAACGAACATCTCATCCACAAAAGCTTTGATTTTCTTCACCCTATTTTGCTTCCAGGCCCAAATTTGAGGGGAGATGTAGTAAAAAACCTTTATTCCTTCTTTGTGTGCAAACTCGGCCATGCGAAGGTTGAAACCGGGATAATCGATGAGAATAAGAACGTCTGGTTCGAATTGAAGGACATCTTTTTTACAATTCTTTAGATTCCTAAGAATTGTCCTCAAATTTGCGATAACCTCGGCAAAACCCATGAAGGCAAGATCTCGATAATGCTTTACCACATTGGCTCCAGCTGCCTCCATCAAATCACCGCCCCAGGCTCTAATCTTGGCCTGCGGGTCTTTCATTTTGAGCTGCTTAATGAGGTTGCTTCCATGCAAATCGCCGGAAGCTTCTCCGGAAATAACGTAATATCTCATTAGAAAAAGCGAAGGTAAAGCACCAAGGGTACGTATATAAAAAGTGCCATTAAGACTCCTCTCCCGCTTACATAACGATCAGACCTGAGGAAAACAAAAAATGGAACTAAATTGAAAATGAGACTCAATGCGACAATTGACGATTGAAAATCTTTGACCCCCAAGAAAATCCCCTCTACAAAATAGCTGAACGCTTTGTCGAAATAGATTGACCAAAGAAAACCGTATACCACAAAACCTAACACTGGACTAACCAATCCCAAGCCAAGGCCCAAGGGTAAATTATCGTACTTTTTTTTAGGTATCATAACCCCATTCGTTGAGCTCGGCCATAGCATGGTGAGCTGTTAGGTCAAATTGAACGGGAACGATGGACACGTAATTGTGATCTAACGCCCAAACATCGGTGTCATCGCCTTTATCCGGATTTACAAACTCACCTGTTATCCAGTAATATGTTTTACCCGAAGGGTCTTGCCTGGGCTGAAAATCATCTCTCCAGGATGCTCTAGCCTGCCGGCAAATACGAATTCCTTTGATCTCCTCAGCGCTTACTTTTGGGATGTTTACATTGAGACAAGTGCTCTTCGGAATCCCATTTTTAAGCGCACTCCTAACCACTTTTCGCACCACATCTTTGCTCGCAGCAAAATCAGCTTCCGCCGAATGATTAAGCAGAGAAAATCCAATAGATGGAATGCCCTCCACAGCCCCTTCAACCGCGGCAGACATGGTTCCTGAATAAATGACATTAATGCTATAATTTGCTCCGTGGTTAATTCCCGAAAGAAGCAAATCGGGCTTGCGATCCAAAACTCTGTAGATGGCCAATTTCACGCAATCCACAGGGGTTCCAGTACAACTGTATTCCTCGACTCCTTCTTCATCCCTCACTTTTGTAAGTCTTAGTATATCATGGACAGTGATAGCGTGCCCCATTCCGCTTTGCGGACTGTCCGGAGCTACCACACAAACTTCGCCAAACTCTCGAGCGACTTCGATCAGGTTTCTAATACCTCCAGCAGTGATTCCGTCATCGTTCGTAACCAGGATTAACGGTCGTTGATTATCTTGACTCATGAGGGACAAAACTAAGTAAAATCATTGCTTAAAATGGTTTGGAAAAAGACTGGGAATCTGGATTTTTAGAGAGTCCGAATTCCTATATTCGAACCTTCAAAACTACCAATAAACCGGAATGCCATCACTCATAGAATGCGTCCCTAATATTAGTGAAGGACGCGACTCAAAAATCATAAATGAAATTGCCTCAGTCGTAGAAACAGTTGATGGTGTAAAGCTCCTCGACATCGATCCTGGTAACAGCACAAACAGAACAGTCATCACCTTCGTGGGCGCTCCAGAGCCAGTTATTGAAGCAGCTTTTCGCCTCATCAAAAAAGCATCAGAGCTGATTGACATGCGCAGGCAAAAAGGCGAACACCCTCGAATGGGAGCGACCGATGTTTGTCCTTTGATTCCGATCTCTGGTATCAGCATGAAAGAAACCGCCGAGTATGCCCACAAATTGGGCAAGCGCGTTGGAGATGAGCTGGGTATCCCTGGCTACTTCTACGAAAATGCCGCAACGCACCCCAATCGAAGAAATCTAGCTTACTGTCGTTCTGGTGAATATGAAGGCCTCGAAAAACTGAGCCAGCCAGAGTGGAAACCCGATTTTGGACCAGCAGAATTCAATGAATCAGTAAAAGTAAGCGGAGCTACAGCCATTTCTGCCAGAGACTTCCTTGTAGCATACAATGTGAACTTGAACACTACTTCATCGAGAAGAGCTAATGCCATTGCCTTTGACATTCGTGAAGCCGGAAGAATAAAACGTGAAGGTGATGGATTGACAGGTAAAATAGTAACGGATGAAAACGGTGAGCCAGTTAGAATTCCTGGATCGCTGAAGGCAGTGAAGGGCATTGGTTGGTACATCGAAGAATATGGAATAGCACAGCTTTCGCTAAATCTCACCAATATTAATATCACTCCAGTTCACATCGCCTTTGATGAGGCTTTGGAGCGAGCTAAAGATCGCGGCATCCGCGTTACTGGGTCAGAAATTGTGGGTCTGGTTCCTCTCAAAGCTCTACTCGATGCGGCAGATTACTTTTTGAGAAAACAAGAACGCTCACTCGGAATTTCAGAAGGTGAGAAGGTGAAAATCGCAGTAAAAAGTTTAGGACTGGATGATCTTGCACCGTTCGATCCTCAAAAAAAGATTATCGAGTATTTGATTGGGGATAGTTCTTCCGAGCAATTGGTAGATATGAGTCTCTCAGCTTTTGCGGATGAAACAGCGTCTGAATCCCCTGCACCAGGTGGTGGAAGTGTATCTGCTTACATCGGCGCTTTAGGGGTTTCCCTTGCAACAATGGTTGCAAACCTTTCAGCGCACAAAAGAGGATGGGACAGCCGATGGGAAGAATTTTCTGGATGGGCTGAAAAAGGCCAGTCATTGAAAGAAAAACTTGTAAAAGCGGTTGATGAAGATACTGCTGCATTCAACGCAATCATGAAGGCATTTGGGATGCCAAAAGAAAAACCAGAAGAAATTGTGGCAAGAAAACAAGCCATCATTGATGCCACAAAATTTGCCGCAGAAGTCCCTCTAAAGGTCGCTCAACTCTCTATGGAATCATTTGGAATAATTCGAAAGATGGCGGAAATAGGAAATCCAAACTCGGCATCAGATGCGGGTGTAGGAGCTCTATGCGCCCGAGCAGCAGTGAAAGGAGCCGCGATGAACGTTCGGATAAACCTTCAAGGATTCAGGGAAAAAGAGTATGTTGACAAGATGATTTCAGCAGTCGAAAAACTTGAAAATGAAGCAGATATACAGGAGAAACAAATTAGCGAAATAGTACTGATGGCGATTGCTTAATGGCAGAATAACCGAAAGCGGTTACTTTACGTATGCTCTTTTATGAATTCCCCTTATGGTAGCTAAGCCAGACAGCAGGCAAAGGCAAAATCGTTTTCGATATTTCTTTCCATTTCAGTTGGTCATTCTCCACTTGAAGAGGAACCACTTTTTGCTATTATTTTGGCTTATTCTCTTTGCGGGTGTTACACAAAATTTCGCTAATAAATTTGGCATACCGTCTCTCTTATTGGCTCCTGAATATCGCGGAGTAGTTGGTTTACTTTCCTACGTGATTTTAGGATTCTCGCTCGGTGCCTTCATCATGGCATTCAATATATATACCTACATTAATCACGCCCATAGATTTCCGTTTTTAGGAACCTTATCTCGGCCATTCTTCAAATTTTGCATTAACAACTTTATTATCCCGATCAGTTTCATCGTCACCTACGTGTGGTGTTCAGCGGACTTCTTGAAATATGTAGAACTCAAAGGAAATCTGGAAATACTTTGGGATATGCTGGCCTTCATTCTGGGAAACGCCTTATTCATCTTTTTCGCTATCCTCTATTTCTTTCCGACGAATAAAAACATCTTCAAAATAACGGGTCTCACAGAAGATCAATTCGAAGTTCGACTGCGAAGAAGGACCAGAAGAAACCGAGGAAGGACCAACTACCACGATACAAAATCCAAAGCCAGATGGCGGGTTGACACATATTTAGTTAATCCATTCAGAATTAACTTGGCTAGAGAGTCAAAGCACTACGATGCGGATACGCTTCAAAAAGTATTTTATCAAAATCATGTTAATGCATCGTTGTTCGAAATCATCATTGTGTTGCTTTTCTTCTTGATAGGTGTTTTTCAGCATAATGACTTTTTTGTAATACCTGCTGCCGCAAGTGCTTGCCTCGTCTTCACCGTAGTGCTCATGGCTATTAGCATCATCATGTCCCGGCTGAAGGGCTGGACCTTCTCTATCCTGTTGATCACCTTACTGCTAGTGAATTGGGCATCGAAAAAATGGAACTTTCTCAATCAGGTAAACTATGCGTACGGACTAAACTACGAGAAACCGCCCGTTGATTATAACCTTGCGCACATCGACCGCTTAAACAATGATTTAGTGATCGTCAATAGCGACAAAGCTCACCATGAGAGTATCTTAAATGAAAAACTTGGATCCCTAAACCGAGGAACATCCAAAACTAAACCTAGGCTGGTGGTGATCAACGCTACGGGGGGTGGGCTTCGTTCTACCTTGTGGACAATGAGATCGCTGCAAAAAGCAGATAGTCTCACTGGCGGTCGGCTTATGAATCAAACTGCATTGATGACTGGTTCTTCTGGAGGAATTATTGGATCGTCATACTTTCGCGAATTGGTTCTTCGAAAAGACTCACTCGGAGATGAAATTTATAGCCAGAGGTACCGAGATCAATCATCAAACGACATTCTGAACAGGGTTCTCTTTACCCTAGCTACCAATGACATTTTCATTCGTTTCAGGAGAACCCAAGTAGATGGTAAGTCTTACATTCTGGACAGAGGTAAAACTTTTGAAAATCAACTGAATCGCAACACCGAAAACGTATTTAACAAAAAGCTCAGCGACTACTACAAACCAGTTTCTGCCGGACTTATACCGATGATTGTAATGGCACCTTCGGTGGTTAACGATGGACGTCGATTACTCATCTCTTCTCAGCCCGTTTCGTTTCTGAGCTATACTTATCCCGATAAAAGACGAGCCCTCAATCTTAGCAACGAGAATATCGAATTCAATCGTCTCTTCGCCGAACATGATGCTGCATCTCTTCGCTACACTTCTGCCTTGAGAATGAATGCCTCCTTTCCTTATATCACTCCGAATGCCAATCTTCCGACCAAACCTAGGATTGAAGTCATGGATGCTGGCCTGAGGGATAATTTAGGAACGAAAATTACCACTCGATATCTCTTGGCATTTAAGGAATGGATTGAAAACAACACCAGCGGAGTTGTTCTTCTTCAAATTAGAGATACTCCGAAATTTGAGGAACCTAAAAGCGGTAATCTATCCCTGCTAAAACGATTGACAAACCCAATCGGGTCATTCTACGGAAACTTCTTTAGTGATCAAGACTACGATATGGATCAGCTGTACGCGGTTCTGGAGTCTGCGTTTGATGTGCCTATAGAAAAAGTGCCACTTGAACTCAGGTACAAGGAAGTAGATGAAATAGCGCTAAGCTGGCATCTCACAGCTCTAGAAAAGAGGGAAATCAACGACGCCATTAATCAGCCTCACAATCAAGAAGCGCTAAGGCGACTCCAAGAATTATTGGACTAGACAAGATTCTTTTTTGATAACTTCGACGGCCATGAGATTATCACATTGGCTTCTCGGAATACTATTGTTTTTTGGAGTCTCGACAAGAGGTCAAATGGTATCGGAGTCTACCACCATCTCTTTAATTACCTGTGGACCGGGAAATGAGCTTTACTCGACTTTTGGCCACAGTGCTATCCATATTTCTGATAGAACTTCTGGACTAGATAAGGTCTACAACTACGGCACCTTCGACTTTGACACGCCTAATTTTTACGTCAAATTTTCTCGCGGTCAACTCGACTATTTTTTGAATGTCACTGACTTTGGCAGATTCGTCAGGTCGTACCAACGCGAAGGGCGATGGGTGTACAGACAGGAATTAAACCTGACTCAAGCTCAAAAAGAAGAGCTGTTTGCATTTTTGGAAAACAATGCCAAAGCGGAGAACAAATTCTACAAATATGATTTCTTCTACGACAATTGCAGCACACGAATTAGAGATGTGCTTGAAGATGTTTTGGGAGAATCACTGGTCTATCCAAAAATGGAAAGTGACACAACGGCCACCTTCCGGGAAATGATCGAACTCTACCTCACAAAACTTCCCTGGAGCGATTTGGGAATTGACCTTGCCTTGGGCATGCCCTGTGACCATGAGGCAGATTACCGTCAAAAAATGTTCCTCCCAGATTATCTCAAATCGCATTTTGATGAAGCGCGAATTATGGATGGAGGAGCGCTCATTCCTTTGGTTAAAAAAGAGGGTATTGTACTGGCCGAGCATCCCAGTTTGGCAATGGTTGAGCCAAATAGCATTAATTGGATTTTTTGGGTACTAATGGGCATTTGCTTTTTGACGGGACTGTTCGTTTCTCCACAAAAGATGAAATGGTTTGACGTTACCTTTTTTCTCCTCACAGGAATACTCGGAATCTTTATAACACTGCTATGGTTCGCAACAGAACACTCAACTACCAAATGGAACCTCAATTTAATCTGGGCTCTTCCAACTTGGATTTGGGGAGCGATCTTACTAATACGTAATAAACCAAGTAGCAAATTCTTTAAGATTCACTCCATAATTGCGTTTACAATCATGGTGTTTTGGGTCGTCATTCCTCAGTCGTTTCACGCTGCAGTAATTCCTATAATTTTAGCTCTAGCGGCGAGAAGCTGGTCATGGCAAAAGCAGAGATTTTCCATCAATAAGAAAGAAGATGCTGCCCAAGCTTAAGACAAAAATCGACCAAATGGACGATCGACTTTCCACGATGATAGAGGTTCTCGATGGTCTTAATGATGAAGAGCTCCACCATAAACCAGACAATAAATGGAGTCCGGCACAAATATTTCAACATTTATTAGATTCAGAAGTTGGCACTACCAATTACTTGAAAAAGAAGCTAAATGCTAAACCAGAAGATGTTCCTCGCGGAGGTATCTCCGCCTTGGTGCGGTATGCAGCGCTTGCTCGGTACATTAAAAATACGAAAAAGAAATATCGTGCGCCCAAGGTTCTGGCCGACATTCCTGAAAACCCAGATTACCAAACAGCTCGAACCAGATATAAAGAAATAAGAGCTACATTAAGGAGTCTACTGGAGCCAATAACAAAGAATCAAGTTGGGAGAGCATATTTCAAACATCCAAGAGCTGGAAGATTAAACATAAAGCATACGCTGGGTTTTCTAGAACTTCATTTAGAACGACATTTCAAACAAATTCAGGAGCGAATAAAGACTTAAATGGCCAAGAAGAACAAAAGGATAGTTTACAGCACAAATCCGGATTTCAGTTATTCCTACAGCGACCATGTAGGAGT
>JAKVAV010000024.1 GCA_022448105.1 Flavobacteriales bacterium | reverse complement strand
ATCATAACTGCCTCTGGAAACTCCACCAGATTGCTTGTACCAAAAAAACGTCCTATCTGCACGTTGACTTGATCGCCAGGTGCCCCATTGAAAGTGATATTAGAGACTGAGACTCCATTCCCCAAAAGTACCTGTTCTACCAATTCGTCAACGGTCATGGTATTGTCTAAATCTACCTCTTGCGAGACTGCATAAATCGAAAGTAAGGTAAGCGTGAGTGTGCTAAGAAAACGTCTCGTGTAGCGCAACAAAAATTTATCTCGCATAGGTTTGGCAATAAACATCTTATAGACTATGACGGCAATCGAAGTGCCGAGTTGCCCGACTCGAAACTAAGTAAAATATAGGAATTCAGCCAGTTGTCGTCACGACGTCACACTCTCCCTATTTCGTATATTTGGCTTCTTATTTTGAAATGTGCATGAAAAAGACTCAAGAATACATTGAATCCAACAAGGATAAGTTTCTGAACGAACTCGTTGATCTTTTGAGAATCCCCTCGGTTAGCACGGATAAGGCGTATGCGGGTGATGTCCTCAAAGCAGCTAATTTTATTCGCGAAAAGCTTGCATCGGCAGGCGCTGATAATACTGAAGTGTGCGAAACTGGAGGCTATCCCATCGTTTACGGTGATAAGATTATTGACCCAGCGCTACCTACAATTTTGGTTTACGGTCATTACGATGTCCAACCTGCTGACCCTCTAGAGCTTTGGGATTCACCTCCTTTTGAACCCGTAGTGAAAGATGGCTTGGTAATCGCCAGAGGTGCTGCTGACGACAAAGGTCAGATGTACATGCATATCAAGGCTTTTGAATCGATGATGAAAACAGATACGCTTCCGTGCAACGTAAAGTTCATGATAGAAGGTGAAGAGGAAATTGGCTCAGACAGCTTGGAACCTTTTATGGAAGCCAACAAAGAAAAACTCGCGGCGGATGTGGTCTTGGTTTCTGATACAGCAATGATCTCTAATGAAGCGCCTAGTATCACCGTAGGTTTGAGAGGTCTGAGCTATGTGGAAGTGGAAGTTACGGGACCTAATCGAGATCTACATTCAGGCATTTATGGTGGTGGAGTTGCCAACCCAATCAATATTCTTTCTTCGATGATCGCTTCTCTTCAAGACGAAAATGGAAGGATAACCATCCCGGGGTTCTACGACGATGTTGAAGATTTGAGCGATTCAGATCGTCATAACCTAAATCAGGCACCCTTCAGTCTTGAGGAGTACAAGAGTGATCTGGAGATCAATGCAGAAAAAGGAGAAGCAGGCTATACCACCCTTGAAAGAACAAGTATCCGACCTACTTTAGATGTCAATGGAATTTGGGGAGGCTATACCGCCCCAGGTGCTAAGACTGTTTTGCCTTCAAAGGCGAATGCCAAGATTTCCATGCGATTGGTTCCTCATCAGTCTTCAGATAAGATTACCGAACTATTTCAGAAGCATTTTGAAAGCATCGCACCGGATTATGTGAAGGTGAAAGTTACTCCACATCACGGTGGAGAGCCAGCGGTCACTCCAACCGATTCTACCGCCTACAAAGCTGCAGAGATGGCAATGGAAGAGGCTTTCGGCAAAAAACCCATTCCAATGCGTGGCGGAGGATCCATTCCAATTGTGACTTACTTCGAGAGGATCCTCGGATTGAAAACCATTCTGATGGGTTTTGGCCTTGATTCGAACAAGATTCACTCACCAAACGAAAATTACGGACTATTCAATTACTACAAGGGCATTGAAACTATTCCACTTTTCTTCAAAAACTTCGCTGATCTATCTAAAAGGTAGTTGGCTCTTTCCCATCCTCTTTGGTCTTTTTCTTTTCACTTCTTGTGATTATGAAAATGTAGAAGTCAAGAACATTAAAAATGTAAAGATTCACCAGCTCGACAAGGATGGCATTAGTTTTACAGCGAGCCTGGAGGTGGCCAACCCTAACGGTTACAAGATTAAAATCACTTCTACTGACGCTGACCTTTTTCTGGAAGGGAAGAAAGCAGGCAAAGCGGTTTTGGAGGAAAAAATTGTGATCCCGGGAAACTTCGATGGTTTAGTGGAAGCCAAAGTGAGAGCCAATTTTGAGGGAGGAAGCCTCCAGCTCCTACCCGTAATCATGAGTTCTGCTATCAGTCAAAAAGCAGAGCTAAGGGCCAAAGGTTATATCAAAGCGAAGTCTTTCGTGATCGGTCAAAATTTCGATTTTGACTACAGTCATCAAGCCAAGTTTTAGCAGATGCATAAGTTCACCAACGCACTCTCTAAAGAGGATAGTCTCTATCTTCTGCAGCACGCTCACAACCCAGTAGATTGGTTGCCTTGGAGCGAAGCAGCCAAGGAGAAGGCCAAAAAGGAAAACAAGCTTATGCTTATTTCCATTGGCTATTCCAGCTGTCATTGGTGCCACGTCATGGAGCACGAGAGCTTTGAGGATGAACTTGTGGCCAATGTCATGAACGAGAATTTCGTTTGTGTGAAGGTGGATCGAGAAGAGCGTCCCGATGTAGATCAAATTTACATGGAGGCCGTTCAAATGATGACAGGGCAAGGAGGATGGCCACTCAATTGCTTTACCACTCCTGAAGGAAAGCCGGTTTATGGGGGTACTTATTTTCCCCGGGGAAAATGGGTTCAGGTTTTGGAGCAACTTTCGGAACTCTGGAAAGAGAATGCCGACAAAGTAAAAGATTACGGAGATCAGCTGACTCGTGGAATGAGGGTGAGCGGTGTTTTACCAAGGCTGGAAGGTGAACAAGAATTCGCAATTGAGAAACTCGAGGCTACAGTTGAAAACTGGAAAACTAGATTTGACTGCGTAAAAGGTGGTCCAAATAAGGCTCCAAAATTTCCTCTTCCGTCTAATTATTCATTCCTTTTAAAATATGGATACATCACTGGGAATCAAGAGATCATTAACCAAGTGAAGCTTACGCTAAATGAAATGGCTATTGGAGGAATCTTCGATCAAATTGGCGGGGGATTTACAAGGTATTCCACAGATTCAGACTGGAAAGTGCCTCACTTTGAAAAAATGCTTTACGACAATGCTCAACTCCTCTCCCTTTACTATGAAGCTTATGGCGCTTTTGGCGAGGAAGAGTATTTGCACACAGCAAGCGGAATTAAGTCTTGGCTGAGGCGAGAAATGAGAAATGGAAGAGGAGGTTTCTACTCCGCTTTAGATGCGGATAGCGAAGGGGTTGAAGGCAGATTTTACGTTTGGTCTAAAAAATTACTGGAGCGTGAACATCCAGAATATGCTGATCTTTTTCACTTGGATCATCGAGCTATTTGGGAAGATCAGATCATCCCTGTTCGAAAAGGTACAATCAAAGAGATGGCCACTTCTTTAAACGTCTCTACCAGCGAAGTAGAACAGAAACTGGGCGGCATCACCGAAAAGCTTCTTTCCGATCGATCTAAAAGGGTCAGACCAGGTACCGATGACAAGAGTCTCTGCTCATGGAATGCCATGTTGATCTCCGGTTTTGCGAAAGCATTCATCTTTGGAAAAAAGGAAGAAGATTTAGGTGAAGCTAAACGTATTTTGGGCTTTATCGAAAACGAATTACAAAACCCAGAAACAAAAGAACTCAAGCATACTTGGAAAAATGGTATCGCTAAAATTAATGGCTTCTTGGAAGATTATGCCTTTCTAATAGATGCCTATCTCCACTTATACGAGGCCACTTTTGATGAGAGGTATTTGCACCGAGCAAGGGCTTTAAGCTTTTTGACACTCGACAAGTTCTACAATGACAAAAAGGGAATTTTCTTCTTCACTGCGAGCGACCAAAACGACCTTGTCACGAGACCAATGGAAATGAGCGACAACGTCATTCCCGCTTCTAATTCTGTAATGGCCATCAATCTTTATAAACTGGCTGGCTACTTTCAGCTCCCGCATTTCGAAAAAGTTGCAAAGCGCCTTCTTATGGCGGTTAGGGAGGAAATGGAAGAATACGGCGAGGGGTATTCCAACTGGGGGGAGCTATGGTTACGCATCAGTATTGGAAGTCCAGAATTGGTTGCTGGAGGAGAGGGTGCCGTCGCAGAATTGAAAGCAGCTCAATTTTACTCTCCTCTGGTTTTAAAAGCGGCCGCAGATGAAAGTTCGGAACTGTATTTGCTCAAAGGTCGAATAAATGAAGCTCTAAACTTTTACGTTTGTCAAGACCAGAGCTGTAAATCTCCCGTTAGTTTGATCGATCAAGTCGAAAAAGAACTGTCCAACATATTTACTGTAGATTGAAAATTTTCAGTTTTCTCTTCCTGTTTCTCCTTTTAGTAATACCCGTCCAAGGTCAACTTCTATCTCAACCTCAAGGACGCGATTTCCAACCTTCGGCCAAGTTTAATGCCAATTTCATCAAGGCCAATAAAATTGAAAAACTCACTATCACAGAGGAGCTTAAGCCAGATGGAGAAAGGATAAAGAAGACAGGACGCAAACTCATTTACCGGTTCAATTTAAACGGACAGGTTTCTTCCATTCAAGAAATCACGAAGTCAAGAGACACATTACTTACGATTTACGAATACCTTGATGCTCGACTCAATTGCGAGATAAAAAATGATGCGGCTGGACTGTTCAGTTACTGCTACGCTTACGAAGACGAAAAACCCGTTGAGGTTAAATACGCTAGATTGAGAAAGAGAACCAATCCCGCTGATCGAACCGAAATCTCGACAGAAACCTTCACCCACAAATCTTACGAGAGTCAGCTTCATTCCACTCAACACAATGCCTCAGGTCGACCCTATAAAAAAGAGATTCGCTACTTTGATGAAAATGGATATTACCTCAAGTACTCCTCTGACTTTGTCATGACAAGTCGGCACGAAGAAGAAAAATACACATACAATCCACACGGACACTTATCAAAAAAGGAAGTAAATCGTCCTTACGAAGAATACACCCAGCATTACGAATACGATGATGTCGGCAACTTAACCGCAGAAGAGATGTTCAAGGAGGGAAGGAAGGTGGAGAGGCTCGAATACGTTTATCGAGAAGAAGACATGCTCTTGCAAGCAGAACTAACTCGAGACGAATTAAAACAAGCGATACATATTAGAAGCTATACTTACAGCTTTAGAAAGTAATGTCACTAAATAGTATTTTTGCACCAAATCAGAATTTTAACATGAGAAAATCCATCATTATTTCAGTACTCTTGGCATTAGTCACCATCACATCTGTAAGGGCAGATGAAGGAATGTGGTTGCCGATGCTAATCGAGCGGCTGAATCAGAGAAACTTACAGGAAATGGGGCTCCAACTGACCCCTGAAGAGATTTACAGCGTCAACAACTCAAGTCTGAAAGACGCTATTGTATCTATGGGAGGCTTTTGCACCGGAGAAATCATATCGCCAAACGGACTAATGCTTACCAACCACCACTGCGGATACGATGCTATTCGCGAGAACAGCACAGTAGATGCAGACTATTTGACCAATGGATTTTGGGCTAAATCCTATGCAGAGGAACTCACAAATCCAGGCTTATATGTATCCTTCCTTGTAGAAATGCAAGATGTAACGAAGGAGATGTTAGCAGCACTCGAAGGAGTAGAAACCGAATCTGAAAGAAATCAAATCATTTCAGCAAAAGGAAAAGAATTGGCTGATGCTGCGACAAGCGACTCGCACTATGAAGCTCGTGTAAAAAGTTTTTATGCTGGAAACGAATTTTATCTTTTCGTTTACGAAACATTTACTGATGTGAGACTTGTCGGAGCTCCTCCTTCAAGTGTAGGAAAATATGGCGGAGATACAGATAACTGGATGTGGCCACGCCACACTGGGGACTTCTCAATGTTTAGAGTATACAGCGGCCCCGACGGAAAACCAGCAGAATTTAGCCAGGATAATATTCCACTCAAGCCAAAGCACTTTTTACCAATTTCTATCGCAGGAGTAGAACCAGGAGATTTCACCATGACAGGAGGATTCCCTGGGAGTACCGATAGATATTTGACATCGTTCGGTATTGAACAGGCACTCGAATTGAAAAATCCAACGATCGTCGAGATTCGTGACGCAAAACTAGCAGCTCTCCGCGAAGACATGAAAAAGGATGATGCAGTTCGATTGATGTATGCTTCAAAATACGCTCAAATAGCCAACTATTGGAAATATTTTATAGGCCAAACAGAGCAATTGAAGGCGAACAATGTCAAGGCCGCAAAAGAGAAAATCGAAACTGACTTCCAGAAATGGGCTCAATCAAATCCCGACCGCAAAGCAAAATACGGCGACGCACTTAAGATGATCCAAACGGCTTATGAAGCTACCGATGCGAATGTCATTGGTGGGACCTATGTCGTCGAAGGTGGTCTTCTTGGCGCTGATGTAAACTTATTCGCTTTCAGAATGGGAAGACAGCTTGAGGGCTATTTGGCGATGGAAGAAGGTGAAGAAAAAGAAGCGACTAAGAAAGATTTGATGGCTTACGCCGAAGAGTTTTTCGCGGGAGCAAATATGCCAACGGACAAGAAACTATTTGCTGTAACACATGAATTGTATTCTAAAAATGTAGCGACCGATCAACAGCCAAACTACATGAAAGAACTCTCGGGTAAAATGAATGGCAAATGGATGAAGTATGCTGAAAAGGTATACGCTAAAAGTATTTTTACAGATAAGGATAGAATGATAGAATTCCTTAAGTCTCCTTCTCAGAAAGCCTACGATAAGGACCCTATGAAAACCATTAGCTCTGACTTATTTGCGATTTACCAAACTAGAGGAAGTGCCAATGCTGAAGCAAATGAGATGCTAGCCAAGGGAAATAGATTGTTCATTGCTGGTCTTCGCGAAATGAATCCCGGTAAGGATTTTTATCCTGACGCCAACTCAACGATGAGATTTTCTTTTGGAAATGTTGTGGACTACGAGCCAAAAGATGGTGTCACGTATAACTACTTCACCACGTTAGAAGGAGTCATGGAGAAAATGGACCCGGATGACGACGAGTTCCAAGTGCCCTCAAAGCTGGTTGATTTGTATAAGGCGAAAGACTACGGTCAGTACGCAGATGAAAATGGAGATCTAGTGGTAAACTTTATCAGTACAAACGACATCACCGGAGGAAACTCAGGTAGCCCTGTCATCAATGGCAACGGAGAACTAATTGGTCTTGCATTTGATGGAAATTGGGAAGCAATGAGCGGAGACATCAACTTTGAAAAGTCTATTCAAAGAACCATCTCAGTTGATATTCGTTACGTTCTTTTTATGGTGGACAAATATGCTGGAGCTACCAACTTAATCGAAGAAATGACCTTAGTCAAAACCAAGTCCAATAAGAGCGTGCAGGCTGCAAAGGAGTCAGAGAACTCTGAGATTAAGCCGATGGAGATGAACTGAATCTAATTCTAACTCATTACAAGAAGGGCCTGTCCATGCTAATTGGCAGGCTTTTTCTTTTTACCTGCTACAAAATCTTTGAGATAAAAAGGCTCGAAATATGCCGTGTTAACAAATTCAGCATTGGCGAATTTTTTTGCAGCCAAGCTAACCATCCCCTTGGCGGAGGCTTGTATGCTCTCAATGTATTTAAATCCTCTGGGAGTTAGGATCTCCTGGCACTTTTCTGCACCATCTCCAAAGTAAAATACCTGATCGAAGGACCTCGCTTCGGGAAAACTGTTCTCGTTTAAGACTTCTGCCCGAGTAGGAAAACGCTGAGTTCCGTGACCAGAAAAGCCAGCGCAGAATACTTCCATTCTTCTCGCGTCAATCATAGGAATAAAAAGACTACTACTTTCTTCATCTTTTATAGAGTGAGCCATTGCTTCTAAGGTATTCACAGCTATGAGCGGAATTTTAAGGGCATAGGCCATGCCCTTTGCTGAAGACACTCCTATTCTCAATCCGGTGTATGAGCCTGGCCCTTCACTGACCGCCACGGCCTTGAGGTCCACATATTTTAAAGACGCCTCATTGATCACCTCTTCAATAAATAGATGAAGCTTCTCGGCATGCGTGAACTTATCAGATCCATCTTCCTTGAAGGCAATGATTTTTTCTCCTTCCGCTAGGCAGATGGAGCAGTTCTTCGTAGAAGTCTCTAGACTGAGAATCATCGATCCTACTCCTTCTTGTAAAGATCTTCTTTCGACACGGCATCTACCTTATCTCCAGGCATCATTTTTTGGGATACCACATCATAAGGACCCGTAATTATCTCTTCATCCAAGTTGAGACCGCTAAGTATTTCGATGTATTGGTCATCCTGAATTCCCGTTTCTACAAGTTGAATTTGTGCTTTCCCGTCGTCGGTATGCAAAAAGACCACGGTGAAGGGCTCGGTATTTTCTTCCGACTTCTGTCCAACCAATCGATCCACCGCAGAAACTTTTTCTCTTTTAGCCGTATCTATTCGCGTTGTGACACTTTCGATAGGAATGGAGATGACGTTCTTTTTCTTATTGGTTATGATATCGACTGTTGCATTCATTCCTGGACGAAAGGGTGAGAGTTCGGGGTGATCGGGATCTGCTAAGTCTTCGTAAGAATTTTGGAGTATTCTGACTTTAACTTCAAAATTGGTTACCTGATCTGCAGATGATCCATTTGATTTAGCAGAATTAGCAATTTCTGTTACTATCCCTTTAAACTTCCTATTGAGATAAGCATCTACCTCCACAGTAGCAGAGTCTCCAAAAGAGACCCTAACGATATCGCTCTCGTTCACGTCCACCAACACTTCCATCACATCAAGATTGGCCACGCGCATGATCTCTGTTCCGGTCATTTGCATGGCTCCTACTACTTGCTCACCTTCTTCGACGTCCAGTCTTGAAATGGTTCCATTCATCGGTGAGAATATGGTCGTCCGAGAGTAAGAGTCTCTAGCTTCTTTGACGGAAGCTCTAGCTGACTGAACGGTGTATCTTCCAGCCTTTACACTTTCCTCTGCTGCAGTAACCTCTGCTTGAGCGGTCTCAAATGAAGCTTGAGCATTATCATAATCTGATTGGCTAATCGCGCCATCGCTAAATAATTTTTCATTTCTATCGAATGAAAGTTGAGCATTCCTCAATTGTGCTTGAGCCTGGACCAATCGGGCGGCGGCATTGGCCTCGTTTGCTTTAGCATTGTTGTATGAAGCCTCAGCTCTATCAAGCGCCGCTTGAGCCAAATCTGGATTGATCTTCACCAGTAGATCGCCCTCACTGACCTTAGCTCCCTCCTTAAAAGGTAGCTCAAGGATTTTACCTGATACTTCTGAGGAGATGATCACTTCTGTTTCGGGCTGAATTCGTCCATTTGCTACTACAGTCTCAACGATTGTTCTTTCTGCAGATCTAGCTATCGTGACTTTCGTGTCACCCTCAGATTTTCTTTTGATTACCGAGGCGACAGTAAGAACGATGATAACAATAGCTGCAAGCCATAAAAGGCGTTTATTTCTCTTGGACATAACCTAATTGTTAAAGTGTGATCGGATTTCCGAGATAGAAATCCAAAATTTTTGTTCTGAAGACAAAATCATACTTAGCCCTCAGCTTATCCACTTGGGCATTAGTGTATTGTGTTTTTGTAGTGTTGAAATCGACGGCATTAATAACCTCCTGCTCATACCTCACTTCGGCATATTTAAAAGACTCTTCCAAAGCTTTAACGGCTTGTTCTGAAGCTAAATAGGTATTCATTGCCGCTTTGGCATCTGCGTAGGCCTGCTCAATATCAAATCTCAATTGGTTAGTGATTTGGCGATAAGAAAGGTCTGCATCAACCTGATTGATTTTAGCTCGCTCTACATTGGCCTTGGCCGACCAACCATTAAAAATTGGGATACTCAGGGTGAGCGTCAAATTTTGGTTAAAGTTGTCTTCCAGTTGGTCTCCAAATCCTTTCGTTTCAAAATCTGAGTCAGAAAAAACTGTTTGAGGTTGGAGGGAAACAACGAGTGGATTTCCTTGAGTGAGGACTTCACCTATAGGAACTTGACCTATATTTTCTCCTTCACCAATTTGCACCTCATTCAATTCCGAATATCCAGATCCAATAGAACCGCTCAACTGCAAAGAGGGGTAAAGTTGACCTTGCGAAGAGCTCAAAGCGTATTCCGCCGATGTTTGTCTAGCTTCAGCAGCCTGCACTTGAGGCATCATACTTTTGGCTTTCAGATAAATGTCCTCAGCGCTATTTGATAACAGCTCTACTCCTTCATCGGTGAGGTTGGGCTTGACGATGTCAAAATTTTGAGCTTCGTTTGGCTCTAATTGAAGAAGCTGGGTAAGTGAGAGTATGGCAAGATTCACAGCGTTTTCGGCAGTTACTTCATTCAGACGTTCTTGGGCTAACTGAGACTCGAGATCGAATAGATTTCCTCTGGGCATCTGTCCGACATCAACGAGCTTTTTCATCCTATCCACCTGCTGTTGAGTAAGTTTCACCTGGTTCTTAGCAACAGAAAGACTCTCCTTATTCTGAAGAATTTGGAGATATGAAAGACAGACTTGCAGGGATATGTCATTTTTTATAGACTCCAAGTCGTACTTTGAGGCCTCCAGATTATACGCCCTACTCTTCACATCATTTCGCTTCGAAAAACCATTAAACACATCTAGACTCGAGCTCAAAAACAGGTTGCTTGTAGCAACTCTTTCCGAGGCAAACTGGTTGGTAAAAGGGTCAATTCTTTGTCCGAAGTTGAACCCGTAAGTAGCTCCCGTATTTAAGTTCGGAAGAAGACCTAGCTTGCCTTGCTTTAAACCAACTTCAGATCGATTGACTCCCAGAGCGGTTTGCATTACTGAGACATTATTGTCAAAAGCATAATTGATGCAGCGCTGCAGATCCCATTGCTCTTGAGCATTGAGAGAGATGACTGAAAAAACAGTTAACAGAATGGATAGGAATGTTCTCATATCGGCTGGTTTACTGAGAATAAAAGTAAACAGTGATAGAAACAGAAAAAGTCAAGAAAGTATAAGCGGTAAAAGTCTGGAATAAAAGGCCAATTTTCAGCCTTAGCAGAGCCCTAGAGGCTGACTATTTCAGCTTCAACCCTTCTATTGGCCTCAGACTGACGGGAGTTAATCGGATTAGGATATATCATTTTTGAATTCCCGAATCCCTTAAACCTCATACGGGAGAGTTCGACTCCAGCCTCACTCAGCTTTTGATAAATGGCCTTGGCTCGGTCTTCGCTGAGGGTAATAAATTTCTTTTTGTTCTTTTTCCCTTCTCCGTTCACGTGGCCCTGGATTTCAATGGTGATGTTGTCGTTTTCTAGCATGAATTCGGCAAGCTTGTCCAAAGCCGGTTTACACTTATCTAGGATAACTGCTTGGTCGCTCTCAAATTTGATGTTTCCTAGATTAATTCTATCCCCTTGTTTCATCTTTTTCAATTTGATATCGATGGTGTAGAGCGAATCATTCTTGGGTATAAACTGTTCTGAATGGAGCAGGTACCCTTTCTTAATGATGTTGATATCATACGTCCGATAACTCAAAACTTCAAGCGTAAGCTGAGAAATGGCTGGATACTTGGAAGGAAGAGTATCGGGGAGATTATCCACAAAGATGCTTGATTGAATTCTTTCCTGCGTATCCTCATCCGTTACCGTAATCACCATTTTTCTCAACGGGATCTTGTATTCTGTTTGTTCCATGGGAGCAGGTATAAACTCTCCCTTGGGAAGCGGCTTCAATCTCTTGTAGTGAAGAATAATGCTGTGTCCATTATTCTCCCTAAAAGGGTTGTCCACCAAGAGGTAATAGGTCTGACCACGTTTGGCTTTAAGCGCCCGACTATATGAGCTACCCGGTCCAGACGGAACGTACTCGTCCACTGAAGTTTCACTCAATCCCGTCTGGCCTTGTACTTCGATGTTTTTTCTGGATATGTTGGTTCTGATAGGGATTTTCCGTCCTGCTGTAATGTCTCTACAAAAGTTCGGACCGTCATAGAGGAAGAGAAGGAAGTCGAAATCATCGTCTTTCCTAATCGGAATCAAGTCGAACGTAAAGACGCAATCGTAGGGAATAGTAAACTTGTACCACACCGAATTATGCTCACGTTGAATGAAGTAAGGATCTCCTAGCTCGTATCCGACCAGTTCAAGGTTGTTTCCAAACCCTTTTGGAGAGAAAACCGGACCAACAATCGTGTCATTAATTTCGAGCGCCCCGATACAGTCAGATCCAGTTGGACCTAATTGCACAGGTTTTTTTTGTGCTACCATATTCTTGCCGCAAAGCAAGAACATGAAAATGACAGCACTTAAAAAATGGTTTGATTGCTTCATCCTAGCTAGGCTCAAAAATATGAGATTCAAATCAATAATTGAGATTGGCTGATAGCCACTTTTCCATACTGGCAAAGTTCATGCCTTTTCTATCTGCAATGTTCTTCACTTGATCTTTGGCAATTTTACCCACCCCGAAATACTTCGAATGAGCGGAAGCAAAATATAATCCTGAAACTGATGATGCTGGGTACATTGCGTAGTTCTCAGTGAGGCTAATCCCAGTGTTTTCGGTAGCATTCAAAAGTTTAAATAGGCCTGGTTTCTCAGTATGATCGGGGCAAGCGGGGTAACCAGCAGCAGGTCTAATTCCACGGTACTTTTCCTTGATAAGTTCTTCGTTTGTGAGTTTCTCAGCACGAGCGTATCCCCAAAACTCTTTTCTCACCTTTGCGTGCATTAGCTCGGCAAAAGCTTCCGCAAGTCTATCGGCGAGGGCTTTGATCATGATTACGGAGTAATCATCGTGATTTTTTTCAAATCTTTCGATGTGCTTCTCGATTCCAATCCCAGCAGTGACCGCAAATCCTCCGATGTAGTCCGCTCTACCCGAATCTTTTGGGGCAATAAAATCGGCGAGGGACAAATTGGGCTGCCCGGCGGCCTTTTTTAATTGCTGACGAAGCATTTCAAACTTGTGGATCACCTTTGTTTGATCTTCGGGATCGTGGACTTCAATGGTGTCATGATCGACGGTATTCGCTGGCCAAATGCCGATTACCGCCTTGGCTTTAAGCCATTGATTGGTAATAATTTCTTGAAGCATTTCTGCAGCATCTTCATAAAGCCTCATTGCTTCTTTGCCGACCACTTCATCATCCAGTATCTTAGGGAAGCGCCCGTGCAAATCCCAAGTTTGGAAAAATGGTGTCCAATCAATATAAGCGGCTATTTCTCTGAGACTTTGATCGTAGAAAGTCTTTACTCCAAGATGCTTGGGCCGCTCAATAATTGGTTCGTTTTCCCAATCAATCTTCAGGCGTGAATCTCTTGCATCTTCGATCGGCAGATAGGTTTTGATCTTCTCCTTACCTGCGTGATTGAATCGAATCTTTTCGTACTCTTTTTTGATCTCTCCGATAAAGGCATCACTGTCTTTTCCCAGCAATCTCTCAACCACCGTAACAGAGCGCGAAGCGTCCTGCACATGCACCGTTTGACTGTTCGGATAGTGCTGCTCAATCTTCACGGCCGTGTGAACTCGGCTGGTCGTTGCGCCACCTATCAAAAGGGGTAGGTCGAGTTTTCTGCGCTCCATTTCCTTGGCCACACTTACCATTTCTTCTAAGCTTGGAGTGATTAATCCACTTAGCCCGATGACATCTACTTTCTCCTCAACAGCCCTGTCCAAAATTTTCTCAGCCGGCACCATAACTCCCAAATCGATCACCTCATAGTTATTGCAGGCAAGAACAACCCCTACGATGTTCTTCCCAATATCATGGACGTCCCCTTTCACCGTCGCCAGAAGCACTTTGCCTTGAGCAGAAGTATCTTGAAATTTCTTTTTGTCTTCCTCGATGAATGGAAGAAGGTGAGCCACAGCTTTTTTCATAACTCGGGCGCTTTTTACTACTTGAGGTAAAAACATCTTTCCAGAACCAAAAAGGTCACCAACGACATTCATCCCCCTCATGAGCGGGCCCTCGATCACCTGAAGCGGTCTTTCAAACTGCTGTCTGGCCTCTTCGGTATCGTCAACTATGAACTTGTCGATTCCTTTGACCAAAGCGTGACTCAATCTCTCTTTAACATCAAGGCTTCTCCACTCCTCAGCAACATCTTCTTTTGGGCCGCTATCCTTAATATTTTCAGCAAGGTCAAGTAGTCTTTCGGTGCTGTCTTCCCTTCTGTTTAGGAGCACATCTTCCACCCGAGTGAGCAGCTCTTCATCGATGTCGTCGTAGACCGTCAGCATAGTTGGGTTTACTATTCCCATATCCATACCCGCTTTGATGCCGTGGTATAAAAAGGCGCTGTGCATCGCTTCCCTAACGGTGTTATTTCCTCTAAAGCTGAAAGAAACGTTGCTTACACCTCCACTCACCAATGCTCCAGATAGGTTGGCCTTAATCCATTTAGTTGCTTCAAAAAAGTCGACCGCATTATTATTATGCTCGTCTATTCCAGTTCCAACTGGGAAAATATTTGGATCGAAGATGATGTCCGTTTTTGGGAAGCGAACCACCTCAGTCAAAATCTTGTAGGACCGGCTGCAAATCTGGATTCTGCGTGCTAGACTATCTGCTTGGCCTTTCTCATCAAACGCCATAACGATAACGGCTGCACCGTAGCGTCTCAGTTGCTTGGCTTGATATATGAATTCATCTTCACCACCCTTAAGGCTGATGCTGTTTACCACAGCTTTTCCTTGAACACATTGCAAACCCGCTTCTATAATCGACCATTTCGAAGAGTCAATCATGATTGGGATTCTGGATATTTCCGGCTCAGAGGCAATAAGATTTAGAAACTTCACCATGGCCTGCTCACCGTCGAGCATTCCCTCGTCCATGTTTACATCAAGAATCTGAGCACCACCTCGAACCTGATCTAAGGCGATTTCTATGGCCTCATCGTATTTGTCTTCTTTTATTAGTCGAAGAAACTTTCGACTACCGGTAACATTGGTTCTCTCACCAACATTAACAAAGTTTGATTCGGGTCTTACAACTAACGGCTCGAGGCCACTCAATCTCAGCATCGAATGGTTAGAATTAAGCGTTTAGAATTTCGGTTTGAGTATAAAAACCCTTTCTGGGTTCGGCTTTATCAGCGATATTGGCCAGAGCCGAAATATGTTCAGGACTTGTTCCGCAACAGCCACCGACAATGTTAAGGAAGCCTGATTGGAGAAACTCGTTGACTTCCATTGCCATTTCAATTGGGGTTTGATCGTACTCGCCAAACTCGTTGGGCAACCCTGCATTGGGATGGGCGCTTACGGCAAAGGGAGCTTTTTCGCTAAGCACCTTCAAATATGGCCTCAACTGAGCTGCACCGAGAGCACAGTTAAGCCCAATCGAAAGTAGTGGCATATGCTCTAATGAGATCAGAAAAGCCTCGGTAGTCTGTCCGGAAAGGGTTCGGCCGCTNGCGTCGGTTATGGTCCCAGAAACCATTATCGGTAGCTCAATGTTCATTTCATCAAAGACCTCATCAATCGCAAACAGCGCAGCCTTTGCGTTGAGCGTATCGAAAACGGTCTCGACCAAAAGAATATCCACTCCGCCGTCGATCAATGCTTTGGCTTGCTCAGCGTAGTTTTTTCTAAGATCGTCGAAGGTCACTGCTCGGAAACCTGGGTCATTCACATCGGGGGAAAGGCTGGCTGTCCTATTGGTAGGGCCCATGGAACCGGCTACGAATCTCGGCTTATGAGGTTCTCGATTGGTAAACTCGTCTGCAGCTTCTCTAGCGATTCTGGCACTTTCAAAATTTAGATCGTACACCGCTGTCTCAAGATGATAATCGGCTTGAGCTATCTGTGTTGAGCTGAAAGTATTCGTTTCAGCGATATCGGCACCAGCATCAAAATACAATGAGTGAATCTCTTTGATAATATCGGGTCGGGTTAGACTCAGCAAATCATTATTTCCCTTTAGGGAATGGTCATGATCCCTAAATCTTTCCCCTCTAAAATCCTCCTCTTCGAGCTTGTGACGCTGAATCATTGTACCCATGGCTCCGTCAAGAATCATGACGCGTTCTTGAAGAATTTCTTTGATTCTCTCGCCGGAGGGTTGGAGTATCCTCATGTGAATGATCAGTGTATTTGATTGAATGATTTCCAGAATCCACTAATCTGTTTTCTGAAAAAGACAAAGAAAAGAGTTCCCAAAAGGAGGTATGGAATGCCCATCAAGTAAAGAATTCCACTATTCAGTCCATTGGCTAAACCGTAACCATCTTCTTGTGCGTTCTCAGCAACGGCTTTGCACATAGCACATTGGGCATCAACCTCATAAGCGAACATCAAGGCGATAAACAAAATAATAGCGAATTTGAGAACCTTATCCTTCCAGTTCATTGGTACGAAGTTACTAAACGTAGTAAGGCGAAATCATCAGATAAACCACAACTCCCGAAATGGCCACGTACAACCAAATTGGAAACGTAATTCTGGCCAGTCTTTTATGCTTATCAAAACGCTGGGCCAGAGCTCTGACGTATGTGAATAGCACTAAAGGAATGATGACTATCGAAAGTAGAATATGCGAAATCAAGAGAATGAAATACACCGGACGAATCCAGCCTTCGCCACCGAATGGAGTTGAGTCACTGGTGGCATGATAGATTACATAGAGGACCAAGAACAGCGCTGAGAATACAATAGCCGATGTCATTAATCTTTGGTGCAACTCACGCCGACGCTTTTTAATAGCAACGACGCCTAAAATCAAGAAAACAGCAGTCAGCGCGTTCATCGCGGCATAAATTGGAGGTAGAAAGGAAGTGTCATAACCCTCTATCCTGACTAAGAATAATAGTGCCACAGCTAGAGGCACTGCAATGGATACACCAATTATCCACAATTTATACTTCTTCTCTATTCCAACTCCTTCTGTCATGATCTCACCTTTTCAGAATCTTTTAAACTTTCTTCCTTCTTAAGCATCTTGATGTCAGTCACAAGATCGTCTACCTCTTTTGAACTCGTACCGTCATAGTACCCTCGTATTCTTCTCTCTTTATCTAGCAAGATGAACATATTTGAATGCAAAACATCTTCCCTTGGATCATAATAGCTGTCCAAACTTAACAGATAACCATTTAAGCTTTGTTCATGAATTTGTTCAGAATCACCAGTCACAAAGGTCCATCTTGAGAAATCAACACCCTCATTTTCTCCGTATGCTAACAAGACAGTAGGCGTATCATTATTCGGGTCAACCGTGTGAGTAAGAAAAGCGACATCTTCGTATGCTGGATCTTCTAGCATCCACTGCAATCGAGACATCTGTTTCATCATTATTGGTCCATTCGTAGAAGAGCGAGTAAAGAAGAAATTAGCCACGACAAACTTACCTTGAAAGTCAGCCATAGTAACTTCTTCTCCAAACTGGTTGAGCAATGAGATATCGGGAATGGTATGATAAATGGTATCTCCTTTTGACGCACCATTCACGAGAATATTTTGCTTCGGTCCATAATAAGGAAGCGTGATGAAACTATGGTCAGACTTACTCAGGAATATAAGCACCAGCCCCGGCGCAAGGAGCAGTGCAAAAAGAAGGAAATACTTTTTACCGTCTGAAGATTTGTTCATTCTTATGGCTTAAATTCCAGCCATAACTCATTTAAGTATGAAGACTCAGTACCTGCGATGTACAGTAGGTAAAGAATAAAAATGACGTATGGCGCAATAATAACATATTGCAAGGATTTTCGTTCATCACCCAAATGCATAAAAACCGCTACAATGTAAAATGCCTTGACGAGTGTCATCGCAATGAACGACCATTTTACTACTGGCCAAAAATCAGTTCCTTGTTTAATAAAAATTCCAAGACCTACTTCTACAGTTGTGATTGCAGAGAGTAAAAGAGTGACGAAGTAAATTTTTTTTCTTATTTGTTTTCCGTGAGCCTCGTCGTGATTGGCCTGAACGGAATAACTATCATTTACGATTAAATCGTCGCGTTCCATTTTGTAGTTAGTTTAGATCAGGTAGAAGAATGTAAAAACAAAAACCCATACGAGGTCAACAAAGTGCCAATACAATCCTGTTTTTTCAACCATTTCATAGTGACCCCTTCTCTCGTATATTCCTTTCGTCACTCCCAAGAAGACAATAATATTGATAACCACTCCACTGAAAACGTGAAAGCCATGGAAACCGGTGATAAAGAAGAAAAAGTTGGCGTACTGGGGCGGTCCATATTCGTTAATGGTCATATTTGCTCCTTGAATGTAGTCGAGACGATTATCAAACAAGGCTACGGCCTGTTGACCTTCAATGAGGGTTTCATTTTCCTCTCCAATGTTTGCTATAAGAGCGAAATTTTCCACTTCACTCGCCGACATGCCGTGAGGGACTTCCTCATTGAGAAAATAGTTCACACCTGATTCTGTGGTGATATAACCTGCTGACCCATGAATGAAGTGGCTCCATTCCCAAGCTTGAGAACCCAAAAAGATGAATCCTCCTATAATGGTATATCCCAACCATTTGGTTACTCCTTTTCGGTCCATTCGGTGACCAGCTTCAACTGCCAAAACCATGGTCACGGAGCTGATGATCAAAATAAATGTCATCGTCGCTACGTAAATGAGAGGCATATGAGTGTGACCCATAAACGGAAAAGCGTGAAAAACCTCTTCTCCAATCGGCCAACTTGCCGTGTAAGCTTGGCGGGCATAGCCGTAAGCAACCAATAATCCTGAGAAAGTTAGCGCATCGGACACTAGGAAAAACCACATCATCATTTTTCCGTAACTCACACTGAATGGTGAACGCCCTCCACCCCATAAAAGTGATTTGTCGATAGCTTTAGTAGCCTCTCCTGCCATGAGTAGTAATTTTACGCGAATCTAGTGAATTAATAGTAAAAACAGCAATAGATAAACCCAGAGTCCGTCTACAAAATGCCAGTAAATTGCCCCTAGTTTCAACTTAACTTTATCCAGACTTTTCGCCTTTCCAAATCTTATACGCAAGAAAAGGATGGACAAAAATATCAAGCCCCCAAGCACATGTAACACATGCACAAAGCTCAATAAATACATGTAACTGGCTGATGCATTGTTGTATATAGCGATTTCATCAAAGAGTGGTTTCTCTCTCAGCTCGTCATTTTGTTGGTAATACTCACCATTCTCAAAGATGAGCTCTTGGCCTTTATAAGATATGGTATAATCCTTTCCGTAGACTCCTTCTAAATTATCGATATGACTCGAAGTGAAACTCCCTTTTCCAAGCAATTCATTCCAACCAGAGATTTGACTCAAGCCAAAACCTAATCCGAGCAATAATGTGATTCCCAAGAAGGATATTGCTTTCTTTTCATTTCCGCCATCTGATGCTTTTACTGCTGCGCGTATGGTGAGACTGCTGAATAAAATGATTGCAGTACTTATATAAAACGAAAATGGTAACGAAAGATTTACCCACACCTCGTTGTAAGAGCTAATCACATAAGCACTGGAGAATCCAGCGAATAGCATCACAATACTAAAGATCCCTACGTAGAGCACCATTTTTTTGGTGCGTTCGCTGTTCGGAGATTGTTCCATCGCCTCAGAAGAAATTGTTGTCGCCATCACTTAAATCTTGTCTATTAATAAAATGAGCTGGGCGATAGGGAGGTAAAAGAATGATGCAAACATCACCATTTTAGCGGCTTGATCGTTCTTTAATCTGAGTAGTTTAAACCCTGGTATTGCAAATGCAATTCCGGTGAGCGCCAGAGCGATCGCAGCGCTACCAGAAATCAAATCGAATGCCCAAGGCAAAATAGATACAGGTATCAAAAATAAGGTGTAGAGGAGCGTAAAGAAGGCACTTTGTCCGTCTTTTCCAGATGAAGGGAGAAGATGGTAACCAGCTTTCTTGTAATCTTCGTGAGAAACCCATGCGATAGCCCAGAAGTGTGGAAACTGCCACATAAATTGTGTTGCAAACAATAGCCCGGCGTAGAGGTCAAAATCAGCCGTTGCTGCCACGTAACCTAGCATTGGAGGTATGGCTCCCGGAAATGCACCAACAAAAACTGCCAGTGAAGAATATCTCTTCAACGGTGTGTAGAGCAGTACATAGCTAAAAAGAGCTAGGGCGCCAAGCACCGCTGCAAGTTGATTGAAAACGAAGTACAGCAAAAGCAAACCTACCAGCCCCATAAGGGTGGCCAAGGCAATCGATTCGGTCATGCTCATCATACCTTGTGGAAGAGGGCGATTCGCTGTTCTCTTCATTAAACCATCGATATCCTTTTCTATGATCTGGTTAAATCCATTTGAGGCGCCAGTAACGAGGGTTCCGCCAATGATCAACCACAGAACTTCTACCCATGAAAAAGACTCTGCTCCAATAGCATAACCGATAACCGAGGAAATGACTACCAAAGAGGTAAGGCGAAGCTTAGTAAATGCCGCATACGCTTGGCATTTGACCTTCAGTACTGAAGAAAAAGAAGTTAGACTAGAATCTGCGAGCATGTCTCTTTTACTTTGCGAGGACAAAGGTACTCTTTTTGAATCTTCGTTCCTAGAAATCTGTGTATGTCCTGTAGAGCTCTGTAGCAAGACGAATACCGAATAAATGTTCGGTTTTGCTGGATGAGTTTTCTTCGTTAAGGTCTCTCAAAACGTAATATATAGAAGCTCTTAGATTTAAATTTCTATTCAAGATAATTCCAGCGGAAAGCCTTTGGTAAAGCACAGTAGATCGATGTCCTTGCGCGATCTGGTTACCGTATACTTCAGCTGGATTGGCATAACTGCGGTATATATTCCCGCCAAGGTTTAGCGAATCAACATCTCTGCCGTAAACTGAATAATTCCATTGACCTTCAAAGAAATAGTCTCTTTTCTGGTAGTATGCATGAACCAAGCCCTCGTAAAAGTTAGTACCCAAAGGGTGAGCCAGAGGTTGGTTATAATGACCAAAGTTTTGCAGCACGCTTCCATGCGTGTACGTAAAAGGACGGGCTAGACTAAACTCGGTTCGAAGGAATGAATTTTCTAGCCCAAAGGCTCCCAGAGCCTTAAAACCAAACTGGGCGCCCCATTTATTTCCCCACCAACCATCTCTGGCTCTAAACTCACTGAGCAAAAACTCGTCAAACACAAGCTGCCCGTAAATGATTGTAGATCTTGTCAATTTATACGACAAGTCCAATCCAATAATTGCGTTGTCTGGCGAGCCGATCGAAAACTCTACAGGTCTATAAAATATGATAGGATTGAGGTAGTTAGGATCAAAGCCTCTATCTGAAAGAGTGTCGCTCGCCTGCCAGATAATAGTTTCGAAAAGACCAACATTGAACCTTGGGCTTACCGCCCAATTGAAATAATGGGTAGATGAAAATTTGTCTCTGTATTTGCGCGGATCATAGGGGTCTGCTGAGATATCTTTTAGAGCGCTAAACAAGTTTATATACTTTATTCTCCATACATCAGTATCAATTCTGAGGTAAGGGTAGTTATAGGCTACATCGCTTAAGAAGAGCGAGCGGTGGCCGTTCCCAAAAAAGTTTTTGCCATATCCAAGCTGAAAATTAAAAATCTCATTTGGTTTGAAGCTCACAGCGAGACTTGGCATGATATAGAAGCTACCGCCATTTGACAATTCTTCCACTCTTCCTCTAGACGCAATAACTCCGAGGCTATCTGAAAAGTCTTGCAAATAGCCCGGTTGATCTAGTACTCCCGCCCACAAATCTGCTACTACTGTAAACTTCTTGAGGTTTGCCTTGATGGTAAAACCCGCGCTTGTTTCAAACACACCACCATCTATCGAAGAGTATCCACCTTCAATATTCACGAGAGGCAATAGGGAGAAGCTGATATTGTCTGAATCAGGAATTTGAAAAAACCCTTTACCGAAGGAATCTAGGAATAACGATTTCGACTCAACAGGGAAATTCTCAAACCAGTTTGTGCGAACAGAAGGAAAAGTTCTTTCGTTGGAGGAGTATTTTTTTTCATTTTCATACAAGCTCAACTGTCCATAGCCTGAGTCAGACAGGCTCAGAAGAACCAGAAGCAGGCAAAGACTGACTCTCTTCGGCATGAGGAGGTATTTTAGCTCCTCTTGCTTTCCAAAATCTGAAAATGAATACGGTGTGGACAAGGGCAAAGCTTATCAGCAACATTGAAAAAAACACTATCGTAGCGCTGTAACCCTTAAATGCTAGAGAAACCAACGGCACAACAATTACGATCAAATATAGATACAAAGCGGTGAATGCATGGCTAAATCCACTATCAATAAGTTGGTGATGAATATGATTTCTATCTGCCGAAAAAGGAGATCGACCTTTTAAAATCCTTAGAGTAAACACCCTTAGAGTGTCGACAAGTGGGTACGCGAGTACACAGAGTGCAAAAACAGCTGAAGACACATTTTCCGTCCAGCCATCCAAAAGCCTTGTATCTGTTTCAATACATTTCATGGACATCACAAACACAAAGGCTCCTATAAACAGTGAGCCCGAGTCTCCCATAAAAATCTTAGCTGGCGAGAAATTGAAGAGGAGAAATCCTCCAAGCGAACCCGCTAAAACGAATGCCATCATGCTCAAGTCATATTGATAAGTTCCATAAAACCACATCCCATAAAAGACCGAGCATATAAATCCTGTTCCTGCAGCGAGTCCATCGCTACCATCGATAAGGTTTATAGCGTTTACCACAACAACATAGGTAAACACAGATAAAAGTACACTGGCCCAGTATGGAATTTCTTGGATGTCAAATACTCCATGCATTCCCATGATTCGGATATCCGCCATTACCACCAAAATAAAACCTACAATGACATGACCAAGAAGCTTTTTCATAGGGGCTATTCCAATGATATCGTCCTTCACACCAATAAAGAATAGTAGGATTGCCGCAGAGATTAGAAACTTAAAATCATTCACTGACTCTGAAAAGTGGTGTAAGCTTCCGAAATAGCTCAGGTTGTCGGATGGAAACCACAAGGCATAAGCAAAAATACTTGCGGCGAAAATGATTATTCCACCGATGGTCGGTGTGCTTTTTCGATGCTTCTTTCTTTCCTCGTTAGGGTCATCAACGAGCTTCTTCATCTTCGCTACCTTGATAAGCGAAGGTGTGGTAAGTAAAACGACGAAAAAAGACGTCACAAATCCTAGGACGATCTCTTTCATGAAAGGGGCAATTTTTTTAAATCTTTGTCAAAAATCGCTATAAATATTGGACATGGAGGTTTTAATACCCAAATACCAAAATCCATTCGATAATTTTTCTTTTTCAACTTCCTCACTCCGGTAGGTATACCCAGTATAAATCTGAAAGTTACAGCTTGGATTGAAAATGTAGCCCAACCTAAAGTCCGAATTTGAAACTTCAGTATTTCGCAGGCTCCATAAATTACTGGCTTCATCACCAAGATTGTAGTAAGCGGTTGTGATCCGAGCATAAATTCTTCTGTGGTAATAAGTGATTACGCCGACCAATTCTTCAAAATCTCTGCCCAAAACATGACCCAGGGGTTGATTGAAATGATAAGCAGATTGTAGTTCAGCGGGTTGAACGGTTGCATTAGGGTTAGATTGGTTCAGTTCCAATTGAAAGTCAACTCGATCAAAAATTCCCGACCAAAGACCTCCGATCTGATATCCGTCTATGCGAAAGCCAGAACTGTTGGAGAGTAGCTGCCCATACAGCCTCATTTTCGGGATAGGATACCATGCAGCACTGATTCCAACCCGCGCGTTGTTCTCTTCATCCTCGAGACCCAATATTGCCGAATTCAAGAAGGGTATGGGAAGCAAAGCTCGGTAATTGAATGGCTTACTACCTAAACTGTCATCAAAGACCTGCCAGAGAATTTCTTCAAAAAATCCGAGTTCTAAATTCGGCAGAGGCTTAAATGACAAGTAGTGCCAGGTAGATTCTTTCCTTTTAAAAATAGCTTCAGGCGTCTCACCTTGTGGGAGACGATCAAGACTTTGCAAAAGGGCGAGGGTATATCTATACTGTATCTTCTCGCCCAAAAAATCTACTTCGTAAGCTACAAAAGGATAATTATGAGAATTATCAGACAGTAATAAACTTCGATATCCGTGACCTATAATTTGCTTAGAATGACCTAGCGAGAAGTTAAGCCAATCTGCAGCTTCGATGCCCAGCACACCGCTTGCCATACTGTAATCAAACCCACCTACACCAAAAGGCTTTACTCTTCCCGAACCTGGAAAAACTTCCGTAGAATCAATAAATCGAGTGAGGTAAGAAGGGTATCTGCCTTGATTTTCCCTAAAATCAGTGTAAAAGAAAACTCTTTTTCCTATCTGACCTTGGATGGCAAAACCTCGGGTATTTTGGAAGAGCGAAGTTTCCTCTCCGGTACCGGAAATCTGATCAACTGTTTCCCTTCCTACGGCAAAGTCAAAAAGAAAATCTGCATAAATCTTAAAATCAGGTTTATCCAGTTCAATGAGGTGTTCACTAAAGATTTTCTCGGTAAGCTTATAATAGTAAGGGACGGTATCTTCTGCAAAACCAGGTACTTCCGATAAATCAGCGTCACTTCGGAGAATAGGTTTTGCTCCAAAATGCAGTGATTGCTGCACTCCGATCTCAGCTCTGTTTTGTCTGAGCTGCGAAAAACCATCGATCGGTAAGGTGTAAACTTGTGCGCTGAGTGGTATCGAAAGAATACAGAAAAAAAGGAGGAGAAACCTCACAGTGACTATGCTTTTACGGTAGAGGCTTTAAAGGAATCATAAACTTGAGATATTCCTTTTTCCAATGATATTTCAGCCTTCCACCCGAGACTATTTATTTTGGACACATCCATCAGTTTTCTTGGGGTTCCGTCTGGTTTTGTTCGATCAAAAACAAAGACACCTTTGAAGCCTACGATTTTAGCAATCGTACTAGCCAAATCACTGATAGATATATCTTCACCAACCCCAACATTGACAAATTGCTTGTCATTGTAATTCTGCATGAGAAAAACACAGGCTTTAGCCATATCATCTACATGTAGAAACTCTCTTCTAGGGGTACCAGTTCCCCAAATCTCGACTGTGTTTAGACCATTCTCTTTGGCTTCATGACACTTTCTGATGAGGGCTGGTAAGACGTGAGAGTTTTTCAAATCGTAATTATCATTCTGTCCATAGAGATTAGTCGGCATCGCAGAAATAAAGTTACATCCATATTGATCGCGATACGACTCGCACATTTTGATACCTGCAATCTTGGCGATAGCGTAAGGTTCATTGGTAGGTTCCAACTCCCCACTCAAAAGATAATCCTCCTTTAATGGCTGAGGAGCCATCTTGGGATAGATACAAGATGAACCCAGAAATAAGAGCTTGGCTACTCCATTTCTGTAGGCAGCATCGATCACATTCATTTGGATGGCTAAGTTATCATGTATGAATTCGGCCCGATAAAGGTTATTTGCCTGTATTCCACCAACCTTTGCCGCAGCAAGAAAAACGTACTCTGGCTTTTCATTTTCAAAAAAATCATCGACTGAATGTCGATCTCTTAAGTCGAGATCCTTAGAAGATATCCCTATTAAATTGGAGTAACCCTGGGTCACCAATTGTCGATAGATGGCACTACCTACCATTCCTTTGTGACCAGCAATATATATTTTGGAGTCTCTTACCACTACTCGTTATAATTCAGTACTGAGTGCCCTCCATCAAGCAAATATTTATCTCTTTTGAAGAGCTCAACATCTGCATCCACCATTTCAGAAATAAGATCATGGATGTCGTAATTATGTCGCCAATTAAGCTTTTTCTGGGCCTTTGAGGGGTCTCCAACTAGCAAATCAACTTCCGTAGGACGATAGTATTTTGAATCTATCTGAACCAGTACTTTTCCAGTATCTTTATCTAGTCCTTTTTCATTCTCTCCTTCGCCATCCCATACAACTTCAATTCCCGCATGAGCAAAGGCATTTTCAATAAAGAAACGCACAGTGTATGTTTTCCCTGTTGCCAAAACAAAATCTTCAGGCTGATCATATTGTAGCATAAGCCACATCCCCTCAACGTAGTCCCGAGCGTGCCCCCAGTCTCGCTGAGCATTTAAGTTACCTACAAAAAGTCTGTCTTGCAGGCCCAATTTAATCCTAGCAACTGCCCTCGTTACTTTTCTGGTGAGGAATGTCTCTCCACGAAGGGGACTTTCATGATTAAAAAGAATACCGTTGACCGCAAAGAGGTCGTAGGCTTCTCTATAATTTTTAATAATCCAGAATGCATAAAGCTTTGCTACTCCATATGGGCTTCTGGGATAAAATGGGGTATCTTCATTTTGTGGAGTCTCCTGAACCATACCGTAAAGCTCACTGGTGGATGCCTGATAGATTCTCGTTTTCTTCTCTAGGCCCAATATGCGTATAGCCTCGAGAATCCTCAAGACTCCGATGGCATCAACATTGGCTGTATATTCTGGCGTTTCGAAGGAAACTTGCACGTGAGATTGAGCGCCAAGGTTATAGACCTCATCTGGCTGAATCTCCTGAATCAATCTGATCACATTTGAAGCATCGGTCAAGTCACCATAGTGCAAAAAGAAATTCACATCCTTCTCATGGCGGTCGCGATAGAGATGATCGACTCTATCGGTATTAAAGAGTGAACTTCTTCTCTTTATGCCATGGACTTCGTAACCCTTGTTCAGCAAAAACTCCGATAGGTAGGCTCCATCTTGGCCAGTGACTCCTGTAATTAAGGCTACTTTTCTAGACATATTCTGTTTTGACAAAACTATAAAGAATAATCGCGAAGCTCACTAATATGAGGCGCCGCTTCCAGAAATGTTTTCAATAGGATGCCAAGTTGTTTTAACCTCCTGTAAATCCAAAATGCGATACGGAGAAAGGCGTGTTCTAATGCTGGATTTGTATAGCCTGACTCTCTTTAAGTTCTCAGTGGAGTTTTGGTCGATGACAAAAGATTCCTCTTTTGACGCATCCCATATTTGAAAGGCGTTCACGTCCATATGACTGGTGAAATGACTCAAGAGTTCCTCTCTTTCCCCGGTTAATATGTTAACCACTCCGCCAGGGACATCTGATATAGCTAATATTTCAGCAAGTGTAATTGAACAGGTAGGAAGTTTATGGGATGCCAATAAAACAACTGTATTTCCCCCGCAAATAGCAGGTACAAATGCCTCTAATACACCGATTAGGGCTCTGCGCTCAGCAGCAAAGGCACCTATAACCCCCATTGGTTCTGGGTTTGAAAAATTGAAATGAGAAGAGGCTACGGGATTAACAGTGCTATGCATCTGAGAAAATTTATCGCACCATCCAGAATAGTGAACTAGGTAATCTACTGAATAGTCAAATTCTTCCTTCGCATTTTTGGGAGTATAGCCCAAACTCACCATCTCTTGGACAAGAGAATCTTCACTCTGCTGAAGCATTTCGGCGATTCGATAAATAATTTGCGAACGATTGTAAGCTGATCTGCCAGCCCAAGCTGATTGGGCTTTTCTGGCAGCAACCACTGCATTTCTAAAGTCTTTTCGCGATGAAAGACAGACATTGGCTAGGAGATCTCCATTCTTTTTGCGAATTGGATAATACCTGCCGCTTTCCGTTCTCGGGAAACTCCCTCCAATAAAGAGCTTGTAAGTTTTCATCACTTCTAAATTCGAATTCTCTCTAGTCGCCATTACCCTGTGATTTTTAAGTAAGCACTAAGTCCATGAAGACCTCCTTCACGACCAAAACCCGATTCTTTATATCCACCAAATGGTGAGGTAGGGTCAAACTTATTGAACGTATTCGCCCAAACCACCCCTGCTTTCAACTTGGTGGTCAGGTTAAAAATTTTTGATCCTTTATCTGTCCAAACTCCAGCGGAAAGGCCGTAAGGAGTATTGTTGGCTTTATCAATAACCTCATCAATAGTCCTAAAAGTCTGCATGGCGAGTACAGGTCCAAATATTTCTTCTTTTGATATAACGCTACTCTGCGATACGTGAGTAAACAAAGTAGGCCTGCACCAGAAGCCTTTCTTAGGAACGGCAACATTTGATTGATACATTTCGAAACCATCTTTTTCTCCAGCTTCTAGATAGCTTTGTATGGTATTTAGTTGACCTTCTGAATTTATTGCACCTATATCGGTATTTTTATCGAGTGGATCGCCAAGGATTAAATGATCCATTCGGTGTTTTAGCTTCCTAATGAATTCGCTAGAAATACTTTCTTCTACAAATAATCGAGATCCAGCGCAGCAAACATGACCTTGATTGAAGTAGATTCCATTTACAACCCCTTCTACAGCTTGATCAATAGCCGAATCTTCAAAAATGATATTCGCTGCTTTTCCTCCCAATTCTAATGTTAACCTAGTGGATTTACCAGCGAGTGACCTTTTAATCATCTTGCCGACTTGTGTAGAACCGGTAAAGGCGATTTTATCAATATCACTATGCTCAACGAGGGCTTGTCCAGTGCTTCCTGCACCAGTAATAATGTTAACTACACCATCTGGCAGACCGGCATCCATAAAGAGTTCGGCTAACTTGAGTGCTGTGAGCGGAGTCGTCTCGGCGGGCTTCAGCACTACTGTATTACCGCAGGCTAACGCTGGTGCAATTTTCCAGGCAGCCATAAGCAGAGGGAAATTCCATGGTATGATCTGACCCACAACCCCAAGGGACGACACCTCTGCATTAGGAAAGGCATAATTAAGCTTGTCTGCCCATCCTGCATGGTAAAAGAAGTGAGCTGCCGCTAAGGGCACATCAACATCTCTTGACTCGCGTATTGGCTTACCTCCATCTATAGATTCAATAATGGCAAATTCTCTTGCTCTTTCTTGAATCAACCTAGCAATCCTGAAGATATATTTTGACCTTTCAACTGGAGGCATCTTTGACCAAACCGTATCATATGCCTTTCGAGCGGCTTTGACAGCTTTGTCTACATCCTTTTGCCCTGCTTCAGCAACTTGGCTGAGGATTTTCTCTGTAGCAGGATTAACGGTTTCGAAGTATTTTTTGGCAGTTGGCGGAACAAATTTACCCCCAATGAATAGATCGTATTTCTTGTCAATCTTGACGTGCCCAGTGCTCTCAGGAGCGGGAGCTAAATTCCAGTCGTTGTCTTTTTTTGCTTTAGCCATAATTAGTCGAGAGCGAAATAATTAGCTGATTGATACATTCCTGATTCCTGTTTTACGAGCTGCTTGAGCAGATCATTTGCCAAGGAGCTAGCGCCAAAACGAAACCATTGATTATTGAGCCAAGCTTCACCCAATGTTTCTTTAACCATAATGAGGTAGTGAAGCGCAAGTTTGGCATTTGATATTCCTCCAGCCGGCTTCATTCCTACCATTTTCCCAGTTCTAAAATAGTGATCTCGGATGGCTTCGAGCATAACGAGGCTGACGGGCATGGTGGCAGCTGGCTTAATTTTTCCGGTCGATGTCTTGATAAAATCAGCTCCTGCTTCAATTGCAATTTGGGAAGCGTAATAGACTGCATCGAGGTTGCCGAGTTCACCTGTTTCAAGAATGACTTTGAGTCTAGCTTTTCCACAGGCTTCTTTGACTGAGGCAATCTCGTCAAAGACATAAGAATATTCTCCTTGGTGAAATTTCCCCCTGGAAATGACCATATCGATTTCATCGGCACCTTCTTGAACCGCCTCTTCAGTCTCGGCAATTTTGTACTTCAAAAAGGATTGTCCCGAAGGAAAAGCCGTTGCTACTGATGCCACTTTGATTCCTTTGTTTGAAACTAAGGATTTGGCAAGTTTTACAAATGAGGGATACACACAAACGGCGGCTACTGTGGGAAGGCCATCATATGAGTAGTGAAGGTGTGAAGCTTTGTGACAAAGCTGCCTTACCTTTCCTTCAGTATCTTTTCCTTCGAGCGTGGTGAGGTCAATCATGTTTAGCGCCATCTTCAGACCCTGAATCTTAGCATCTTTCTTTATGCTCCTGCTCTTAAATCGAGCACATCGTTCTTCAACCCCGACCTGATCTACTGCTTTGCGCCGAATATCTAGGCTGTTAAAATCTACTTTTGTCAATGAGGTGGTTTTGTTCAAATATAGAAAAAGCTCTCTGGCTTAAGGACATAAAAAACCCCGCTTTCCGCGGGGTACAATTCTAACAGTGTTGTTTGGTATTACCTCAATGTGAATCTAATCGGCAAATTGTATTGCACCTTCACGGATTTTCCTCTCTGCTTTCCAGGAGACCACTTGGGCATATTTTCAACCACGCGGATCGCCTCTTCGTCGCACCCCCCTCCAATAGAACGAAGTACTTTCGTATCCTTAACGGCGCCAGATTCGTCGACCACGAACGTTACATACACAGTTCCCTGAATACCAGCATCTTTTGCAATGGCTGGATACTTAATATTTTTACCCAAGTATTTCATCAATGCGGCTTCACCACCAGGGAAACTCGGCATTTCTTCCACTATTGTAAAGATTTGTTCTTCTACCACTTCTTCTGCGACCTCTTCGATAAACTCGATTTCGGTTTCTTCGTCAACTTCAAGGTCTTCAATGACCAACTCCTCTTCAATTTCCTCTTCATCTTCTACAATTTCAATAACTGTAGTCGGGGCAGGTGGCGGTGGAGGCGGAGGTGGCTGTTGCTGAGAAATTGGAATGATCTCTTCTTCTATAAGATCAAGCTCTAATTCTCCCAAATCTTTGATCTCAGTTTCAAAAGCTTTCCACTCGAAAGCCACCAAAACGAGAGCAGTTGAGAACAGCAAACCAATAATTATTAGCGGTACGCGCTTTTTCTCAAGGTTTGCGTCAGGACTCTTTTTTAATTCCATGGGTTCTGTTTTTACAGACTCGACGAAAATAGTAAAGTTTGACTACTTTTTTCAACCAGAGCCACGATTTTTAGATATCCGTGTTTATCAAGTTTTATGCCTGAATTTATCTCAGCGAAAATGTAATGGGCATGGTAAACCTCACGCTAACAGGACGACCTTTGTTAAAACCAGGCTCCCATTTAGGCATTTCCTCTACAGCCTTTAAGGCTATTTCATCAAGCCCACCCCCTATTCCTTGCAAGAGAACTATATCCTCAACGGCACCATCTATCCTCACTGTAAACTGAATATGCACTTGTCCAGCTATCCCAGCGTCTATAGCCATGGGGGTAAAATGCACCTTATTATTTAAATAGTTACGCCTAGCGATTTCTCCTCCAGGAAATTGAGGCATCACGTCAGCAAAGAATAATGGTTGTTCATCAACAGGTTCTGCAAGAACAGGAATACTCTCAGAGAGAGGATCATCTTGAAAGTCGGGAAAATCAATATCATCCATTGGAATTTCATCTTCGATGAATTTAAAGTCGTCAATGATCGATGAGATTACCTTTTGTTTTGTCTTCTTTTCGCTCGTTAGAGTCTTTTTTTGTTCTCTGAAAGACGGAGGTATATGATCCACTTCAAAAATGGGCACTTCTGCTAACTCGGGGCAGCCGAGAAGAGTTTTTTCCTGATACGTTTGCCATTCAAAGGCCGACAAAACTAAAGAGGTAGCTACAGCTAATCCAAGAAAGAAAAGGGTAGGTTTATTGCGTTCGAGGTCAACCTCGCGCGATTTTTTGATCTGCATAGTAAACGGTTTTAAAACAGATAAAACCGCCTTGTGGCCACTCAGCTTTTTTTTCTGTAAAGGTTTGTGAAAGCGAATCGAGCAAACACTATGCCTAAAAAAGCGCCTAGACTATCGGCCACAAAATCCCAGAAACTGGCGAATCTGGTAGGAAAAGCAACTCCTTGAAGGAATTCAGTGAGCGCTCCGTATGAAATGCAGAGCATCATGAGTTTTATCAAAACGCTTTTATCAATCATGTTTAGATGACGCTTTGCGCCCCACGATAAAAGGAAGGCGAGAATTCCAAAAACACCAACATGACCGATTTTATCTTCAATATTAACCGCCCAAAAATCGAAGTCTGGAAGATCCTCTCCCGGAAGGGCCATCAATAGAAAGATAAAGGCGGCCCAAATGAGAGCCGCCCAGTAAAATTTAAAAAACGGAATCAGTCTACCCAACATGTGCTTTATAGGCATCGGGAGCGAGAAGTTCAGATAAATCTGGATTGGCCTCCAGCTCAATTTTTATCATCCATCCAGCCCCGTATGGATCTTCATTGACCAATTCTGGGTTAGCCTCTAATTCAGAGTTAAACTCTGCCACTTTACCCTTCAAGGGCATGAACAGGTCAGAAACTGTTTTAACCGCTTCGATGGTTCCAAAAACTTCGCCAGAGTCTAGATCCTCTCCCTCAGTTTCAATTTCTACAAAAACAATATCGCCAAGTTCTCCTTGGGCGAAATCTGTGATTCCAACAGTGGCAATATTTCCTTCAACCTTTACCCATTCGTGGTCTTCGGTATACATTAATTCGGCAGGAATATTCATTAGTCAGTGGTTTTATTGAGTCAAAGTGAATCGCAAAGATACACCAGTGTTTATGTTAGATGTAGGGAATGATATTGAAACTTTCGGCTTGTTAATCTGGTGATCGTAGAAAGCTCTAATATTTAATCTATCGGAGATAACATAATCTATGGCCGTTTTGATCGAAAGCAGGTTTTGACCGGAAGTAATCTGTTCAGTGCGTTCAAGCATTCTTCGCGCAACCACCTCCGTATCTCTAATGCTTAAATCAAAACGAACGTTAAGGTCGCTTTTTCGCGTTTTTCCGGCCAATTTTATTTCCACATCTGGGAACCTATATCCCAATCCTAATACCACTTCATCACTTCGATTCTCGGTGAGTTGAAAGTTGGTAGTACTGAAAGCGAGAACTCTATTCTTATTGATCTCAAAATTAGTGATGAGGGAGTTTTGCCATGTCATGTCTATTCTGACCAATGGACTTAATTGCTCGGAGATCGTAATGGCATTTATCTGAGTATCTGCAATAAAGTTTTCTTCTACAGAATTATCTCTCACCGGAGTACCATCGGTGTTAGTGCCTGCAGATAAGTTGGTGGTAAAATTGCTGACGCTGTAGGTACTGCGATATGCATGGGAGAGATTAACTGTTCTGAATATTTTCTTGAGAGCAGGAATCTTAGAAAGTCCGTCGTAGTTTATGGACCAGTTTGGATTTCTAATCGCATCAAACAGGCTGTAATCACTTATGTAAAGATTAACGCTATTGGGATCTTGGCCGGTGTAGGCTGCAATGAATGCTGGTATAACCACTTGCTGGGAGCTTGGGCCGAAACCACCAGCAAAGGCTCCCCCTGCTGCTCCAGAATTTTGTTCAGATAAACCCGTTTCTCTTGCGAGTCTATTCGAAATCTCACTCTTGATGCTACCAAAAGAGGTATCAGCAAAGGCATTGAAAATAGGACTGCTGCCATTATTATTATCCTCCGTCCAAAGGGTATTCCATGCATTCAATGTCGTACTAAAGCTTCCTGTTTCAAACCTACTTTCTTCCAGGTATTGCTGGAGGTCATCATTAAACCTAAAGAACGATCCATCATTATCCGATCTGCTCCTTTGAGCCGTTAACTCGATTCTAAGGTTTGGTAAAGGCTCGAGGTTCAGCCTCAGGTTAAAGTCTTCGGTGTAAGTTTGGAGGTATTGCTGGTTGATAAATTCGTTGTCTACCAACCAACCCTTTAGGGCTGCTTGCTGATTGAAGTTATCAATTTGATGTCCGAAAACGAAATCTATCCCGGGGGCATTAAACCCAGGGTCCATACCTAGGATATTAGAAGTTCGATTATAGCCAGGTAGCAAGGTTCCCTCGTTTTGGCTGTATACCACAGAAAGGTTCTTAACACTCATCAACAACTTGGCGAAATAGTCGAGGGCTGTGATCTGGTTTTTATCTTTCTCTTTTTTCTTGGGTTCATCCTCACCCTCCTCATTCTCTTCATTATCTCTACCGTTGTTACGACCATTTCTTTGTGAAAGAGCCCTTCCACCCCCGCGTCCTTGTCGTTGAAACTTACGGTTCACATTTTTGAAATAATCTATTTTATTGTAGAGGGATAGGAAGTTGAGCTGTCCATTTATCGATATATTCCTTGAGTTTTGTATGACATTACCCAGCGAATCCTGCGAGAAAGGTGCTCTTTGCCAATTGTAGCTACCGCTGTATCTCACGTCAGTGCTTACCCAATCGAGAATCGGAATCTTGTTGATGGGTACGCGATAATTGGCCGAAAAATTCTGATTGAAAGTTACATTCTCTCCAAATCGAGTGATACTCTCCCAAACAGTATCACGGTATTGATTGTAAGAGTCTCTATCTTCTCGGTCAACTCTTCCATCAGGTTCATCAATGAATGATAAATTGTTTGCACTGTACGTTAACCGAATAGACTGAGTTAAGTCGTGCTGGAGGTCATAAATTCTATTCCAATTGAACGTTTTGGTATAGAGAACAGGCTGTTCAAAATCAAATATGTCGCTATTATTTTTGAATTGCTGCTCGCTGTAGGTTCTATTGATTTCAGACCGGAATGAAAAGGACTTGGGGATTAAGGTAAAGTTGAAATCTCTAATTAGTGCAAAATAATCGGACTTGCGCAAAAACTTACTGGTAGCAAATGGCTTAATATTCTTCGGTTTGGAGGTGTAATTATATCCTAGTCCCAATCTAAACTGGCGTTGATTGTCGAATGCCGTATTTATGTCGTAGAATTTCCTGTCACTGTAAGCGAACGTAGCATTGAAATTCTCGATATCATATAGCTGAGGCTTTTTATCGGAATTGGTTCTTTCTTTTCGAACATTTGTAAAGTTAATGCTGCGTCTGCGCGTATATGTTTGAGACCTTCTCCTCAGGTCTTTTTTCTCTCCTTGCGAAAGTCCTTCAGCAACTTCGTCGAGCTCTAAGTCGGGAGCCAAAGGGTCAAACCTCGGCCTAACTACCTGCTCTGATTGACCCAGAAACATGGGGATTTTCACACCGCTTTCCTCTGGCAAAAATTTCCCGAGTTCTAAATTTGAATTGGCGTCGTAACCCATTGACTGCTCTTGAGGTCGTTCCGCAACTCTACTTTCGAGAGAACCGAAGTTGGGCGTCGAAATATTTCCAGATAAAGAAACACTTCCAAAATCTGCAAGTTGGGCATTAACTCTTGCTATTGCAGCCCACCCTCCATCATTGTTAAAGTCGGTTAGCCTGAGCTCATTCACCCAAATTTCCGCACTCTCTGGTTGGCCATCATCATCCGCCCAAATGTTATTCCCACTATTGGGGTTTCTCACCCCGATCATAATTGATCTAACGGAGCTCAATACCGGATTACCCTTTATCCTTATTTTTCTGTTTCCATCTAGCTCCTCGTAAATATCGCTTTGCTCAAAGCCAGATTGATTTCTAGAATTTTTGGCGCTTTGAAGCTTATCGAAATCGATCTTCATATTGTTAGCCTCTGGCCAAATATTCTGAGGTGTGCTCGATGCATTTAAATCAGTAGGATCAACCGGAATTTCATATTCGTAAAAGTTCTGATCAAAATCCGTACCTAACCTAACAAAAACGGATACGTCACCAAAGTCCAATTGATTATTCTCGTTGAGCGATTCACCGTGTATGAACATCTCCAGATTTCCATACATCCGCATATCAATATCGGTGCTCCTGAATGCTGATCTGGCGTCACCATCGTTTAGCTCGTTCACCCGAAGTACGAGTGATTGCTCGTTAAGACTTCTCAGGTTAGCGGTACCAGCATCAATTTCTCGGGAGATGCCCGGTGGAGTAACGTAGTTCAGAGGAATCCTTTGGCTATTCTCTTCCACATTTACTGCAAGAATGTCGAATTCGGTCTGACCTTGAGGACCTGGAATAATCTCTCCCTCTAAAAGCTCTTGATCATATCGTCTCCACTCACCTCTTATGAGCTCTAACCTTGCAAATCGCAAAACGACCGGAGTTTCAAAACCAGTGGTGATCATTCTCATGAAGCGTATAGATCGTAAATCCCTTATTCCCCCAATAGATTTTCCTTCTCTGACAGGAATCTTGAATTGGTACCATTTCACAGTTCTTCCGTCTGGTGCAACTCCGTCCACTGCGTCGGTAATGTAATTATCTCCTCCAACTTGCCAGGCCCCTGGATCAATAAGTGGATCAGGAAGATCTACCTCGTACTGATAATAAGATTCCGCTTCTCCAAGAGTCAAATCTTGATTTATGTCTTCGGTAGTAGGCAAAGTCGTGGCTTGAGTAGGATAGTCCTCTGGACTGTCTTGGGTGGTAACTGAGTTTCCTTCAAAACCGTTGAATTGTTTGTATCTCTCAAGAATATCAGCGTTGGCGGCATCGTATTCAGAACCCCTGAAAAACCTGTAGTTGTCAGTCGATGGATCTGCGGTGGCGTCTGCGATCACCTGAGGTGAAGCACCAATTGCGGTTAGTTCATCAAGAAAGTTTTCGAAGAAGTCGCGTTCCTCTGCATCGTTTAATCCATCAAAACCTACATCCTGAGTAGCGTTTGAATTAGTCGTGTTATCAAATGCGTTAACGATACTTTGTGTAATAGGAACTTGTCCCCAGGACGTGTTCGTGGTTTCGAGTCCATTCGGATTAGCCGGGTCTAGAGGTAGGCCATTTTCAAAACTCATTTGACCATCGCGTAACACATCTTCCGATACGTTACCAATGTTTACTAATAATTTACCTCTTGGATTACCCGAAGTTCCTACAAAGTCTCGGTTATCTGAGTTATACGGATCCATGACCCAAAACTGGATAAATTCGACATTGGTCTGCTCAAAATCAGTGGTATTGATGGCTCGTTGAATACCACTCCAGCGTGATTCCGGATTATTCAACTCTCCCGTCACAGGGTCAATCCCGTCTGAGTTTGAGGTACTTTGAACATCGTAATTGTATGGACCACGCTCACTTGGAAAGAAACTCATATCCAATGTAGCGATATTGGCAGGAGTACCGGCGGGCAACTCACGATCAGGAAATACTTCATTCTCGGTAACCTCACGCTGATAGTGTCGATCGTTGTTGACATTATCGGGTGTGATATTGTCGTTTCTGAAAAACAGAGGGTCAAGAATATACCAAGCAAATCTGGCTCGATTGTAACCTAGTGATAGATTATCGGTATTCACGGACTCAGGGAAAACATCTGGCTGGAGTTGCGGAATAGAAGCCAATCCCCATGAGGCAAAGTTTCTTAAGTCAATAAGCGAAATAGTTCCTTCAAAATCGTCTATGTAAGCATTTCCCGTTTGGCCAACTGCTCTATTGTGGCCAGGAAGTAGGTGGGCAAATTCAATTGCTGCATCAATATTCGATGTCTCTTTGGTGTTGATAAATGGAAGTGCATCAACCACATCAGTTAAGAATCTAGACTCACTTTGATATCGCGCATCAAATCCCCAAAGGGTATTATTCATAGGCTCATCGCCAATATTCACCTTCTGCGTTAAGGGCCTCTCATTCAAGTTCATGATGGTAGAACCGAGAGTGAAATTATCATTGAACCGATAGTCAAACCGAGCCCCCATTAAACGCCTTGTCTGTATACTGAAAAGGGTATTACTTTCAACCGAGATCTTAATTGGGGTTTGAGATTCAAGAAGTCCCGTGTTCAGAATTTTTACCCTTCCAAGGTTGTAGTCAACGGTATAATCTTGATTCTCTACCAGAGGCACTCCTCCAGCAGTTACTTGCACTGCTCCTTGGGGAATATTTAAAGCATTCAGTGCTATTTCGTCGGAGGAGGCTGAACGATAATTCCCCTTAAGTTTAAATCGGTTGAGATAAAGGAAATTTTGCTGAGCGACAATTTTAGTGGAGTCATAAAGCTGCTGATATACGATATTTTCCCGCACGCTTTCGGGCACGCCTGCTTCCGAGAGAACCTGCTCAAGATGTGAACCAAAAGGCTCGACAACTGGGAAGAATATTCGTCCATTCTGGGAGTTTATCGTTCCTCCTTCGGTCGCCGCTTGATCCACAAAGTCGAATCTACCATCCGATTGAGGGTTCCCATTGAGATCCAGCTTATCCATTTCAAAAACCTGCAGAAGCGGGATGTCCTGGACTTGAGGTTCGGGAATAACGGGAACATCGATACCTTCCTCTGGATCGTTGTACCAAACATTCAGAAGAAACTCTTGGCTATTTACTTGATACGCCCCTAAAGAATATACGTTTCTCATCATCAGATCCCATATAGGATTGAGAACGTCGACTACCGTTGACTTCAACATTTTCAGGTACAAAGCGTCTGGAGCCGTAAAGCCGTCGTTGGATAAATCTCCGACCTGATAGGTCCTACCGTTCAAAGTATACTGATATGCCACCGCCAGTACTTCGGCATTATTAAGTGCCTGATTCAAAGAAATAAAACCCAGTCTCTGGTTAAATGTATACTCATTCGGGGTGAGCTGCCTAGCGTTGCTCAGTCTTTCAAAATCACGACCATTTACGAGACCAAGTCCAGCTAGAGCTTGAGATGATTGAGTAAAGCCTCGAATTTGGGAGTTCGAAGCCATCTGACTGTAAAGGCTATTTTGCCCATTATCTGGGAAGTTATTCAGCGGATTATCCCCAACCTCCAATGGAAGCGCAGGATTGACATAAGACTCATCTTCTCCTATATCAGTGAATGCGATTACATTTCTTGTTTCTTGAACATTAGCAGTTTGGTTCACCACCCAGACTTCAATCCGAGTGACCTGCACACCCGAATTAACTACCGGTAAATTTTGCAGGGAACGGTCATAATTATCTCTAAAATAACCACTTAAGAAAAAGTGTCTGTTTGCTTCGTAATTGTCTATAGATATCTCGAAATCTTGGGTTTGGGCTCCGCCTTGTACATTTATCTCCTTGCGCTGGCCTCGTTCTTGTGAGAAAAGCGTAGTTACATCTAATCTTCCGAACTTCAATTGAGTTTTAATCCCAAAAAGGCTTTGGGATCCAGAAATCAAAGAATTATTAAGCGGCATACTCACATTTCCCGCTTCGATTTTTTGGATGATTTCGTCCTCATAACCAGTGTACTCTATCTTGGTTTGATTTTCAAAATCGAAGGTAGCCTCGGTATTGTAGTTTGTACTTAGTTTTAGTTTATCACCTATATTCCCAACGACGTTGAGCTGGATTCTTTGATCAAAGTTAAAGGTGGTGATCCTTCTTTGATTTACGGGAATTTGGGGGTTTTCATTGCTATTGATATTCGCACCAAATGTTAGCTCAGCCGTACCTTGCGGACGTATGTCAACCGTGTTTCCTCCAAAGATTCTATCAAAAGCTTTGCTATTAACTTGAATACTTGGCCTGAAAGGATCAGGGCCTCCATCTTCATCGTTTGCTATGGCGTCAGCGGCTTGGATCTCTTTCCAATAATCTTTGACTGAATTACTATTTACATAATCCATATACTCGTCAAAGGTCATGACCGTTGGGTTTCGGTAATCAATATTCTCCCCTATTCGTTTAAAGAAAAAATATTCACCGGATTCTGGGTCATACTCAATGACATTGTTCATATTACTCGGATCGGTAAGATTGATCCGACCCGAACCACCATAGGGGTTCACTCCATCATCAATGGGAAAAATAAGCTCTGTCTCCGGCGAATCAACAGGGAGGACAGTTAGCACAGGTAGATTAACCACCTTTTCACGCAAAGCAGGTCCTTCGGCACTTACTGACCAAACAAACAGTATGAGGGCGCCAATCCCAAGGAGGCGCAAAATATTATGAAACCGCAAACTCAAAATACTTCAAAAGAGCTAAAAGCTCTTTAAACTTCTTTTAATCAAATCCTCAATTCCAATCGATTCATCGGTTGACTTAAGCACTTCATCGATTACTTTCTGTGCTTTACGTCGGTCAAAACCTAAGTTTTGCAGAGCCTTTAACGCCTCCGATCGAATCGTATTGTTTTGGCCGCCAAAATTATCAAAATTAACCTCTTGAGAACTGAGTTTATCCTTCAGATCTACAATTATTCTCTGGGCAGATTTAGCTCCAACACCTTTAATTTTTTTCAATGTGGTCACATCGTCAGAAAATATAGCCTCTTGCAGCTCTGCGGGCTTCATTGCCGAAAGGGCAGCCATTGCCGACGCAGGGCCAATGCCAGAAACGGAAATTAAATGGCGAAACATGGTTCTTTCACCTTCCTCAAAAAACCCATAAAGCACATGTGCATCTTCCCGAACATTGAGGTGCATAAAAATTTGTACCTCTTTTTGGTTACCAAGTGCTTCGAAAGTACTTAGGCTATGGTTAAAGACATATCCTATTCCGTTTGTTTCAATTACAGAATAGGCCGTATTTCGAAAGGTTATATGTCCTTTTATATATTCATACATTGCCAGGGAAACTTATTTGATTTGAGCCTAATGGGTAAATTAGCTATTCTCAGTTTTCAAAGGAGCGTAAAAGTATAAATACCAATCTTTAAAAAAAGAATGTCTAAAAAAAACCTTGTGGTCTTTTCAGGAGCTGGGATGAGCGCCGAAAGCGGAATCAAAACATTCAGGGATACTGGAGGGCTTTGGGAGAACAATCGCATCGAAGATGTAGCCACACCTGAAGCATTTGCAAAAGACCCTGAGAGAGTTTTGGAATTTTACAATCAAAGGTTCTTTCAATTGAAGCAAGTTGAGCCAAATGAAGCTCACTATAGGGTAGCCGCATTAGAAAAAAACAACCAGTTTAAAGTAAAGGTGATTACTCAGAATGTGGATGATCTCCACGAGCGCTCTGGGAGCACAAAAGTTCTGCACCTTCACGGAGAACTCACTAAATGCCGAAGCTCAGGAGACGAGACGCACATTCAAAACATGCCAGATGAAGGGATTAAATTGGGAGATTTATGCCCAAAAGGCCATCAGCTTAGGCCACATATCGTCTGGTTTGGCGAAATGGTGCCCGCAATGGACAAGGCGATTGAGATTGTGAGTCGAGCAGACATGCTTATCGTCATCGGAACCTCTTTAAATGTTTATCCTGCCGCTGGTTTGGCCCAAATGACCTCAGCACATGCCAAAGTATATTTGATAGATCCAGGAGATTTTGACTATCTCGATCCAAAAATTAAGCACATAAAAAAGCCCGCTTCTGCGGGCTTAGTGGATTTACTTCGTACGCTTTATTGAATCGTAAGAATGTTGCTTGAGAGCGGAGTATTCTTTTTATCCCACATTCGCACAATGTAGTTTCCTGTTTTCAGATCATCTACCGATATGAGATTGATTCCAAATCCTTGGATTTCTTTGATCAACTTACCCGAAACGTCAAAAATCTGAACTCTTTCCACCAAGTCAGCATTCTCAATTGAAAATGCTGAAGAGGTGGGATTGGGATATAGTTTCAATACATTCGTGATTTTCTCAACGGATGATGTGGACAAAGAAATATTGAAGAAGTAAGTCCCGGTAACTGTATTTTCAGCATTGTTTTGATCTGTCACAATAACTTCAATAATAGCACTACCTTCCTCTCCATTGGGATAAGCATGTACATCTAAATTACTTGATTCCCCAGGTGCCAAGATTACATCTTCTGGGGAAGTGGAAACATTGGGAAAATAGCAAGTGATATTGTCGCAGACAGCCGATGTCCAACCGCTCGTAATTTCAACTACATTTCGAACCCAACCATAATTAACCGTTTCATCGCCATCATTTGTGAAATTGAGATATCCCACACCTTCAAATTCGCTACCTGCCACTTCTACAGAAGCACTAGGTGGATTAATCGATGTTTGTGCAACGATCGCTAAAGCATTGATAAATACTATAAAAAAGGTAAAGATTTTCTTCATGGCTCATTATTTTATGTAAAATTAAAAAAAAAGGACTCCCCAGTAAACAGATTGAAACAACTTAGCTTTCCGACAATAGTCTCCCTCTTGGAATCCCAATTTACCCTCCTTAAGCAGCATATGTCAAGAACTTGACAAAACAACCCACAGGTTTTTCCTTCGAGACGAACCAAAGCTTTTACTCATGTAGGAATTCAATTAAATTCTAGATTGAACCTAAAAAAGGTTTAGAAATAGGTAATTTAGCTGCTCACTAATTTTTTACCCATGAAGAAAATTTACTTATCCTTTTTGCTAGTAGCCCTTTATGTCGGTGCTAGTGCCCAGTCACAAAGAGTCACGCTGGTCGAAGAGTTTACAAATGCATCATGCCCTCCGTGTGCAGCCCAGAATCCAGGTTTTAATGCTCTTTTAAATCAAAATACTGAAGATGTAGTGAGTATCAAATACCAAACTGCTTTTCCAGGTTATGATCCAATGAACGAGCATAACCCATCTGAAGTAAATACACGTCTGAATTATTATCCGGAAATCTCTGGTGTTCCGACAGCTACCATTGACGGTGTAATCCCAGATGTAAGTCCTTCATACCCTGGAGCCCCAGGAGCATTTACGCAGCCTCTATTAGACGCAGCAATTGGTGTAGATGCGTTTTTTGATATAGAATTAAGCCATACCATTTCATATTCAGAAATCGTAGTTACTGCAACCGTTACCTGCACTCAGGAGGTTTCTGGAGATTTAAAATTCAGAATTGCCGTAATCGAAGAAGAGATTATTTATGATACTGCCCCAGGTTCAAATGGCGAGGTAGATTTCTACGGCGTAATGAAAAAGATGCTTCCAGGTGCCGCCGGAACGACTATGGAACCGTCTTATGAGGTTGGACAGACTTTCACCATCACTGAGTCTTGGAATCACTCAAACATCTATGACCTCAATGAAGTAGCAGTTGTTGTTTTTGTGCAAAATGATGATGATAAAGCAGTTCTTCAAGCGGCAATGGATGACGAAGGTGTATTCTTAGCAGAAACGGCAAATGATGTCGGTGGAGAAGAACTTGAAGCAAGTATTGAAGGTTGTAACAGTACCTTCATGCCAACGATAACTTTGAGAAACTGGGGTAGCGAAACCCTAACAAGCGCAGACATTACATACTCTCTAGAAGGAGAATCAAATACTATTAACTGGTCTGGATCTCTCGAATTCTTCGAGTCTGAAATAGTGGCTCTAGGTGAGTTAAACACGCCGACCTCGGCAAGTGCAGAGCTCGAAGTGGAAGTTACTAACCCTAATGGTATGATGGATGGAAATGCGAGCAACAATGATGTGACCACTGACGTCGCGGGAATTGCTCAGGCAGGAACTGAATTAGAAGTGACGATCGTCACTGACAACTATGGCGAGGAAACATACTGGAGAATAGTTGATGAATCTAATAATGTTCTTGGCGAAGGTGGTAACTCTTGGGTAGGCACTACGAATATCGGTGTTGGAGCTGGAGCACCTACAGAAGGAGCAGGAACTTATGGCGATGGTGCAACAAATACTTCTACCGTTGAAATTCCCGCTGGAGTTGAATGCTACAGCTTCGAAATTTATGACTACTGGGGTGATGGGATTTGCTGCCAGTGGGGAAATGGTTCTTACTCTGTTGAGGATGTAGCTTCTGGAGATATTGTAGTTTCTGGTGGTGCTTTCGGACAAGAAGAGCAAAAGAATTTTGCAGGTGGTATTCTTAGCGTTGAAGAAGCGACTTCTGTGGAAGAATTCACCCTGTTCCCTAACCCTACCAATAATGTACTAAACGTTGAGTTTACTCTTGTTACTTCCCAGAGAGTGACCATAGATATACTAGACTTAACTGGACGTCTTGTTTACTCTAAAGACTTAGGTATGCAGCCAGCAGGGTACAGCCTTCAAAGCATAGACGTATCTGACCAAAGCCAAGGTCTTTACCTCATTAACATGAACGTCGAAGATGGTCAAGTGGTAGGAAAGTTCACTATCAACAACTAATCTTTTTGGCATTATATTTTCAAGTTCGCGGTTTAATTTAAGCCGCGAACTTTTTTTCTAATTCCATTTGAAATGAAATTATCATCCACTCTCACCCTTTTATTTTCCCTCTTCATTATCATTGGTTGTGCGCAAGATCCCGTGCCTAAGGTTGTTGTTAAAGACCTAAAAGGAAAATCTATAAATACCACTGATTTAAGTAATGGTGGTAAACCTATGATAATCAATTTTTGGGCTACATGGTGCGCACCCTGCAAAAGAGAACTCAATACAATAGCCGAAGTTTATCCCGATTGGCAAGAAGAAACAGGAGTAAAGTTGATAGCTGTATCCATTGATGATGCAAGAAGTCAATCGAGAGTGTTGCCATACGTAAATGGATCTTCTTGGGATTATGAAGTCTATCTTGACACCAATCAGGATTTTAAAAGAGCAATGGGAGTAAATAATGTACCCCATACCTTTTTAGTGAACGGAGAGGGTAGAATAGTTTGGCAACACAATAACTACAGCCCAGGGGATGAGGATGAGCTCTACGAGCAAATTTTATCTTTGATCGAATAAAGGCCATGTATTTAGTGAAAATTATAAAACTAGCTCTTGTATCGGGGGCTATTTTTATTGGTGTACATGCCTTTGCACAAGATGACAACAACAAGGCGGTAGTCATGGGAAACTTCCAGTTAGACGGACAATACTATCTGGAAGATTCTGCCATTAGCGCAGTAGTCCCAGAAGAAACGATGGCCCTGAGTGGCTTCGGAAATATCCTTTACCGCAAAGGAAAGTTCACTGCGGGTATGAGATTTGAAACTTATTTGCCTGCGCCAGTAGGGTATCCTGCAGGCGCCAGTTGGTCTGGAACGGGAATAGGATATCGATTTGCTCAATATTCTGACGATCTTTTTGACATCACCGTAGGAAATTTCTACGAACAGTTTGGTAACGGAATGATCATGAGAACCTGGGAAGATCGAGGGCTCGGAGTAGACTATATGCTCGATGGTGTTAGACTCAAAGTTAGGCCATCTGATTGGTCAGAAATTACTGCGATTTACGGCAAGCAGAGATTCAATTTCGACAATGGAACCCAATTTGTCTCTGATGATCTCGGACAAGGGATTGTGAGAGGAATAAACGCTGATTTTGATTTGAATAGCCTTCTTGACTCAATAGTAGCCCTACCTGGACAGCTAAGTATTGGCGGTAGTTTCGTGAGTAAATTTCAAAACAATAACAGTGCTCGGTACGATTTTCCTGAAAATGTGGGGGCTGGTTCAGCAAGGCTGAAATACAATATCGGTGGATTTCAATTTTCAGGAGAGTACACGTGGATTGGAGAGAATCCATCCGCTCAAAATGCACAAATCGTTAATATTCCAGATTCACTCGATCCTTCTGTCGGTCTTTGGGCGACAGGTAAAGGAGTGAATCTCAACGGAACATATTCCACAAGAGGATTTGGAGTTTCAATAACTGCCTCATCACTCTCTAATATGGCATTCCAAAGTCAACGCGAAGCAGGAGCCTTTGATTCTTGGATTAATTATTTACCACCAACAAGTGTTCTCCAAACATATTTACTTTCCCAACTATATCCTTACGCTACACAGCCGAATGGAGAAGTAGCTTACCGTGGTGACCTTTTCTACAACTTCAAGAGAAACACCACCTTAGGCGGAAGATACGGCATGAAATTGGAACTAAGCTATACACAGGTCAACTCGCCGAATATCGCTGAACTTAATGACTTGGGGACGAGTAGAAATGGAGCTAAGATTGACCTTTTTGATCCTGGAGATGAAATCTATTTTTCAGACTTCAATGCGAAACTCACAAAAAAATTCAGCAAGAAGTTTAAAGGAATTCTATTCTATCAGAATATCGTGTACAATAATGATGTCATTCTCGGGGCTTATGACTACGATAATGTTCCGACCAAAGGGACTGTTTATTCTGATTTGTTTGTTTTTGAAGGTAATGTGAAAATCAATAAAAAGAATAACATACGTTTCGAAGCGCAAGCCCTGTTTACCAACCAGCACCTACAAGATTGGGTAGCCGGACTGGTTGAATACACCGTTTCGCCTCATTGGTTTTTTACGGTGATCGATCAATGGAATTATGGTAATGGAGACGGAGATGATTTCCATTTCCCATCGGTGAGTTGGGGCTATATCAAAAACTCGAGTAGAATTAGCGTGACTTATGGAAGACAAAGAGCTGGAGTATTTTGTGTGGGAGGGATTTGCAGAGTAGTTCCTGCTTCTAATGGTCTCTCAATTAGTATTACCAGTAGTTTTTAATTTGAAAATTATGAAGAAGATATTTGGTCTTTTCATTGTGATGGTGCCTTTGATTTTTTCTGGATGCAATGATCCAGAGGAGACTGATTGTATCTATGCTGATAAGCGTTTTTGCGATCCGAATTTCACTGGAGGGAATATCGGTAGAGAGCTTGTGGAATTCTCGGAAGACACAGAAAACTATTCATCCAAGGTTCTTCTTGAAGACTTTACTGGTTTTCGTTGTACAAACTGCCTTCCGGCAATAGCAACCGCAAAAAGCTTAAAAGATCAAAACCCCGATCGACTATCAATTATTGGAGTTCACTGTACACCATTCTTTGCTGCTCCGATTACGGATGACCCGAATGAGCCCTATCACAAAGATTTTAGAACTCCAGAAGGAGAATTTTATGTCGAACATTATGGATTTCAACAACTTCCTACTGGAATAGTAAATCGGCAAGATGACGGCCCTAC
>JAKVAV010000023.1:15283-46864 GCA_022448105.1 Flavobacteriales bacterium | reverse complement strand
AAATGGGTCATAACTCAATTCGTATGCGAGCTTTGCATAGTTGAAAAGAGCGTCTTCGGTTATTTCAGGATCGTACAATTGTCTAGAAGCAAGCTTGAAAGCATTTTGCGAGTACTTCTTCTCACCTAACTGGAGGTAGGAATCAGCGAGCTGATAAGTTGCTATCTGTCCGAGCTCATTTTCCTCTTTGGATGCTTTGGTGAGAAAGTCGATTGCTTTTTGGTAGCTGCCCGTTCGGTAATATGAGTACCCCATCCTGTAGGCATCTTCTGGTTCAGGGTTGTAATTGGACTTCGTATACTTTTCCAGAAAAGGAATAGCCTCAGCATATTCCTCTCTAGCGTAATGAGCATTTCCCACCAGTAAGGCAATCTCTTCTCCGCGCTGCATTTCTTCCCGATCAAGAAGAGGAGTGGCATAGTTGATTAGGTCTTCATACTTCTCTTGGAAGTGATAAATCTGCGCAACGTAGTAAGGCACAACTTTGGCAAAGTTCTCATCAATCTCCGCCTTGTGAAAAGACTCTAAAGCCGTTTGATAATTCCCTTCAGTATAGGCTATATGGCCGTAGTAATAATTTGTCGGGCCGGCGTAAACTCCTTCTTTGGCTTTTAGCTGATAAAAGGACTTCTTGGCCTGATCATAGTCTTCCAGTTCAAATGCCGAAAATCCCTTTTTGAATTCGATCTCTTCAGCAACGTCGGAATCTAGGTCTCTTGCGTCTAGCTCATTCATCCAGCGAAGCACATCCTCATAATCCCTTCGATTGAAATTGTATCGTCCCAAATCGAGAAGGGCAGTTTGGTACCAAATACTCTCAGGGTGCCCGAGCACGAACTCCTCCATAAAAAATTCGGCATCCTTGTGAAAAAGCTCCATGGCAGATTTTGCCCTATAGTAAGAAGCATTTACCTGGAACTCTCCATAATCGATCGATCCTTCGGCAAGGAAGCCCTCAAATCCTTTTCTAGCAGGTTCAAAATGGTTTTTCTCCATCAAAGCAAGAGCTTCATAATACGGCAGCAGATCAGAACGGTATTTTTCTGTTTGCTGGGCAGAAGAATTAACGGAAAAAAGTCCTGAAAACAGAACGAAAAGACCCAGAGCCAGGAATGTCTTTGGCTTCATAAATTAGTCGATTTGCAATAGGTAAAGGTAACTTCGTATATCAGGGTTTATGAGGGTTTTCGAGTCAAAGTTTTAAACTCGAAAATGTGAAGAAGAGGACTAGTTTTTGGACAATGATGAACACCTAAAACGGCAAAAGGGATTTCAAATTATTTTAGCTTTACACGAAATAAAGCCAAATAGCCTTGGAAACCATCGTAGAAATTAAAAATGCCACGATTTATCAAAGAGATCATCTAGTGCTCTCAAAAGTAAACCTGCAGCTGGATAGGGGAGACTTTGTGTACCTCATTGGAAAGACCGGAACAGGGAAGAGTAGCCTTTTGAAGACCCTTTACGGCGAGCTTCCGCTAAAAGATGGAGAAGGCAGAATTGGCGACTTCGACCTTAGAAAGCTAAAGCGTAAACAGGTAGCATTTCTGAGAAGAAAGCTGGGAATCGTTTTTCAGGATTTTGAACTTTTAACAGATCGCACGATCAACGACAACTTACTGTTTGTCCTAAAAGCCACTGGCTGGAAAGACAAGAAGGCAATGAACGAGCGCATGCAAGCGGTACTCGGTAAAGTGGGACTTGGAACCAAAGGCTACAAAATGCCTCATGAGCTCTCTGGAGGTGAACAGCAAAGAGTCGCGATAGCCAGGGCCTTACTCAATAATCCCGACCTCATTCTCGCTGACGAGCCAACGGGTAATCTTGATCCAAATACTACCGAGGAAATTCTGAATTTACTCAACAGTATTTCAAAATCAGGAAGAGCCGTGTTAATGGCCACTCACGACTATATCCACATGAAAAAATTCTCTTCACGGGTGATCAGATGCGAAGGGAATTCGGTGATTGAAGAGTCGGTCAACTCAGCAGTTGCATAATATTTTGAGCTTGACTTTGATTGGAATAATCCAAAAGGAGGGTTTTTCTTCTTTTATCCAAATCTGAATCACTCAATGGCTGTCTAGTGGCCATAGTAATCTTTTTCTTAAATTCTTCTGGGTCTTTTGCAAGAATAACCAGTTCTGACAGACCAGTCCCTTTCACCATTTCTGGATTTACAACTATGGGAGCATCGCTTTGGAGAGAGTAAAGAAGCTTGAGTTTAAAGCCAGTATCCTGAAAAGTTGGTAATACGTGAACAGCGGAGCGGCTTGCCAAATTAGCCATTTCCTCTTCGCTCGGATTAAGGTAAAACTCCACTTTTGAATTTGAGGCCTGAAGGTCAACAATGTCTTCCCACGAACCTTTTCCTGCAACCACCAAATTAAGGTCCAAGTCATCAAAGACTTGGTCGATTAAAAATTGAACTGCCTGCTTATTTTCAGTTACTTCAAGCTTTCCGTGATAAAAGGCATACTTACTTTTTTTCCGTTGGGGAAGCTCGGTTTCAAAATGGAATGGGTAGAATAATTGTACCGAATCAAATCCTTTCTCAAAGTACTTTTGGTCGTGCTGGCTCAAAGTTAAAATGTGATTTGCATGGTTCAGTATCTTCTCGAAACGCGCAAGCTTCTTTGCCTCTGTCTTAAAATACCTCTTTCGAAAAACATTGTCCTCAGAGGCCGCAAGTTTCGCGTAGTAATCGTGCTCGACATTATGCGTTCTCACCAGTTTAATTCGGTCTTTCAATCGAGGGGCATCGAGCCAAGCGCAAGTGTGGAGACCTTCGAAAAGAATTGGCCATTCGTTGCTTTGCAAATTGGTTAGAAGCTCTTCGTTCTTTCTAGTTTTAACGATAAAAGGGCTCCTCGCCAACAAGGCTGAAGGCGCCACTTTTCTTTTGTAGTAAATCACTTTAAAAAAATCGCTCTCAAACTTTTTGCTGCTAGGCCTACCGTATTGAAAACAGTGAAGAATAACTTTTAATCCTTCTTTGGATAGAGCCTTGGCTTTAAAATAAACATCAATGACTCCGCCATAATCTGGCGGAAATGGCACATCAAAGGACACTATGTGAATTCCCTCAGGCATTCAAGTCCCTTAAACGGTCAATCACTGGCCTAAATTCTATTTCCCACGAAAGAAAAGCACCGATTTTCTCGGCATTCGCTCGAAATCGACTTAGCTTTTCTCGATCTTGCATTAGTTTATTCACGGCACGCGATATGGCATCGGCAGTAACCTCTTCTAAGGCTAGGCCTATATCGTTTTGAATCACAAAAGTAGACACCTCAGGAAGGTCTGAAACAATCATTGGCAGACCAGCTCTGGCATAATCGAAAATCTTGTTTGGTAGACTGAATCGGTAATTTATGTTGTCATTTTTATCTAGAGAAAAACCAATATCAGCACAAACCGTGTAGCGCATCATTTCCACGTAGGGCATTCTTGGTAAGAAGGTGATTTTATCCGTCAAGTTAAGATTTGCGCTCAACTCCTTCAATCTGGGCATTGCATCACCATTTCCGATCACCAAAAGGTGGGCATTCTCAATTCCCTCCATTGATTCAACCAACTCCTCCCCTCCCCGATTTATATTGATTCCATTTCCTTGAAGGAGCAGAACCATTTCACGAGGATTCAATCCCAACTCTTCTTTGGCAACTGCATTCATCGCAGAATTTCCTTCGGGCACATTTCTTACTATCAATACTTCACTCAAGTGATAAGTGGATTTCAACAACTCGCCAATTGAAGGGCTAACGGTCATAATCATCTGTGCTCTTTGAATACATGTTCTTTCAAAAAACTGCCAAACTCTTTTTACCCATGGCCTATACTGAATCTCAGGCACTTCCGTGAAATACTCATGGGAATCATAAATGAGCGTTTTACCTCGGAACAATGAGGCAAGCCAGTTGGCAGGCAATGTGTCAAGATCGTTTGCCCAAAGAATATCACACTTGGAAAACAGAATTTTGAAAAATAAGAAAATGTTGAGCGAAGCATAAAAAAGAGCTCCTTTTCTGAACGGAAGATTTGCACGATAAACCTGATATGTTCTTTCCAAAACAAGGCTGCCTGGAAGAAATCTTCCCAGAAGCAGAATTTCGTATCCAGCTTCGACAAGTTCATTGCATTGCTTTCGCACGCGTTGATCTGTGACTAAATCGTTGCTAACCGATACGATAATTCGCTTTTTCCGCACTCCCCAAAAGTAGTGAAGTACAGCAAACCGTAAATCGGAGTAGATTTGTCTCAAACTTGATTGATGGAGATTCTTGAAAATGCTTCCTTGAGGGAGTTCAACACTTTTGGAATAGACGCCAAGGCAGCCAAACTCAGCAGTTTCTTTTCGGCTGCTGACCTCAAAGAGATTTTGCAAAATAAAGAACTACGGAAGATGGAGCGACTAATTCTTGGAGGGGGCAGCAATGTGCTTCTCACGAAGGATTTTGAAGGCCTGGTTCTCAAAAACGAAGTTCCCGGAATTGAATTAATTCAAGAAGATGACGAATTCTATTATGTGAGATCGGGAGCAGGCGAAAACTGGCATAAATTTGTCCTTAAGTGCATCGAAAATGATTGGGCAGGACTTGAAAATCTATCACTGATTCCAGGAAATGTGGGTGCTAGCCCAATGCAAAACATTGGTGCCTACGGTGTAGAGGTAAAAGACCGATTTCACGAATTGGAAGCCTTCAATTTAAAGACGTTGGAGACCGAGATTTTCGACGCAGAAGCTTGTCAATTTGGTTATAGAGAAAGTGTCTTCAAGAGGCAACTCAAAGACAAATACATTATTCTTTCGGTAACCTATCGCCTTTTCAAAACTCCTCAATTGAATACTTCCTACGGAGCAATACAAGGAGAATTAAACTCGCTGGGAATTCATAAGCCAACAATTAAGGATGTCAGTGATGCGGTGATCAGAATACGGAGCTCCAAACTTCCCGACCCTAAGGTGATTGGAAATGCCGGAAGCTTTTTTAAAAACCCAGTAGTGGGAAATAACATCTATCAAGATATTGCCAAAAAGCACCCAGAAATGCCTCATTACCCAGCTCCAATGGGACAACATAAGCTAGCTGCCGGCTGGCTTATCGAACAGTCTGGATGGAAGGGTTTTGTGAGGGGTACGCATGGTGTCCATGCGAAACAAGCACTGGTCCTGGTGAATCACGGTGGAGCTACAGGAAATGAAATCTACTCTCTCTCGGAAGAGATTCTTCAGGATGTAAAATCTAAGTTTGGAGTGGAGCTCGAAAGGGAGGTAAATATTATTTGATCAGTCCTCTTTTTTTTCTTCTACGGGAGCTTCAGCACTAGCCGTCTCTTCTTCAGCTCCTTGTGCAGCTTCATCCTCCGCTTTGGTATCGGCATCCTTATTTTCTTCTTCTATCTCTAAAAGCCCTTTTTCCAACAAGAGATTGAACCATTTGATGATCTTCTTGATGTCGGACGGATAAACTCGATCTTCATCGTGCTCTGGAAAAATTCTGAAGAGGTACTCGCGAAGTGCATCGTCGTCTTTGAAGTCAACTTCAACCGCCTTCCCTTCTGATTTCTCCATCATAGCTTTGAAGATGTTCTTTAGAGGCTCGTCTCCATCTAAAGTGTATATAGAAATATCGCTTAATGTGCTAACTCGCTGAGTTTGGCCTACCACCATTTTTCTTCCATCATTGAGTGAAGTGACGACTACTCCCCCTCTGGATTGGTTCATGATCTTGAAGAGGCCTGGTTTGCCAGCTATTGATAGAATCTTCGATAAATCCATATGCATTTTTTAAGGGCGCAAAGCTAAGTTTTACTTTTCAATCATCAACTTGGATTGCAAAACTTGTCCATTCTCCTGAAGCGCTTGCACGACGTAAATTCCATCTGCAACTCCATTGAGTGAAAGATTGACATTTCCACCAGAAAACCCTCTTAGATTAACGGATTCAACCAGCCTTCCAGAAAGGTCGTAAAGATCAAAACTGACCAAATTCGATTGATCATTTAGAATAGTGATCTCACCATTTGAAGGGTTTGGATAAATACTAATCTCACCATTGATGGCAACAAACTCAGTCGATGTAACACCAAATGGCTCAGTTAAGGTTGCGAATCCATTTAGTTTTCCATACCCCCAGCGCAAACCTGGGAGAGCCCCAGTAAATTGGTCAGCAATGGCATTTTCTATGATCGCGTCTTTGATCTCTTGATGAGTTGCATCTGGATCCCTCTGCAAATAGAGTGCTGAGACACCAGCTACAACCGGTGACGCCATCGAAGTGCCGCCATTGATGTAGTGCCAGCCACCTTCATAGACATTGTCATCATTGCCAGCATCTAGAAGGTCTTGTAAGTACCCTAAATCTCCCGCCGCAAAGGTACGGCTACCAGTTGCTGCGATATCGGGCTTCTGCCTGTTGTCGCGCGTTGGACCTTGACTGGAACTAGTGGCAATCTCCCCTACTACATCGTCTACGGTGACGGTTTCTCCGAGAAAATTCACCCATGTATTGCGGTTCGTATAGTTGGCGACGGAAATGACATGATCAGAACAGTTCCAAGATCCAACTATGGATTTTAAATTGTCAGGCAACTTATACTTCTCCATTTCGGAATATTCAGAAACCGGAGGTAAATTCTCACTTTCTAATGTCGACGTCCCAAAATTCTCCCTAGCCCAAATGTCAAATGAACCTCCTCCCGTGGTGGCAAACCTCCATTTATATGGATATATTATGTCCTCACCATCCTCAATAAAAAACACATTCTTCACGACAATCTGCACATTGTATTGACCTCCTCTTTGTCCACACCAAGTCTCAACTATTGCAAGTATCGTTGAGCCATTAAGAATGGTATCGACCATTATGGTTCCTAAATTCTGTTCCACATTTCGCCAATCTGCATACCTTTCAAACGAAAACGAAGGAACAGAAAGATCAGCTCCTATTGTATACTGAGTATTGTAAAAATCAGCTGAATCAGCCCATAACTCAATAAATGCTGCAGGTTCTCCAATTAGCGAGTTAGCATTGTAGGTAATCCAAGTAAAAGCAGTATCCGATTCTGGCACGTCGTAAGATAAATGCCATGGATCCCATGAGTGACTGTTTCCTGCTGCGCTTACCACGACTCTACCAGGTTGTTCTTGAACCAATTGATTAATACGTAGAGATGCCGCATCTAAACCGTCCTTTGAGCCACCGTAGGTGCCTAAGCTCAAATTTACAACCGCGGGCTTACCCAACTCATCGGCTTTTTCAAAAATGAATTCAATTGCGTCAGCCACTGTGGACGTCCAATTTGGTAAATCGAAATTGGTCTGTACTATGATAAGATCGGCGTTTGGCGCAACACCAACCAATTCTCCGGTAGCATTGGCATTGCCAGCAGCAATCCCTGCAACGTTTGATCCGTGACCAAAAAATGTGGCTTGATGCCCGTCAATATCCATATCAATATCCTCTGAATTCCACTCTTGCCCGTACCCGTAGGGCTCTGGCACCCTAAACGGATCGTCCTCTGATTGGCGATGATCCCAAAGAGACAAGACTCTTGTCGTACCATCTTCGAATTGAAAATCAGGGTGATCAAGCTCAATCCCAGAATCTACAATACCCAAGATCACATCATCTCCCAAATAAGACTGAGGTAATGGATTTGCTCCGGAGTGGATTGGATGAATATTGTTATTGACAATCATCTGATCAGCCAACATCTCGGGCTTGGCGAGAGTAAATTCGATGTATTCTACGAACTCTGCTCTTTGAAGTGCATGAATGTTTCCAACGGGTATACGAACGCTTGCCACATCTCCTACCACACCTTTTAACACTCCCCCGTTCGTTCTAGTGAAAGAGGAAATCTCGGGCAAATCTCCGTGGATATAGAGATGAAGCTCTTCACTTGAATCCATCTTCTCAATGGCTGCCTTGAGTTCAAAGTTGAAATTGTCTTTCTGTTGTGCTTGCAACGAGAAGACGCTTAACAAGAAGGGCAAAATCAAATTCTTCATACTTCGCTGTTTCAGTTAAAGGTACTTATAGAGAGGCAATTTGCTCAAAGTCAAGATTTGTTTTTCTTGGATCGCTAAGTTCATAAATATGTGCTCTAGACCATTAGTCAATAAAATATACTGAGCCTCTAAGTTTCCATTGTAACGCGCCACCTGATGGAAGGTTTCTGGCCCAAGCTTCACATTGGGTGCCTTACATTCTACAAGTAACAACGGATTTCCTCCCCTGTTGTAGAAAACAGCATCAGTCCTACCTGACCTTTGTCCGCTTCTCACCCCTGTCTCAATTCTCAAAAGACCTTTTGGAAATTCTTTCTCATTGACCAAGAACATTATGACATGTTGCCTCACCCATTCCTCAGGTGTTAATATCAGTCGCTTATTGCGAATCGGGTCAAGGATTTTATACTTTTCGCCTTCTTTAAAAATTTTAAAAGGATAGGAAGGGATATTGAGCGGCTGCATCAAACAAACATAACATGAAAACGAAAAAAGAAATAGTTAATAATTGGCTTCCCAGATATACTGGTGTAGCTCTAGAAGATTTTCGCGATTACGTTTTACTTACAAACTTTGATGATTATGTGGAGCGTTTTGCTAAAATACAAGGCGTGGAAGTCCTTGGGCAAGACAAGGCCATGCCGAGTGCACACAGCGACTATTTAAGTATGATAAATTTTGGCATGGGCAGTGCAAACGCAGCCACAATAATGGATTTACTTAGCGCCGTAAATCCAAAAGCAGTTTTATTTCTAGGAAAATGTGGAGGACTCAAAAAGAAAAATGAAGTAGGAGATTTCATTTTGCCCTTGGCGGCTATTCGAGGTGAAGGAACGAGCCATGACTATTTACCAAAAGATGTACCAGCACTTCCTTCATTTATGCTTCAGCGAGCAATATCATCTACCATAAGAGACATGGGACATGACTACTGGACAGGAACGGTATACACGACGAATCGACGAGTTTGGGAACATGATGACAAATTCAAAAAATACTTGCGTAAAACCAGATCTATGGCCATTGACATGGAAACAGCAACTATTTTTGTGGCTGGGTTTGCCAACAAAATACCTACCGGAGCCTTTTTACTAGTCACTGATCAGCCCATGGTACCGGAAGGAGTCAAAACCACCGAGAGCGACAAAAATGTAAGTAAATCGTTTGTGGATACACATGTCAAACTCGGCATTGGTGCAATGAAAGAAATAGCCACTCAAGGGAGATCTGTAAAACACCTGAAGTTCTAGATGAATTACAACGAACTTATAACCTCCTTCAGAAGAAGGGAATTTGCCCCTTTTTATTTCTTCGACGGAGAGGAGCCTTACTTTATTGATAAGCTGACAGATTTTTTACAAAATCAGGTCTTAAACGAGGCTGAAAGAGAATTCAATCAGTCGATTTTCTACGGGAGAGATATTTCGCCTGGTGACTTAATACCATTAGTCAAGAGGTTTCCAATGATGTCTGAATACCAAGTTGTGATCGTTAAAGAAGCCCAAAACTGGAAAGATCTATCTGCCCTTGAATCCATCATCGAGCAGCCCGTGCAGTCGACCATATTGGCAATTACCTACAAGGGGAAAAAGCTAGACGGTCGAAGCAGTATAGGAAAGCTTCTAAAGAAAAAAGCCGTTTACTTTAACAGCACAAAAATTCGCGATAACGAAATATCCCGGTGGATTTCCGATCAAGCAAAAGCCCTAAAGCTCGAATTGGAACCAAGGGCAAGTGTTCTTCTTGCAGAACATATTGGAGCAGACTTGAATAGTCTGGAAAAAGCACTCGATCGACTTCAACTAGTCTCCGAAGGCCAACCTATTGGCGTTGATATGATTCAAGAACAAATAGGAATTAGCAAAGACTTCAACATTTTTGAACTTCAAAAAGCAATTGGTTCGAAGAATTATTCGAGGGCAATCTATATTTCTAACTACTTCGCAAATAATGAAAAGGACCACCATATTATACCGATCACTTATGGTCTCTGCCGATACTTTACTCAACTCATCAAGTACCATAGAGCGAAAAATACTACCGATGCAAAAAATATTGCAAGGATAATCGGTATCAACCCATACTTTATCGGCGATTACCAAAGAGCGGCACTGAATTATCCGAAAAATAAGCTGATGCAAATCATGGAGATTTTGCACGATATTGACCTTAAAATCAAGGGACTTGGAAATTCAAGTGCTAAACATAAAGAACTAATGAATGAAATGGTGGCAAGAATTCTCAGAGTCTAATTCCCTATTTGGAATCCAATGATGCTTTGAATAGGTAGCGCATGCCTACTCTAGCTTTATAACATTAATTACATTTGCCGCTTCAAATACATCCGACCCGAATGATAAAATATTTACATCTTGCCAGTCTAATGATTTTCCTATACCTGCCAACCCTTAGTCATGGGCAAGATGGTACGGTAAGAGGATTCGTTTACGAAGAAGAATCAGGTGAAGCAGTTATTTTCACAAATGTGTACCTAAAAGGTACGTCGATTGGCGCCTCGACTGATGTAAATGGATATTTCTCCATTACCAAGATTCCTGAGGGAAATTATACGTTGATGGTGACATACCTTGGCTATGATACACTCTCTAAACCAGTAAATGTCATTGCGGGGAAAATAATTTCGGAGAAGCTTTTTCTCAAGAAATCGAGCATAGAAATTCAAGCGGTCGAGATTTCAGCAGAGAAACAGGAAAGACAGACAAACGTGACTATGTCCGTTACCAAAGCAACTCCCAAAGAAATAAAGCAGATACCCACGATTGGTGCAACTGCTGATCTTGCCCAATACTTGCAGGTTCTTCCCGGTGTCATCTTCACAGGAGATCAAGGAGGTCAGCTTTACATTCGGGGAGGCTCTCCAATTCAAAACAAAGTTCTTCTTGATGGGACAACCATTTTTAATCCTTTTCATAGCATTGGTCTTTTTTCGGTTTTTGACACCGAAGTAATCAAGAATGCAGACATCTACACGGGAGGATTTAGCGCTGAATATGGAGGAAGGATTTCATCCGTTATGGACATCACTACCCGGGACGGAAATAAAAGACGAGTAGCCGGAAAAGTTGGACTTAGCACCTTTGCCGCCAACGCCTTAATTGAAGGCCCGTTAAAAAAACAGACAAATGAAGGAAATTCTTCTTCTTCGTTTTTACTTTCTGCTAAGCACTCATATTTAGACGAGTCGTCTAAATTATTCTACGATTATGTCGACGAAGATGGGCTGCCATTCAATTTTACCGATTTGTATGGAAAACTTTCATTCAATACAAACAGCGGAAGCAAGTTTAATTTATTTGGATTCAGTTTTAATGATGAAGTGCGGTTTCAAGAGACGAGCAATCTCAACTGGAACTCATACGGTGGAGGCGCAAATTTTGTACTAGTCCCCAGCGCAACTGCAGCATTGCTTGAAGGAGGAATAAACTTTAGCGACTACTCAATTACGCTGGAAGAGCAAATCTCGAGGACAATAGATGATGATAATCAAACTATTGAAACTCAACTTGCACCTAGAACAAGTCGAGTATCAAGTTTTAATCTATTTCTGGACTTTAAATATTTTTTCGGAGACAATACACTAAAATACGGAATAGACATCTCCGGTTTTGGAACGGAGCTATCATTTTTCAACTCACTTCAGCAACAAATTAAGCAAGAAGACAATAACACAGAGCTCGCCGGATACGCTGCTTACAAGTGGAAAATGAACAATTTGATTATAGATCTTGGTTTAAGATTACAGTATTACGCCTCTATCAAGACCTTCAGACCCGAGCCTAGATTAGGCGCAAAGTATAATCTCACTGAGAACATCCGTTTAAAGGCGGCATTTGGCATGTTCTCTCAAAACATTATTTCAGCCAATTCTGATCGGGATGTGGTCAATTTATTTTACGGATTTTTAGTAGGCCCGGAAAACTTGCAGGAAGAAATCACTCTTGAAGACGGCAGCACTCGAGAAGTAAAAAACCCTCTTCAAACGGCGCTTCATTATATCGCTGGTATTGAATACGATGTGACAGACAAAATTTCCGTAAATCTTGAAGGTTACTTCAAAGACTTTACACAGCTGACCAACATTAACAGAAACAAAATTTTCAGCAGCAACAATAATGATCCTAATGTTCCTGACATTTTAAGGAATGACTTTATCGTGGAGACAGGTACTGCAGTTGGGGTAGATTTGACTTTAGGATATGAGACTCGAAGGGTATATCTCTGGAGTGTTTTCTCAGTAGCTGACGTTGATAGATGGGATGGGCTACGATCCTACGACCCCATTTTTGATAGGAATTATAACGTAAATCTTGTTGCGTCTTATCGTTTCGGGAAAGGATTAAATTGGGAAATCAATGGACGTTGGAACTACGGTAGCGGCTTTCCATTCACGCAAAACCAAGGATTTTTCTTACAAGAGAACTTTTTTGATGGACTTAGTACCGATATCACCCAGACCAATTCTGATGAAGCAGAAATACAATTTGGTGAGCTAAACGACGGACGACTCCCCGATTATCACCGACTAGACTTGACGCTGAAGAGAACCTTTAAATTTTCGGACACTTCTTCACTTGAAGCAAGTGCGAGCGTTACAAATCTTTATGACAGGGAAAATATCTTTTTTGTCGATAGGGTAACGGGAGAGCGAGTGAACCAATTGCCAATCCTTCCAAGTGTAGGATTGCTGTTTTCATTCTAATGAGAATAATTTCCGCATCTCATTCTTAATAATGATTGAGTGGACGCTTTTTGGACCGCTCTATTTGTTTACTTTTGTTTCCCGTAGTTACACTTCTTAATCGCGGAAATCATGGGTCAAAAGACCAAGTATATCTTTGTAACTGGCGGGGTTACTTCATCTTTAGGGAAAGGGATTATATCCGCCTCACTCGCAAAACTCCTTCAAGGCAGAGGACACTCGGTTACCATCCAAAAGCTTGACCCCTACATCAATATCGACCCCGGAACGCTTAATCCCTATGAGCATGGTGAATGCTTCGTAACAGAGGATGGTGCAGAGACTGATCTCGACTTAGGACATTACGAAAGATTTTTGAACATCAATACCTCTCAGGCCAATAATATCACCACCGGAAGAATCTATCAAAATGTCATTACCAAGGAGCGTAAAGGAGATTTTTTGGGGAAGACTGTACAGGTGATCCCGCATATTACAGATGAGATCAAGAGATGCATAAAAATTCTTGGAAACGAGCATAATTATGACTTCGTGATTACTGAGATTGGTGGTACCGTAGGTGACATCGAGTCGTTGCCTTACGTAGAAGCAGTGAGGCAGCTTAAGTGGGAAATGGGAAATGACTGTGTAGTTGTGCATCTAACTCTGGTACCTTATCTAGCTGCAGCGGGCGAACTGAAGACAAAACCAACTCAGCACAGTGTAAAAGCTTTATTGGAATTGGGTGTTCAACCGGATATTCTCGTCTGCAGAACCGAGCATAAACTCACTAAAGATTTGAAGAGAAAAATTGCCCGGTTTTGCAATGTAAATCCAGAAGCAGTAGTGGAATCAATAGATGCAGAAACCATCTACGATGTCCCATTGCTGATGGAAGAAGAAAAGCTCGACTGCGTTGTGATGGATAAACTGGGGATGAGCACAGATCCTAAAAACGCGGATTTGACTCAATGGCACCGGTTTTTGGATCGTCATAAAAATCCAGAAACAACTATTAAAATTGGCCTAGTAGGAAAGTATATCGAGCTTAAGGATGCCTATAAGTCAATAGTTGAATCATTCGTCCATGCTGGAGCCGAGAATGGAACCGACGTAGAGATCGTTTGGTTACATAGCGAAGACATAAATGACTCAAACGTGGCAAATCAGCTTTCGGGATTGCAAGGGCTTCTCGTTGCTCCTGGCTTCGGTGAAAGAGGAATTGGTGGAAAAATAGAGGCCATCAAATATGCTCGCGAAAATGGATTACCCTTTCTGGGCATTTGTTTAGGAATGCAATGCGCGGTAATAGAATTTGCTCGAAATGTCCTCGGACTGGACGGTGCGCATACTACAGAGATAAGAGAAGATGCTGCTGAACCGGTAATCGCCATTATGGAAGATCAGAAAGAAATAAATAAAATGGGTGGAACGATGAGACTGGGAGCATATCCTTGTGATCTGAAGGAAGGTTCGAAGGCACATCAAATATATCGCCATCTAGAAATATCTGAACGTCACAGACATCGCTTTGAATTCAACAATAAGTATCTAGCAGACTTTGAATCCAAGGGAATGGTGGCTTCGGGAATTAATCCTGATAATCAACTGGTAGAAGTGGTTGAAATTCCCAACCATCCCTGGTTTGTTGGAGTTCAATTCCACCCCGAATATAAAAGTACTGTGGCAGAGCCTCATCCCCTGTTTGTTGGCTTCGTAAAAGCCGCGGGTGAAATAGGAAAGTCCTTGGTTTAAGCTTGAGTCGAAACCGCTTATCATTTTAACTTCTTACCACCTTAGTTAATCCGTTATCTTTGACGCCTTAATTTATTTTGAATGGACAAGAATTCCATCATAGGTTTAGCTCTTATTGGATTGTTGCTTGTAGGCTATTCCATTTACACTCAGCCGAGTGATGAAGAAATAGCTGCCCAACAAAAAAGTGCCGATAGTCTCGCAGCACTGGAAGTGGAGAAAGCTGCTACTCAAGAAGCAGTGGCAGCATCACTCGATGAAATAGCCAAAGTAGATACCTCTTTATTGGATTCAGCCTCAATAGCCGAAATCGACAATCAGCTAAAAACACGTTATGGGGTTTTGGCTCCAGCAGCGGCTGGGCAGGAGATAAAAACTACTATAAAAACTGATGTACTGGAGCTAACTTTTAGCAATAAGGGTGGAGTCCCGGTTAAAGCCAATTTGCTTGACTATTCTACTTACGACTCTTTACCACTTATCTTATTTGATGAAGAGACCGCAAGGCTTGGTTATGAGTTTACATATCCTTCACTAGGGAATCTCAACACATCAGACTTTTATTTCGCTCAAAGCAAAAGCGATTTCGAGTTATCTGGAGAGGATTCGAAGCAAATCGCCTTCACCTTGAACATGGAAGGGGGTCGCAAGATTGAGAATATCTACACTATCAATGGAAACTCTTATGAAGTAGGAATAGAGACCCGCTTTACTGATGTAGATGGCGTTGTCACTTCTCCGAAGCTCATCTGGGAAATGAGCGGAAAACATAACGAAAAGGGAATTGATCAAGAACGAAACAACTCCACCATATTCTACAAAGTAGAAGGAGACGGTAGAGATTACCTCTCTGAAACCGGAGAAGACGATGATGAGATTGAAAATAAAGATTTACAGTGGCTTGCTTTCAAGCAGCATTTCTTCTCTGCTATCTTAATCCCAAAAAGTGAAATCGGTGACGGAGCTAAGCTCGAAAGCTATCCGTACACCGAAGAGAACCCAGACCTCAATCAATATTACAAAGCAGAATTACCCATTGATCCTTCCGGGGGATCAACTGTTCTTTCGGCTGACCTCTACTTTGGACCAAACGATTACAAAATCCTCAAAGAATACGGGAACGAGCTAGATAAGGTCATTAACCTTGGATGGGGAATCTTTGGCTGGGTGAATAAATGGGTGGTGATCCCAATTTTTGATTGGCTAGAGACCACGGGTTTATCTTACGGAATAATCATCCTGATACTCACCGTACTCATAAAGCTTGCTCTTTCTCCACTCACGCTGAAGAATTACGTGAGCAGCGCCAAAATGCGCGTGCTTAAGCCGGAGATTGATGAAATCAACGAGAAGCACAAGGATTCAGATCCGATGAAGAAGCAGCAAGCAACGATGGAGCTGTACCGAAAAACCGGTGTTAGCCCATTTTCAGGATGTATTCCAATGCTCATTCAGTTGCCGATACTCTACGCGATGTTTAGGTTCTTTCCTTCGAGTATCCAACTGAGGCATGAATCATTCCTCTGGGCAGACGATTTATCGTCTTATGACAGCATTTACGATCTCCCTATGTACGTGCCAGCTTATGGAGATCACATCAGCTTGTTCACGATCTTGATGGCGATTAGTATGTTCTTCTACACGATTTACAATACGAATCAGATGCCTCAGCAGAACCAGCCAGGCATGCCAAATATGAAGGTGATCATGTATATTTTCCCATTCATGATGTTGTTCTTCTTCAACAATTTCGCATCGGGGTTGAGCTATTACTACTTCCTGGCAAACGTATTTTCAATCGGTCAGATGCTCGTGATCAAGAACTTCTTTATCGATGAAGAAAAAATTCACGCACAACTGCAAGAGAACAAAAAGAAGAAAGCCAAACAGGGCAAGTCGAGATTCCAAAAAAAACTGGAAGAGATGGCCAAGCAAAGAGGGATAAATCCAAACTAATGAGATTCATCGTTTCAATTTTAATCTTGACGACCTCTTTGGCAAGCTGTGATTCGAAAAAAAGCGCCACCGCTTCTTCGGATATACAGGTGATCAGAGATACCGTTGTGGTATTTGTCGAACCCTCAACGCCGAAGGATTCTCTGGTGATTTCCTACGAAAAAACCCCCTGCTTTGGGAGGTGTCCAGTGTTTAAAATTAAAGTGTACGAAAGCGGTTTCGCTGTTTATGAGGGATTAAATTTTGCAGAGAAAATGGGGTTGTATTCCTATCGCTTTAGCCCAGAAGATCTGGAGAAGATCTACACAATGGCTGAGGCAATAGATTATTTCAATTTAGAGGAAGAGTATAACGACCCGAGGATTAGCGACCTGCCTTCGGTAATTTCAGAAATCTCCTTAAAAGAAAGATCTCACCGCATTCAGGCGCGCAAGGGAACCCCCCAAAAGCTGAAGAATTTTCACGAAAATCTGGGAATTATGCTAAACGAAAGAGACTGGAAGCCATACTCCTTGCGTTAGGCAAAAACCTCCGAGAAGTAGTAGTAAATCATCATTCCACAGTAGACCAGCTTCAATCCTGTTCCTAAAAGAAACCCCAAAAAGGAACCAGTAGCACTCTTCAATGCCTTTGAAAAATCATCTTTATTTGCTGCGAGCTCTCCTATTAAGGCACCAAAAAATGGTCCGAAAATGATACCAACCGGCCCGAGAAAAAGTCCTACAATTAGTCCTATCGTTGAGCCTACAACACCTGCTCTAGTTCCGCCAAACTTTTTTGTACCCCAAATGGGTATTAAATAATCGAGTGCCGTGATAGCGACGACTATTGCAGCTGAAACGGTTAGAAAAGTGGTCGAGAATTCCGCGTAGGCCGTAAAGTGTAAAATCAATATCCCCACCCAAGAGAGTATTGGCCCCGGGATCACTGGCAATACTGCTCCTAGGAAGCCAATAAAGAGAAGTAATCCGCTGAGTATGGCTAAGGCTATATCCATGGCAAAGGTTTTGCGCGAACTTACACCATTCACCGCTGTCACCCAAAATCTTAACGCTTTTTGGTTTCCCAAAAATTATGGATTTTTGCCATTTGATATCGACACGACATGAGCATAATGGCCATCTCACCAATTGATGGGAGATACGCATCCAAGACGAGTAGCCTCAATTCCTATTTTTCAGAATTTGCTTTAATCAAGTTCCGAGTTAGAGTGGAGGTAGAGTATTTTTTAAAACTTACAGAGCAGCCCATTAGGGCACTTGAGGGATTTCCAAAAGACTCTTTTGACATTCTGAGAGACATTTACCTCAACTTTTCGGAGGAGGATGCTGAGAAAGTAAAGAGGTTTGAACGAATCACGAATCACGATGTAAAGGCTGTAGAATACTTTATTAAAGAAAAGTTCGAAGCTCTTGGTCTTTCTCGCTACAGCGAATTCATACACTTTGGGCTAACCTCACAAGACATCAACAATACTTCTGTTCCAATGTCGATCAAGGAGTGTTTTGATAATGAATGGAATGTATTATTTGATGAAATATTGGCTGAGCTAGAAAGGATGTCAGTTCTTTGGAAAGACATCCCAATGCTTGCAAGGACACATGGTCAACCCGCATCTCCAACCCGACTAGGTAAAGAAATATACGTTTTTGTTGAGCGTTTGAAAACGCAAAAAAAGAACTTGGAGAACATTCCTGTATGCGGGAAATTTGGAGGTGCCACGGGTAACTTTAACGCTCATCACGTAGCCTTTCCCGAGATCGATTGGGTGACATTCTCCAATGACTTTTTGAAAAACAGATTAGGGATCGAAAGATTGCAAACTACCACCCAAATTGAGCACTACGACCAACTGGCTGCCCGATTTGACACCTTCAAAAGAATCAACACAATACTCATTGATCTCTGTCGAGATATTTGGCAATATGTCTCAATGGATTACTTTAAGCAGGCCATAAAAAAAGGGGAAGTTGGTTCTTCCGCAATGCCTCACAAAGTGAACCCTATAGATTTTGAGAATGCTGAAGGAAATCTTGGGTTGGCTAACGCAGTTCTGGAACATCTTTCGGCCAAATTACCTATCTCTAGATTACAGAGAGACCTAACAGACAGTACCGTATTGAGGAACATTGGCATGCCTTTTGGGTATAGCTTTGTGGCACTTCATTCTTTGAAAAAAGGACTTAGGAAACTCCTACTCAACGAAGAGGCTTTCATGAGAGATCTAGATAACAATTGGAGCGTAGCCGCAGAGGCAATACAAACCATTTTGAGAAGAGAGGGCTACGAAAAACCCTATGAAGCTCTGCGCGACTTGACAAGAACAAACGAAACGATAAATCAACAAAGTATCCAGGCCTTTATCGATACACTCGAGGTAAGCGGAAATGTTAAAGAGGAATTAAAGGCAATCACTCCATTTAACTATTTGGGTATCCAGCTTGTAAACGAATGAGAGGATTCGTTCAAATATTAAAGCTTCTCAAAAATTACAAGTCGCAGATTGCTGGAAACTTATTTTTCAATATCCTGTCAACTTTGTTTTCACTTTTTTCATTGGCCTCAGTTGCACCATTCCTGACGATTCTCTTTAGTGCAAATGAAATCAGTCTCCCAGAGGTGGCTCCCGAATTTGGCTTCACTTCTTCGCAGTTTTTAAGATATGCTGACTATCAAATTAGCTCATTCATTTTGGCAAACGGTGCGGATCAGGCACTAATCTACTTCTGTGTCTTTATCGTGATCATATTTTCATTAAAAAACGTGACTCGATTTATGACAATGTACTTCCTTGCGCCGATACGCATCGGTGTAATTCGCGATGTACGCGAAGCAATGCACTCTAAAGTGCTGCGACTTCACCTCGGTTACTACAGTGAAGAGAGAAAAGGAGATATTATTTCAAGAGTCACTTCCGATGTCAACGAGATTGAAAATTCGATTATCTCTTCTATGGAAATGGTTTTCAGAGATCCAATTTTGATTGCAACCTATCTGGCAACGATGTTTTTCATGAGCTGGAACCTAACCCTGTTTGTACTGATACTTTTACCCATAAGTGGGGTCTTTATCTCCCTAATCGGGAAAAAATTGAAGGGCGCAGCTCGCGATGGCCAATCTAAATTAGGGGAAGTTCTTTCCATCTTTGAAGAAACACTTGGAGGTCTTCGAGTGATCCAAGCATTCAACGCTCAAAAAGCCACACAAAAGAGGTTCAGCGCTAAGAACAACGAGTTTTTTCGATTAATGGTAAAACTTTTTAGAAAGCACTACTTGGGAAGTCCGCTCACTGAAATTCTCAGCGCTATTACCCTCGCTATACTGATTTATTATGGCGGGCAACTTGTATTGGCTGAAAATGAGAATGGCTTTACGGGGGAGTTTTTCATCACTTTCATCATTATTTTCTCCCAAATTATTACGCCAGCAAAATCTTTCAGTCAAGCTTATTTTAAAATTCAGAAGGGCCTTGCCTCAGTAGAGCGGATAAATGTCATTCTAGATGCTGAAGAGAAAATCAAGGAGCCTCGAAGGCCAAAAGCCCATTCTAACTTCACAGCCAGTGTTTCATTGAAAAATGTGAGCTTCAACTACGGGAAAGATCTCGTCATTGATGGGGTTGATTTAGAGATCAAAAAAGGAGAGACTGTAGCCCTAGTAGGGCCTTCTGGTGGCGGAAAGTCAACATTAGCAAATCTTGTTCCTCGCTTCTACGATGTGACTCAAGGAGAGATCCTTATTGATGGAATCGATGTACGAGACATTTCGCTAGAAGAATTAAGAGGGATGTTTGGAGTGGTAACTCAAGAGTCTATATTATTTAATGATACAGTTGCGAACAATATCCTAATGTCAAAACCTGATGCCACGGAAGAAGAGCTGATACAAGCCGCCAAAATTGCCAACGCGCACGACTTCATCTCCAAGCTTGAAAATGGGTACGAAACCAATGTAGGCGATTCCGGAAATAAGCTTAGTGGTGGGCAAAAGCAGAGAGTGAGTATAGCCCGTGCGGTTCTTAAAAACCCTCCTTTCTTGATTTTAGATGAAGCCACTTCTGCTTTGGACACAGAATCGGAACGGCTGGTTCAAGACGCGATCAATAATCTTATGAAGAATAGGACTTCGTTAGTTATCGCCCATAGACTATCTACCATTCGACATGCAGATAAAATCGTAGTACTGGAGGGAGGAAAAATTGCGGAAATAGGGAATCACGAAGCACTTCTTCAAAAAAAGGGAATGTATCACAAGCTTCATCAAATGCAGACATTCCAATAAAAAGCTATTTCTGCCGGTCTTTTTTTCTAGCTAATTTTTCTAATCTTTTCAGTTCGTTGAACTCAATAGCGTCCTTCCTATACTTAACGAAGAAATTGATCCAAATAATACGTGATTGGCGATACAAAACGGGCAAAAGGGTGATAAGCAGGACTATTCCCAAAATAAAATACATTACCCCGTCCTCAAAGAAGTGGTAAGAAATGATCCCGATGGCATCAAAAACAGTAAGCGCCACAAACAGCGCTATCCAGAGAGCTACCGTCAGGGCATAACTCACGTAGGCAGCTCCAAAGTAGAAACCAGGTTCTCGCTCAAAGTCCTCGTTACAGACTTCACAGCGCTTATTCAACTGGGTAAACCCAGAACCATACGTTGCCTTTTTGCTAAAAAATTGACCCTCCTGACACCTCGGACAAGTGTAGGTGAAAATCGAATAAATTTTGGTTCCTTTTAATCCCATGAGCGGGCCCAAAGATAGTTAGGATTAAAAGATAGAATATGAGAAAAGTCCCAATTGATCGAAGCTTCAGGTTGAAAACTTTGTTGATAATGAAATTAACACTCCCAAATAACCAACCTTTTTTAACCTTTAATTTTGTTTTCAGATAGGCGTTAATTTTAATCCGTTTTGTTGATGATTACATTATTCGGGAAGAAGAAACTCACAGAAGAGAAAGTAGCCAACATATTTATTAATGGAGTTCAAGCGCTTATTGACGAAGGCTTTGACGAGGTGATTGGCTTAATCAACGACTCCCCCGAATTTCTTAGGCCGCCAAACATTACCCAAAAAGATATTGGAGCCTTCACGGTAATAGTACTTGCGGGAAATGTTCAGATCATACCCAGATTTTTCGAAGCTGGTCAAGACAAGCGTATCACTCAATGTATTCTCGAAAAATTCGCCGAACTATACGATACAGATAAGATGAGATTGGCTAGAATGGTGAGCGAAACACGCTCATTGATGATGAGAAAAAACCATCCGAGTAAAAGTGTGACTAACGCTATGGCTCGTACGATTTTCTGCAAATATGAGCTCAATCAATATCAAGAGTCGTATTTCAAAACCTTAGACTCTCCAAACCCAATTTTCATTCAAAGATTAAAAGAGGCCATGGGCAACTTCATTTGGAATTGGGATATGCTTTTGGAAAGATTCAAGATCGTTCAAGCTGTCTGAACCTGGCTTTTCAAGCGAAATTTTTCTTCTGCCATTTCACAAACTTGACCTCCGATTGCGAGTGCAGCCGTAGCCGCTGGAGAAGGCGCATTGAGCACATGAATGCTGTTCTTACCGTATTCTATTCTAAAATCATCGCGAGTATCGCCGTCGGTACTCAATAGGAGTGCTCTAACACCAGATCTTCCGGGTTTGAGGTCATCCATGGTCAAGGAGGGGACAAGGCGCTGAAGGGTTTTGAGAAAAAGTTTCTTAGAAAAGGCCCTGCGGTACTCGTCAATTCCAAATCGCATATTCTTGAAGAATAATTTCCAAGTTCCACCATAAGTTAATGCATCAATGGTATCTCTTAAGCTAAAATCAGTCTTCCCATATCCCTCTCTCTTGAAGGTGAAGACCGCATTCGGACCACATTCTATTTCACCATTGGTCATTCTGGTAAAGTGAACACCCAAAAATGGAAAGTCCGGATTTGGCACTGGGTAAATTAAATTTTTGACCTTGTGCTTAGCTCTTTCTGTCAGTTCGTAATAGTCACCTCTAAATCCAACCACACGCTCTTTGAGCTTGATCTGATCTTTCTTTGCCAGTCGGTCAGCATGAAGACCAGCACAAAAAATCAGGTGTTTAGCCAAGTAGCTTTTATTTGATGTTACGACTTGTTCTAAGTTCCCAGATTGGTTGATCTCTACGACCTCTTCTCCAAGAAGACATTTTGAATCAGCATTGACCTTAATTGCCTGCTCCACCATTTTTTCGGTTGCCGCTCGATAGTCTATAATCCCCGTCACCGGCACCCAGATACCGGCTACCCCCTGGCAAAACGGCTCCCTTTCTTTGATCTGCTCAGCATTGATTTTCTCGATTCCTTCAATACCGTTCTGTTTTCCAATTTCAAAAATCTTATCGAGCATCGGCAGCTCACTTTCATCAGCAGCAACCACCACTTTTCCGCAAACATCATGGGGAATTCCATACTCTTTAGCGAACGCCACGAGCTCCTTCCTCCCTTTAACACAGTTCTCGGCCTTCAGACTACCTGGCTTGTAGTAGAGCCCAGAATGAATCACACCAGAGTTATTCCCTGTCTGATGATCAGCAAGCTCTTTTTCTTTCTCAATTAGAATGAGCTTGAGATCTGGATACCGCTGCTGAATCTTGTAAAACGTGGCTGCTCCCACAATTCCTCCCCCGACTATCGCCAAATCAAAAACTTGGTCTTCTATCATGCCTTCTAATTTGCGACAAAGTTAATCGAAACGAACCATTGGATAACAATCACTTCAGGAGAATGAAAAGGCTTATCTCCAAAATATTCTCACCTTTGCAAGGCTTATGACAATAGACGAATTTATACGCACTGCGGTGCAAGAAGACATCCGAGAAGGCGACCATACAAGCCTAGCGTGCATACCTCCTGATGCGGTAGGACGCGCAAAGATGATCGTCAAGGAAAAGGGAGTCTTAGCTGGAACCGGAATTGCCGAGCAGATCTTCTTGTTTATTGATCCCAATCTTCAGGTACGTACTGAAGTAGTCGACGGAACTATCGTAGAACCAAACACAATAGCCATGACGGTAAGTGGAAAAGCTCAGAGCATTCTCATGGCAGAGCGCTTGGCTTTGAACTGTATCCAAAGGATGTGCGGAATTGCCACGCTCACACGCAGGGTTGTCGATAGTCTTGAAGGGCTCCATACGAGAGTTCTGGACACTCGTAAGACCACTCCAGGAATACGTTTTCTTGAAAAACTTGCGGTAAAAATTGGCGGAGGAGTTAATCATCGATTTGGTCTTTACGACATGATGATGATCAAAGACAATCATATTGATTACGCTGGGGGTATTGAACCAGCGATTCGGTTAGCAGACGAATATCGAAAGAATCATAATCTCGACATCAAGCTAGAAATCGAAGCACGAGACTTAAGCGAACTAGACGAAATTTTGTCGGTGGGATTGGTGGACAGAATTATGCTCGACAATTTCAGTTTTGATGACCTGCGAACTGCAGTGAGCAGAATCCCTGAAGGTGTCGAATCGGAGGCTAGCGGTGGTATTACCTTCGATACGGTGAGAGACTACGCCGAATGTGGAGTAGATTACGTATCCATGGGAGCTTTAACACATAGTGCCAGGAGTTTAGACATCAGTCTTAAAGCTTATTAGTACGCTTTCTTTCTCACACTTTTTTACCTTCGCATCTGATGCGAAGTACTTTATCAGATTGGATCGAAGATAGAAAGGTTCAGGTGCTTGAGTCGGGAATAGTCCGACGCATTAAGCTCACTCTGAAGAGTATAAAGCTTCCTGGCTTTGGGGGCCTTTCCCTGTTTCAAGTTCTTCAGTTCTTTATCATCGGGTTACAACGAGGAAGCATCACTACTCGAGCGAGTGCTGTTTGTTTTCGATTCATACTTGCCATTCCTCCAGTTATTATCGTTTTTCTCTCTGTGATTCCCTTCATACCGATTGAGAATTTTCAGGAAAGTATTATGACTTACCTTTCCAAGGCGATGCCAGGAGATACTTTTGGTTTGGTCGAAAACACCATAGACGATTTGGTGAACAAAAAGCAGGAAACATTAATTAGCCTTTCATTTTTATTGACCCTATTTTTTTCTTCAAATGCGGTCCAAGCGCTTCTTGACGGCTTTAGTCAGAGTTATAATTTAGACAAAAAACAAGGAGTGGTGATTCAATACATTAGGTCAATAGGCTTGCTTTTTGTTTTTAGCCTTACCATTGTTTTAGGAGTTGTTTTAATTACCATTAGTGGTCCTGTATTTCAATACCTTCAAGATCTCGATATTATTGGTGGAGATTTCGTTGTCTTCTTACTTGAATTCGCCAAATGGATCTTGGTGGTTATCCTTTTTGAGATAGCTATTTCTGTGCTTTACAGAGCAGGACATTCGGGAAAATGGAAGGCGATTAATGCTGGCGCATCCTTTGCCACTCTTGGTTTAATCATTGTTTCTTCTTTGTTCGCATGGTATGTAAACAACTTCGGGAATTACAATAAGCTCTACGGGTCGGTCGGGACTGTTTTGGTGGTGATGTTGTGGCTATATCTCAATACCATTGTACTCATTGTTGGCTTCGAAATAAACGCTGGTATAGAGAAAGCAAGGGGTACGAGAATCGACGAAATGGAAGCTAATCAAATACTCAAAAACTAAACCTCAGACATTTTGTCACAATTCTCTGCGTGGCGTGCTATTTGCCTAGAAGGAAATGAAAAACCGAATACCATGTCAGAGAAGGATAAAGTTGACAATCAAAATACCGAGGAAATTCAGGTAGATACAGAGAATGAAGGGGTGACAGCGGAAGAAACTCAGGAAGAAGAAAATTCGCATACCTCAGGAACTGAAGAAGAAGTGCTTAATGCAGCTATGACGGAATTGCAGGAAAAGCATGACACCATAAATGATAAATACCTTCGGCTATATTCTGAATTTGAAAACTTCAGAAGAAGAACCGCAAAAGAAAAACTCGACCTGATGAAAAATGCTGGATCAGAAATGGTCGGGGAAATTCTTCCTGTCGTTGATGATTTTGAAAGAGCTATTAGCAGCAATGAAAACAGTGAGGACGTTGAAGCACTGAAAGAAGGATTCAAATTAATTCACAACAAGCTTTTGAACCTACTCAAGAATCAAGGATTGAAACCGATGGATTCCATCAATCAAGACTTCGATACCGAGTACCACGAAGCCATCACCAACATCCCTGCTCCATCGGAAGATATGAAAGGAAAAGTGATTGATGTGGCTGAAAAAGGTTATTTCTTCAATGATAAAATATTGCGCTACGCAAAAGTTGTAGTGGGACAATAAACATTCGAAAGCCCATTTTATGGCAAAGAGAGATTATTACGAGGTATTAGGGATTTCCAAAAGTGCGAGCCAAGCCGATATGAAAAAGGCTTACCGCAAACTCGCATTGAAATACCATCCAGATAGAAATCCTGACGATAAGGAAGCTGAAGCCAAATTCAAAGAAGCCGCTGAGGCTTATGAAGTACTCAATAACCCTGAGAAGCGACAACGATACGACCGTTTTGGTCACCAAGGAGTTGGAGGAGCTGCTGGTGGAGGTGGTTTCGGTGGAGGTATGAGCATGGACGATATCTTCTCTCAGTTTGGAGATATTTTCGGTGGAGCCTTCGGTGGCGGAGGATTCAGCGGAGGTTTTGGCGGAGGTGGCCGCAGACGTCGAAAAGGATCTAATCTTCGCATAAAAGTAAAATTGGAACTTTCGGAAATCCAAAACGGTACTACCAAGAAGATCAAGGTAAATAAACTTGTAGCCGCTGAAGGGACCACTTTCAAAACATGTCATACTTGTAAAGGTGTTGGGCAAGTCAATCGAATTACCAATACTATCTTAGGCCAGATGCAGACCACTTCTACTTGCCCTACATGCAGTGGCACTGGACAAGTTGTGGACAAAAGGGCACCTGGAGCTGACGAAAACGGTTTAGTTAGAAAAGAAGAAGTAATAAGCATTGACATTCCAGCAGGGGTTGAAGAGGGAATGCAGCTCAACGTAAGTGGAAAAGGAAACGCTGCACCAATGGGCGGCGTCCCCGGCGATCTATTGGTAGTGATCGAAGAGTTAGAACATGGTTACCTAAAAAGAAATGGACAAAATTTACACTTCGACCTCTATGTGAGTTTTATAGATGCGGTGCTCGGAGGCTCAGCCGAAGTACCCTTAGTTGAAGGAAAAGCCAAAATCAATATCGCCGCTGGTACTCAGAGCGGAAAGCTAGTGCGCCTTAAAGGAAAGGGATTGCCGAGTGTGCAGAGCTACGGCAAAGGAGACTTACTCGTAAACATCAATGTGTGGACTCCGCAAGAATTGAGTAAGGATGAGAAAAAGATCCTCGAGCAGCTTAAGGACAGCGAGAATTTCCAACCGAACGCGGATCATAGCGAAAAGAGCTTTTTCCAGAAGGTCAAGGACATGTTTGAATGAAATATTTATTCAAAAACTGGACCGCCTTACCCTAAAAGTAAGGCGGTTTTCGTTTAGTTTTGATTTCTAAATCACGAGGCAATAAATGGCAATACTAGAAGCTGAAAATATCACGAAAGCCTATGCTCACCATCTGGCTTTAGACGATGTAAGCATAGCTGTTCCGAAAGGAAGCATATTTGGACTCCTAGGACCAAATGGTGCAGGCAAAACATCTCTGATCAGGATTATAAATCAGATCACCGCACCCGATAATGGCAAAATAAAATTTGGTGGTAAGTTCCTTAAGCCAGAGCATGTAGAAAAGATTGGTTACCTGCCAGAAGAACGTGGTCTTTACAAAAAAATGAAAGTTGGAGAGCAGGCTCTTTACTTAGCCCGCTTAAAGGGCATGAAAAAAGACGAGGCTACTAAGAAGCTTAAAGATTGGTTCATTCGTTTTGAGATTCAAAATTGGTGGAACAAGAAAGTGGAAGAGCTTTCTAAAGGGATGGCCCAGAAAGTTCAATTTATCACGACGGTATTGCACGAGCCAAAGTTCCTCATTCTTGATGAACCATTTAGCGGGTTTGACCCAATCAATGCGAACTTGATAAAAGAGGAACTACTGCGATTGCGCAAAAAAGGAACAACCATTATGTTGTCCACCCATAACATGGGATCAGTCGAAGAAATATGCGACCACATGGCCTTAATCAATGATTCCAAGGTAGTCCTTCAAGGAAAGGTGAAGGATGTCAAAAATCAATTCAAAGAAGGGGTTTACGACCTTGTATTTGAAGGTGATATGCTTAGTTTCACGAATTCGCTATGGGTGAATTTTGAGCTAGTAAGCCATCAAAAAACGGAAGAAAACTTTACAAGTGCTAGAATTCGTTTGCTCGATAAGGCCACAGTGAACGATCTACTGCAAGCAGTAATCCCAGTATCCAAAATTCATTCTCTCAATGAAGTCATTCCGAGTATGAATGACATTTTTATTAAAGTAGTTCAGAAAAACGAAGGTTTAGATGAGTAAGATTAGCCTAATTATCGAAAGAGAGTACATAAGTCGGGTAAAGAAAAAGTCTTTCATTATCATGACCTTTTTGGGACCACTTCTTATTGGAGGCCTACTCAGCTTAGGAGTGTATCTGGGAATGAGCGATTCAAGTAACTACGACGTATTGGTCGTGGATCTCACACCAGAAATAGCTCAAGATAGCACCAGTCAGGCAACTACAATGTTTGCCAATCAGTTAAAGCCGACTTCTCAAATTAGCTTTGATTACACTACTCGAGGCCTAACAAACGCTGAATTTGACTCTACTAGTTATAACTTGATGTTGGTCTTAAGGGAAGACATCATCACCTTTCCCGAAGCCGAAATGGTTTTTAGAAAGCTGCCTTCGATGAAGGCGAGAAGCTACATTAAATCTCAGGTGGAAGGAGTCATTGAAGACAACAAGTTACTACTGGAATCCATTCCAAAAGAAAAATTTGACGAGATCAACACCGACCTTAAGATCATTACTGTTGATGCAGAAGACGGTACTGCTTCTTTTAAACAAGAACAAGCATTTATCGGCTTCGGATTTGCCGTACTCATTTACTTCTTCATCTTCCTTTATGGAGTGCAAGTAATGCGCGGCGTAATGGAAGAAAAGAGCAATAGAATTGTTGAGGTCATCATCTCTTCTGTCAAGCCATTTCAGCTCATGATGGGAAAGATTGTAGGAGTAGCACTAGTTGGGCTCACTCAATTTTTACTTTGGGTGACTTTATCCAGCGTGCTATTTTCGTTGGCAACTTCCTTCCTTGCGCCTGAGCTCTCGAATGCTGCAACAATGGCAGAACAGGTCCAAGTGACCGACGAAATAGCTCAAGAAATGTCTAAAGATGTGATGGAAGAAGCTGCGATTGGTGAAATGGCAGAACTCATTCTCTTCCGAGTGAATTGGCCCCTGATGATAGGTATGTTTATTTTTTACTTCCTCGGTGGCTATCTTCTATATGCTTCCTTGTTCGCTGCAGTTGGTTCAGCGGTTGATAACGATACCGACACCCAGCAATTTATGATGCCGATTACCATACCCCTGGTATTTGGATTTATCGTATCGGAATTTGCCCTCACCAATCCTGAGGGAGGAGCAGTTTTCTGGTTCTCGCAAATACCACTTACCTCCCCTATTGTAATGATGGTCAGAGTGGCGATGGGTTTCGATGCAGGTTCAATTTGGCAACTTATCCTATCTATGGTTCTCTTGATAGGAGGTTTTATTTTCTGTGTTTGGTTGGCTGGTAAAATTTATCGAGTAGGAATACTCATGTACGGTAAAAAGGTTAATTACAAGGAGCTGGCAAAATGGCTGCGATATTGATTTTTTTCTCCAGCCATACATCCTCAGGTTTAATTAACTTGATATTCCGCTATATTTGATTTTTGGATAAAACCAGAATCACTTGAAAGTAGGAATCATCGACATGGGAACAAATACCTTTAATCTGCTTATCGCTGAGCTAGATAATAAGGGTGGATACAGACCAATATACAAATCAAAAGTCGGGGTTAAGCTTGGAGAAGGAAGCTTCGAGAAGAAGTACATAACAGAAGCCGCCATGCAAAGATCTTTCTTGGCCCTCGAAGCGCAGATTTCGGCAATTAAAAATCAATATTGCGACAAGGTTCTAGCTTTTGCAACTTCTGCAGTAAGAGGAGCAACGAATGCTACTGACTATGTCCAAAAGGTGAAAGACCTATACGGTATAAACATCCATGTTATCGATGGAGATAGGGAAGCGAGCATGATCTACAATGGTGTGCAGCTCAGTGGAGCCTTGATCAAAGACAATGTGCTTATCATGGATATCGGCGGTGGAAGCACAGAATTTATTGTTGCGAATGATGAAGAAATCCTTTGGAAAAAGAGTTACGAGCTAGGTGTGAGTAGGCTCTTGGAGAAATTCAAACCGGAAGATCCCATTTCAAAAGATACCTTGAATGAATTAGAAAGACACATAGAAAATCAGATCATAGAAGTTTTTGACGCCATAAAAGCAGAAAATGTCAGGACCATGATTGGCTCTTCGGGGTCTTTTGACACCTTTTCGGACGTCATTGCCAAGAGGGAAGGAGACTATGAAGAAAAGTTGAAATTTACCAGTTATAACTTTGACCGAGAAGCTCTTGACGCTCATCTCAATGAATTAGTCCTCTCCACAAGAATGGAGCGTGAAGGAATGGATGGTATGGTAGCAATGCGTTTAAATATGATCGTCATTTCGGCAGTACTCGTTCGATACGTTCTCAGAAATGCACCCATTGAGACTGTAAAACTTTCTAAATACTCCTTGAAAGAAGGAGTACTTTTTGAAGTACTAAAAGGAAATTTATAAAATGGCTTCAATACTTATTATTGATGACGAGAGAAGTATCAGAAATACTCTACGAGAGATTCTCGAATTTGAAAAATTCACCATTGACGACGCTGAAGATGGCCCAACCGGACTCAAAAAGTTGACCGAAAACACCTATGATGCGATACTCTGCGATATCAAAATGCCAAAGATGGATGGGATGGAATTACTCGAAAAAGCTCTTGAACAAGGAGTAGAGTCGCCCATCGTGATGATTTCTGGACATGGGAATATTGAGACGGCCGTAGAAGCCATCAAAAAAGGCGCCTACGATTTTATTGAGAAGCCGCTTGACCTCAACAGAACCTTAGTGACCTTGAGAAACGCAATGGAACGCGTCACTTTGGAAACCGAAACCAAAACTTTAAGGAAGAAAATCAAGCTTATTAAAGGCTCCAATATTATTGGAGAGTCAAAAGCCATTGAGGAAATAAAAGAGATGATTGCGAAAGTGGCCCCCAGTGACGCAAGAGTCTTAGTTACTGGACCTAACGGATCTGGTAAAGAACTTGTAGCTCGTCAGCTCCACGAGAATAGCACTAGAGCCAAAGCTCCTTTCATAGAAGTAAATTGCGCTGCAATACCTTCAGAGCTTATCGAAAGTGAACTCTTCGGCCATGAAAAAGGTGCCTTCACTTCTGCAGTCAAGCAACGCAAAGGAAAATTTGAACAAGCCGATGGCGGCACTCTCTTTCTCGACGAAATTGGAGATATGAGCGCGTCAGCTCAAGCCAAGGTTTTGAGAGCTCTTCAAGAGAACAAGATCAACAGAGTTGGAGGGGATAAGGATATTAAGGTGAATGTGAGAGTAGTTGCAGCCACTAACAAAGACCTCAACGCTGAAATCAAAGAAGGCAACTTTAGGGAAGACCTCTACCACAGGTTGAGTGTAATCTTGATTCACGTGCCGCCCTTGAACGATCGTATCGATGACGTCCCATTACTGGCCGACCATTTTTTAGACTCAATCGCCCAAGAACAAGGAAATCAGCGCAAAGAATTAACCAAAGACGCTTACGAAGCTCTACAATCACTCAACTGGACCGGAAACATTAGAGAGCTACGAAATCTTATTGAGCGTTTGATCATACTATGTGACCAAAGAATTTGCGGAGAGGACGTGAAGCGCTATGCGAATCCAAAGGAGTAGACACTCATTTTCTTCAGAATGGAATTCTATTTTGCGCTGACATAACATTTGAATTAAAAAATAAAACACTGGAGATACGGTCTAATGTTACGGAAGCAAATTCGAAATATTGCGCTCTGAATGAGAAGAATGAGACTCTGAAAACTATTGATGAT
>JAKVAV010000023.1:0-15192 GCA_022448105.1 Flavobacteriales bacterium | reverse complement strand
CAACCAGATATTTCACCACTGGAAGCATACCGTATCTTAATGGAATCATAGAAATTGAGTTCGACTTTCAAGAGCACTTGCTCATCATTTCTTCCACGTTTAATAAAGATGTTAAATTTTCGTTGACCGATCTTTCTATTGCCGAATTCTATAGCCAAGTCTTCCACAAGTTAAAGAACTTAGGGATAAAAGTGAGTATTTATGCAAGGCCAAATGAGTTGGCTGATAATCCCCCATTTGCTGAAACTCATCATCACAAGACCTACAATCCTGTATCTGCAATAAACTTTTGGCAAGCTACAGTAGGTGTTCACAATGTCTTTTTAAAATTCAGAAGCGGCTTTATCGGTAAATGCAGTCCCGCACATTTGTTTTGGGGAGCTTTTGACCTTGCTGTTACTAGATTTTCTGGTCGTAATGCACCCCCTCCGTCAAGGTGGAATGCCAAACATGCCATTAGATGTAATGCAAGAAGCCTGCTCCAAGGAACTAAGCAGTGCTGGGTTTTGGCCAGGATCTAGAGATTTTCCAGAACCAATCTTTTACTCGTATTGCTAACCGAGTCCCGAGGATTTCCCATCTGCAAAAATTCTACCTGAACAAGCCTATTGGAGTAATGATCTAGGAGAATTCATCCTTACGTATCACTCAGTGGTAGAGGCGGATAATCCCGAAGAGACCCTACTCGATTTTTTGACAAGCACTTACGACTCCGCTGCCGATAAAGGAAAATGGGATACTAAACAATACTGAAAAAATGCACTTCGAAGTTACTCTCGAAGGGCACTTGGCTGTGCTTGAGTATAAGTTAAAAGGTAATAAGTACTTCATTATTCACACCGGAGTTCCTAGAGAGCTCGGCGGTAAAGGCGTTGCACAAGCTTTAGCAATTTACGCCTTAAAATATGGGGGTGAAAATGGTTACGAAACGGTTATTTATTGCCCTTATGTAAAGGCTTTCGTCCAAAGACATCCTGATGGAAGAATGAGTTCACGTAGTCATTACGACTTAGAAATCTACTTATAGATCGCTTCAATCACAGGACTTCCAGTGGTGCCCGAAGGAAAAGGTACGCCCATAATGACGCTGAGCGTTGGGGCAATGTCTCTAGTATTGGTTTCGCGATAAAGTTTACCTTTCCTTACCCCGTGACCATAAAGAAGAAGTGGAACATTTTGGTCATAAACCCAAGGGGTTCCGTGGGTTGTCCCCACTTTTCCATAGCGCATCCAGCCGCTATGCAATACAAAAACAACGTCTCCAGACCGTTCGGGGTGAACACCTCTCTGCAAGTTGGCTAATGGAAATTCTGTTGCTCCAGACATCCTGGCATCATATGTCGAGTAGGCCGCATAAATCCCGGGGAATTTGGTCATTTCACGCGCCAGATATCTTGAGAGATGCTCCGAATCAATGTTTGACTGCTTGAGTAATTGATGATTGAAAAAAACGTGAAATCCTTCTACAGTCTCAATCATATCCTTACCCAGAGAATCGTAAGCTAAGAGGAATTCTTCCAGTAGCTTTTTGATATTTTTCTTATCAAAATATCCGCCGGGTAACTGGTTATCGATAGAGAATTGAGCAACATCCGCGGCACCATGGTCAGCGGTAAGCATGACGGTATAGTTTCCATTTCCGACTTCTTTGTCCAAAAATTTGAAAAACTCAGCCAATTCGAGATCAAGCTTGAGATACATGTCTTGAACCTCCAGCGAGCGAGGCCCATAAGCATGACCCATATAATCTGGAGATGAGAAACTCATTGCAAGAAAGTCAGTAATATCATCTTTTCCCATCTCCTCTTTCAAAATAGCTTCCTTTCCAAAGGCCAAGACCAGAGTATTTCCCCAAGGAGAANTTTTTACCAAATCATTAGGATTATTTTCAACCGAAAGCGCTTCAAAATCCTTCGGCAAAGTAGAGTAATCCTCACCCGCATAGGTAGCTTCATAAACATTGGAATCAGGAAGACTTGCTCTGTAGGCGGTTAAATCAAANAGTGGTTCCCAGCCTTTATCAAGGTATTTATCCACGAGATTCTTTTCATTGAACTCTTGCACCCATTTGGGTAATTCTTCCATGTAAAAAGAACTGGTGATGAATTTTTTGTCTTTGTACCAATAAGCTCCATCGGAGACGTGTCCAGCCGGCAAAATGGCTCCGCGATCTTTCAAGGAAACACCCACGACCTTGGATTTCATGTTCCAAAAAAGTTCCAGTTCGTCGGTTATAGTTGTCACATATAAATTCCTCGGGCTCATTTGTCCAGCCGCATTATCTACCCCTACAGATCTCACACTCTTGTCCTGGACGCAGTAGATTCCCTCCTTCTTTACAGGATCATACCAATCATTCCCAGCGATACCGTGAATAGCAGGAGTCGTTCCGGTATAAACCGAAGCATGACCTGGAGCGGTTGTGGTCGGCATGTAAGAGAAGCGATGATTCGCCCCATAAAACCCTTCCTCTATCAGCCTCATAAATCCATCATCAGAGTACAAATCTGAAAAGCGCGTTAAATAATCGTTTCTCATCTGATCTACGACAATTCCCACTACCAATTTTGGCTTGTCGTTCTTGTCTTGAGCAAAGAGGTTGATGTTCAAAAGTAAACCTGTAGCAAGAATTAAAATTCGGCTCATACAATGATTCTTGACAAGTGATAGAGAATGAGAAGACACACTGCTAAGCTAACCAAAACGTTGGCGCCAGCCATGAAAAAATGGCCTCCGTGTAAAAGCTTAACCGTTTCGTAGCTAAAGGTTGAGAAGGTACTAAAGCCTCCACAAAATCCAATCACAGCAAATGAAATCCACCATTCTTTCATATCGTTTTTGGCGATAAGCCAAATAAAGAAAACGAGCGCAATGCAGCTTAACATATTGGCCAAAAGGGTACCCCAAGGGAAGGAGCTATTAATCAATCTCATAGCAAATCGACCGGTGAGAAATCTAGCAACCGACCCTAATCCACCTCCTAAGAAAATGGCTATTAAGTCTTTGGTGGTAATTTCCATACAAATCGATTAAAGAGATGGTAAACAGACCAACCAATCAATGCCCCAAGAGCGGTTCCGCAAACGATATCTGAAGGATAATGAACTCCGAGATAAATTCTAGTGTAAGAGATCAATGCTGCAAAAAGAAAAATGAACGGCGCCGATTTTGGATAAGGCTTTTTTAGAACCATAAAAAGGAAAGTTACGATTCCGAAGAAGTTTGTGGCGTGGGAGCTTACGAAGCCATACTTACCTCCTCGATAGTCATTCACGATATGAACCAGGTCGTATAATTCAAGGTTTCGAGATGGCCGGTACCGCTGAAACACTTCCTTAAATAGCTCGACCGATATTCGATCTCCAAGGGCTACAACCAATATAACTCCCAGCAAAGCCAGCAAAGAGACCTTCCAATTGTAGGCTCTAGCAATAGCCCAAAGGAAAAATACATAGAGCGGTGTCCAAACCCGCGCGTCTGTCATCCAATACATGGGTTGATCTAGCCAATCAGCATGAAAACCGTTAAGCCAGAGAAACAGTTCTCTATCGATTAACTCCAGTTTCTCTATCATTAGCTAGTCAACTTTTTCCAGATCTTATCCTTTAATTCCGTAAGGCCCAGTTGTGCTACCGACGAAATAAAAACGAAATTGACAGAAGGCATTTCTTCTCGAATCTCAGCCATGAGCTCTTCATCGAGCAAATCACTTTTGGTAACAGCTAACAGTCGATCTTTATCTAAAAGTTCAGGATTGTATTGCTCTAATTCCTTGATGAGAATCTGATATTCTTTAGCGATATTATCGCTATCCGCAGGAATCATAAAGAGCAAAAGACTGTTCCGCTCGATATGCCTCAAAAATCTCGTCCCTAGCCCTTTACCCTGGCTTGCTCCCTCTATAATTCCAGGAATGTCGGCCATGATAAACGATCTATCATTCCGATAGCTCACGATACCCAGATTGGGAACCAAAGTGGTAAAAGGATAGTTAGCAATTTCGGGTTTTGCAGCGGTAATGACTGAAAGAAGTGTTGATTTTCCAGCATTCGGAAAACCGACTAATCCTACATCGGCAAGAACCTTGAGCTCGAGAATCCTCCAAGCTTCTTGTTCGTCTTCGCCAGGTTGAGCAAATCTCGGTGTCTGTCTGGTTGAGGTTTTAAAGTGGACATTTCCTTGACCTCCTCGACCACCCATCAAAAGGATGAATTCTTGTCCATCTTCGGTAATCTCAGTGAGTACCTCATTGGTATCAGGATCCTTGGCCACCGTGCCGAGAGGAACCTCAATAATAGCGTCTTCTCCAGATTTTCCAGTACTGGTTTGACGACCACCTGCCTCTCCATGACTGGCTTTGATGTGCTTTCGATACTTCAAATGAAGCAAGGTCCAAAGCTGGGAGTTCCCCTTAATGATCACATGACCACCTCGGCCACCGTCGCCACCATCAGGGCCTCCTTTGGAAGTGAGTTTATCTCGAAAAAGATGCTTACTCCCAGCGCCACCCTTTCCAGAACGGCAATGAATTTTTACATAATCGACAAAGTTGCGATTACTCATGGCTGCCAATCGCGTCGAAGAGTTTCTCGCTGATTTCCTCTATTGAGCCAATACCTTCAATCTCTTCGTATTTGTTTTGAGCCTTGTAGTAATCAGCTACTGGAGCAGTCTCACTTTTGTAAACGGCGATTCGATTGGCGATAATATCCGGATCTGCATCGTCTGTACGACCACTTACCTCTGCTCTTTTCTTGAGTCGCTTCTTGAGTTCATCATCCTCAACACTCAGTGCCAACATCACGGATATGGAAGTATTCTTAGTCTCCAAAAAAGCATCTAACGCCTTGGCTTGAGCAGAAGTACGAGGAAACCCGTCGAAAATAAATCCGTTGGAATTAACGTGTCGATCTACTTCAGACTCGAGCATCTTGATGGTCACTTCATCTGGAACAAGCTCTCCCTTGTCCATGTAGCTTTTTGCCAGATCACCAAGCTCGGTATGCTCCTTAATATTTCTTCTAAAAATATCTCCCGTAGAAAGATGAACAAGGTTGCGTCTATTGACGATTTTTTCAGCCTGGGTCCCTTTTCCTGCACCCGGAGGGCCAAACAGCACGAGGTTAATCATAACTAAGATCTAATTTGGTAAATATCATTTAGGTTTCTTCCCAATCCGTCGTAATCGAGTCCATAACCAACCACGAAGAGATTTGGAATGTTGAAGGCCACATAATTAGGTTTGGTCTTCCCGGCGAATGCGTCCGGTTTGTATAGTAGTGAAGCTACTTCTATTGATGCAACTTCTTTGTCCTTAAGTAATTTCATTAAATAATCGAGCGTATGTCCAGTATCGACAATATCTTCAAGGACAACCACCTGTCTTCCCTTGATATCGGAATTCAGCGAAAGCAAATCAGAAATCTTTCCTGTAGATGCCGTTCCACGGTAGGACGAAAGCTTCAAAAAATTTACCTCAACGTCAAACTCGATGTGCTTCATTAAGTCAGAGATAAATCGAAAACATCCATTCAAGACCCCAATAAATACAACATCTTTTCCCTCATACTTTTGGGTAAGCTGATACGCTAGTTCCTCAATTGCTTTTTGAATTTTTTCTTCTTCGAGGTAAATGACAAAATCTTTGTCGTGAATGGTCACTGATGACATAAAAAGTCTTTTATGGTCAGCGAAGGTAATCAATCATTTGTGCTCTTTTCAAGTGATGGAAACTGATTTTAAATAGTTCATATGTTTGAGAACCAAAGGAACCGATCATTCAACATTTAAGCTCGTCGAGCTGATTGCATTTGAGTTAAAAACTATCTTTGCCATTATGTCAAAAGCCCCTTACCACAAGGATTTTAAGCTCGGCGTTTTGGGCGGTGGCCAGCTCGGAAGAATGATGCAGCAAGAAGCAGTGAATCTCGACATCAAACTTTCCTGTATTGATCCAAACCCAAATGCTCCATGTGCCCACTTGGTTCCTGAGTTTGTAGTAGGAGATTTCAATGACGAGGAAACCGTCTATAATTTTGGAAAAGATAAAGATCTTATCACCGTAGAGATTGAACATGTGAGCATTCCTGCGCTCAAAAGATTACAATCAGAAGGTGTACATGTCTATCCTCAACCTGAGCTTCTAGAAATCGTTCAAGACAAGGGTTTACAAAAGGAATTCTATAAAGATAAGGGGATCCCGACCGCTGAATTTCGGTTGATCCAATCAAAAGAAGACCTGAAAGATCACGTGGATTTTCTGCCTTTTGCTCAGAAACTTCGAAAAGGCGGTTATGACGGTAAAGGAGTTCAGATCATGCGCACAGAGGCCGATTTTGAAAAGGCCTTTGACGCTCCTTCGGTCCTTGAAAAATTCGTTCCCTTTGAGAAGGAACTCGCAGTTATAGCCGCGCGAAACACCAAGGGTGAAACGACCGAATTCCCGGCGGTCGAATTAGAATTCGACCCTGAGGCTAATCTGGTGGAGCTCTTATTTGCTCCAGCAGAAATTAGTGCAGAAATTGAACGGATTGCGCGAAACATTGCTAAGCAAACAATTGAGTCCTTTGGGTTTGTGGGAATATTGGCTGTTGAGCTTTTCGTTAATCCAAACGGAGATGTCTTTGTGAATGAAGTGGCACCACGCCCTCACAATTCAGGGCATCATACAATTGAAGCAAATATAACTTCTCAATACGCGCAGCATTTGCGTTGCATTCTTGGGCTGCCTCTTGGAGACACAGCTTTGAGCACTCCAGCAGCAATGGTGAACCTTCTTGGAGAAGTAGGATTTTCTGGACCAGTGAAATACGAAGGTTTAGAAGATGCACTAGCTGAGAGCGGCGTTTACATTCACCTGTATGGAAAAACTGACACGCATCCGTTTAGAAAAATGGGACACGTCACCATTACAACCAATGAAGCAGACTCAGCGAGAAGGTTAGCACACCAAATAAAAGACACGATTAAGGTAAAATCAGAATAATCATGGTAGGAATAATCATGGGGAGTAAAAGCGACCTCCCAGTAATGCAGCAAGCGGCGGATATTTTAGAAGAACTAAAGGTCCCTTATAAAATAGATATCGTTTCAGCGCACCGTACACCAGATCGAATGTTTGATTATGCCAAAAACGCTGTGAATGCAGGCATAAAAGTAATTATTGCTGGAGCAGGAGGAGCGGCTCACCTTCCAGGAATGACCGCTTCGATTACACCACTTCCTGTAATTGGAGTTCCCGTAAAAAGTAGAAATAGCATAGACGGTTGGGACTCTGTTTTGAGCATTCTGCAAATGCCCAGCGGAGTGCCAGTAGCAACCGTGGCGCTGGATGGAGCCAAAAATGCCGGAATTCTCGCAGCAGAAATTCTCGGGACTAGTGATGAAAGTCTCAGAGACCGCATTACAGAATTCAAAGAAAACTTAAAGTCTAAAGTGCTGAACGATGCTCAGAACATCAGCTAAAATTCAACTGAAAACTTATAGATCGTAGTTGAGCTAAACTCTTCTCCTGGGTTCAAAATTGTCGAGGGAAAACTCGGTTCATTGACACTATTGGGGAAATGCTGAGTTTCTAAACAGAAAGCTGACCGTTCGCCGTAGATTTTACCCTCTTTCCCCAAGACGTCTCTATCCATAGCCTTACCGCAGAAGAATTGAACCCCTGGTTCATCGGAAATAACTTCCATCAACCTTCCACTAATTGGCTCAAAAACTCTGGCAATCTTCCTCAACCCCTCCCCATTAGGAATGAAGTTATGATCAAATCCATTTCCTATTCTTAGCTGCTCACTTTCTAGGTTAAGCAAATTTGAAATCACCTTTGGCTCTCTCAGGTCAAAGGGAGTACCTTCAACCGTAACTTTCTCTCCATTAGGGATTTGTTCTTCATTCCCAACTAAGTATTCATCGGCTATGATCTGGAAAACATGTCCATCAATTCTCCCGTTTCCTGCTCCTAGAAGATTGAAATACGAATGATTGGTAAGATTGATCGGTGTGGCCTGATCAGTCGATGCCTTATACATCAACTTTAACCCTTCTTCATCTGAAAGCTCATAACGTACTTTGACCGAAAGATTTCCAGGAAAACCTTCTTCTCCACAGGGGGAAGAATACCCAAATTCTATAGAATTTAGATTGGTAGAAAGTACTTGCCACGCTTTGGAGTTAAAGCCATTTTCACCGCCGTGAATATGATTATTCCCATGGTTTATCGGAAGCTGATAATTCCTACCATTTAGCTGAAAATGGCCTTTTGCTATGCGATTTGCATAACGACCTATAATTGACCCGTAGTAGGTTTCTGGCTTTTCAAAGTACTCTTCAATGGTATCAAATCCTAAAACTATGTCATCAAAATTCTCTTCTCTATCAGGCACCAAGAGTTTTATAATGCGACAACCAAAATTAGTTACTTCACAAGAGATTCCTCGTTCTGTTTTTAGGGTATGTCGAATGATTTCGCCTTTAGTTGACATTCAGACTTAATCTTTGAAAGGAAATTAAAGTGAACCGTATTCAGCTTTGATTTGCTCTTCAGTCTCGCGAAGTGGTTTAAAAACTGCAAAGGTTGTTCCTTGTGTTCGTTGAGCTCCCAGAGCATTTGCAAACTTAACGGCTCTTATATAGTCATCGGCTCTTTCGAGCAACCCAAAACCCAAACCTCCGGCAAAAGAGTCGCCACAGCCTGTTGTATCTACCACATGATCTACCCTTATCGCTCTTACCAGCTGCTGATGGACACCTTCATCATCTTTATAGAAAACTGCGCTTCCGTTGGAGTCAAGGGTTACAATTAAAGATTTTAGCCCAACCCCAATAGCATGTTCTGCAAAGGCAGGAAGGTGGCTGATATCCTTCTCATCGAATGGCTTTAATTGCTTTTCATCAATTTCTTTATCAAACCAACAGCAGTTAGACTCCTCTAAATTCATTTTTAGCACATCGATATAGGGCAGCCATTCATCGCGATCTATCCAGAATTTGAGAACTCTATCTCCAAGTGTAGTAACCGAATTCGTGGGTCCGTGAGCATCAAAAATGATCACCCCATCGCTATTCGCCTTAATGTACTGTAGAGTATGAAGTGGTACTTCGTAATCCGAGATAGGTACACAAACGAAAGTATTGCAATGCATCACTCCATCAAGATCAGCAGGAACTATTGGATTCATAAATCCAGTTTGCTTCTCAATTCGATTATTTTGATCCTTAAAGGTCAATCGAATCACATCTCCCTGATCGGCTTCACAACTGATGCAGTCCGTATTTATATTCGGGAAATCGACAAGCACCTTTTTGATTTCATTGATGTCTTGCTTTCGAACATGAGAGACCAAATGGACCGTTCCTTTTCCCTCTAAGAGCTTAGCTAGACCAATCGCAGTGTGCATAGCGCATCCGTACTTCTCGATTACTTCTCCTCTATGGGTGGTTATATGATCTCTCGGAATTGGACCAAGCACCGCAACGTTGTATTCTGACATACTATTCTTTCTGGGCGTCAAATATAGAACATGAAATCTCTTCAAAGAACTCTTTTGGCAAGGTGGAACGTGGATGAAGTAGAAGTGAGAAAGTGAGTTTAATTATACATTACGGAGTTTGCGAGATACCTTATCAGGTGATCGAAAAACTGAGTGCTCATGGCAAACCAATAAACCTTCAGAAAGATATCCTTATCAGCATTCACACTCTTTCAGACAAAGTAAGGTTTCTGATAAATCGCCACTCGGCATTAGAATAAGATTGGTTTTGGAAAGTACCGATGAGATGGCTGTTTACGGATAAGCTAGAGCTTTTATCGAAAGGCATGGCACTTGGCTTGCCTGAACAAATCATTGCTTAATATTTCTGTCATCGCATTAGTAAATGAGACCCACGACAATATTTCAATCCCTATTAATCCTGATCAACGGTTGAGATTCGTATTTTGCCGATTCAACCAATTCTTTGAGAAAGCTTTTACTCATAATACTCCTGTGGCCATCTTTTGCTTTCGCCAATAATGGTAATGATCCGGTTGGTGCGCGCCCCGCGGGAATGGCCAATGCTGCCCTCACCTTCACCGATATTTGGAGCAGCTTTCAAAATCAAGCCGGACTGGCATACATTGAGCACTTCACCGCAGGAGCTTTTTACGAAAGTAGGTTCTTAGTGGACGGACTTGCCTTTGCAGGTTTTGCAGGAGCCATGCCCCTAGGTAACGGATCCATAGGATTGAATTACAGCAATTTTGGCTACAGCATTTACAACGAAGGAAAGCTCGGACTCAACTACGCCATGAAGCTCTCGNAGAAGTTTTCAGTCGGTGTTCAAATCAACTACCACACAACCAGAATTGCCACTGAAGACTATGGAAATGCAGGAGCACTGAGCGCCGAAATTGGAGTGAGAATGAAAGTTTCAGAAAGGGTAACCGTGGCCGCACACCTTTTCAATCCAACACGCTCGACACTAGTAGATAATGGTGATTTCGCTATACCAGACGAAAAGGTTCCCACGGTTCTTCGATTAGGTGCTGGATATCAAATCAGCGAAGAAGTTTTGTTTGCCGGTGAGGTAGAGAAAGACATTGATCAAAGTACTCTTTTTCGCGGCGGGATTGAATACCAACCGGTTGAGATGCTCTACCTCAGATTAGGAGCTTCCTCTGAACCTAGCCTCTTCAGCTTTGGCCTTGGATTGGATTTTAACAGCTTCCAATTTGACTTAGCTTCGACCTATAGCAGCATACTCGGCTACTCACCCCAAATTTCGCTAACGTATAACCCAGGAAAGAAATGAGGCATCTAGTCCTCACTTCCACCTTCCTTGTTATCGTTGGATTTGTCTTCGCTCAGCCCGATCAAAAAGTAGACCGTGGCAACGTTATCGAACAGCGAATCGAGCAACTAGCCGAGGCGGCTGAGGATGAAAACCTCGACTACACCACTCTCTTTGAGCAACTCGCCATCTATTTGGACTTCCCACTAAACCTCAACACCGCGACGGTTGATGAGCTCTACGGTTTGGGACTGCTTTCCAATGACCAAATTCTCCAGTTTGTTGACTACCGAGAGAAATATGGACAGCTCTTCTCCTTGACAGAATTGGCATTTATTGAAGGATGGAATCAGGCCACTGCCGAATTAATCCTGCCTTTTGTTCGAGTGAGTTTGGATGAGCAAAAGGATAAAATCACCTTCTACAAAATAAAAAATTACGGCAAACATGAAGTTGTGTTAAGATGGCAAAGAATTTTGGAAGACCAAGCCGGCTATGCAGACCTCAGCCAAGAACAACTCGAAGAAAATCCGAATGCAAGATACCTAGGCTCACCAGATAAGGTATTTGCAAGATATAGATATCGATTTGGTGATCGCATCAGCTTTGGTATGACTGCCGAAAAAGACAATGGAGAAGAATTTGGCCAAGGTTCTCAGCCCAACGGATTTGACTTCTATTCGGGCCATGTCTATCTCAAAGATTTTGGGATGATCAAGCAATTGGCCATCGGTGATTATCAGGCGCAGTTTGGCCAGGGATTAACCTTTTGGTCGGGATTGGGGTTCAATAGAAAGAGTTCATTCACCCTCAGTACTGCTCAAGATGGTCGCGGTTTGACACCATACACATCCATCAACGAAAACCTTTTCTTGAGAGGTGGTGGTGTAACGATTAATCAAGGAAAATTTGATTTCACAGCGTTTTACTCTGGGAAGCGAATTGATGGAAATCTGGCCGATTTTGAAACTAATGACTCCCTAGATTTCTCTGATCCAGAAGTTTTGATTAGCAGTTTCCAGGAAACTGGATTCCATCGCACGGCCAACGAAATTGAAGATAAAGACGCCATTTTTCAAGAACATTTTGGCGGTCATGTTCGGTTTGCAACAACCAACATGCGTCTGGGAGTCACCGCTGCTCACATGCGTCTCAATGGAGCCATCAATAGAAATACCGATTTCTACAGTCAGTTCAGATTTAACGGAAGTGAGAACACCGCGATTGGTGCAAACTATTTCTTTCGGCTGAGTAAGTTTCGAATTTTCGGAGAGACTGCGAGAAGCGAAAATGGAGGGATTGCAACCATTAATGGGGTGAACATCGAAATGAACCCTAGGCTTCTGGTCAACATCACTCAAAGGCACTACGATCGAAATTTCCAAGGAGTTGCTTCGGTAGGATTCGGAGAAGGGACTTTGATTGAAAACGAAAGTGGAATCTATTTCGGAGTTGAATTTCGACCGTTCAAAAGATGGAAGCTAAACGCCTACATCGATCAATTTAGATTTCCGTGGCTTCGATTCCAAACTGACGCTCCATCCAGTGGTTATGACTTCTTCGGCCAGCTGGAATATCAGGCGACGAGCAGAACAAATATTTACTTCCGATACCGGGATCGCCTCCGGCAAGTTAATACTCGGCAGGATGTTGAAGGAGTAGATTTTTTGGTGGACAATCCGAGAAGGAATCTTCGCTTAAATTTCAGCCATAGTGCGACACGTCAAATAAGGTTAAGATCGAGAATAGAACTTACTGAATTTGGAAGAGGTTCAGAGCCTATTTCAAGAGGATTTATGGCGTATCAAGATGTCATTTGGTCCCTCAAAAAAGTACCTATTAAAATTGCCGCGAGATACGCTCTTTTTGATACAGACAATTTCGATTCTCGCATTTACGCCTACGAAAACGATGTGCTCTACTTTTTCTCAATTCCCGCCTACAGCGGAAGAGGAACCCGTGCATATATCCTCCTTAAATACGATCTCGGGCGCAACACAGACATCTGGCTGCGCTGGGCACAAACATACTTCACCGACCGGCAAACAGTGGGATCAGGGCTCGAGGAAATCGATGGAAACACACGAACAGAAGTCAAGATTCAGCTGAGGCACCGATTCTAAATCATCGAACAATTAAGTTTTTCGAAATCGGCATTGATCCCTCCGAACGAATGAGGTAGACTCCTTTTGCCAAATCCGACACATTGAACTGAACTTGCCCCATTTCGTCGGTCATTTGACTTTTCAAAAGTCGACCATCCAAACCGTAAATGTTCACTTGAATCACAGTCTCAAGGGAATTTCGAATCACCACATTGGTGACTTCATCAGCGGGATTTGGCCAAATGGATACATTGGCATCACCCAGCATATTGGCTGGAGTGATAAAACTGGCTACCTGAGAGAAAGGTCCTCGTTCCGCTTGAGAGCAAATCGCTCTCACTCTCCATTGATATGTGTAACCGGGAATTAATCCGTTAACCGCCTTAGAGCTTTGGCCGTCGAGGATGTTCATGGATACAGGAGAACCTCCTTGGCGTCTACCTTGCAATTGGTAACCTAAAGCATCATGAATGGGATCCCAACTCAGCGTAACTGATGATGGTGAATTGATCACGGAGTTTAGATTCACTACTTGTGAGCATTCCAACTCATTGCTTACAGCTATGAAATAGTCATTTCCATTGTTATTGTCCCACGTATCATTGTCGTAGTGGATGACAAAATTGATTCCTTGAATTTCCTGAAGCGGATTATTAAATGGTCCCAGTTCAAGAGAAAGAAGGCCATCGGTAGAAAGGTCCATTTGAGTTTCTACCGCAGCTGCCAAGGGCCAATCAGTGGTACCGACAGGTTGATAATCTAAAATCGGTGCACTCCAAGAATCTAAATTTGTTTGAACACCCCAGTGGAGCTTCGCACCTTGGGTTGCTCCGTTCACATAAACTGTAATCGTTTGATTTTTGGATGGAGAAAAGGGAGTCCATGAGACTCCATCGGGAATGGATTCGGTTGGTAAGTTGATTTTGTAGTCTGATCCGTTGTTATTGTCCCAGGTATCGTCATCAAAATGAATCACAAAATCGATAGCACTTGGCATTTGAGCTGGATTGTCAAATGGTCCAATATCTAGCGTGAGATTTCCAGCTGTATCTGGACCGATGAATTCAGTTTCTATTGCTCCCAAGCCAGGCCACGGCATTGAACCTGCTGGTTGATAAGCAGAAATCGGCGTTTGAAAAGATTGACCTCCCTCGGAAACTCCCCAATGGAGTTTTGCTCCCTGGTTGGCATCGGTTACCGTGATGGTTATCACATCCACGAGTTCTGGACTCTGAGGTGTCCAGGAAACCGAGTAGTCATCTCCACCACCTCCAGAATTCACGGGAGTACTTTCTCCGACATAAACATGCTGGATGTCCGTTTTTTGCTCATTTCCGTTGTCATCAACCACTACTACATAATAGTCTACCAAGACTTCACTCAAACCTTCAATCTTCGCGTAATACTGACTCGCAATAGCATCAGGAAATACGAAGAAGTCGATCTCAGGATTGTTGGTAATGTTCCCAACTGGCATCACTCTTTCAGACATGGTAATCGTTTGCCAATCTCCGACGCCTGAACCACCTGCATAGGTTTCATTCTCATCGTTGCTCAGAGGATTTTCACCGTCAGCATCAATTCTGAAAGCAACGTAGGCACTATCAATTCCACTTACGTCATAGGCCATCGTCCAGACCGTGAAATCTGATGGATTATTGAAGGTTTGGTAGCCATAATTTGGCCCAAAGCCGGTCCCACCTGGATTGTATGGATAGCGCTGTGGCACGAAAACAGAAGGAGGTGTTTCATCGTTTGCCGACTGACCAGAAATGACCGGAGCAGCGAGCGCAATGGCCTGATTACATGCTATCGTCTGCTTGATTTCCATATCAATGGATGAACCGTAGTACATGTAACCACTGGTGTAGCCTGGCATCAAAAAGTGCCATGCCAGCTCGGCATTAGAAGACTGTGGACCAGGAAAAACAATATCGTTTATATCAACTCCTCCAGACAAATCCTCAGCCATCTGAACGTGATTCTCTGCCGCGGTCAATACAGCCCAATTACGCACATCTTCAGTCCATCCGTTTGGATCAAACTCTTGCGTCTCAGAATTATATTGAGGCCACATCCAGTTAATGAATTGAGGATGCCCCCAATCATTGGCAGCATTGACCCATGAACCATCTTCTACGTGAATGACATCACTAGATGGGACGGGGTGATCGTTCAAATATTGTTCAATTGTGGTGGGCACATAACCTTGACCAACAGCTTGGCTGGCAAATCCTGGAACTGACTCCATATAATAACTGAAACCACCGCCGAAGGCATTGTCACCATCGTGGGCCAAAAGAACCAAAGAAGGTCTGGA